>JAJDTR010000072.1 GCA_022827055.1 Candidatus Poribacteria bacterium | reverse complement strand
GTATATTCTTCCACGATGTTCTCGTCAGGTACACCTTTGGTCTTGAGGAAAGCCTTCAGCACCTTGTTAGCTGTACGCGGGAAGACATAGTCGGTTCCTAGCAGATAAAACTTCTTGGCGCCGATTTCATCCATCATGTATTCGGCAGCGGGAACTAACTGCTGGTTGGGCGTTGCGGCGGTGTAGAAAACGTTGAGAGATTGTTCTTCACCTTCGTATTGCACCGGATAGAAAAGGAGCGCATTGTGCTCTTCGAAAACCGGGAGCACAGACTTCCGGCTCACGGAGGTCCAGCAGCCAAAAACCGTAGCTACCTCTTCTTTAATAATCAGGTCTTTGGCTTTTTCAGCGAATAGATCCCAGTCGCTAGCCGGATCGACGACCACGGGTCTAATCTGTTTCCCCATCACGCCGCCAGCGGCGTTAATCTCTTCGGCAGCCATGAGAACAACGTCCTTAAGCGATGTTTCGGAGATTGCCATCGTGCCGCTCAACGAGTGGAGCACCCCAATTTTTACTTCGTGATCTCCGGCGTTTGCTTGTCCGACGCCAAACATGCTAACAGTTAAGAGTAGCAAACCTATCGTGATGATGACGCGCAGATTTAGTGTAAAGCGAAACATTTGAATTCCTCCTTAGAAGTGTAAACTCACCTATTTTGTGTTAAAAAGTGAAAAGTGATTCGACGGCGATGATTGTTTCTTCGGCGTCGAGGCGCTGCTTGAATTCCGCGAGAAGCAACCAGTTGTCTGTTGCCGAGTAAGATGGACTGAGCGTGAACTCATTCGAACTGTCTTCATCGTCCAGACTGATGCCGCTGAATCTAAGGGTTACAGCCACCGGCGCCGCTATCATATCCGCCAGCGAAACATTTGCCATGCCGAGAAAGTGCGTTCCGTTTTTCCCGTCGGCGCCCCAGTTTGTCAAAATGTCAAATTCACCGGCAAGCGTCAACGGTCCTTGCGCGAACTGCACCCAAGCGTTGATTTCGCTCTGTGAATAGTCCTCAAGTTTGTCCATGGCATAGCCGACCTTGGCGGTGATTTGCTCAATCGGAGTCAAGGCAACTTGCGCCTCAATTCCCGGGTCCTTCACGTTCGTATCATTTACATCCCAGACACCAGATAGAAGTGCGACGTAAATCCCGACCTGTTCGGCGGGTTTCACATCAATTCCGATACCGTTTTGATAACCGGGATACGGAATTCCCTCGGAAAAGGAATATTGAAACAGACCTGTCGGTTCTGCTGCTTCAAACCCCATAGCGCTGAGGAATCGACCGGCTTTGATGCTCACACCGGATACGGTGGATTCAGGCAGCGTATAGGTTACATACCCCTGTTCCAACTTAATTCCCGCGTCTGGCCCCGTACTGTCGATGTCGACATACCCGGTGACCGATCCCTGTTCAATCTTGAAATCTAGTTCGAACTGATCGAAAGACAAACCTATTTCTGTCTCATCGCCACCGCTAGTTGTAGTAGATGACATATCCAAAAAGCCCGAAACGGATAGACTATCGGTCAGTTTAATTTCTGCTGTCGCAGAACCGAGCGCGCAAATAAGAACCAGCGTAACGACAACGCAAAGATACGATTGCGCGCCCTTTAATTTTGAGTGTAACCAAATCATTAGTTTTCCTCCATTTTTTAAACGATGTTGATGAGATGCAGTTGGAATCCTAGCAGAGTAGCCCGATCTGTCCGCGTTCAACCATTTCATTCGCAAACAGAATTCCTCATCACTTCAGATAGACAGACACATACCGTTCCTCTGTCCGCTGGACAGAATGACTATCAGCAAGAGAGATGCCAAACCGTGATCGAACAACTACTCGTGTTCGATAGCAAGCGAAGAATCGTGTGAGTACCTTATTTTGAGGGGTGTTGAGAGCCTTTTTAACGGTAGGGAAAGAACGAAAGAAAATGATAGCTCAGATGAACTTGCCTAAAATTTAGGCGTTTGACTATCCGAATTTTAGGCAGTTTGGATGATTTAAGTCGAAGAGTATCGTATCGGTGGGAAATCTGGTCGCACTAACGTTGCGTTTTTTTCCGTGAAGGGAGGCGACGTGTATGATGGGTTTAGGCCGTTCCACATGTGCGCAATTTCGCCGAAATTTTCTTGTGCCCACGGCGTTCCGTCCAATCCAATGGCTTCGCCCAACTGGCGCCTGCGGCATTTAGGTCGGCTCCGTTGGCGAGCAATAAATCGACAAATTCCGCTTGTCCTTCGCGGGCAGCTATGCCTAACGGTGTAGAGCGGTCTTCCTCGTCAACAGCGTTAATGTCGGCGCCATGATCGATGAATAGTTGTCCCAATTCCGTAGCATCTTCTACGTGGCGGATTCCGGCGCTAAGGTCGTGCAAGGGCGTACGCCGTTGCCAGTCGGGGAAGTTCGGGTCCAGACCGTGATTCAGTAATTGCCGAGTCATGTGCGGTACATGGTAGAGGTAGGTTTTGCACTCTGTAAGCACCGATGGCATCGGGTAGCCCCTCCGCAGGAACATGTTCAGCATTGCCTCGTGGGCATCGGTGCTCTGATCCTTATCCAGTCGGCGCCTACAACCGCTAATGATAGCCGTATACGGTGTTGTTAGGTATTCGCTCGCCTCGTCCGAAAACGGATCGTCGCAATAGCGCAGGATTACCGCCAAGGTCTCAAGGTTTCCGATTTGAGCAAATCCCCATGCTGTTCCAGCGCGTCCGCCGTATTCACACATCAGTCCTCGCATTGCATCGGACGACGCACGTATTGCCGGTGTCCCGGACGAGTCGATGTCGCCATTGGGATCGGCTCCCGCTTCAAGTAGCATTCGCGCCAGTTCGATGTCGTTCTTCACGGAGGCAGTCATTAGGGCGGAACCGCGCGGACACGTTCTGCCTTCTGGCAGCGATGGGTTTGCCCCATGGTCGAGAAGGAATCGAACAATGTTGCTGTGATTCCGTTCTACAGCAGCGGAAAGCGGCCGCTTCTGAAGTGTATCGCCGTTATTGACTGCCGCCGGATCCGCTGCTACGAAAGCGCGGAGGGCATGCAAATCTCCGCGGGCAGCCGCCAGCGTCGGGCTGTCAGCCGCCCCTCTGTCGAGCAACAGCCGTAACAGTTCACCGTCTCCATCTGTCAACGTCCAGTATTGGTTGCTCCAGCAGGCGTAATGAATTGCACGAAAACCGAGGTGGTCTACGGCGTCGATCTCAATGCCGCGCGTAAGTAGCGCAGCCACCGCGTCTCGATTGTCCGCAATGACGGCAACGTGGAGGGCTGTCCGCCCCTCCGCATCACGGTGTACAGTGATGTCCGGAACATCGGCTAATATAACTTCAACATCCTCTTGATTTCCGACTTCTACGGCATGGTGCAACTTGAGATTTGTATCTCGACTCGTCGCGCCGACGGAAGTACGCAGGTAGGTTGCAACATCAGTGTGGCCACGATCGTCCGCCATCCTGATAAGACTTGTGACTTCGTCGTACGGATACGCCTCCCAAAGTAGCCGCGTCGCATCCAAATTGCCCTCGCGGACAGCGAAATGGATCGGCGGCGTGTACCAGAACTCTAGTCTTGCGCAATCCGCGTCTTTTTTGAGATGATTGCGAATCGTATGCACGTCATCCCGAATAGCGGCACAAATCAGTGCCCAGTATAACCGCCCCTCTTTAGAAACGGTGCACCATTTCGGGCGGAGCATAGCGTCGATCTTTTCTTGGGGTGTGCGGTCGTCGGTGTTAGAATCCTTAGTAGGCATTGTAGAAGTGAAATGAATCTCTTCCGGTTTCGAATGTAATGGGAGTTGCGCGTTTTAAGTCTAAAGAATAAGGTTTATGAATGAAGAAGAGGCGTAATGCGAACATAAATAAAATTGACAGTGCTTGGTGTATGCAACCAAGTCTATATTCATTATAACGGGAAATTTCTGATATTCCAAGAGGATTTGAAATAGGAAGGTTTTGTGTTCCCAAATGAACCTTCTTTTTAGCATTGAGTCCCCGTAATCGAAATTCTCTCTCCCAGTTTCCCCTGGACAAGGTAGTTCAGGGCGGATGAAAACTGAAGAATCTCCTCCATTTGACGCAATATAGAAAAAAGCACGAACTTTTGTCTTCGCTATTTGCCTAACAATTTGAGAATAACCGCTTCAATTATACTCAAACTGCCACACTCATATTATTAGGGAGGAATGCACAATGTCACTTACTCTGAGAAGATTAACTCTATTAAGGCGAAAATCGTATCGCCCACTCGCGATCGTACTCATCATCACATTTGTGTTGGCTAGCGGATACTACATCTCTGCACAGGAGGACACACGCCCAGATCGTACCGACCGTAGAGAACGGGGGCGAGAAGATCGGGAGCGTGGAAGGAGAGGACAGTTCAACCTTGAAGAGATGGTCGAGCGACGAACCCAGCGAGCGATCGAGGAGTTGAACCTATCTGAAGATGAGAAAACCGTCTTGATTCCCCGAATTAAGGCAATTACAGAGCATCAATTTGGACAGCGTCAAGAGTTGCGCCCGTTGATAGAGGCGCTTCGTACCGTGGTCGATAGCGGGGATAATGAACAGATTAAGTCTGCGCTTGATGCCCTCAAAGCGAAGCAGGCTGAACAGAAAACAAAATCCGATTCATTAGAGAACGGTCTAGTAGAGCTTCTAACGCTACACCAAGAAGCCCAATTGACTGTCGCTGGAATCGTAAACAATAGTGGTGGATTCGGGGGATTCGGCGGACGTCGCGGGGGGCGCACCGGTGGCGGTGATGGACGTCGAGGTGACAGATCTCGCCGCAATCAATGAAGTTAAAACGTGAGAGGAGCACACCAAGGTGAACGACTGCAGTTCCCCTTATTCGCTGTATGATCGGACACAGGAGGAAAACACCGATGATATTCAGAAAATTACATATGGGATTTACCGTTGCGATGACGATCCTTGTAGTATCTGGTTGCGGCAGCACAAAGCTACTAGACACCGAAAAAACCTCAAAAACCTTGCAACTTTCAGCGAAGCAGCGTGAAGTGGCTCGCACCAAAATTCAGCAGATTGAGAAAATCGTTGAGGATTACGAGTTAGAGAAAGAGACATTGGAAACGGAACTGACGGAGATGCGAAACCAGAGGCGCGCGGGGACTACCGGGCTTGGTGGTCGTGGCGGAATGGGTGGAAACAGAGGCGCCGGAATGGGTGGCGGCTTGCAAGCGAAGATGCAGTCGTTCTATCAACAACGCAAGGAATATCAAAATCAGATTGACGTGTTAGTTGCAGAAATGCAAGTCATTCTAAACGAAGAACAGCGGGAGAAGTTTGCCGATATCAAGCTGCCCGAACTAGAGTTGCCCGAAGTCGGGCGAGGGCGTAATTTAGGCGGGAACCGCAGACGAGGAGGCGGAGGTAGATTTGGCGGTTTTGGTGGATAATCAATCACAATCTCGTTAAATCAAGAAGGAGACTAACTATAATGAACAATCAACAGTACTTTCGAAAATGCACGCTGGTTATCACTTTACTGATGATTGTCGGTTTACTGGTTACGGCAGTCGGGTGCACGGTTTATCCGCTCCGTCCGAGGAAGGCTGTGCGAGCCGGCGGGGTAGTTTACGTACAGAAATCTCCGCCAACCCCGATAGTGGAGAATCCACCACCAAGACCGAGTCCCAAGGCGGTTTGGATTGGCGGACATTGGCGTTGGGCAGGCAGAAAATACGTTTGGGTAAGAGGACACTGGGATCGGAATCCTCGTGGTTCTTGGATTACCGGTCATTGGGAAAGGCGCCCGAGCGGCTGGGTTTGGGTCACAGGCCGCTGGCGGTAATTTGATAATCAGGACGGTTGAAACATTGAAGAAGGCACAGAAAAAAATCACCATTGTCTGCGTGACAATCTTGGGTTTGATTGCATGTTTCATAATTCTCGGGTTCGCTTGGCGAAATGCAACCTCGTTACCGATTCGGTCGGAGCGACGCTTTGTATCCGTCAGGTCTAATGCCACCAATGCGGGAATAGCATCTCCCATTCACCGAAAACCGAAGAATTATGACATTATTGTTGAAAACAACCTTTTTCGTCCTCTCGGTTGGGAGCGTGCTGCTGCCCTACCAGTAGAACAAAGCCCAACTCCAAATTCGGGACCCGTTGTTGGACCACCGTCTCCATTACCCACATACGGACTTACATTGACGGGAATCGTGAAGAGGGGACCAAACTTTCTCGCCGTCGTAGAAGACCAAGAGATGAGTGCGGGAATGTTTCTCCGTCGGGGCGAAATGCTCAAAGACACTGCGGTTCAGGAGATTGCCCCAAACCATATTACCTTGACACGTGGGGAAATGGCTGTAAAACTCGCATTGGGGGAACGCATTGAATACGGAACAGATGGGCGAGTCATGTTTGGAACAATTGCCAAACAGTTGGAACTTGAAGCACCCGTAGAAGGAGACGACGATGGCCAAGACTTAATTGAACGAATGCGCGAAAGGAGAAGAAACGAATTGAATCAATGACTAATTTCGAAAGATGGGCATTTTTCCTATGTTTTATTCTGCTTATTGTCGCTAGTGCAGGTATATGTGAGGTTGTAGACGACACCGTTGTCGACGGAGAAAGCGGACCGCGACGTATCTCTATGCGTTTCAAAGACGCGGCAATTGATCATGTCCTTGAATTTCTTTCCGAGGTGACCGGTTACACGGTTATCAAATCCGCGGATTTGGACATGCGTGTAACCATTATTAGCCCCGACGATATGCCTGTCGATGAAGCCTTCGCAGTGCTGAACGCCGTCTTAGCGATTAAAGGGTACACTAGTGTTGTCAACGGAAACAGCGCAAAAATCGTCCCTTTGGAGGAGGCAAAACTAGAAGCCACCCCTCTACAAATTGGAAGCGACCCGCAAGCAATAAATTCGGGCGATACTATTGTCACGCAGGTACTGCCACTTAACGCCGCGGATGCCACGCAACTCGTAAAAGACCTTAAGGATTTTGTGCCGCAGTATGGGGTGATGACCGCGTACGGTCGAAGTAATACGTTAATTATCACCGCATCGTCGGCACAAATCAAAAGACTGGCAGAGATTGTCGAGCAACTAGATGTATCAATGGCGCACCGAATAAAGATTGAGGTATTTTCACTTCAATTTTCGGACGCCGCGAACTTGGCTGAAGTTATTACTAAATTGTATGAAAAACCGAAGGATGCTGCAGCCGCTGCGGAACAGGAACGCCAACAGCGCAGGCGCCGAGGAGGATTCGGCGGGCGCGGCCCATTTGGCGGCGCCGATGATTCTGGGAGAGGTGGAGCTGATCAGACTGATCAGAGCAGTCCCACAGAGGGTGGCGCGCTTCAACTTCTCGGTGAGGTCAAGGCAATTGCAGACGAAAATACCAATTCCCTGATCGTGTCTGCGAGCCAACAGAATCTTGAGGTCATACGGAGATTAGTCGGAGAATTGGACACGCGACGTTTTTCGCAACCGGAAACGCGCGTATTTTCTCTTGATCATGGCGATGCCACGGAGATTTCGAATGAACTGAATCAAGCTTTTTCCAGCGCAGCCCAAAACGTGTTTACCGGCGGAGGGTTCGGTGGCTTTGGCGGATTCGGTGGTCGAGGTAGACGCTTTTCTCTCGAGCAACAGCAAAGGGCTAGCGAACAAAGCGGTCAAGGCGTACTCGGCTTACCAGAGTTGACAGCAGTCCCGGATGCGCGAACCAACTCGGTAATAGTGACGACAACCGCACAGCAAATGGAGTCCGTGGGGAAGCTAATTGAGCAGCTAGATCGAGACATCGCCGACTTTGCGGAGGATACGCGAGTATTTGTCCTCGAACATGCCAACGCTGCGAATTTGGAAACAATACTCAACGAACTCTTGTCGACCGAACTCTTCGAACGTCAAGCGGCGAACCGTGCAAGTTTTGGAGGCGGATTTGGCCGTGGATTAGGCGGAGGGGCTTTTTCCACGGGCACGCTTGGATCTAGTGCGCAAACCGCCGATGCTGCGCGAGGACTGACGGGCAACGTGAAAATTGTCGCAGATGAAGACACGAATTCTCTTCTCATCACCACGTTTGTACGAAACTTCCCTTCCGTTGAAAAACTTATTAAGCAACTTGACGTTCTGCTTCCCCAAGTGCTGATTGAGGCACAGATTATTGAGGTCACACTGGACGATGAAAGTGCTTTTGGGGTTGAATGGATGTGGGAACAGGGAACCTCCATCAACGGGAGCACGTATCGTCAAGACGGCGCAACCGATTTTGGATTGGCTGATGAAATTTTCGGCCTGAAATACGGAATTCTATCCGACAAGCTAGACACCATGCTTCATGCTCTGACGAAGGATACAAAGGTAAATATCCTCTCCACACCACGGATTATGACCAAGAATAACCAAGAGGCGATTATCAATGTTGGTCAAGAAGTACCGTTCTTGGTCAGCACGCAGGAAACTGCTACCGGAGGTGTCTTGACCAGCACGGACTTTCGGAATGTCGGCGTTATCCTCACTGTCACGCCGAGAATTAATAGATCGGGGACAGTCTCTCTCGACCTTAACCAACAGATTAACAGTCTCATTGAGTTTACACTGTTTGACGCCCCAATTATTTCGACGCGAGAGGCAACAGCCTCGGTCACAATTAACGACAGACAAACTATGGTTATCGGTGGGATGATAAAAGATGACAAGACCGAAACTGTTCACAAGATTCCATTCTTAGGTGACATTCCGTTGCTCGGCAGACTGTTTCGACGGACGGATACGCGTGTCGAGAAGACGGAATTAATGGTGTTTATTACGCCGCATGTGGTTTACACCGATGAAGGGGCGGAGCGAGTGACGAAAGAACAGAGAGCCAAACTTCATATGCAGAACAACAGATTAGACAAATGAACTCCGGGTGGTGAATCGTCATTAGCGACTTGTCTAATCCTTTTCAATCGTCTAATTCTCGCTTACGGAAATGATGGGCAATGCGGCTAATACGATAGAATTATGATATGCAGTGTGATTCAAGGGAAATTGTATTACGAATGATCCATGACGTGCACTGCGTAGACATTTGGTCTACACCGAATCACTTCGCTAAAATATCTCCGGCACATACGTCTGATCAGATCTCGGAGGGCGGATATAGTGTTGGTCAGACTGCAGCGGTGGAAGTTTCATCGGTTCGAGTCGCAAATCCTCGTACGGAATCTGGTTTAACAGATGAGAAATACAGTTCAATCTTGCCCGCCGCTTGTCGTGAGACTCAACCACGAACCACGGAGCTTGTTTAATGTCTGTATACTTAAACATGTCATCTTTCGCTCTTGAATAGTCAACCCACCTTTTGCGCGCCTCCAAGTCCATCTCGCTAATCTTCCACCGCTTGCTCGGATTCTCAATCCGATCCTTAAAGCGGCGCGCCTGTTCCTCGGCATCCACGGAAAGCCAGTATTTAATCAGGATAATGCCAGAGCGCACCAGCATTCGTTCGAACTCCGGGCACGAGCGCAAAAATTCTTGGTATTCTTCATCAGTGCAAAAATCCATTACGCGTTCAACACCGCCTCGATTGTACCAGCTCCTGTCGAACAGTACCATCTCTCCGGACGCCGGAAGATGTGCGACGTATCGTTGAAAGTACCACTGGGATTTTTCACGTTCAGTCGGTGTTCCCAGCGCAACAACACGACAAATACGGGGGTTCAACGCCTCGGTAATTCGCTTGATGGTACCTCCCTTTCCCGCGGTGTCGCGCCCTTCAAATATTACGACAACTTTTAGCCCCTTGTTCTTAATGTGCTCTTGCAACTTGATTAGCTCAAGTTGGAGCCGCGCCAGTTCCTTTTCATAGAATTTCCGCTTAAGCGTCTTCTCTTGCTGGACGGGATCTCCTCCTACCATTTGGGTTCCATCGGTTGGAGACAGTTGCTTGTTTTTCGCACCGAACTTCTGTGCCTTATTCGATCGCGATTTCTTCTCTTTTGACATATTATTTACCTCTTTTAATTGCCCCAGATGTTGCACGAATGGACGCATATACCGCGATGTGTACAAGCTACGCGGATTCGGTGGGCGCTCAAAAACTCCTCTAGGATTATCGATTATTCGCGGATCCGTGCTCAACCCAACTTACGACTGGTCGTGTCGAGGGTGTTGACAAGAATCGCACAATTATGTAAAATCGCGTCGAGCGAATCCATGAGACACCTATGACATCTTTAACAATCATTCTGGTATTTCTCTCCGCCTTTTTTCATGCCCTTTGGAATTTCTACGCAAAATCCAGCACATCTACCCAGATATTCTTCTTCTGGATGGGCGTCTTTACACTCTTTCTGACACTCATTGTGTTCTCGATTCGACTGCCCATTATCCCGTCACAAGTTTGGGTGTATGTTATTCTATCCGGTCTAGTCCACTTCGGCTACTGGTTCTCTTTGAGTCGCGCCTACATGGCGGGTGATATCTCGTTCGTTTACCCTATCGCTCGCTCGGCTCCCGCATTTGTTCCGCTCTTTGCCCTGCTATTTTTGGGAGAGTCAATTTCGACACGCGGCTTGGCCGGGATTTTCTGCGTGGTATTGGCGATTTATCTTTTCCAGCAACGCGGAAAAGAAACTTCGTACAAATCTATCCTTCAGTATGCGTGCAAGCCGGATTCAATCTGGGCATTTTCGACGCTTGGTACGGTCATCACATACTCTTTGATTGATAAGCAAGGAATGGCGGAATTCCACTCACATTCCAATAGTGCGTCTGTTTGGAATGCGATGACCTACTATCTTGCCGAGGGATGTATTGCGCTGATTTTGTACAATGCCTACATTTTTCTTCAGTTTCGATGGAGACAAATCGCTGAGATTGGACATCGAGAGTGGAAGCAAGTGATTACGGCGGCTACAATGGCGATGGTCTCGTACACTCTGATTCTTTACCTCCTAATGACCGAAAAGGTCAGTTACATTGTTGCGCTTCGACAATGCTCGGTTGTCTTTGCGGTTCTGCTCGGAAGTTATAAGTTACGCGAGTCCGGTTTAAGGCTTCGTTTAGCTGGGGCAGTCTTGATGGTGTTTGGCATGTTTTTAATTGCATTGGCGGAATAAAGGGAGGAAATCCAAACTAACCGGACAACTGATTGTTGATTTATTGTGAGTGTTTCTACCAATTTCTAAACGGTGCCTTCGTCTGATGTATCGATTGGCGTATCCGGTTCATTGCTTTCTTCAACCGGTCTGTCGGCAGTCGTGACTTGCAAAAACAGTTCCTCCAAGATCACCTCGGTCTCCGCTATGGTGTCGGAAAACGCCAAGCCGCCGTTCGCCAAGATAACGGCGTGAGTGCAAATGGGAGCGACCTCTCCAGGCCGGTTCGTGGCGGTTACTACGGTTTTATCCATGGCCGAGAGTTCCTGTATCAGCGTACTCAGCTCGAGCCTTCCACGCACGTCCAATCCGGAAAGCGGCTCATCGAACAGCCAGATTACCGGGTCATGTAGAAAAGTTTTGGCAAGACAGAGCCGCTGTTTCTCGCCTTTGGAAAGAGAAGCGATCTTCCGATGGGCTATCGCCGCGATATCCATCAGATTCAACACGTCGTCAATTGCGGTGGCACGTCCGATTTTGTCCAATTGGTACGCAGCGGCAAAAAATTCTAGGTATTCAACAATCGAAAGGTGTGGGTAACCGTCGAAGGTTTCCGGAATATAGCCAATCAGGGGCCGAACTTCCCGAAGATTGGAAAATGCGTCGTGCCCTGCAATCTTGACCACGCCGCTGGTCGGTTTCGTCAAGGTAGCCAGAATTCTGAGTAGTAACGATTTGCCAGAGCCGTTTGCACCCATTAATGCAAGGTGCTCGCCGGAATCCACGCGAAACGTTAGGTCGGCGAATATTACATTTCCTTCGACTGATTTGGACAAGTCTTGTACTTCAATCACACCGGCAGGCTCCGTACATGTTATGTTAATTGTGTCGTTATGGATAATTGTCTAAAATAAAATTCTACAAGCATCAAGCATCGCGGCTTAGGTCATATATAAGTGGTCTTTAAGATTCTAATCAGATTAATCAAATCTTCTGCCAACCTATTGCTGACAGGGCACGCACCGCGATACACCGTTGATATTTTAGCAAAGACAGCGGAGTTTCGCAACTGCCTGCTATGTTTTTAATCAACCAAGTGTCGGTACTCATTAAAATAAACCGCCTCACACTGAAGAAACTCGATGAGAAAATTCACTAAGGCTTTAGCGGATTGTTGAGTTCTTTTTTCGTGGTTAACCTTATGATTCCTGACGATGTGTACGTTCACAAAACGGTTGAGGGTGATGGGAGTGCATTCAACGAACTTGTGCAACGTCACCATGCAAAGATTTACGGTCTAGCTTGCCGCATGCTTGGTAATCCGGACGATGCTTCCGACGCAACCCAAGAGACGTTTTTGGAAGCCTTCAAATCGCTTCCATCCTTCCAGTTTCAATCGAAGTTTTCAACATGGTTGTACCGAGTAGCAATCAATACGTGCCAACAGCACATTCGTAAGTCTGATTCTCGAGGACGCACATTGATGTCCTACTCGAATTGCCTGCGAGAGCAGAACCGTCAATACGACTCAGATTTTCCGGAGCGGATGGTGTTGAAGACCGAGCGTGACGGCTTAATACAAGCGGCAATCGACCAATTGCCGCCAAAGCAACGAGCCGTAGTTGTCCTATTTTATGCACAAAATCTGAAATATCGTGAGATTGCGCTCGTCTTGGATTGTTCGGAAGGCACAGTGGCTTCACGCCTGAACACGGCGATAAGGAACCTTAAATCCATGCTCAAAGATCTGTGAAAGTGACGACACAAAGAAAGGAGGTACTATTTTGAATTGTGAAGATTTCATGACAACTATCAACGTGAATCGCTTAAGTTCAGGACTTAAACTGCAAGAGAATGTTGAATTGAAACAGCACCTTGAGGCGTGCCCAAAGTGCCAGACTGAATATGACGAGATGCTGCAAACGGTCGCGGTTCTTGAAAGCCTGCGAAATCCAGATCCGCCTCCAGATCTTGCCTTGAAGATTCAGAAACAGATTGCCAAGGAACACCGCCGCAGTCGACTCGCTTTCTTTGCCAGTCCATTGGCCCGGCTCCTTGCCGCACTCAAGTTCAATCCTCACCCAGCGTTAGTCAACTGTACCGCTATGGTATTCTACTTGGTGCTAACGGTTTTCTTGGTAAAACTAACGTTTTTCAGTGAACCTGACAATTCAGTGCATGTTTTGTCACCTACCAAGACTGTGTGGAGGAGCGCGCATGTTGTTACAACATCATGGGCTACAATCAGAGGAATACCGGTTCCAATGGAGGAATCGGAGCAGGTGACGGCCGAGGAGATGCTTATACAAGAGCGATAACTGATGTTGCACGTCGGCGCCTCATGCCGCTGCTTCTAACAAGGATTGACAGGCGAGGCGCCGTGCTTTCCCGCCCCATTAAACACCCCTTCATTTTACGGAACACTCCTACATTCGCGAGGACGCGAGGACGCGAGGACGCGAGGATTGCGACTATACCTCTTTGCTGACGATCATGTATCTTACTTCAGCGCCGAGGCACTAGCACATTCTACGCCCACATACACCAATTTGATTGACGCAGAAATTCCAGATGTGCTAAGATAACACGTCAGTGTTACGAAATAGGAGCGGACTGTATTCGTTCTATCTGAGAGTGCATTTGAAAGCGGGACGCCTACGGAAGCCCGATCATAGCTCAATCCGATTATTGAAACCAGCCAGAGAGAATCAAACATTATTAAGAACAAAAGGGAGACAACTGGATGCAGGAATTTGGAATACCTTACATGCTTGGCGGAATTGCCATCATCATAGTTTTAACAACCTCATTTCGTATTCTAAAGGAATATGAACGAGCAGTTGTTTTTCGCCTTGGTCGACTCAGTGGAACAAGAGGTCCCGGCTGGGTTTGGTTGATTCCATTCTGGATTGAGCGTATGCAGAAGGTTAGTCTACGGGTGGTAGTGCAGGATGTCACTCCTCAAGACGTAATTACGAAAGACAACGTCTCGGTGAGTGTGAATGCGGTGCTTTCTTTTCGAGTCGTGGATGCGGACAAAGCAGTAGTTGAAGTGGAGGACTTCGGGTTCGCCATCGCGCAGGTTGCACAAACTACACTACGGAGCGTGCTCGGCAGGGCTGAGTTGGATGATCTACTGTCTGAGCGAGAAAAGCTAAATCAAGACCTTGAAACAATCATTGGAGAACACTGTAAGCCGTGGGGGGTCAAGGTATTTGCCATGGAAATTAAGCATGTTGACTTGCCGTCCGAGATGCAGCGGGCAATGGCTAAACAGGCGGAGGCGGAAAGGGAGCGGCGCGCCAAGGTCACGCACGCGGAAGGTGAATTGGAATCTGCCCACGCATTGACGGACGCGGCGACAATGTTGAGCGCAACACCAACCGCCATCCAGCTACGATTTCTACAGGCGCTAGTTGAGGTTTCTGCGGAGAAAAATTCAACTCTCGTGTTTCCAATTCCCATTGACCTCCTCACGCCTTTCATTAACCAGGGAGATGAAAAGGGTTAAGTGTTTCCCATAGGTCGAGTATGCTGTCTGCGCGGGACAAAATCATCCTCAAAGGTATTCGATTCCACGGTCACCATGGTACATCAGAGTCCGAGAAACACGTGGGTCAGAAATATGAGGTCGATGTCGAGTTGATATACAATTTGGCTACAGCCGGCAGGACGGATAACCTCGAACATACGGTTGACTATGCCGAGGTCGTAGACCTAATTGTCGAAACCGGAACGGAAAAATCGTTCAATTTGATAGAAGCCTTGGCTGAAAGATCGGCGTCAAAAGTCTTGAACCGTTTCCCGGTTGACGAAGTCCGACTAACCGTTAAAAAACTGTCTCCTCCGATTGAGCAGTCTATTCCTTATGTGGCGGTAGAAATATGTCGAAGCAAATAGCAATTAAGGATTGAATCGCAAGCCGCAATGTGTACGGATGTCGATCGGAATTAGCAGATTAAGAGAGTCCTCCCCATTTCGAAAATATTGATTCCGCCTTACTTCAAATAGGGGCGCAAGTGATCTAGCGTTCGCTCTGCAGCCCCGAGATTCTCTTCAATAACACGCCTTCCAATCAATCCCCTTCGCTCTCGCTCTATCGGGTCGTTGAACAAATCTCCGAGCACGGATGCCATTTCAGTCGCATTATTGACCACTTGCGCTGCCTCCTCGTCCCGCAGGACGTTCGCTTCGTAAGCGTTGTGAACGGTAGGCCCGAATAGTATGGGTTTCGCCATTGCCGCCGGCTCCATCACGTTATGAACACTTCCATGAAAACTTCCGCCCACAAATACAACATCCCCGATTGAATACAGTTTTGCGAGCAGTCCAACGGTGTCGATTATGATTACGTCGGTGTTTCGAAGATCTGTCGCTTTCGTTAAATCCGATAAGCGGAGATATGAAAAGCCCCGCAGATTTAAGATTTCTCGAATCTGGCGGATGCGATTTTCGGTTGGTTCGTGAGGAACAAGAATAAGATGAGGCCGAAATTGGGAGGGGGCCTGCTGCAGAAGCTTGTATGCTTCTAACACTACTCGTTCATCTTCCGAGTACGTACTTCCGGCAATTAGAACCTGGCGGTTTAACGTTGACTGGCCCGGAAAGAGTTCGGTGCCAGCTTCAACGGCGGCCGCTCTTTGGTAGACCCTGTCGAAACGTGTGTCCCCGGTTACTTCGATTCGAGCATTGGGTGGGCATATCTGACGGAATCGTTCCGCGTCCGGTTCCGAGATGGCACAATGAAGAGCGATATGGCGGTGCACACTCCTCGAAAACGGGCGCACGAGGTATGACATTCGCTTGGACTTTGCGTGCAGTGTCCCGGCAATAAGAATGATCGGCACCTTCTGGCGGGCGGCTGACCACACGAGATTGGGCCAAATATCAAACTTTGAAAAGACTAGAAGCGTTGGCTTGATTATCTGGAGGAGTGCACGCGCATTGTTCCGCGTGTCAAGTGGCAAGTAACCCGACGCATCGCAGTAAGAATATCGTGCGACATCGGCTTGTACGGACGGAGAGAAGTAGGTCAGTACAATTCGAGAGTCATCTTTAATCGCCTCAATTAGAGGTTTGGCTTGTTCAAATTCTCCAACCGAAGTAAAATGAAACCAGACCGTATGATCCGATTGCCGTGCCAAATTTAACTGGCTTTTCAGCTTTCTCAGCACGTCACATCTACCTGCGATGCCCTCCCGAACCTTACTGTCGAATTTGGCGGCGGCGTGGAAACCGACGGATAGCGCCGGAACACCTATCGCGTTATAGAGTGATTCCCAAATCATATAGAATATACGGAATCTACACTTATTCCATTACGTGCGAAGCCAGACATTTGTAGCCTGTCATTCCGTACTGTGTTTCGATGCACTTTATAATGAGCCTAAAATCTTTTGCTGCAATGCATCCTTCGCCATGACGCCGACAATTTGCTCGGCAACTTCGCCATCTTTGAAAACGAGCAGTGTTGGGATGCTCCGAATGCCATATTTCATCGCTGTTTCTCGGTTGTTGTCGACATCCAACTTTCCAACAGAAAATTTCCCAGCATTCTCATCGGCTAGTTCTTCCAGTATCGGAGCAATCATCTTGCATGGGCCGCACCATTCCGCCCAAAAATCCACCACAGTCGGCGTATCGGAACTTATAACGCTTTCTTCAAAAGTTTCATCGGTAACTTCAAAAACGTTCCCAGCCATATTTTCTCTCCTTCGAAGTGATAATCCGTTTTCGTGCCTCTCAAAACCGCATCTCTATTCCACATCACGAAAAACGAGCAGTGTAGAATCTGCCTACTTGAATATTGCCAAAAGCTGCGCAATATGATACCCTACAAATGTACTGGAGTCAACCGCATTCCCCTCAAAAACCTGCCGACTTCCTAGCGTGGAATTCTGCATATCTGCCCTATATCGGACTTCGTTGGGATGTGGCTTCAGCCCGAATTGACAAAAAAATGGCGCGAAATGCCTATAACAGACACCTGATTCTGATTTGATGGCTCGTACTGGAAGAGATTACCAAATGTACGACTTAAGCGAGAAAATTGCCCTTGTCACAGGTGCTGGAGGAGAGCACGGAATAGGTCGCGCTATTGCCATGAGACTCGCCGAGGATGGCGCAGACCTCGCTGTCAGCGATGTCACGGAAGCGCCGTACGCCGACGGAGGATCAGACTGGGCAGGGTTGCCGCAGGTTGTCGATGAAATTCGTGCACTGGGGCGCAGATCGATTGGAATTACGGCGGACGTTACTAAATCAGTTGAAGTCGAGAACATGATCCGAGAGGTGATTGATGAGTTTGGACGAGTTGATATTCTGGTCAACAATGCCGGTGCACTGGCGGGCCCGGACCGCGTTTCCGTAACGGAATTGGATGAGGCGGTCTGGGATCAGGTACAACTTGTCAATGTCAAGGGGACCTTTCTCTGTTGTAGAACAACTGCCCGACACATGATTGACCGTGACGGAGGCGGGAAAATCATCAACATGTCGTCCAGATTGGGAAAATGCGGCGAAGCGAGGCACACGGCTTACTGTGCTTCAAAGTTCGCAGTTATCGGCTTCACACAGTCCTTGGCGATGAGTTGGCAACTCACCGCATTAACGTCAACGCGCTCTGTCCCGCCACGGTAGATACGGAGAGAATTGATGCCGTTGCGAACGCAACCGTACCCGGCGCTTCAACAATCTCGGAGAAACGAAGGCAAATGCTTGAGAAGATAGCTTCCGAGGTACCCTTAGGTCGGATTACCCAAGCTTGCGATATTGCTCAAACCGCGGCATTCCTCGCCTCGTCCGAGTCGGATTATCTCACAGGGTTGGCAATGGGATGAAACAGTTAGTATATTTTGTTCAATTTCACGTCCGTTTGACACAGAGCAGTCAACAGCGGTATCGATGTTTGACGGCGTTCCCGAAACCTTTCATAGGCAACCAAGCCTTTCACTGTAGACAGCATGACGTGGGACAGTACCTTGCGCGCTTCAACGAACACTTCCCCACTTGTTCCGGGGTCGGAGCCACTGCTAAACTTTCAATTCCTACTTCCGTCAAAAAACACGGTTAAACGGACTCTGGAATTTGTCAACAAACTCAAGGAGGTGCTAATGAATAGACGGAGAACTTGGTTCGCGCTTGCGATTGTACTGGTGTTATCAATCCGGAGTGCGGACGCGGAGAATCCTGATATTGGAATTGATCTATCCAAACCACTGGCTCTTGAACAGTGCATTAAACTTGCACTCGAAGGGTCGTCCGATATGCGCAACGCTCGTCTGGAATTTGCCATCCAGGATCTCCGCGTTAAAAATGCACGAGCACAGTTTCTTCCCGAGGTTTCGCTTGGAGGGCGTTATGGAATTTCCGACAGGGTTGATTTCGGCTTCAAGCGTGCAAATTATGATCTTGATATTTCGGGTAGATATACTCTCTGGGATCATGGCCAGAGAGGGGCAAACTACTCGCAAGCAAAGGAGAGACGTAACGCGACAGAAAATCGAAACGAACGGATTAAACAGGCGCTTATTTTTCAAATTACACAAGCTTATTACGATGTGTTGAAGACCCAGGAGCTTGTCAAGGTAAGTAAAGAGATTTTGACGAGATCTCAAGAAAACACCGAAGCTACCAAGGTTCACGTTCAAGTCGGCAACCTGATTCCCGCCGATATCGCTACGTCTCAGGTGAGGGAAGCGAATGATGAATTAAGTCTCTTGAGCAACGAGAACGCTCTAAAAATCGCCACGGCGACCTTGCCGCGGTTGATGGGCTTGAAGCCGGACACTGTGATTACTCTTGCCGAAGACGCCGACTATTCGGAATATCTGGAGCAGGGCGCAATTGAAGTCACACAAATGGCGGTCGAAGAAGCCATTCAGTTGGCGTATGAAAACCGCGCGGAGTTCAAAGAACTCAACTCCCTACTGGTACAATTTGAAGCAGACATGAAACTTGCGAGATTAGGGCGATTGCCGCGAGTTGACGCGAATTTCAACTACGCCGTAAACCTTGATGACTACCTTCATGAACGTGAGGATTTTAACCAGTTCCGAAGTTGGGATTTCACCACGCGACTGAATTTCCCTATCTTCGATGGCGGTGTAACCAAGCGGCGTATTCAAGAGGTCGAATTGTTGCTCCATCAAACACGCGAGGATGCCAAGGATTTGGAACGCTCTGTCGCACTGGAAGTTCGGCAAGCATTTCTTAATCTAAAGCGCGCGGAACGGGCGATAGATATTTCCGGTACCCAAGTCAAAAATGCGGAATCCAGCCTTGAGGTGATTCGCGGACGATTTCAGCAGGAGCTTGCATTTCTGCTAGAATTACTCGACGCGCAGACGGAGTATGCGCAAGCCTTGACCAATCAGGTTCGGTCATTTTATGATTACAAGATTGCTCAAAGTGCGTTGCAGCGTGCAATGGGAACGCTAAATTGAGATACAACAAGAAACACATCATTATACTTTCATTAGTCGTTCTCTTGATTGCCACGGTTGCGATTGTCATCATAAAAATCAACGGGAATAAGGATGACGATGAGGAGAAAATGGAAGTTGTCCGGCGCGGCGAGTTCGTTGTCAAGTTGCGCGAGACTGGCAATCTTGAGGCTTTGCTTTCTGTAGAGGTGCGCTCAAATGTCGAGGGCGAAATTGAACAGATTTTTGTGTCGGAGGGAGAGTTTGTTGAAGAAGGGCGAGAATTGCTCAAGATTGACGATGAGCAGATTTCCGAGCAGCGGAACCAGGCTGAAGCATACCGCAACGCACAAAAAGCACGTCACAAACAGGCGGAACTTCAGATTGAATTGACTACGAAACGGCAGACAAATGAAATTGCCCAGGCTGAGAATTCCGTAAGAATGTCGGAAGGACGTCTGGAAGCAATTAAAGCGGAAACACGCCAACGAATCACTGAAGCCGAAACTCGCATCTCGACAACACGCAACTATCTCGAACAAGACGACATTTCCCTGCGTCAGGCTCAGATAGCCTTAGAACAAGCACAACTCGCTTATCAACGCGCGCAGGCCGCTTCCGAATCCTCGAAGGTTAAGCGGGATACCGCTCAAGCAGAATATGACCGAAACAAGGAGTTGTTTGAGAAACAGTTGGTATCTAGACGAACGTTGGAGGAATCCGAAACGCGCCATGCGAATGCCCAATACGAATACGACACGGCAGAGAAAGATGTTCAGACACAATTTCAGTCCGTCGAATCGCAGAAACAGAATATCGAGGCGAGAGAAGAGGCAATCAAGAGCCGTAAATCAACCCTGAAACAACATGAACAGGGGCTCATTACTATCAAGGAGGCTGGGGCGGCACGAGAAAAGGAATATGTCGCCGGATTGGAGAATGCCCGCGAACAGCTTCTGAAAGTTCAGGACACAGCCGATCCGGAGAAAGAATTAACGAGACACTCGAAAGTGAGCGCACGAGCTGATTTGCGCCAAGCTGAAAGCGCTCTCGCCGCGCAAGAGAAACGTCTAAGATGGACTACCGTCAAAGCGCCAATCTCAGGTACTATCACGCGGGTGTTTTTTGAGGAGGGAGAAATCGTCACCTCGGGACGCTCGGCGTTCTCGCGTGGGGAAGCCTTGATGACAATCGCAGATCTCTCCAAAATGATTGTCAAGACACGAATCAACGAAGTCGAGATCTCAAAGGTGGAGGTTGGACAGGAAGCGGAAGTTCAAGTTGAAACCTACACCGACCGAGTCTTTAGAGGACGTGTTAGCGAAATATCACCAGGCGCAAATATCCCCCAACAGGGAGTGCAAAACACAGTTATCACTTTTGAGGTAGATGTCGAAATCCTTGAAGCAACATCCCAACTCCTTCCCGGTATGTCGGCAGACGTAGATATTATTGTTTTCAAGGAGGAGGATGTTCTCCAACTGCCCATCGAAGCTGTAATCAATCCGGAGGTGTTGACCGTAAAAGCAACGGTGACGGGGAGCAACCTTAGGCGCCTTCGCCCAAATCAGGAACTCAAAATCCTAAACCTGATCGGTAAAGAGTTCGAGGGCAGGGTTGGCAAGATCCGGACGGATACGTCGCGCGGGAATGTGGAGATTCTACTCGATGGTACTCCCCGCGGATTACGAACGGGTCCGGCTGAAATCAGCATACTAATTTCAGACACGAATCGAATCTCGAGCGTACAAGCGGAGATTGGCAGTACAAAGCAGTATTATGTGCAACTTGATACCGGAACCAAAGAGTCTAAGCGGAAAAAGGGAAAGGAAAATGAGATGAAGGGGATAAAGACCAGAATTGAAGTCGGTCAACGCAACGACAGCCATTTTGAGATTCTTTCCGGCGTAGACGCTGGAGATCGAGTTTTTGTCCCTTCCATGGAACAACTCACACGGCAGGATGACAAGTAGCGTACTGCGTCAACGGACGAGGTAATATCGTGCTCATAGATGTTCGCAATCTTACAAAAGTCTATCAGATGGGCGATGTTGAGGTGAATGCCCTCAGAGGCGTAACATTCACCGCTGAACCCGGGGAATTCATTGCGATTATGGGGCCCTCGGGTTCGGGAAAATCCACGATGATGGACATTCTCGGATGCCTCGCGCAGCCTACAGAAGGGGAGTACTTCCTCGAAGGGGAAGAGGTAGGACAATTATCGGATAATCGGCTCGCAGAAATCCGCAATCGGAAGATTGGATTTGTCTTTCAAACCTTCAACTTATTGCCTCGGACGAGCGCGCAACATAATGTTGAGCTACCCCTCATCTACGCCGGCGTCGGACGAAAGGAGCGGAAGCGCCGCGCATTTGAAGCGCTTGAGGCGGTTGGACTGGCGGATCGCGTGCGGCACAAATCGACAGAATTGTCAGGAGGACAGATTCAACGCGTGGCTATTGCGCGTGCGCTTGTAACCGAACCGTCAATCATCTTCGCCGACGAGCCTACGGGTAATCTCGATACCAAATCGGGCGCCGAAATCATGTCAATTTTCCGGCGACTGAATCAAAACGGGAACACAATCATCATGGTGACACACGAACTTGAACTTGCCCAACATGCTAATCGTGTGCTCCATATTCGCGACGGATTGATTGAACGAGATGAGCGGCGGAATGAGAAGCCGAAAAATCCAGAATCTGAAGAATGAGGATCAGTTGGCGAGTTTGCAAGCCAATTTTCAGTTGCCCAAGACCAGAATCAAAGTCGTTCTTCTACAACCTGCCTCAACAGTCGAATTTGGCCTGCTGTCCAGTTGATTCGCTCCTGCAATCCCTCCCATAAAGCAAAACATCTGTGTCTACATAGCGGATGATGTCAATCCAAAGCATGCTGGGCTGAAACTTCCGTTCAAGCAAAATCACACATAAACATATTCCTATCTCAAATCTCAATTCTGAAACGTCAGCGTTCTTTCAGGTATGGCATAGCAATTGCTAGTATTTGGCGGCGGCGGTTGTATGGTACACGCTCTTGACACCAAAACCGCGACTTGGGCACGAGGCCTAAAGATGAAATACAGTGTAACGTTCGTATATTGCTTGGTGCTTCTGGTTATTCCGTCTATTGGCTCAGGTATAGAACGTCCAGAATTGCTTGGAAATTACCTCAAACTAAATGCAGGGGAATACCTCTACGCTGAAGATAATCCTTCGCTGGATTTTCGATTGCGAAACAACTTCGCTGTCGAATTCTGGTTTAAACTTGAAACCGTCCCCGAGATTCCATTGGGACAGAGGGTGCTTCTTCTCAAACCGGGGAGTTATGCGTTCGTCATCCTTGCGGAGGTAGTTATCGAAAACCGAGACGGAGTTCAACTGAAGCGGCATATTCCTACCTTGTTCATCATGTCAAGAAAAGAGGAGGGTGGAAGCTCTGACGTGGGCGTTCTCGGTGGTATTAGCCCAGGCGAGTGGCACCACTTCGCCTTTGAAACCTGGCTTGAGGGAGGCGTCCGTCGTTCTTTTATCTACTATAACGGCAATCATCCCCATGACCTAAATTTGCCCAATGGGATGTGGTGCGATGATACCGATAACCGATTCTACGTCGGCAATGTGCCTGATAAAGCGTTAGACGGTTTTGAATACACTGTGGTACGATATGGACCGTTTATCTCTGGTACAATTTATATGGATGAACTTCAGTTGTCCATTCCTCCCCTTGGAAGGCCTCGGCTTAATGTTCGCCCTAAACCGAATGCGAGGACAATGGCGCTATGGCGCTTTACCGAGGGACCAGATGCCTCGAAGTACGTGGACAGTGCAAGAGGAAATACCCTATTTCGACACCCACATTCCGTGTCGGCAGATCGAGGGCTGACCACGACTTGGGGAAGGTTGAAGTCCAACGGGTGTTAACCGTCCGGCCCTTCACATAGCAATTCAATTCATACACGCGCATGAAACTTTCCGCAGAAAGAAATACTCTTGATTGAAGGATGCTCCCAACAAACGGAATACTAGACATCTTTCCAAAATAAGTATCTATTTGGCTTGATTTTACGTTATATCCTTTCAACAATTTCTGTTGTAGAAAGGATACCCATGAGTCAATTTGAAAAAGCAGTAAAACAGTCAGATGAGCAATTTCTGCGAGCGGTT
>JAJDTR010000015.1 GCA_022827055.1 Candidatus Poribacteria bacterium | reverse complement strand
CATTGAGAAGCGGGGGCTGGGGGCTGAGGACTGCATAGTACGGATATCGATGCCTTATTTTTCCTATACACAATTCGATCTGTCTAGGAGGAGTCTATGCTTTCACAAGAGCAACTGACGCAATATGACCGCGATGGGTATGTGCTGATGTCGGGATTGATTCCAGAAGAGACAATTGCCAATGCGGAAGATGCGATGTGGTCTGTGCTCGGGATGGATCGGGATGATCCAGCTTCGTGGTCTCCTTTGCCAGACGAAACAGATGGGGTAAACACAATCGCCAGCCAGGGGGTGATTGAACATTTTGGCGTTCAAGATCCCGCGTTGTTGGCTTGTTGTACTCCTGCATTTTACGAAGTACAGAGCCAACTGGCTCGGGAAAATGCAGGTGCATTTCACTGTCAGAAGCCACAACCAGAGGGAGTCTGGGCACGCAGTGTATTTCCGGTTTCGAAAGACTGGGATTATAGCAATGGGCACGTCGATGGTGGACATCGACCTTTCAATGTCTTTCCCAGGTCATTCCGCGTCTCTTCCCTGACCTATCTCGATTCTGGTGTTGCACAGGGTGGTGGTACTGCGGTCTGGCCAGGATCGCATCGGAAGCTCAGCAAGGCGGCAGCACAGAACTCTGACCGGTATCAAATGCTGTCAGATTTTAAGAAGCCGCAACAAAGGTTCGGTCTGGGAGAGCCGATTGAGTTGAGGCCGTCCCGAGGAGATGTGCTGTTTTTTCATTATCTGTTGATACACTCTGGATCTCTCAATACAAGTAACAAACCGCGTTTTGCGCTCCGGTTGATGTGTACCTGTGACGCCTGTCGCATCTGGGAGAAGTATGGCAAGTGGAATATCTGGATGCCATGATGCGGCGACGATCTTCATCATTACATGCCATGCGATTAAACGCGGTACGCGAAGATTTTTGCCTGAAACTCCGGGATAATAACCGCGCAAATCCTGCCATCCGTTACTCATCGCAATCCTCCAATATCATATCTCGACACAAAATCCCAGATTAAACGACTGGTATTAGAGCCGTCGTAGCTCATATCAAACCAGATATGCCCTCCGTCGATAACCTTATAATGTTCTACAGCAGTATTGTTGTCTCCGTCTGTATAGGAATAATGTTCTATTGTCGTTCCACCATCATCCATACTATTTACTATTGGAGTAGTACTGGTATTATTAAAATCTATCCAATAAGCAAGCACCTCATCAATTGATGATAATCCCTCAAACTCCCCACCATAAGGGACAGACTTGTCTGCTGTACCGTGAATATTAATCATAGCCGTAGGGTGTGATGGGTTACAGTTGTTATGTGTTTCCTCCATCATTGTTCCAGCAACAGAACCTATGGCCGCTATTTTATTACTATGATAGCAAGCAAGTGCATAGGTAAAGAAAGCGCCGTTTGAGTAACCACAGGAATATACTCTTGCTAAATCAATGTTATAATTGGAAGAAATTTCATCAATCAATGCTTCCACAAAGCCGAAGTCATCCGCATCACTTTTATTTTCGTCTGATTCTAAACCAGCATTCCAGTGCGGATCTCCATCCAGCAAGGTACCTTGGGGATAGACCAGAATAAAATTTTCCATGTCTGCCAAAGGCCGCATATCGGCGTACTTTAAGTATTGGTTTGCAATCCCACCGAATCCGTGAAAGTTAAACATTAGTGGAACTGCTGAAGTTCCATCATAAGAATCAGGCACATAGATAACATACTCTCTTGTTATACCATCGTGGGAAAGCGTTTGTGTAAATAAACCTGTTGTATTTGTAGTGGGTGTATCAAGCGGCGTGTCATCGTTTTCTGAACAAGAGAATAAGCTTGACAGCCCTATAACGATGAGAATAAAAAGTCTTTTCATTGTATTATTCTTTACCACGGAAGCGAGAACGTCTTTACGTTGGTCATGAATTTCATGGCCTCGATCACGCCTTCTTTAATCCCTAAGCCAGAGTCTTTTACGCCGCCAAACGGAGAGCATTCAATGCGATACCCGGGAACTTGATTGATGTTGACCGTTCCCGTTCGAATGCGCCGGACGCATTCGAGTGCGCTGGGCAGGTGATTGGTTACTACGCCCGAGGAGAGTCCGAACTTGGAATCGTTGGCGACCGCGATGGCGTCGTCGATGTCGGAGACTTCGATGATGGGGGCCAGCGGACCGAACGATTCCTCCCGAATCATTTCCGCGCCGCGCGAGACGTCGTCGATTACCGTTGGTTCTACTAGCGCACCACGGCGTCCTCCACCCAGCAGCACTTTAGCACCCTGATCCACGGCCTTGTGGACGCGTTGCTCGAGCAGCTCCGCCGCCGCGTCATCAATCACCGTACCCACGACAGTATCCGGATCCGCCGGATCGCCAGCCCTATACGTGGCCGCTCGTTCGAGGAACTTATCCACAAATACATTCTTAATCTTCCGATGGACGAGCAATCGCTTCACAGCCGTGCAACGTTGGCCCGAATTGCGAAAACATCCTTCTGCCGCCAGCGTCGCCGCCAGCTCGAGGTCCGCATCGTCCAGAATGATCAACGGACTATTACCACCCAATTCCAAGCACAATTTCTTGTAGCCCGCCAACTGAGCAATGCGTTTTCCGGTGGCTGTTCCGCCGGTGAACGTGACCGATTCAATCCGCTCGTCCGCGATTAATGGCTCAACAACTGTGTCGATGTCCCCGACGAAGACGCTGAGCATCTGCTTGGGCAGACCGGCATCGTAGAGCAACTCGCAAAGCCGAATGGCTGTCAGCGGGGTTTTTTCCGATGGCTTGACGAGCATGGGCACACCCGCCGCGATTGCCGGCGCAACCTTGTGCGCAACTTGATTCAGGGGGTGGTTGAAGGGTGTAATGGCAAGTGCCAACCGCACTGGTTCGCGAACCGTAAAGATCTTCCGCGGCTCACCCTTCGGCGACACATCGCCGGAGAATATTTCGCCGTCGTCCTTTAATGCCTCAGCCGCGGCGAATTGAAAAACGTCACAGGCGCGCCCCACCTCGTACTTGGTCTCCCGCATGCACAACCCGGACTCCATGCGGATCAGATTGGCAAACTCGCCCGCCCGCTCAAGCAAAAGTTCGCGAGCTCTGGTCAGCACTTGCGACCGATCAAAGCGCGACGATTGTCCGTCAAAGGACCGTGTGCGGTCGATCACGAGGTCGAGGTGATCGCCGTTGACCTTGCTGACCATACCGGCAATCGAACCATCGTAGGGATAATGGACGGTCAAAGTATCCGCCGAACCAATTGCTTCTCCGCCTAAGTACGAAGGCAACTGCAGTGTTTCAACGTTTGCGGTGCTCATGTTTCATTCTGTGCGTAGTTTGGATCCTAAGGATGCGTTTAGCATAATAAGTATTGTTGAGGCAATGCGAAATTTGCGTGGCGGCACTAGGCGCGTCAGATTTCATAAAAATCGTTCTATATCAAGCTATTACAAGGAGTTACGTAGAATACTCCAGCCTAGTGGGATTGGTTGCGACTATCCACACAAACACTTTGATTCTAACGGTGCCCCAATTCGCTATTCTGACGAAAGGCAAGGTTGACGATGATGACCGAAGAACAACGCTATCTTTTTGATCTGTGCGGTTTTCTGCACCTAAAGAACGTCCTGACCCCGGAGGAACTGGATGCGGCTTCGGATGCCGCCAATCGCTACATCGACAGCGCACCGGAAGACCTGCCGCCGCATTTCGGACGATCAGAAAACCGCAAGGGCTTTGCTCACGGCTTCGCCTTCGACCGGGCGCTGGAAAAACTGGTCTTTCTGCCTGCCGTCTGGCCCATCGTGCTAGAGCTGACCAACGGCAAACCCATGCTCGCCAGCGGTACCATGCTGGTCGATTCTCCCGACGGACACACCGAGGCGGTGCAACTGCACTGTGCCCGCGACGACTACGGCTTTGAGAGCGCCCGTTACGAGGTACGCCGGGGACGCATCTACTGCGACGACTTTGTAGTGTTTCCCTACCTCGACGACGTGCTTCCCGGTGATGGCGGGCTACTAGTGGTGCCGGGGTCGCACAAAAGCGAGTTCGACCGGCCGCCGCAGCTATTTAATCAGGGTCTCATCGAAGGGGAGGTACCGCCGGGGCTCGTCAATATCACGCCCGCGGCCGGGGATGCGGTGATCATGCCTGAATGCGTAACCCACGGGGTCCTGCCTTGGCGAGCACCCGACCGTCAGCGCCGGGTGCTGACGCTGCGCTACCGGCCACACCACCGCCAAGCCGGCCCCATTCCGGAGGCAGTCAAAGAGCGGCTGGCACCCGAAACATTCGAATTGGTCGAATCGGCGCACTATACCCATCAAAAGAAAATCGCCACTCAGCAACGGGTGTGCCTCAGCTAATAATGGCCTCAGCCGAGATGAACAGTAAACCCAAGTGCATTATCGTCACAGGCCGGCCGGGATCGGGGAAGACGAGTTTATCCAAGAGGCTCGCTGAGCGGCTGTGGATGCCGGTCATCAGTCGCGACGAGATCAAGGAAGGCTATGTCAATACCCATGGCGTCAAGCACGATCAGCTTCCGCCGGACACCAACGGCGTAGTCTCTAATTTTTTCTTCGAGATAGTAAATCAGTATCTAGCCGGTAAGATCTCTGTCGTTATTGAGGCGGCCTTTCAGCACCGGGTTTGGGAACCCAGGATGCCCAAGATCCTTGAATTGTGTACTCCTTTCATGGTCGTATGCTCCGTTGACGGGATGGTAGCGGCTCAGCGCCATCTCCAGCGGGGTCTGGATGCTCCGAATCGGGAGTTCTACCACGGCGATAAGCGAGTTGAAATCTACCGGGAAACAGGTGAGATGTCGCCTCCTGGCGACTATACAGCTCCGAATTTCAACGTGCCCACAGTTCACGTCTCAACAGAGGGGCAATACTCACCCAGCATAGATGACATTGTGAAGCGAATCCGACTATTGAATGCTCAACACGGCGGTGAACCGAACTCAAATTAGAGGACGTTTGCGGTGAATTCAGATCCTAATTGCATCTTCTGTCATCTGCGACAAGCAACTGAGGATGATGTAACCGAGCTGGCAACGCTAAATAAGCGATTTCTGGAACCAAATTGGCTTTACACCTTATTTCACTTCGATGAAGAAGAGCTAGGTTTTTGCACAGAGCAAGGTCTATGCATACTGAAGAGTTAGCATGGCAAGGCAACCACTACAAGTGATCGTGATACCGTTCAGGAAGAGTGAGAATGTTGGATACCAGTTCGCCGTCTTCCATCGGGCGGATGACTCTATGTGGCAGTTCATTGCAGGAGGTGTCGAAGACGATGAGACAGCAGAGCAAACCGCACGGCGTGAGGCGGAAGAGGAAGCAGGCATTCCAAAGGAGGCACGTTTCTTTCGGCTGGATTCTCGTGCATCCATTCCAAAGACGGCATTCTCATCAACAGACCACTGGCCCAAGGACATCTTTGTCGTGCCTGAATACTCATTTGCTGTTGATGTAAGTGGTCAAGCACTTGATCTGTCCCATGAACATGACAAGGTGCGTTGGTTGTCTTTTAAGGAAGCTACGAAACTGCTCACCTGGGAAAGCAACCGAATCGCACTCTGGGAACTTAACGAACGTCTGAATACCGGCCGGATTGACGAGCTTCTGACTATAGACGACGGATCACATCCACCCGGCCACGACAACGTGTATGCCATAAAAGAAAAATGAGGAAAGCTTAGCGTGACGGCACCAAACACCACTTCGGCAGCGCGCGTGTCCATCCACGGTGGACACAGCAAAGAATTCGGCGACGCAAATGACTCCACGCTTGAGGAGGTCGTGCGCGCCTACATTGACAAGAGCTTCAAATGGGTGGGCATTACCGAGCATATCCCGCCAGCTTCAGCCGACTTCCTATTCCCTTGGGAGATTGAAGAGGGCCAGACGCTTGAGTCGAGGATGGAACGATTCACAGAATACTTCTCGACCGCGCGCAGGCTCCAGAGGGACTACCGAGGTTCCTTTCGCATCTTAGTCGGATTCGAAACAGAGAGTTACACGGGCTACGTAGCGCACGTCAACAGTATGCGGAATCAATTTCAACCTGACTACATCGTTGGCTCGGTCCATCACGTGAGGGATATATAGCAACCCTAAATCATTCAAGACTGGATTCCCGCTTTTGCGGGAGTATCTGTGTTGTGTGTCAAGCCTTTTTTATCCTGCTTTGGCTTGGTGTTGCACCCAAGGGGTTCGTCGATGGGCAATGGCGTTGAGCAGCA
>JAJDTR010000138.1 GCA_022827055.1 Candidatus Poribacteria bacterium | reverse complement strand
TCAGATTTAACTGCTCCAATGAGTAAACGTAAACATCAACCGTCAGACAACTTTTTTCTTTTTCTAATAGGTTCTCAAGGGCATTTACCCCAAAATAGCCCTTTCTCTAAGGCGATTTCGGACTTTTCAAACAGGCTCTAAAGCTTGATTACAATGGGCAAGAAATGGGTGAGGGGAACTTCACGGAAGAGGACTACATCGTTCTGAGCCTGCATCTGGAACCCTATGAACGAATCTTGTCAGGTGAAAAAACGTACGAGTACCGTACCCAGTTTAGAAAAAGACCAACAATAGCCTTTATCTATGTAACTTCACCGGTAAAATGTATCAGTGGTATCATTCGATTCGGCACACCACTAATTGCTTCGCCAGAGGAAATTGGACGTATTGCCGAGCAACAAAAGCCCGGTAATGGCAAATCTGTGACCGAATATTTGTCAAAATATAATCAAGGGTATGCCATTCCCATCCGCAAGGTGATAGAAATCACACCTATGCCGTTGGCTAGTTTACAATCGAAATTCGGTTTCACAGCGCCTCAGGCGTTCTTGTATTTGAAGAATAACAGACCTCTCTTTGATTTTTTGGTGAACCAGCCTAGGCTGGCCTTATTTGGTTCGGAAGAAATTCGCAGCAGAAATGTCGGGAACATTGAAGTTTGAGCACAAGACGAAATAGCGCGTCCAGGAACAACCATGAAAAAACGAAAAACAGTATACCTTGCGAATCCCTACGGTTTCTCCGAACAACAGCGGAGCACCTTGTTACCAGCCCTGATTGAAGCACTGGAAGCTATTGGCTTAGAGGTGTGGGAGCCGTTTGCACGAAACAACAATGAAGATTTCTCGGTACCTGGCTGGGCGTACCGAATCGGCCAGGCGGACAAGCGCGATGTCGCGGAGGCGGATGCGATTTTCGCTGTTGTGAACGGCGTTCCGCCGGATGAAGGGGTTATGGTGGAATTGGGGATCGCGATTGCACTCGGAAAACCCACGTTCCTGTTTCGAGACGACTTCCGGCGCGCCACCGACTCCGATGAATACCCCCTCAACCTGATGGTTTTCACCGGATTGCCTCGTCTCGGATGGGAGCGATACTACTTCAAATCAATCACCGAGATTTCATCTCCCGAAAAAGCACTCGTATCTTGGGCACAGGAGTAATCCATACTTTAATTGAACTGTAACAAAACACATTGGAGGCATCATGAAACAGATTAGCGGTGGAATCACAGCTGTTCCCGGTATTCGAGCATCGGGTGTGCACGGCGGCTTAAAGCCGGATAACCGGAAGGATGTTGCGCTGATTGTTGCAGACTCACCAGTCGTGGCTGCCGGAGTATTTACACGAAATCGCGTATGTGCTGCAACCGTTCTTCTCTCTCGCGAGCACCTGAATGACCGTGCGGCGCAAGCAATCGTCGTGAACAGTGGAAATGCGAACGCTTGCACAGGCGAACAGGGTCTCAATAATGCACGAAGAATGGCTATCTTAGTCGGCGAAAAGCTTAATATAGATTCGCGTCTTGTATTGGTGTCCTCGACGGGAGTAATTGGTGTGCAACTGCCGATGGGTGCGATTACGCAAGGTATCCAGCGCGCCACGGACGCATTGTCCGAAGATGGGGGGCATGACGCCGCTGAAGCTATAATGACGACTGACACCGTGCCAAAGGAAGCGGCAGTTGAAATGGAGGTTGGCGGAGAAAAAATCCGGATTGGCGGCATGACGAAGGGCGCGGGCATGATTGCACCGAACATGGCGACGATGCTCGCATTTCTGGCAACGGATGCGAGTATCGCAGGTGAACCACTACAGGCAGCCCTCCGGAAATCGGTCAACATGTCGTTCAACCGAGTAACGGTTGACACGGACAGCAGCACTAACGACACAGTACAGATCTTGGCGACTGGCGCGGCAGGCAATCCTGAAATCACCGAAGCGTCGGGAGACAGCTACGATGCGTTTTGCAAAGGGCTTGAGTTTGTCTGCATTGCGTTGGCGAGGAAGATTGCGCAGGACGGTGAAGGGGCTACGAAGCTCGTCGAAGTGGTCGTCAAAAACGCCGTGAACGAAACGGAAGCGGAGCAAGCGGCGCGAGCCATCGCCGAATCCCCGCTTGTGAAAACTGCAGTTTTCGGGAAGGATGCCAACTGGGGACGAATCATGATGGCGGTTGGAAAATCTGAAGCTCGGTTTGATCCCTACCAAGTGGATGTTTGGCTGGGCGACTACCAACTGGTGAAGGACGGGATGGACTCCGGTTTTGACGAGGAGAAGGCTACTCAGCTTTTCTCTGAGGACACCGTGACAATAACGGCAAATCTTAACGCCGGCAATGCGGAGGCGACGATGTGGACCTGCGACTATTCCTACGATTACATCAAGATAAACGCGGACTATCGGACATGACGACACGTTAAATGGCGGCTTCGTGCCCCTTCAGCGCGAAGAGGCACCGTCATTGCGCGACAAACTCAGGTTAAGGGGATTTGAAACAATCCCAAGTATGCATTTGAAGATTTGATTCCTGCCAGAACTTGGGATTCCCTTGCGAGGTTTCGTAACATGAGACTTGCTAGACTACTCTTCGAATGCCGAATCAAACGCAATATCAGAAGGTTCAAAGTCATACGCCTTGACTGCGGCGCATGATTCGCGTGCACCGTGCTCGCGGTCCATGCCACTATCCTCCCATTCGATCGACAAAGGTCCA
>JAJDTR010000033.1 GCA_022827055.1 Candidatus Poribacteria bacterium | reverse complement strand
TATAACCTATTTTCACGCAACTGCCTAACTCCTACATAAAATAAAGGGTTTTTAGATGACGCGAATCAAGAGCGACGAAAGGACAATTCGAGAACTACTTGCGAATACGAAATACCAATTAGATTACTACCAGCGTGAATATAGTTGGCAGGCAAAGCATGTAACGGAGCTTCTTGATGATCTCAGCAAAGTATTCTTAGAGAGTTATACAGAGGAGGATACTCTTGCGAATGTCCCTAAATACAATCATTACTTCCTTGGCTCAATCATTATCTGTCATGCCGAAGGACAGCGATATATAGTAGATGGACAGCAACGGATTACAACCCTGATCCTCCTACTGATTAACCTCTACCGATCGCTGGAGAAAGGACGCTTAAGAGATCAAGTAGACCAATGTATCTACTCACTGAGTGGCGGAACGGAGGGGTTCAACCTGGATGTTCCAGAATGGCACGATCTCATGGAGGCACTTTATAAAGATACCCCCTTTGATGAAAGAGATCAGTCGGAGTCTATTCAAATTATTGTCTTACGCCATCGCGATGTTGTGGATCGTTTCGAAATCCCAGACGATGCAATTCCATGTTTTGTTTATTGGTTGCTCGATAACGTCTACTTAGTCACCATCAAGGCTTTTGATTCTAGGGATGCATACACGATTTTTGAAACGGTAAACGACCGTGGATTACCACTAACTCCTACCGACATGCTAAGAGGGTATTTGCTATCAAATATTGATGATGCTGACCGGAGGAACGGTGCTAGCGAGACTTGGCGAAGACAGGTTCAAACCCTACAGAACATAGATAGAGAGGATAGCACGGATGCCATTAAAGCATGGTTGCGTAGCCAGCGTGCCATGAACATTCAAGATTTTGATCGAATTGGTTCCGAATTCCACCGTTGGGTCGGCGAAGGAGACAAAGAATTGGATCTTACGGACACCGATAGTTTCGCGACCTTCATTGAACGCGACTTCGCGTTTTACTGCGATCAGTATTATCGCTTACGTTTAGCGAGTCGGAAACTGATTCCGGGACTTGAATGTATCTACTACAATGCACAGAATAATTTTACACTTCAGTACCCTGTCCTTCTTGCCCCATTACGTGTAGAAGACACAGAAGAAGATCTTTTCAGCAAAATCAGAATTACAGCAGCATACCTTGACATCCTAATCCATCGCCGCATTTGGAACCTCCAAGAGATCGCTCAACGGAGTATGGCTGATCCTATGTTTGCAGTCATGCATGCCATTCGAGGAGCAGGAATCAGCGAATTAAGTGATATGTTGTACCAGCGGCTTGAATCAGAATCCTACTCCTTTGCTAACAATAGCCTATTTCAGTTACAGAATGGAAACCGCCGTAAAATCTTTCTAATTCTCGCTCGTATGACGGACTATGTAGGAGTCCAATCAGGAGAATCCACTCAGTATGAGGATTACCTAAGGAGTGGCAAGAATCGTTATGAGATCGAACACATCTGGGCAAATTCTTTTGAATATCACACCGATGAGTTTTCTCATGAATCTGAATTTCAAGGGTATCGTAACCGCATCGGTGGACTACTCCTTTTACCCAAAAGTGACAATGCAAGTAGCGGAAATGATCCGTATGATAAAAAACTTAGAGTCTACAGCGGACAGAACCTTCTTGCAAAGAGTCTTCTCGAACAAACCTATAGCAACAACCCGGGGTTCCGGAGATTCCGCGAAGACAGCGATCTGAAATTCAAACCGCACCCCGAATTCAAGAAAGTGGATCTTGATGATCGCCAAGAGCTTTATCTCCGCCTCGCTGAGCAGATATGGAATCCTGAGTGTTTGAGGATGACTCACAGCACAGAATAAATTCAAAGCACATCGGATTCCTCTCCGTGGGTTTGTTGACAAGATACTAACCACATGCCACGGCTATCTGCTCTGCCACAACCGCGGACAAAAGCACCTTTTCATTGATTTGTCTGTTCGCGATTGGTATTTCCATACGTGTAAAATCTATGTAGGAGCGGTTTCCAACCCCGATTCTTAAAGTCCCCTACCCCTTGATAAGAGAGGTTGAGGGAACCTCGCGATTCCCGGTGCATTCCCCTTTTGCCGGCAAAGTGTCTTTGATAGGGTGTTTCCCCAATTTCTTCAATTTCACTCCTAACCTCATGTAGGACTTCAACCCGCCAAAATCTCAGTCCTTCATAGTAAAACCCGTAATTACCTATACACTCATACAATGGCGAGGATACTAGGCGGAAACACCCAAGCAAAAATACCCTCGTCAACGGCGGTGGGTGCATGTTCTGTGACGAACTGTAAACTTATTTTCGGATTTTACTATAAACCCGCAACCCTGCAGACATGATGACAGACTTTCAGTTGCCTTTGTCCCGTTCAATCAGGAAAAATACCAGAGTTAACTCTCTGCAGATACGACCGTTCCAAACTCAGCGACGACGACACAACTATGAGGATTATCAAGATTGGACAACAAGGCGCCCACTCCGGAAGCTCGTGGTGATTTAAAATCAGTCATTTTTATCTTGTTAAACAACAAAAACCCGAGGCTTCCATCACTCCAAGAACCCATTATCCCCCAATTGTTGTTTAACTATTTTAATATATACTTTTAAATTGTTTAAGGGGGCCACCAACCCATGCTACACCTACATTCTCAGATTTAAAGGTGTAGGTTTACGGGATTAAAGGTCAACGTTTACGGGTCAGAGAAATCATCACCAGTTTGGTGTGCTGGCGATCAGCGAGAAGAATCTCAAGGGTGAGTTTGGAAACTGTAGACATTGTAGAGGCGTTGCCGAGGTGGGAGGGTTAGAATCGCTTACCGATCAGGTATGCCTTCTGGCTTAGGGTTGTCGGTTGTAAGTTTTGCAGCCGGCAACCCTATTTTTTTGTCCAGTTTTATAACTTATGTTAATTATTTATTTACAATAGTCAATATACTGCTGGTGGTAACACACGCTGTCGGATGTCATTTCCCGAAAAAAACTAAAAAACTGCTTGAACGGTCATTTTTTTCTTGAATACTTAACATATATGTGGTATTCTGGTGGTGTTGAATCAAAAACTGAACCCTGAATCCAAGTTCATTCGCCCACAACCTTGTAAAAAGGAGAGGATGGAGTAATTACTATGTTAGCTTGCTTGTTAATCGAAAATCTGAATAATCGACTGAGCGAAATAACAAACCTTCTTTCTTTCTATACGCCGACGTATCTTGCGCCTACACCCTCAAAGATAGAACGACACAGTCCGATAGATTTATCGGAAGCTGTTCCTGTTATGCCCGATCAAATCCCAGCCTGTCCATACTGCGAGATTACTGGTGAATCGGTTTATATTGACTTGGAAGTAGATGAGATGACCGCCAAAGCTGATGAGTATGTTGATGATTTAATGGAGGAATTTCGGGCGATTGACGTAGCAATGCGCCTCGGAATTGCACAGTCTCGGTTTGTTAGTTTTGTCGCGGCTCATTCAGCCGATCTCGGTATACCATGTATCGTATCACAGGATAAGACCGAATCTTTCTTGAGTTCACAGGGCGTCTCGCTTCTCCCTATCCTGCCAGAAACACTTCGCCGTTTGCAGCGGCTCGGAATTGAAAATTTCGGTGAGGTTGCAAACATAGGTTCGAGAGATCTAATAAACCAGTTCGGGAAAGAAGGTGCCTTGATGGCCGACCTTGTCCACGGAATCGATCCGACGCCCTTGACATTCTATCGGCCGCCGTCAACCGATGGCGCCATTCCTCGGCAGGAAAACATTTGGGAAGAGGACGTACCACCCGCCGTACGCTTGAAGCCGATTTCAATAATGTCAAAAAAAATAGGCTACATTGATTTCCCTCAAGCAATGCTTCGCCGTGGTGAGTGGATATATTTTGAGGAAATTATCGACGTCTGGAAATTCCAGGATGGCTGGTGGACTGAATGCCCCCAAAATTCGATGTATTTTAAGATGTTTGCGTCTGACAGCGAGTTAACGCTATGCCACGATCTCGCCCGTCGTAGTTGGAGCCAATATCAATAGTATGGATTACGCCGAACTTCATTGCCACAGCTACTATTCGTTTCTCAATGCCACGTCGAGTCCTGCAGATCTCGCTGCGAAAGCATCAAGACTTCAATTGAAAGGGTTGGCGTTGACAGATGACAACGCGCTCCACGGCGTCATTCCGTTCATGAAAAAAGCCCGAGAAATAGGACTTCCCTTTATTGTTGGTTCCCTTGTTACCGTGGTTCCCGAGCAAGATACTTCGTGCCCTGACGACAAGATTTTGTTGTTGTGTGAGAACATTGAAGGTTATCAAAATCTTTCCCAACTCATCACCCGTGCGCACGGTGCAGACGCTGCGGCAGAACCACGGACAACCTTTGAAGATGTTAACGAGCTATCGAGTGGATTAATTTGCCTGGTTGGAAAGAACAGTAATGTAGCGGCATTTTTACAGAAGGATCGAATTGATTTAGCGCGAGCGCAACTTGATACAATTCGGCAGATTTTTTCTGCCAATCGCCTTTATGTCGAACTTAATAATCACCTCGATCCTGGCGATGTCGCTCTCTGCAAACAATTTTGTCAACTCGCTCATGATCTTTCGCTGGACTATGTAGCGACCAATAGCGTCCGCTATGCAGATCAAAGTGAAGCACGACTACACGATGTGCTCCGTTGCGTTGCGCTTAAAACGCCCCTTGACAAATCTCGCTCAATTCGCACGCCCAATCACGAACGGTATCTGAAATCTGCCGAAGAGATACGGGTACTATTCGCCGAAATCCCGGAGGCGTTGAGAAACACGCAAGTTATCCTTGAACGCTGTAATGTCAAGTTAGATTTTTCTCAATACCGATTCCCCAACTTTGTCACGCCGGATGGTGAAGACGCTGATTCATATCTGACTACGTTGTGCGAAAAATCGCTGCCTGACAAATACAACTCAATAAGCGCCGAGATTAAAACGAAGCTGAATGAGGAACTCTCGCTAATAAAGCGTTTGGGGCTTTCAGGCTATTTTCTGGTGGTTTGGGACATTATGAAGTTTGCGCAGAGCAAAGGGATTCCGGCGCAAGGGCGAGGTTCCGCTGCCAATTCCCTCGTTGCTTATCTGCTAAACATCACCCCGGTCGATCCCATTGCGCATCAACTATTTTTCGGCAGATTTCTTAACGAAGAAAAGACTACTATTCCGGATATTGACATCGATTTTGCCTCAGCGAGAGATACTCGCCTGACCGATCGAGACGACGTCCTTGACTATGTTGGACTCAAATACGGATTTGAACATGTTGCACTATCCTGCATGTTCATCACGTTCGGTTCCAAGAGAGCGATCCGAGAAATCGGCAAGGTTTTCGGCTTCCCCATGTCTCTGCTGGAAAAAATGTCGCGCCTCTCCGAGAGCCAAAAACATCCCGAGTCTGCATTTAGCAAGATTAAAGAATTCAAGGAATTCGATCGTTATACCAACCGGAAAAAATGGAGGCATTTCCGTGATCAGGTTCAGGCAGTAATCGGCCTCCCGCATCACATATCCACCCATCCGGGGGGAATGGTAATCACGTCGTGCAGACTTCCCAAACTAGTGCCGCTGCAATCCACACGCACCCAAGGACGACGCATCTGTCAATGGGACAAAGATATGATTGAAGATGCCGGGCTAATCAAAGTCGATCTGCTCGGTTTGTCCATGCTAGCTGTCATTAGAGAATGCCTCATGTTGATAGCCGAGACCTACAATCGCAAACTCAATCTCACTGACATTAAAACCGATGACCCCGAGGTATATGACATGATTGGGCGAGCCGACACCGTAGGTTTGTTTCAGATTGAATCGCGTGTACAAATCCAAACTATACCGCGCACCAAGCCGAGAAATCTTTCCGAACTTGCGGCGCAAATAGCGATTATTCGGCCAGGACCCGTCCAAGGTAACATGGTCGAACCCTATATTCGCCGACGGCAGGGACTTGAGCTAATCCGCTATCCCCATCCCCGTCTTGAACCTATCTTAAAAGAGACGCTAGGTGTAGTTCTATTTCAAGAACAAATCCTGCAAGTGGCGTCCACGATTGCAGGCTACACCAGTGGCGAGGCTGAGAATCTAAGACGCGATCTTGACAAAAAAAGTTCCAAGAAAGACCTCGAAATAATGCAATCCAAATTCGTAACTGCGGCAATGAAGAACGGAGTAGCAAAAGCCGACGCAACCCAAATTTTCGATTCAATCAAAGGTTTTGCTGCCTACGGGTTTTGCAAGTCACATGCACTAGCATTCGGTCATCTCGCTTATCAGTCGGCATGGCTTAAGCGGTACTACAAAACCGTATATTTCGCCGCATTGCTTAACAACCAACCCATGGGATTTTATCCCGTGAGTGTTATACTGAACGAGGCAAAGCGGCGCGGCATTCAAATTTTGCCGGTTGATGTCAACTGTAGTGGCGTACGTTGTCATCTCGAAACGCTAAAGTCGGAAGCCGTTCGTCTGAGTTTTACCTGCGTAAAAGGAGTCAGTACGGCAAAAGCCGAGTCAATTGTGAGTACCCGTCAACACGGTGTCTTCAATTCGTTAAAGGATTTTGTGGCGAGGACAAAACTCCGTTCTGCTGATATCGAAAATCTAATCGGTGTCGGTGCATTTGATAGTTTCGGCTTATCTCGGCACGAACTGGCGTGGCAACTGTGGATTGCCCATCTATGGCGGGATGACAACCTTATTGACCCGAAACTCACACCCCCGCCGCTGAAAGAAATAAGTGCTTGGAATAAACTAAGCTGGGAGTGCAGCGCACAGCGATTTTCCATTGATGCACATCCAATGGAGTTACTCAGATCTAAACTGAGTCGCGAAATTCAGCGGCAGGACTCACTCAAAAAACTACGAAATGGCGTAAGAACAAGCGTCGCCGGACTGGTCGTGTGCATTCAAAAACCCGGTACTGCGAAGGGCGTAGCATTTCTCCTTCTTGAGGACGAATCGGGATTACTCAATGTCGTGATTCCCCCCACAATCTATAGGCGGTACCGATCAGTCTTTAAATTGTCGCCGATTATCCGCGTTTATGGAATCTTGCAGCGCGAGGGTGATTTGATTAGCATTCAAGCAAAATCTTTTGAAGAAGTGTCATTCACGTAATCGGCACATGGTGCCGCCTTCGGGTATTTTCCGTTCTTGCTGGCGACCGCCTTAAATATAGAAAACTGATTTTTTCAAGAAAATCCGATTCAACGTAGTTCCAAAAAATACCGTTAACGCAACAATACGACCATAAAGGTGTACAAAATATCCTAGGTACATATCAGGCGCAATTGATGAAGCGTCGCAAAACGGCAAGCCCGGTAGTGGCAGCCTACTGATTAAGCGTCACGATTAAACAACCAAATCGAATTTGCCTAAAGACAAGCCCATTAGTGGAAGTCTAACGACCCCGCTAATGGGCTTTTTTCGTTTTTGCCACTAACCACACTAGCGCGAATCACTTCATGCCGCTGTGAAACACCAAATTCTATGACCCTTATCAATCGTCTAACACACATGAAGCAAGAAGAACACGATTCCTTGCCCGAGTTCAATTTTGAATCTCGTCTCCCGGGAGAATCCCCTCTTGCCTTCGCCTACTTCGAGTTATACCGTGATGCAGGCAGCCAGAGATCTTTGCGCGCGCTCTGCCAATCTGAAGTAAACGGCAAAAAGCGCACACTCTCACAAATGGGAAAATGGTCGAGCCGGTTTCATTGGCAAACTCGCGTCGAGGCGTATGAAGCCGAAATCGCCCACGCCGCATCTCTAAAGTTAGCCGGACAGCGACGTGAAGAAATAACCGCGTTTATCGCCAACGACATGTCAATTGCGTTAGAACTACAAAAACTCTGCAAAATCCGGCTGCGAAATTTAGCCGCGGACACCGACAATACCGATTGCCGAGAACTCCGCCAACTTGCTCTGGCGTATCGCGAATCGCGTTTGTGGCTAATGGAATTAACCGGCATTGTTGAAGACCATAGCGGCGATGAAAACCAAGAAAGTTGAATTCCATAAGCTGCGCTACCCCGCACACCTCGCAAAAATACCCCGATTCTCTCCGGCGCACGTTGAGGAACTCTATGCGGAAGTCGATAGTCGAAGGAATTACCGTGGTTACGAGGAGTTTTTGCGATGGTGCGCCGAGAACAACACAGCCATCGAATCTCCCACGTTCAAAACCTTTTACGCCGCGCGACAAAAGCGGGAACGAGCAAAACGAACACTATTCCATAATCTACGTTCAATCTCGGAGCACTATACTGTGGCTCTCGGATTACTCGGAGGCTGTTTGAGTTTCCTATACAAATCCTGCAAAGCCTGCGAAGACACCATCGACTTAACGCGAACATTCCTCATAGAGATTGCGATTTTCGACTCAACCTTTTCCGGCGCGTATGCCCGCAAACTGGGGTGCATTGAATTCCTCGACTGGGTTGAAAGAAACCCTCGGTCGAAACCTCCAATTGGCGCGTATGACAAGGCGTTTAGGTTGAACGCCGCATGGGCAAAAGGAGAAACTGCCGACGAACACGTTAACCAAGCCAAATTGCGCGTAGAACGAGAAGACCTATCTTCCGACCACCTCAATCTCGTCCATGAAGAGAAAATGCGCCTCTTCCGGCACAATCATGACCTAGAGTTCGACTACGACAAATCGTCCATAATTCAGGAACACATCGCGCAAGACATGGGACTTCAAAAATATTCTCCAGTGTCGCTTGAGGGAATAAAGAACACGTTGAAAAAATGGGACGACGCCGGCAGGCACCTTGGCTGGCAGCCCTTGGCTATTCGGCGGCGTCAAGAATTTGACAGACTCGATAGGGTGGCCGCCCAAGCCGTAGCCGCCAATCCCGTCGAAGATTACGATTTTGCCGAAATCCTCTGGACAGGCGGCGAGGGTTTCCGGCGGACGCGGAAATGGTAATACGCGCACTTTTTTCTTTTGTACCTACTTTGTACCTACTTTGCCGCAAGCGAATCCGCGCTATCAGCGGAAAGTGGGCTATTCGAAAAGGTGAACACCCGATCAAAATCGGCGCGGCGTTCACCTCTCTGTACCTATTTTCGAACCTCTGATTTACACAGAAATGTGAACAGAACTGCGCTAACTGGTTCATTCTCTAAGTATTTAATCCTTTATGAAACCATCAAGCGAATGGAAAATGAGTGATCAACTGAACGAATAGATCAAGTGACCGAATAGGGAACGCGATAGAGATCCTAAGGCGATAGTAGATCCTGATAGAGATCCCTTTCTCTTCAAAACTCGGTTTCTTCCCGGAGTCAAAGTGGCTTCAAGGTAATGGTTGAATCCACTCATCACGGGCAACTAAGGATTGATAATCATGGCAATCACTTCATCACATAAATCACAGTTCAGACAATGTTAACTGCCGACCCCCAACACCTACCATATGTTTTTAGTCCGTAGGTTGGGTTGAACGCCAATTTCTGAGAAACCTCACACAGAAAGAGAAATTTCCTGATGGCATTTTGCTTGAAACAACCGAGATTCGAGTGAAACCCAACATTAATCGTAAATTCTACCGCCATGAGACATCCTCTAAATTAGATGTGTTTCCCCTACGCTCAAGATTCATGCTGCTTGACAAGAAAAAGAGTGAAATGTTACCATACTCCAACGCCATGTTCCCGTCTCTATCGGAGGTATCGGTGCACCGTTTGAAACTATATTTCTCCATACTATTCATTCTTGGAATTTTGTTTTCCGCCATACCGACCTCGCACGCCGCCCCTCCTGACTTTGAGGTTTTCAGTGCAATTCGAACCGCACGCAAACTCATCAACCCGAAACCAAGTTACACCGCAGATGAAATTGAAGAATGCTTCACGGATAGTCTAACCATTCTCGCCAAGAATTGGGATCAGCTGCCGGCAATCTATCAACGTGAATTCCAAGGGATATTTCTTCGTCCCGGACAGCCGGGCAGCGCGTACGCATCGGTTCATCTACCCCGGAAGTTTGACACGCCGCATTTCCGACTCCACTACACCGAGGTTGGAACACATGCGCCTCCGCTTGAGGACATTGCACCGATGAACGGCGTTCCGGATTACGTTGAAATCTGCGCCGAGGCGATGGAGCGATCTTTTCATGTGCAAGTAGAACTGATGGGGTTTAAGAAACCCCTAGACGATTTCTGGGTGGAGGACAACGGAGGTAACCACAAATACGACGTTTACCTTTTCATGTTTCCCGCTCTCGGCTTCACGACGGGTGACTGGTATAGCGGACGCGTGCTCTCAACCGTCGCGACACTGGGACCATATTTCGCCATTAACTCACGCTTATACGATTATTTTGGCAAATCCGAAAGCATCCGCTTCATCCAAACCACCTCCGCACACGAATTTCTACACGGAATCCAGGGCGCTTATAACTGGTTCATGCCAACCTGGTTCATGGAGGCTTCAGCCACCTGGATAGAATCAATAGTATATGACGGAGGGCGGATAGATGATCGTGATAACATACCGGATCCCGACGAAATTGGCGAAACGGATGCATATAATTACTATGCCCACCAACTCAGGCGTTGGTTTTTGCAGCCGGATATTTCTCTCGACAGCCGCATTCTCGATCACGAATACGGGTCGGTGATTTGGACGCTGTATATGACCCAACGGTTCGATACCGACATCGTCAGGCAGTTCTACGCAAACACGACCGAAGGGAGTTACCGCGAACTTCAAAATTTTTCGCAAGTTTTCATTGATTATGGATCCAACATTGTCGAAGCGTTCAAGACCTTTACCGTCTGGAACTACTTTACATACGATCGCGACGATGGAAAACACTATTTCAATGGGCACCGCTTTCCGCCGGTAGCCATTCACCCCAATGATATTCATGAATCCTATCCGCTGCGCGTCGACTTTGATTCGGAATCGATGCCCGAACATTTCTCGTCCCGCTACATCGTATTTGAACCGCCGCCCGGGGGCATGAATGAAATCGCGGTCAAAATCGATGGCGCGGACCTGGCGCCATTCAATATGGCTCAGTTGAGTGCCGGCGATCATACCGCAATACAACGCGAACTGGACTGGCACTTGTTCACCGGCTTGCGCGGCTGGGGTGCAAAATTCATCGTTGAAAAACGCGACGGGACAACCACAATCCACGAGGGTTTCACTTATCAACGCTCCCAGGAGACACAACTTACATTCAAGGATTTCGGAGGTGAAATCCAGCGGATCGTTCTTGTGTTGATAAACGTGCAGCCCGACGTGGAACACGTCATCATTCCCGGTGGAGGTTACTTCGGCGGATCCGTGAGCTATATGGCTGGCGCGCCTCCTCGCGGAAAACTGTCTACCCCGGTAGCCTTTCAAGGAGATAACGGCGTGCGATTGGAATGGGAAATTGAAGATTTGGGGGGTATTCGCGAAGTCGTCATCGTCCGCAAGCGATACACCTCTTTGATTGATACCGACGATGACATGCCCTTTCAAAGCGCCGCCGAGGTTTTAGGCGCCGCGGACCGGGACAGAGACGGCATTCCCGAGGACGACATCAACATTGTTGGGCGCGTGCATGCGACCGACACACACTTTGAGGATAGGACAATATTCCAAGACGTCAACGTAGAGAGCCGGTATTTTGAAATCGACAACACTCGTTACTACTACGCGGTTGTCCCCGTCAGCGAGTCTGGAATCATGGGCACGCCGAGTATCGGCCCACATGGCATTTCACCCTCCTTTAGTGCGGCGAGTCAAGCGCCCGCGTTCTTTATAAATACTCAACAAGGTCCGATAGGCGAGTGGAACATTGACGTGTCTGGAACACAAAATCTCTCGGCTGCTCCCCGCCTCACGGTAAGTCTGCCGGACGGCTCTGCCCATACTGTCAACCTGAGCGGCAAATCCAATGCCCGATGGTCGGGAAAGCTGATGCTGAACGGTTTTCCACCGGCAGGCATCTATACCTACCACATCGTTGGCAAGACTGAATCGGGAACCTCCGGAACGCGCATCCTGAAGGGACGCACGTTCCACTACGCGCCGCAATCTGCAGAACGAAACCTCGCAGTCGCACCGAATCCTCTGTATACTTCAAGAGACGACTGCGTCTACTTTTATCCGAGGGGAATGAAGGTAAGGATTTATAATACCCACGGTGACCTTGTCAAGATAATCGAATCAGCTTCACAGTGGGACTGCACAAATCAACGTGGTGAAAAGATTCAAAGTGGGATTTACTTTTTTCACGCTGAAGATGGAAAGGGGTTCACCGATCAAGGGAAAATTTGCATCATGAGGTAGCTGGTAAAAAATTGGACGAACGATGAAATTTGAACTTGAGAGTTGCTCGATGCTTAGGCGCTCAATTATAAGAGTTGTGCTATTTATGGCGATTCTCTCACTCTTAAACTGTGGGGAAGACGGTTTCATTCAACCGCACGGTGAAGTGGGCATCCCACCACCCGAAATCACCGAATTTAGCGCTGTGGATTTCCCCACGAACAACGGCTCCGCTTGGACCTATACTGTCGTGGACACAGGGCAAGAGTTTACGTTACGCATAGAAGATACTAGGGATATCGGCGGATTCACGTACCGGCAAATGACGGTCAGCGAGATGCGTCCTCCACAGCCCTTTAATCGAGAAGCCGTCGATAATCTTTCGGCGAATAACCTCTATTTTCGCTTCCCGGCTGATGACTTCTACACCGATGAATTCTATGAGGTGGCGGTTCCTATCTTCGCCACGTATTTTTTGAAAACCCCAAACGCCTACATTGAGTCAGCGTACGATGCATATATAGGCGGCGAAAACCCCATTTTCCATGAGAAGCACGCACCGCATCGCATAATTTGGAACTTCCCGTTAAAACTCGGAAAAGAGTGGGTAGTGTTTGAAAAAAAGACGCCTCCGGCTGTCCGGGTCATTCGTCGCGTAGTGGGCGTAAATGAACCCGTAACCGTGCCCACGGGCAGCTATGACGCCTATGTCGTGGAGGAAGAAATCGTAGGGAGACGGCATGACAGTGGTGCGTTGCCGTCCGCCGCTATACCGCCTGCAAAGTATTGGGTCGTTCCCGGCGTAGGGATTGTTAAGTATGAATTCACACTGTTTTTTGAGCTTGATCAGCCTATCCGCCGGAGTTTTGAACTGTTAGACGCGGATTTGGCAGCGCCGAATACACGTTAGGCTCACCCGCGTTATCCGCTCAAGCACAGAACGCAACCAAAGAAAAAATAGCTGCTTCAGGGATGTACTACACTTCATTTTACTTCCTTTCAGTTGCCGTCCGCATTTGAGTTCTCCCGGTCCATGCTGAACCTCAGTCACCGCAACATCCCTATCGCGATTATCGGCGGTGGAATACACGGATGCGCTGTCGCTAGTCGAATTCTTCGAGAAATACCGTCCGCGGCAAACCATGTCGTCATTCTCGATCGAAACCCGCAGCCACTGCTGGCGTGGCGGAGAAAAACCGAAAGCCAAGGGATGGCATTTCTTCGTTCCCCCGCCGTCCACCATATTGGCAGCGACTCGTTAGGGTTGGTCGAATATGCTCGCACCCAGAATCGGACAGCTGAACTTGCCCCGCCCTATTCACAGCCATCCGTAGACCTCTTTCTCGATTTTTCCTTCCACGAAATTGAAACCCAGCAACTCGGACAGTTATATCACCAATTTGATGTCGCCAAATTGCGATGGGACAAAGGGAGCGGAAAGTTTCCATTTCGTATCATCTCTAAAGTCAACGAAGGTTTTCGTGCGGCTTGCGTCATCCTCGCCATCGGAACAGATGACTGTACTCACGTACCGTCGGAACTGGACCTCTTCATACGCCGTTTTCCCAAATTGATCCTGCATTCGTCAGCATTCGATCTACACAAAACGATCCAAAGGGTTACACCCTCCAAAATTGTCATTTTAGGTGGCGGTCTGACAGCCGCTACGTTGGCGAAGAACCTAACCGACATTGACGTCGAAGTCGTCATGATTGTCCGTAGATCGCTGAAAATCCAACAGTTCGATTTCGAGCCGTCATGGCTAGGCCCCAAGGCTTTGAATAGATTCAGCAAAGAATCGGATTGGGACAAACGCAGGAAGATGGTACGGCAAGCTAGAGGCGAAGGGAGCGTTACCCCGGAAATAGCGGAGGCGCTTACGAAAGCGAGGTCGGATGGGAAACTCCATCTTCGGACGGGCGTGAACATCCGTCAGATTGATGGGGATTCCTTCCTGCAGGTGAAAACCGCCGAAAGTACGATTAACGACGTCGATTTGGTTGTCCTCGCGACCGGTTTTAGGTTCGATCTTCATCGTTACCGGTTTCTATCTGATCTGACTGAACAGCATAAGATTCGAACCCTGCGCGGACTTCCAATATTGGACAACAGACTTCAACTTCTGCCCGTCCGAAACTTGTTCGGAAGCGGGGTAATGGCTCAACTTGAGATTGGTCCCGCGGCTGGAAATATTGCCGGCATTTCACTCGCCTATGAACGAATGCGCGAGAAAGTGCTGGCTGCGATTCCGAAACCGCATTCAGGCTATAAGCACCGCTAATTCATCATTCGATCGCCTCTAAATCCCACAACAAAATCGTCCCCTCCAATGACGCCGAAGCCAGTTTGGTGCCATCGGGCGAAAATGCCAAATCGCGGACCCAATGGTTGTTTCCTCGGAGGGTGGCGATGTTTGTCCCTGTCGAAATCTCCCACAGTTTTATGATGTTATCGCTCGATCCCACAGCAAGTATTGCACCATCAGGCGAAAACGCCACGGCGGAGGCCCCGCCCCAACCTGTATGTTTCGTAAGTGTAGCGATGTTCTCCCCGGTTGAAACGTTCCACAGCTTAGCAAATCTCTCGTTGGATCCGGCTGAAGCGATTGTCATGCCATCAGGTGAAAATGCCACCGACCTGACTTCATCGGTGTGCCCCTTGAGCATAGCGATTTTTCGTCCTGTCGAGACCTCCCACAGTCCAACGGTTTTATCCTCTGATCCCGAGGCAAGCATTGTACCATCAGGTGAAAACGCCACTGAATAAACCTTATCCGAGTGTCCTCGGCATGTGGCAATATTCTTTCGCGTCTTGACCTCCCACAACTCTATTGTATTTCCTGCTCCTCCAGCGGCGAGCTTTGTTCCATCAGCTGAATAGGCTACAGTGTAGGTGGTATTTTCGTGTCCTTTGAAAGCGACGATATTTTTTCGCGCCTTAACGTTCCACAGTTCGATAACCTGTGCTGCAGCTGACATAAGTTTTGTTCCATCCGCCGAATAGGCCACGGAGTGAACCCATCCCCTATTTTCTACCATTATGTGGGTATTCTTACCCGTCTTGATGTTCCAAAATGCGACCTTGTTCTCACTTCCATTTGCCACAGCGAGTTTTGCGCCATCGGGAGCAAATGCCACGGAGTAGACATTCTGTGTATGTCCTGTAATTGTGTTTTTGGTTTCTCCTGTTGAAATTTCCCATAGTCGTACTGTGCCAAGGCTTTCCGAAGTCAGAGCGAGCATTTCGCCATCTGGAGAAAACGCTACCGATTTGTCCAATTCCACGGGCACCTGAAGAGTAGTGATATTTTGCCCGGTCTTGACTTCCCATAATTTGACTGCTCCTCCCGAGGATCCTGATGCGAGCAGAGTTCCGTCAGGCGAAAACGCCACGCTATCAACTCTATATGCATGCGGCCCAGATTTGGTACCCCTGAGGACGCTACGAAGTACCTGTTTCGCGGACAAAGGGTTTTTCGTAGACCCCAGCGTGTCAATATTCGCACCGGTTTTGACATCCCACAACTTGACAGATTTATCCGCAGACCCTGTGGCGAGTCTTGTGCTATCGGGCGAGAACGAAATAGAACGGACTCTATCCGTATGCCCCGTGAGCGTAATGGTATTTGTTCCGCTCGAAACTTCCCACAATTTGACGGTCATGTCTGATGAACCCGATGCGAGTAAAGTGCCATCCGGTGAGAACATTATGGACCTTACCCAATCGGAGTGCCCTTTGAGTGTGTCAAGCTTTTTTCCCGTTTTTGCTTCCCACAGGTCCACCGTTCCACCGCCTCCTGCGGCAATCTTAGTGCCATCCGGCGAAAATGCCACCGACCACAACATTCCCCCCGTACGTCCCTCAAGAGTGAGATAATTGGTCCTTGTTGCAATGTCCCAAAGCTTCACCCGACTCCCAATACTCGCGGCAAGTCTTGTCCCGTCGGGAGAGAATGCCACCGCGTGATTCCAACGCGACTCCCCGGTGAAAAATGCGAGTTCGCGGGTCGTCTTCACGTCGTAAAGCCAGACGCCAATTGTTGTAGCTACGGCAAGGAGTCCGCCGTCGGGAGAAAAGGCAATTACTCTGTCGCCCTGACTGATACCACCCTTTCCAAATCGGGCAATGGCGCCATCCGGCAGATTCCACGTCTGATAATCCTGATAACTTCGCGCGACGGAAACCTTGCCTAGCATGATGAAACAGAGGCATATACAACCGAAGAGAGTGAGACAACGTATTTGTATCCTCATCAATAATTTCTCCATTTCCCAAATTGATCTGACTTTGCAGATTCTGAAGGCTAACTTACGTTAATGTAATCTGCGTTTTTCTAACAAATGTCCTCGGTGGAACTAGGAATCATCTAGGCTATGGTACTTCGGGTTTTCAGTCGTGCAAAAAATCTTGCTTCTATTTAAAAAACACACTTGCATCAAGTACACCTTAATATCTTTCAGTCCACAGTGTGTCGAAGATCCCACAGCAAAACAGTCCCTTCAGCTGATGCTGACGCGAGTTTTGTGCCATCGGGCGAAAATGCCAGATCGCGGACCCAATGATTGTTGCCTCGGAGCGTGGCGATGTTTGTCCCCGTCGAGACCTCCCACAATTTTACAGTATCATCCATCGATCCCGTGGCAAGTTTAGTGCCGTCGGGCGAAAATGCTACAGAGTTAACGTAACTCTCATGTCCGCTAAGCGTGGCGGTGATCTCCCCGGTTGAGGCGTTCCATAGCTTCGCCGACTTATCTTCGGCTCCCGCTGAAGCGATTGTTAAACCGTTAGGTGAAAATACGACGGAGCTTACTTCTCCTTTATGTCCCTTGAATGTGGTAATTTCTGTTTCCGCAGAAACGTCCCACAGCTTCACGGTCATATCCTCCGATCCCGAAACAAACTTTGACCCATCCGGAGAAAATGCCACAGACCGAACTTCACCAGTATGTCCGTTTAGTGTAGTAATTTCTTTCCCGCTCAACACGTCCCACAATTTAACGGTTTTGTCGTCCGACCCCGAGATGAGCCTTGTGCCGTCAGGCGAGTAAGCGACATCGTTAACCGTATCTGTATGTCCCGCAAAAGTGCCAACGATTTTTCCCGTTGAAACCTCCCAGAGCTCGACCTTTCCATTCCATAGCCCCACGGCAAACTGTGCGCCGTTAGGAGAGTACGCGCCAGACTGAACCGACCCCATAAACGCTTTCTTTAGTGACGTGATTTTTCGTCCCGTATCCACTTTCCACAGTCTGACCTCATCAGCGTATGCTGCCGCGAGTGTCGTGCCATCGGGTGAAAAGCTGGCAAAATTAACTGAACTTATATGCCCTGTGATTGTGTCGATCGTTTTTTCCGTAGCAACCTCACACAGCTTGACCGCTCCATGTCTGTCCGATGAACATGCGATTATCTCACCATCCGGGGAAAACGCAACCGGATTGGAAAGCCCCCCAAATGACACGAGTGTACCGACATTCTTGCCCGTCTTAACGTGCCAGAGCTTTACCGTCCCGTCTGAAGAACCGGAGGCAAGTGTCGTGCCGTCGGGCGAGAATGCCACGGTATCAACCCAAAATGTGTGACCTCCGGAGTTGGTAATTCTGCCGAGAACGCTCCACAATACCTGCTTGGTAATGGATGTGCTGGCTGAACGCCCAAGCGTGTCAACATACTTTCCTGTTTCCACATCCCACAGTTTGATAGTGTGGTCCATTGAACTCGAAGCCAGCGTTGTGCCGTCGGGCGAAAACGCGACGCATTTTACTTCATCGTTATGGCCCCTGAGTGTGTCAATGTTCTTTCCTGTATCGACTTCCCACAATTTGACGGTATTGTCCTGTGCCCCCGTAGCCAGTTTTGTCCCGTCGGGCGCGAAGGATACGGAGTTGACCCAATCCGTATGTCCGGCGAAAACTCGGATGGTTTTTCCTGTTTCGATTTCCGTTAGTTTCACTTCTCTTCCTGCAAGGGCGAGCTTTGTGCCGTCGGGTGAAACGGCCAGAGAGTTGAACAACCCCGCATGACTATGAACCGTGAGGACGTTCGTCCGCGTCGCAACGTTCCACAGTTTGAAGCCTCCGGCATCCACCGTGGCAAGGTGTGTCCCATCTGGCGAGAAGGCTGCGGCGCCCCGAAAAAAAGAATGCTCCGTCCCTAAGAACAATGCACGTTCCTGGGTCGTCTTCACGTCGTATAACCAAACACCAATCTCCGTCGACACAGCTAGGAGTTTTCCATCGGGTGAAAATGCGATTACCTTGTCACCCTCACTAATACCCCCCTTTCCGAATCGGGCGATGGCTCCCTCCGGCAAATTCCACGTCTGATAATCCTGATAACCTTGAGCAACGGAAATCCAGTCAAGCGCGATGAAACACATGCAAATCCAAGTGAAAAGACAAAAATGACGCATCTGCATTCCTATCGGTTTATTTCCTCTTCCTCCGATTGACCTGGTGACGTGTAGAATTACAGACTCCATAATTTCGTTTCGCATTCTCTTCGATTGTGCTATCATGATAAAATCCTCTCAAGTAAATGCCATCTTGAAGTAAGCGGTAGACTCCCGTTATAAAGATAACTGCCGCGCCTTTGATAATGCAACGGGTAGATTCAAGGTTGAAGGAGACGTATTGTGACGAAAAGGTCTCAAATTTCGGTTAGATTTTCGGGTGAGGTTGCCATATTCGATGTTAGCGGCTATCTCACGGAAGATTCGGAGGAGGCGCTAATTTCTGCTTATCAACAGGAAAGAGTGCAAAATTCGCCAAAGATTCTGATGAACTTCGATGAGGAGAGTTTTATTACCAGCAGCGGCTTTGGACTTATAGTTAAGTTGCTCTGGAAACTACGCGAAAAAGAGCAAGTGCTGCGGGTCGCCCATCCTTCACATCAAGTGCGCCGCATATTTAATACCATCGGATTGACGCGGAATTTAAAGGGACCGGAGAGTACAAGAACGACGGAAATCTTTGAGTCGGAAGGAGAAGCTTTGACCGGTTTTTGAAACCGCTCTAAGCCGCTGCAAATTGAGAATTGTACAGCCTGCTGTACAAGCCTTTCCGCGCAATGAGTTCAACATGAGTACCGGATTCAAGTATCCGACTATTTTCTAGAACGATGATTCGGTCTGCGGACTTGATCGTAGCAAGTCGATGTGCGATGATTAGAGTCGTGCGGCCGCGGAGCAAGCCGGAGAGACTCTGCTGGATGAGGCGTTCCGACTCTGTATCCACAGAAGAAGTCGCTTCATCGAGAATCAGGATGGGAGGGTCTTTGAGAATGGCACGCGCAATTGAAACACGCTGTTTCTGACCGCCCGAGAGCCGCAATCCCCGCTCTCCAACACGTGTGTCAAATGCCTCGGGCAAACTCATAATGAAATCGAAGATGTTCGCTGCAACCGCCGCTCTTTCAACTTCTGCTTGTGTAGCCTCTAACTTGCCGTAGGCGATATTCTCGTGAATTGTCCCATTAAAGAGGAACGTCTCTTGTGGCACCAGCCCAATCTGACTGCGCAAAGAATGCAGTTTCCAACTGCATACATCAACGCCATCGATGTACACGCGCCCGCCGCCTACATCGTAGAAACGGGGCACAAGTCCCACAAGCGTGGTTTTGCCGACACCGCTCGGACCAACGAGAGCGATAGTCTCACCCGCGCGAATCTTCAAGTTTATCTCTTGCAGCACGTCTTCGTTCGTATACTTGAAGGAGACATTCTCAAAGACAATCTCGCCTCGAATCTCACGATTCACTGCCTGAGATCGCTCCTGAATCTCGGGTGCCACATTCAGTAGGTTAACCATGCGGGCACCGGCGGCAAGCGCTTTTTGCAGCCGTTCAATCTCGTGGCTTACCATTTCTATCGGGATAAATAGCCGCCATAGAAAGCCGAGAAATATAAACAGGTCCCCTATGGTCATACCGGCTTGACCGTTGATGATTTGCCAACTACCGAACCAAAGAATCACTGTCCAGCTCGCTCCAAGTGCAAACTGTACGGTTGGACTAACCCGCATCCATAGGCGAATGCCGCGAATTATGGAGGCACGGTAATCGCTGCATTGTCCAGTGAATCGTAATGCTTCGTACGGTTCGCGAGCAAATGACTGGATTTCAAAAATACCGGATAGGTTGTCCTGCAGGCGAGAGTTGACATCTCCGAGCTTCGCGCGGACATCGTCATAGATTCGCCGGAGTTTTAGCCCGAATCTGACCATGATAAGCCCGATGAATGGCACCGGGACGATGGCAACGAGCGCAAGTTGCCAGTTTTCGCCAAAGAGAAAGATACCAATACCTAAGAATGTGAACAGATTGACGACAATCATATTCGGGCTGTGCGCAAGCATATCCCGCAAGGCGTCAATATCATTCACTACTCTCGACATGAGTTCACCCGTGCTGTTGTCCTTGTGAAAACGGTAAGACAGTTTTTGCAGATGAGCGTAAATTTGCGTCCGCATATCAAATATAATATGCTCGGCAATTTCATGTGAGAGCCACTCGGCGATCATTATGGCAATGCTCTTGACGAGATGGACCCCGATCAAGATTATCACAACCCAATGCAACCGGCTGACATTCCGGTCTACAAGAATCTGATCAATGACAACTCGCCCCCCAATTATGGTAGGAATGAGGTTTCCGACCGACACGACAAACATCGCGGCGAGCGAAAGCGCAAAACTTGTCCAATACGGTCGGATGTAGCCGAGCAATCGGAGGTAAAGGTTCATCAGTTGTTCCTATTTGGCTTACACCGGTGAATCGTAGAACGCCGGACAAACGGAGTGTCGGCATTTTGTTGCAACCCGTGGTTGGAAAAGGTGTGCCTTATACAGACGGTTAACCCCGTTCAGTGCTGAAACTCTACAATTTACATTGTACCAAAAGACAAATTGCCAAACAACGCAAAAGACGGCAGAAACTTCTGGAACTTCATTGATGGGATACGCAGCATACCTTCGCATCGATTCCCGTTTGGGCTATAAACCTGGAACAAATCTAGGCGTCCAAAATCACGAGCAAAAGTCTTCAAATACACACCAATGCTTCCCATTGTAAAGATGCTCGGAGATATCCAAAACCCGTTCGCCAGCAGTCAAGCATGAAATCCAAAACAACCGTAGTTCTTCTATTACTATCGATCATTTCGATTTACTTCCTTTGTCCGGTTCTGTGTCCCTTGATTGGAACCCAAACCTGTGGTGTTTCCAACGCGGAACAGCCCAAAAGCCAGGGGGCAGCCTCGGTTTGGCAGTTCTCGGAGCACCATGCTAGTAATTCGACATGCTGCCGCACCAAGAAAAGCGAAACCACTCCCGGCGACCATTCTGACGAAGAAAAAGACAACTGTTGTCTAGATCATTTCGGAATACTCAAAGCCAGAGAATACCAGCGCTTCTCTGAGACCGTAGAAAAATCCTTACCATCGGTTGCCGTAATCGTTCCCCGTCTTACAATTCCCGTCTTTTCTACGAATTCTACCGTCGTCCTAAATGCCTATCCGGATCCCATTCTAGATTCGACCTCCTACCAGATATCACCCCGTGCACCTCCGTTTTCCGTCGCCTAGCTTTCGCGTCGACATCTTCACCGAACCCCATAAGCTGAAAATCAATTGATTCATTCGTGTTAGTGCGCTATGAATCGGAACATCCTAATTGATTTGCGATTTTTTTACTCAAACGGAGGTGTATCCAATGTTATTCAGAACTTCCAATCCACACAAGGCCGGTGTAATCAACCCTCTCGCAATACAAGGCTCCGCAGCGGTGTTCACGCTCGGATTCCTCGCCGTGTTTCTGTTTCAGATCGGGTGCGGAGCGAAGACCGATGATTTTGTCATCCCGCACAATCACCCGGCGAATGCCGAAGCGCCGCAAACTGCCTTCGAACCCCTGACGGATATGATGGCATCAGACATGGCGTCCCATGATGAAGACCTAGAGCACCATGTTACGGTCTCATTGTCCGAGGCAAGCGAAGACGCGTTGGGGATGATGCTGGACGCCTATTTCGCCATCGGCGATCAACTAGCATCCGACACTATGGAAAACGTCAATGCGAAGACACAGCAGATGCTCGAAGCCTTCCATACCCTTGAGAATGAAGCCCCGGGGGAATTGTGGGAATCTCATAAGGACCACACACTGGCTATCCATGACTATGGCCACGAACTCGGCGATGTTTCAGACATCAAGACTGCAAGGGCGATTTACGGATCGCTCAGCGAAGCAGTGAATCACCTTGTCACGCCGACCGGCGTGCCGACAACAGACGAAAAGCCGGTTTATAAATATATCTGTGGCATGGCTGCAGATGTCCCGCAGGGGGGTGTCTGGCTGCAAAAGGGATTCCCAGCACGCAACCCCTACTTTGGCAGCTCTATGCTCCGGTGTTACAGCGATCAAGCTCAAGTTTCCGCCGCAGTTACCAAAGAATCATTGCACGAAGCGCTGAAACCTGAGCACCACATGCACAAAGCGGCAGATTACAGCCATCATGGAGAACAGATGCAACCGGAGAAACACAGTCCTGTTCATGAACACACGAAAGAGAGGGATTAAGATGTTCAATTACGCGAACAGCGCTAGGGCGGATACATTCCGCCCAGCGCTCCCCTTTGCTTTCCTATCTGTCGCCGTGATGGTTGTTGTGGCAGGTTGCGCCAGTGTGTCCAAACAAGCAAGCTTCTCTTCAATTCAAGAAGAAGTGGGGCAACGCATCGATTACACTGTAGTCTGGAACAGCAGTGCGGATGCCGAAAAGAGAGTGGCACAATCTATCCGCGAACTTCTTGGAAAGCCGCTCAGCGCCGACGCCGCAGTCCAGATTGCGCTGTTGAATAACCGCCGTCTGCAAGCAGTCTACGAGGAATTGGGCATTGGCCAAGCGGCGGTTATTGATGCGGGCTTGGCCTCGAACCCGAAACTTCACGGTAATGCGACTTTCGGGCATTCCGATGGCCACGGTAACGAAGGTGGTGGGGAATACGCTCTTGAGGTCGGAATGGATTTCCTTTCCATTCTGCACGCACGAATGCGAGCCTCGGTTGCCGAAGCTGAATTCGAGGTGGCGAAACTGCGTGTCACCGGCGCCGTAATGGATTTGGCAGCCCAAACTCGCTTGGCATATTACCGAGCACAAGCCGCGGAGCAGATGCTAGAGATGATGCGGCAGATCGCCGAGGCAACCGATGCGGGATACGAATTTACCAGACGTATTTTCGAAGCAGGGAATATCGTCGAACTTGACCTGCTGCTTCAACAAAGCCTTAGCAGGAACACCCAAATGGCCGTGGCGTCCGCGGAGCTGGCGGTTGCAGAGAGTCGGGAAGAACTCAACGCGATGATGGGATTGTGGGGTAAGGATGTTTCATGGCGTATCTCATCTCGGCTCCCTGAGGTTCCAATAGAAGCCGAGGAATTTGAGAACCTTGAGAAGATCGCAATTGAAAAAAGCATCGACCTCGCCCTCGCACGACAAAAAATAATCGCCATTGGGATGCAATTTGGGATCGCTAAGGCAACAGCGTTAGTTCCAAGTTTGGATCTTGGTGTTGAATTTGAGCGTGCTGCAAGCGATTGGGCAACTGGACCGTTGACCGGATTTGAGATTCCAATCTTTGACCGGAATCAGGGAAAAATTGCTCTGGCAAAATCGGAATTACGTCAGCGCCAACAGGAATTTCACGCACTTGGGATAGAGATCCGCGCCGCTGTGCGCGCTGCCCGACACCGATTGACATCCGCTCGACAGACCGCGCTGTTTTATCAAAATGAAATACTTCCTTTACGGCGCAAAATCGTTGAGCAGGTGCAGTTGCAATACAACGCGATGCAGGTTGGCACACCTCGGCTTTTGCTGGCAAAGCAGCAAGAGATCGAGGCAGGACAAGGGTATATTCAGTCACTTTATAGCTATCATGTGGCACGCGTAGAGCTGGAACAAATCCTTGCCGGCAGACTGTTGGAGCAGGTGTCGGCAACCAAATTTGCTTCGGTGCTCATTAACGCAAACTCATTATCAGGTGGCTCGTCCGAAGCCGCTCAAGAAAATGAACACGGAGGACATTGAAATGAACCGACGGAATTTACTGAAAACGGGTGCACTGGCTGGTGGAGCCATCGCTCTGGGAGCATCGCGGACAAACGCGGCTGAATCACGATGGGAACAATCGTACGCCGGTCCCCCAAACCCTCCAATGCTGGACCCAGGGCTTCCCGACAAGGATTATACACCTGTCATCACACCGAGCGGTACGTCGCTTGCTTGGAAGGTTGTAGATCGGGTCAAGGTTTATCACCTCATCGCCGAGGAGGTATCCAACGAGTTTGCACCGGGTTTGAAAGCCAAATGCTGGGGTTACAATGGACAGGTACACGGTCCCACCATTGAAGCCGTGGAAGGCGATCGCATTCGGATATACGTAACAAACCGGCTAAAGGCGCCGACTACCGTCCACTGGCACGGTGTATTTCTTCCAGCCGGAATGGATGGCGTTGGAGGATTGACTCAGCGTGCCATTCAGCCGGGTGAAACATTCAAGTACGAATGGACTGTACGACAATCGGGCACATTCATGTATCATTCTCATCATGACGAAATGACACAGATGGCGATGGGAATGATGGGCATGATGATTTTCCATCCAAGAAAACCCCAACCTGATTATGCGGTTGAGCGTGATTTCGCCATAATGCTTAGTGAATGGCGAATTGATCCGGGTACGGCAACACCCAATCCCAACGAGATGAGCGATTTCAACGTCTTAACCATGAACGCGAAATGTTATCCCGGCACTGAACCGCTGGTTGCCAAGCTGGGCGATCGGGTGCGGATTCGGCTCGGCAATCTGAGTGCAATGGATCATCACCCCATCCACCTTCACGGGCATTTCTTCAAGATAACCGCAACCGATGGTGGACAGATTCCCTTGTCCGCGCAGCAACCCGAAACCACCGCCCTTGTTCCCGTGGGCGCCACACGCGACATTGAGTTTGTTGCAAGCGAACCCGGGGACTGGGCGATGCACTGCCACATGACACATCATGTTATGAATCAGATGGGGCACGACTTTCCTAATGTGGTTGGCATCAATAAAGATAGGCTTGACCGGAAAATTCGTCCGCTTCTGCCCAATTATATGACCATGGGCGAGCATGGCATGGGCGAGCACGGGATTCACGTAGAATCAGGGCACATGGCAGTACCGAAGAACAGCATACCGATGGTGGGAGCATACGGTCCGTTTGACTACATCACAATGGGCGGAATGTTCACCATTCTGAAAGTCCGTGAACATCTCGCCAACTACGACGATCCGGGTTGGTATCAGTACCCGCCCGGCACAGTTGCGGATGTGGCGCCGGAAGAAGATCTGCGGCGGGATTTGGGATAACCGAGAAAACTCATCCCATTTCACGCCGGTTAATCCCATTTCGCTTGAATTATGTCGTTCACAGCCACTGAAGGCGGGGATCAAGCGAGTGAATAACGAGTGCGATAGAGATTTTCACGCGATAGAGATCTCCTTGCCCCGTCGACGTTGCACAGAGACAGAACTTCTTACGCCGCTCCATGTAAGTTTCCTTACTTCATTTACGCGGTCAATCCACTTGTACTCCGCGCTGTCAGAAGTGGCGTCTTTTGTAGGAGCGATCTCCAGGTCGCGACATGCGTTCCCTGTAGGTGCGGTTTCCAACCGCACCTACCGCCAGACGCTTGAAAACACGCAATTTTCACCAGCGTCAAATATATATTCTTGAGAAATGGTACAAGGCAATTGGAATGCCGTAGCAAGTGATATTCTAAGCAAAGCATCAAAACCTTATTCTCTTTTTTCTGGATGAACCTCACCCTGTGTGATATGATAAAATTTGTGTAATTCGGATTGCATCAGCTCTATCCATCCGGCAAATAATAGAGAGATTCAAGATTTTAACCGCCTCCTGAATGTCCGGTTTCCAATGTCTGATCGCTTGCTCCCCAACATCAACAAGATCCTGGTCATTCGCAACGACGGCATCGGTGATTTGCTCAACTCCACACCCGCAATCGCACTGCTGCGCGAGAATTACCCCGGCGCAGAGATTTGCGTACTCGCCCAACCACTGAATGCGCCGGTTTTAACCGGAAATCCTCACGTCAATCGAGTCTTGATTTTTGACCGGGAGGGTATTCACCGACGACTGCGCGATCGATTGAGATTCTATCGCCGTCTGCGTCGAGAAGAATTCGATCTCGCCATTGCCATGCGTACGGCTTCATGGTCGAACTTAGCCGCGCTACTCTCCGGAGCGCGCTACCGATTGGGACGCTACCAGAAGCACGCGAAAGGGACATTAACGCTCAAGTGGAGGGGTAGCTACGAGAAAGGGCATGTTCACGAGGTAGATCGGAATTTGGAGTTGATGCGTCTTATCAGCACGGGTGAAGGCAATCGGAAGCTTATATTCAACTTGCTGGAAAATGAAGTCTCGTTTGCAAAAGGGCAACTTGCGGAGTGGGGCATTCACCCCAACGATTTCCTTGTTTGTCTCCACCCTGGCGGGAGTTCGTTTGATAAGCAGTGGCCCAGCGAAAATTATGCTAGGCTAGCTGATTGGTTGGCGAGTGAACACAATGCAAAAATCCTAATCTTGCGAGGTCCCAACGAAGCGCACCTGACGCGGCATATACAGAAAATTATGACCCACCCGTCAATCGCCCATGCACCGGAGTCAATTCGCCATCTCGCCGCCCTGATGGAACATTGCAACCTTGTTGTCTGCAACGACTCTGGCCCAATGCACATCGCTGCCGCCCTAAACGTGCCTATGGTGGCAATTTTCGGTCCCACCGATTACGTCGCTTGGGAGCCGTTAAGTGAAAAAGCTACCATCGTGAGGCGCGACATGCCCTGCTGGCCATGCAGCGCACATAAATGCAAAATCGGCTGGGAATGCACCAAAAAGTTGCCGGTTGATGTAGTGTGGAACGAAGTTGCACGGAAGGTAAGTGGACTTTCGTCCAATTAGCACCGAGAGGATGGAGAGAACGTCAGTGTGATTCTCGCATTTTGCAAATTGAAGTTGACATGCGAATCGTATTGAGCACTTGGGGAACAGCCGGTGATGTCTACCCATTTGTTGCCTTGTCGGAACGGTTAGTCGCCGCTGGCCACGATATTCGGGTATGTGCGTCCAACCTTTATCAAAACCGATTCGAGGAGGTCGGGGTTGACTTTTACGCTGTTGGTATCCCCTTCAACTTCGATCGGTTCCACGGACTAATGGACGATTTGGTCCGGATTAAGAATCCGCTTGAATCGGCAATTCGAATTGTGAAAGACGGAATCTTGGCGGATGCCGACGTGTGGTATCAAGACTGCTTACGAGGAATGGAGGGTTACGACCTCGCGATTTGCCATTCAGCCGATGTACCCGGGCAAGAAGCCGCAATTAAAAATAAACTCCCGTGGCTAACTGTAAGCTACTGTCCGGGATTCATCAAAACTGCCGACGACTCGCCTTATCCGGTACCTAACCTTGGACTTCATCTGAATCGCCTAGCATGGAACGTTGCGGAATGGCTGATACGAAAGTGGGCTGATCCGGTCTTCAACGAGTTTATAGCCTCCGTGGGCGGGCGAAGGCGGAAGCTGGTCGGAATTGAAGGCATGTATTCACGGCAACTGAATTTGCTCGCCGCCTCCCCGCATATTAGTCCGCCGCCATCGGATTTACCTCAGAATCACAGATATACGGGCGCATGGTTTCTTGACGAGTCCGAATACGAAGTTCCATCAGCGCTGCAAGATTTCTTGAATAGCGGGACGCCTCCCGTTGTCATTTCGTTCGGTTCAATGGGCGGGACTCAGGGAGCCGAAACAACGCGAATTCTCATCGAAGGAGTTGAACTCAGCGGCCAACGTGCGGTAATCCAGGCGGGGTGGGGCAATCTGCAGTTACCCGATCCGCCAGAGTCAATCTGCTTCGTCGAATACGTGCCGCATAATTTTCTCTTTCCTCAAGGGACGTGTGTGGTGCATCACGGCGGTGCTGGTACTACCGCGTCCGCTTGCCGCGCCGGAGTACCCTCAATTGTAATTCCCCACCTTGCCGATCAGCCGTATTGGGGTAAAAGATTGCACAGCATTGGTGTTGCCCCAAGACCGATATACCGATGCGATCTGACTGCCGGAAGGTTGGCACGGCGCATCCATGAGACAATCGCCTCCAAGTCAATGGCGGAAACAGCCCGGGCGTTAGGCGAAAAAATCAGTGCGGAAGATGGTTTGGGAATAGCAATAAATCTGATTGAGACGTCTGCCGACGAAAAAGGCGATTTGAAATAGCTTGAAATCGATGGATTCATCACTGCTGGACGAATCGCGCGCCACGATTCTTGAGGCATGATTAAAAATATCTTGGTTTTCAGTTTCAGTTTTATTGGCGATGCGACCCTCTCCACAGCGGTGATTGCTCCTCTTCGCCGTCATTTTCCCGATGCCAAGATTTCCTTGCTCGTCGGCACCCGAGCCTTTCATCTCCTCGCCGGAGATCCGGGCATCGATCATGTTCTTGTCTACGATAATCGGAGCGAACACGACGGTTGGAGAGGAAAATGTCGCCTCATCAGTTCCTTGCGAGGCAGGCGGTTCGATCTGATCATAAACCTCCGAGATAGTCTCTGGTCACGCTTTGTTGGCGGAGCACATTGGGGGATGGTACGGCGAAGCAGCGAAACACATGCCGTGAATCGCTACCTTGAGGTGCTTCGACGGCATGGAGTTGATACTGTCGGCGCGCGACCTCAGCTTCGGTTTACCGATCAGGAGATTGCAGACCGTGACAGATTCTTGAGCGAAAATACCATAACGAGCAATCGACCGATTGTAGGCATTCATCCCGGCGGAAATTGGCGGTACAAACTTTGGCAGCCGACGAATTTTGCCCGAATTGCGAATCTATTGCGCGACAGACGAAACGCCCAAATCATGTTGTTCGCTGGCCCCGACGAATTCTCGTTACAAGCCCAAGTTGCCGAATTGCTGAGTCTGGAGCCCGTTGTCGTGAAAAACCGGAACTTACGGCAGGTTGCCGCCCTGATTGAGGCCTGCGATGTATATCTTGGGAATGATACGGGACCCATGCACATTGCCGCTGCGGTTGGTACATCGGTCGTCGCTATATTCGGCTCCACGAACCATCATCGGAGCGGTCCCTATGGCGAGGAGCATATTGTGGTGCGAAGTGAATTGGATCTCGGTTGCAACCCGTGTCATCCCGGGAAAGATCCGGGCGGCTGCGGAGCGGAAAGTTGCGCCGTGGTCGATGCCGTAACGGTTCAGCAAGTCTTTCAACGGCTAACAACATCCATGTCAAGCGTGTGGGGAGAAGAATCGTGTTAAACAGGGCAGTGCGAAGTCGACATGTTTAGGTTAATGGTGTGATGGAAATCGTGCGAGCCGAACTCACCGATGCCGAAACACTTGCTGGCTTGAACCAGCACCTCATTGAGGATGAGGGGCATCCCAATCCAATGAACAGAGACCAGCTTGCTCAACGGATGAAAGAGTGGCTGAAAACCGATTATATCTGTTATATGGTGAAGGACAACGGATGCATTGTCGCCTACTGCCTATATAGAGATGATGGTGGATACTACTATATGCGGCAATTATACGTGGACAGATCGCATCGACGAAGAGGCATCGCTACACAGTTGCTCGATTGGTTGTACGAAAACGTGTGGACGGATAAGAAAGTTAGACTGGACGTGCTCGCTCAAAACAGGGATGCCGTTGCCTTTTACAAGACATACGGCTTCAGAATCGGTGTCTTTAGAATGGAAAAATAAGACGTGTGAAGGAATCAAAGATGAAATACGACGAGGTAAACCGCACCTTTGATTGTGAACCGGCACTCACCGATTCGCAAGTATTACAGTTCTGCCGTGATGGATATCTGCAACTTCATGGGGGAGTGCCTGACGAGATTAATCAGCGGGCATACGACTACCTCAACGGAGATGTGCCCATAAATCCGAGTTTCATGCCTGACGGGATGACACCTGCCGATTTAGAGCGAATTAGGGACACACATGAACCGAGTTCTATCTTGCTTGAGGACTGGTTCATTGAGCATGTCCTGCTGAATCGAAAACTTGCAGGCGCGTTGCGTTCATTGCTCGGAATGAACGTCGGATTACCAGTGCTGGTGAGTAACCACCGTGTTGAGTGCCCAATGCCTGCACAGGAGTGGCATCACGATGCCGATCATGTTTTTGGACCCGAAATCAACTTTCTCGAAGTTTTCTACTTTCCACAGGATACACCGCTGGAAATGGGTCCAACAGAGCTTTTGCCCGGTTCACACATTCGCTCAACAAGCCGAGACATCGCCGAGAAAGGTGTTTCAACTGATGGTCCGGCGGGTTCGTTTGTTATCCATTCGCAGAGTATTCTCCACCGCCGCGGTGAGTCCACGGCAAAAGGGCTGCGCCACATGCTGAAATACAGTTATTGGCGAACCGTGCCGCCCATTCGAGATTGGAAGCAGGAACCGGAATTTGATTTTCAGACAGCAGATTACGGTGGACACGGCGTAGCAAGATACGTCGCACACATGTTCTATTGGTTATGCGGCAATGGCGATGAATTCCGTCTCATCGGTGGCCAAGCCTGGCCCTGGTCAAGTGTGAATCAAATCGGTCCCTCTTACGGCTTCGGGCACAAACAAGGATACCTCCCGAATTGGCGGAAGAACAACCCGGACGATTACACAATGCCGTAAACAAATTTACAGTCCTATCAACCCCATTGGGATGTGGCAAGTTAATTTCATTTTGGGTGCCGTCAACCGAGTGAACAAAGAGGACGATAGGGTTCCAGAGCGAGCCAGCTTTTGAGATCCTTTTTCTAGCAGTCCTTTTTCGATGATTTTTTCTGGTCGTTATCCAACGTGTCCCCCTGACGGGGATTCTGGTGCGTGAGGCAGCAGTGTTGTAGGTCACGTTGCGGAACTCACATTCGATTTGATGAAATCGATCTCCTGGAGTCAATTGTGGCTCCCTTGGATCACAGTTGATGAGCGTATTTATGCCTAGCCTTATATCAAATCTTATTGAAACACTGAATTCTTGCTTGACTTCTCAAAATCTTCAAATTGAAAGGAATCATGATGCCCACCCTCCTTCCGGAAACTCTACGGCAAGTCGGCTACGACCTGTTTGAAGCGGCAGGCTGCTTGCCGGAAGACGCTCACGCTGTGACCGATCATCTCGTGGAATCGAGCCTTTTTGGACACGACTCGCACGGCGCCATTCGGTATGCCGAGTATGCCAACGCCCTCAGAAATGGCCCCTATCAGCCGCGCGCCACGCCCGTAATCGTCCGCGAAAACCCTTGTACCGCCGTCGTGGATGCCCAAGGCGCGCTCGGTCAAATTGGCGGAAATTTTGCTATGAATCTAGCGATGGAGAAAGCGCGCCAATATGGCACCAGCACGGTGGTGTTGCGCAATACGAGCCACGTCGGACGGGCTGGGGCGTACGCTTTAAAGGCAGCGCGCTCTGAAATGATGGGGCTTGTTTTCGTCAATGCCGGACGGCTCGGTTACCAGATTGCCCCTTACGGCGGAATTGATGGCAGACTTTCGACCAACCCGATCGCTTTTTCTGCTCCTCGCCGTGACGAAAACCCACTCCTTGTTGACATGACCACCTCGGTTGTAGCGGAGGGGAAAATCCGAGTTGCCATCAATGCGGGGAAGAAAGTACCCGAAGGATGGATAATCGACAATCAAGCCAACCCGACGACGGATCCGCGGGCGTTTAAGGCGGACCCGCCGGGCGCGATTCTCCCGATGGGCGGGGTTGTCGCCTACAAGGGATATGGACTCAGTTTCGTTGTGGAACTCTTAGGCGGGGCGTTGAGCGGTCAAGGCTGTGCGGCGGGCGAAACGAAGATGGTCAGCAATGGGGTTCTCTTCACCGTCTACAATATCGACCATTTCACCGAGTTGGAGACGTATTATAAAGAAATTGAGGATTTGATTGTGCACGTCAAGTCAAGCCGTGTCGCCCCCGGGTTCTCGGAAATTTTGTCGCCCGGAGAACCGGAATTCCTGACTGCCGAACGCAAATCCTCCGAGGGAATCACGATTGACGAAACAACGTGGGGAGCCATCTGTGACGAAGCTCGCGCCGTAGGGCTAAACCCTGACACTTGGTTGAATTAGATTACGGTTGCGCCTGGGTCACCAAGAGCAGTTCACGGCTATTCGTTCCCCACTTCTCATAAGGCTTGCTGTGGGTTGGAATGTGTGTCATTAGACCTTGACGTGTTCTTCCGTCAATTCATAAACATTCCGCCATCGACGTTAATGGCTTGGCCGGTGATGTTGCGCGACCGCTCTGAGACAAGAAATGCGACGAGCATTCCGACGTCTTCCGGTGTCTGTTCCCTGTTAAGCGCACAGCGATCTTTAATCAGCCCCTCAAAGATTTTCCGCTGATTTACGTTCTCCTCCGAAGCGTCGCGAGAATACATGCCTTCAAGTTGCCGCCACATGGCTGTCCAAAGCACCCCTGGACAGACAGCGTTGACATTAACGTTGAATGGCCCGAGTTCGTTTGCCAAAGATTGTGTAACGCTGATTGCACCCGCCTTCGATGCTGAATAGTCGGCATGCTTGCCGCTCCCATGCCGCCCCGCGACGGAGGCGATGTTCACAATCTTGCCGCCGCCTATCTCTTTGAAGTGGCCAACAATCGCGCGGCTCACAACCCAAATGCCCCTAAGGTTGACCTCGAAACACTTGTCCCAACTTTTTAATTGAACTTCATCTCCAAGGACGTGGTCACCCATAATGCCTGCGTTATTAACCAAGATGTTAATCTGGTTGTGCTCGCCAAGTGCGCTCGAAACCGCCGACGCCACAGATGCTTCCTGCGTGATGTCCATCTCGACAACCGTAACCTTTCGCCCCAATTCGCGGAGTTCGATTGCGGTGTTTTCAGCGTTGTCGAGGTCAATATCGGCGATAATTACGTCTGCACCCTCCTTGGCTAACTCTACTGCGATACCCTTGCCAATTCCGCGTCCGCCGCCGGTCACCAGTGCAGTTTTGCCATCTAGTATTCCCATTGCTACCCCCTTTCGTTGATGAGGCGTACATCTAATCTGCATCCATTGTAAGCCGTGCTTGGTCATCCGGCTTCGTTGAGATTTTGGTGATTCGACAAAAGTCATGATACATCTGTCACTGCCCGCACCCGCTTGAAGCCTTCAAATTATAAAACATACCGGCTAAGATCTTCGTCTTTAACAATGTCGGATAATTGCCCGTTGACGTATTCTGCATCAACCACGATAACTTTGTCCTCAAGATCCGGGGCTTCAAACGATATTTCTTCGAATAGCTTTTCCATGATGGTATGCAAGCGGCGGGCGCCAATATCCTCGACAGCTTCGTTCACGCGATACGCGAGCGCGGAAATCTCATCAATGGCGTCCTCACGAATCGAAATATTCAACTCTTCGGTCTCCATCATGGCGATGTACTGTTTTACAAGCGCGTTCTTGGGTTCCGTAAGTATTCGCTTAAAGTCGCCCTCGCCTAGACTCTTAAGTTCAACGCGAATCGGGAAGCGCCCCTGCAACTCGGGAATGAGGTCCGCCGGTTTAGACATATGAAATGCCCCTGCCGCGATAAACAAAATGTGGTCGGTGCGTACCATGCCGTACTTGGTCGCTACCGTGCACCCCTCAATTATTGGCAAAATGTCGCGTTGGACGCCTTCCCGGGAAACATCAGGTCCCGACTTGGATTCTCGACCGGCAATCTTGTCGATTTCGTCAAGAAAAACAAGCCCTGTGTCTTCTACGCGCGAAACTGCCTCGCCCACGACAGTGTCCATGTCAATTAATTTTTCAGCCTCTTCCTGCATCAAGATTTGGCGGGCTTCGGAGACAGTTAATCGACGAGTCTTCGTCTGTTTAGGCATTAGTCCACCGAACACATCCTTGAAATTAATGTCCATCTCCTCAATTCCCCCTGGCGAGAAAATCTCAATAAGAGGAGCTGAGCGATTTTTGACACTGATTTCAACGGGCTTGTCTTCAAGTTTGCCATCACGAAGCTGTTTGCGAAACTTCTCTCGAGTTCTTAAATACCGTTCCTCTCTCTGTTTTCGAACGGACTCCGGTTCTACTGGCTCATCCGCAATTTCTATCATCCCGGCAGATAATTCAGGTATCTCTTGGGATTCCCCTTCAAGATCTTCCCTTTCGGCGAACTCCTCCTCGTCTCCCGATTCGTCTTCTCGGCTTTTCTTCAATGAAGTTGGCGGCGGGTAGATGTAGTCCAAGAGCCGTTCCTCCACTTGCTCAAGCGCTCTTTCCTTCACAGATTCGGTCTGTTCCGCTTTCACCATGTTCACCGCAAGTTCGGTTAAATCGCGAATCATTGATTCCACGTCACGTCCAACGTAGCCGACTTCGGTATATTTTGATGCCTCTACTTTGATAAACGGTGCGTCAACCAGTCTCGCCAATCGACGAGCAATTTCCGTCTTTCCTACCCCCGTCGAACCAATCATAATGATGTTCTTGGGAGCGACCTCATCTCGTATATCCTCATCAAGCATCTGTCGGCGCGCCCGGTTACGAAGTGCAATGGCAACTGAACGTTTGGCTTCGGCTTGTCCTATGATATATTTGTCAAGTTCAGCAACAATCTGTTTTGGCGTGAGAGAATTATGCAGTGTCTTGTTCTCTGTTGGAGTCTTTTGTGTATCCAAGATATTCCTCCGGTTTGGTCATTAATTTACCTGAAAATTGATAATGAATGCTCTGCCCAAGCGGCAATTAGGTTTCAATCGATTCAATCGCAATCTCGTCATTGGTATAGATACAAATTCGGCTCGTAATCTTCAACCCTTCTTGAACAATATCCTTGGCGGCGAGCGACGAAAAACTCAACAGCGCCTTGGCTGCGGATAGTGCGACGGATCCGCCCGAACCGATGGCTAATACATTGTCGTCCGGAGAGATTACGTCTCCGGCGCCAGAAATAAGATACCCGCCATCCGCATCCATGGCAATCATCAGAGCATCAACCCTTCTAAGTACACGATCACTTCTCCAATCCCTTGCCAACTCCACCGCGGCTCTCTGCAGATTTCCCCGGTACTGCTCCAATTTTGATTCCAATTTCTCATACAAAGTAAGCGCGTCCGAAGCCGAGCCTGCGAAGCCGAGCAGAACGCTATCCTCATGAATTTTCCTAATCTTCTTGGCGCTGTGCTTAATTGCAGTATCACCTAGGGTTACCTGTCCGTCACCCCCGATGGCAATTTGATTATCACGGCGTACAGCCAAGATAGTCGTTGACCTAATCATCGTCGCTCCTAATATGAATCATGAATCACTCTAAATTTACCACTATCACGATTGATTGACATGTCGGTTAAACCGAGCGGTAAAGCGCTAAAAATAGGACGAAACCGCAGAACAGCATCGTCCCCATAAACACTCCGCATCGTATACCGGCGACAATCGTATGTTGCCGCTTGTAAAAGTAATAGGGTGACAGCACGAAAGTCAAGAGTAAACTGACAGGTACAAAAACAGGCGTCGATCCAATCTGTGGAAAATCAACTGTATATTTTCCAGCTAAAGGCGTAGAATTCCAGTGCCATAGGAATCGTGCGGATGCAAATTGGTCTAGAACTAAAACGCCAACAAACGCAACGATTCCCGCAATCCCTGCCGAAACAAAGGAGTGCGCCAAAATGGAGTTCAGGCGAAAATACAAGTAGATAATCGAAGTAATTGCAATCATCCAACTGAACACTACACACAACGGAGCAGCAGGCATTATGGCTAGATCGGAACGAAAATAATTAATGAATTCAACGCCCTGGGAAAGTCCCCAATCCAACGGGATGTAGGTAAGCGATGCCACAACGCCAAAAATTACGCTCTGCCCTAGATGTCGGGAAGTTTCTCGTTCCTTCCAAATCCCGTAACTGAAAAGAACTGCCGCAATCACAAAGTTGATGTGGATAATCCACAACGAAGCAGAGCGGGAGTACAACCAGAACGCCAACAACATCATTCCATAAATGGTAATGACCGCTATGTCTGTTTTGGACACCTTTGCCATTCGCCGTACCCGCACCACCTTCTAATGCATGTAATTAAGTCTAAACTGATTGTAGGTATACGGCAGATGTTTAGGAGCGTATTGCTAGAGGGGCGCAGAACGCTCACTGCGAAGAAAAATGGGAACAATGCTACTCATCTCTTGTATCTTTTTTCCTACGCTGCCTAATGCTGTATATTAAAGATGCACCTGACAGGTCTTTCAAAATTGGGGACAATACCTAAAGATAGAGGATACTTTAGTTCTGTGAGGAGATGTTCGCGGGGTCATCAGGGCAGTCTACCTTAACCGTGGGATTATAACACTAATTATCGTCAATTTCAAGCCGCGATTTATAAGGTAGTAGGATTAAGCGTTTGGGCTTTTAATCACTAAAGGTTACCGTCTAGTGCAGATGCCATGACAATCCGGCTATTAATCCGTGAAATCCGAACAATCCGATAAAGCGAATGGACAGTGAGAACGATAAAGCTCTCTGATTCTGACATGTGCTTACAAGACCCGGATGAGGTTTTCAAGATACCTCAGCATACCTTCACTTGCCATTCCCCTTGCAACCACGGATTTAGCCTTGACAATTCAGCGCCGTTGGTGATACTATTATCCGCTGTTGTGCCTATGGTTTCCTTGCCCTGGCTTCTTTGTTCCACTTGAATTAGTGAAAGGCTTCAAAAGCAGAATCAAAAGACATCTAGTAGCGGGTTCTGTGCGAGTACCAATTACTGGTGCTGCTAGTGTTAAACGAATGTAGAAGGTAATGATATGGGACTTCGGATGCAAACATATTTTCCCAAATCTGACGCTGTTTCAGATGAGGACGTTAGGTGGTATATAGTAGATGCAGGCGGAAAGGTGCTTGGGCGTCTGGCAACTCAGATTGCGGCGGTGCTAAGAGGCAAACACCATCCAACTTTCACACCCCATGCTGATTTAGGATTTCGCGTCGCGGTAATCAACGCCGACAAGGTTGTCGTCACGGGCAATAAAGCAGAACAGAAAACATACTTTCGGCATAGCGGCTACCCGGGTGGCGACAAATACCGGACTTTCAATGAACAGATGGAGCTGAACCCCGAAGTGATTATCCGCCGCGCAGTTAAAGGAATGCTGCCAAAAAATCGTCTCGGAGACAAACTCATTAAGAAATTGAAAGTATATTCCGGGCCGAACCATCCGCATCAAGCACAACAACCGCAAGTCTTGGATGTGTGATTAAAGCCTATGTTTTTTATCAGAGACTAATAAACGTCGAGTATGGCAATTCCACATCAACCGAGAAAGGACGATTGATTAGTAACTCTTCAAAAACTCGGCTTCTTTTTTGTGCAGCCCTTATACTCGTTTTTTGTAAACCTAGAGGGTCGGATGGTGTATAGTAACACCGAAACCCAAGGTATTCACACTTAGGGGCGAACAAGGCAATGAATTACGAAGTCGATGGGGATCCCACGGGTGAACAACAAGCCAGGACAGAAACATGAAATGCTGTTTCGCAAATGATTAAACACGATTTTGCCGCCTACTATATACAAACAGGTAACATAACATACAGATGCTAAGGAAAGAATATGGCTATCGAACAGTATTGGGGAACGGGTCGGCGTAAAACCTCGGTCGCACGCGTAAGGTTAATTCCAGGTTCCGGTCAATTTATCGTTAATAAGAAACCGCTTGAGGAATATTTTGATCGAGCAGACCACGTTCAATATGCGAGACAGCCGATTGAACTCGTTTCCAAAAGTGGTAACTACGATGTAATTGTAAACATACGTGGAGGCGGAATCTCGGGCCAAGCGGGTGCTATTCTACACGGTCTGGCACGGGCTCTCGTTAGAGCGGACGATTCCTTGAAACCCACCCTCAAAAAAGCTGGATTTCTAACCCGTGATTCCCGTATGGTCGAACGACAAAAGTACGGACAGAAAGGCGCACGGGCACGCTACCAGTTCTCCAAGCGTTAGTCTCAGCGGTATTGCGGCATGCTATGTTGAGGACATGATTCATGGCAAACACAGTCATATTGGGCGCGCAATGGGGCGATGAAAGTAAAGGCGGCACCACTGATTTCCTCGCGGAAGGAGCAGACATTGTCGCAAGGTATCAGGGTGGTGACAACGCCGGGCATACTATCGTTATCGGAGAAGACAAGTTTGTTTTTCATCTCCTCCCATCGGGCGTTCTGCATCCCAACACCGTGAACGTGATTGGTAACGGCGTCGTCATCAACTTGGAGACCCTGTTCGGCGAAATCTCGGATTTAGAAGCGTGTGGCGTCGAAGTAGGCGATCGGTTGAAGATTAGTTCCCGCGCACACCTTATTTTGCCCTATCACAGGATAATGGAATCTTGGGATGACCTCGGTAGCGGGCTTAAACTTGGCACGACGGCAAGGGGGATCGGCCCAACCTACTCCGACAAGATGAACCGTCACGCAGGAATACGGGTTGCAGATTTGCTTGATTTTGAACTCTTCCAGAAGAAACTTGATTTCAATCTGGCTGCGAAAGGGTACGCGCTCGACCAAATTGGCGGTGAAATCGATCGGCAAGCTCTGTTGGAGCAGTATTATACATATTCGGAACAACTTGCACCTTACGTGGCTGACACGCCTGAATTGCTAAACGACGCACTTAGGACCGGAAAACGGATTTTATTCGAGGGCGCACAAGGCACCATGCTTGATGTTGACTTCGGGACGTATCCTTACGTTACCTCCTCGAACACCACAGTCGGCGCCGTTTGCACCGGACTTGGTGTAGGTCCTCAAGCGATACATCGTGTTCTGGGCGTATCAAAGGCGTATGTAACCCGTGTTGGGAGCGGCCCGTTTCCGACGGAGATGCCGCCGGATTTGGATGAAGAGATTCGTGGAATAGGTGAGGAATACGGCGCCACGACACAACGTCCGCGTCGCTGTGGGTGGCTAGACCTTGTGGCGCTGCGCTATGCCGCCCAAGTCAACGGCTTCACCGGGCTTGCTTTGACGAAATTCGATGTTTTGGATCATCTTGACGAACTTCGGGTCTGCGTTGCTTACCGGCGCCGTGGTGAAGAGGTTGCGACATACCCGCCAAGTTTGCGGGTGCTTGAGGAATGTGAGGCTGTGTACGAAATATTGCCCGGTTGGAAACAGTCAACAGTAGATGTCCGACACTATGAAAATCTGCCGGAAAACGCAAAGCGATACATCGCATTCGTCGCGGACTTTCTAAATGTTCCCATCGCTCTCATCTCCGTCGGCAAAGAGAGAACACAGACGATTGTATGTAACGAAGACCTACTTTAACCAACGTTGTAGGACTGGAGACAGATAAATTACCCTACGAAGTTGGAATGATTTGAGGTTGACAGTATTCGAATCGATTCGGTATCATTTTGTTCCATACACGTTGAGGTTATGGGCCGTTAGCTCAGTTGGTAGAGCATCTGACTTTAACATGGAGCCTTTACATGGAAACATGTAAAGTGGAGGACACCGTATGCTGGAATCCCCTTAGAGCCTTTGGTACGCGGCATAGCGTGAAAATCTAAAGGATTGGGCAACCAGCAGGAAAGCTAATCCGCCGACAAGGCGGCAACGAATAATCGAGCCTTGGATTAGGGATATCAACAGTATGCCGTAAGCTGATATCCAAGGGAGAAGGGTGGTCATTGGAGACTTCACGCTTCCTTCGCTCCTCAGAGACTATACGTGTCCTACCCTATCAGTTTAGTGATGCTGAGGGTAAAGATATAGTCCAGGCTACAACAGATTGGCAACTGTCTGGCTCACGAAAGTGAGTGTGGTAGGTTAATCAGGTGGTCACAGGTTCGATTCCTGTACGGCTCAACTTACGTCCCCGTCGTCTAGTCTGGCCAAGGACACTGCCCTTTCACGGCAGCGACACGGGTTCAAATCCCGTCGGGGATGTTATAAAAATAGCCCCTTCCGTGGTTCGCGGAAGGGGCTTTTTGTTTGTAATCACAATGCGCTTCTGCTACCCTCTTGGCCGCACTCATGGATTTAATACGGGGCTCAATGCCTTTCATCTTGGGCGCCGTCACATTTATCCAAGAATCCCTCAAACGACTCCCGCCAACTATCTGACAACGCCGACACGCCCAATACCCTCTCAATTCCTTGCCTATTGAGATTGTCGAAGTAATACAGATGGTGTATCTCGTGAACGCTCAGTCGGGCAGAATCAATCTTTATCCGCTCAATTCGGTCATCTGCACCGACGTCTCCTTCAGCCACGACGCGGAGGTAGAATCCTGATCGTTCGCTCGCCAAGAAGTGTTTCGGAAATGTCGAGCACTCCATCTTCAATCCAAGCTTAAAACAGGGTACGCGTGGCTGCGTAACTTGAACCTGTGCTCCCGCAATCTGAAACACATCTCCAATATGGACCTCCTCCTCTAACAACCCCTTTACCGTAAAGTTTTCGCCAAACTGGCCGAACGGAAGTTCGTCTCGTCCCAATTCCCTCATCCAATGTTCATAGTGTTCGATAGGATACGCGTACACGGCTTTATCAATCCCACCGTGCACGGCAGGATCGCCGTGCCCATCTCCGTCCAACCCCAATTTTCGCAACCAAACTCTTCCCTTTACCGGTTCTTTGAAAATTCCGGTTCGTACCATTTTCCCACGATACGCTACGTCCCTTGGTTTCGACACATTTACTGAGATTAGTTTCATCATTTCCTCGTTTGCGACGTTACGAGCCGGATGGCTGCTAGACTGAGATCTGAGGTTTCGGGTCATTCGTGACTCTATCAGAAATCGACTCGGCGCCTTGGCACTATATGCCAGTGTTCAAATCTCTGCTATGCGACTGTCTCTGCGTGCTCATTGCTCATTATACCACAGGGATTCCATGATAAAACTGAAAATCTGCAGCGACTGGATCCGTACCGCTCGTGGGTTGACCACAACCAGCGGCGATGGTTTCACCTTGAACGTGTCTGTCGAAAGACCGAATCTCGCCAAATCAAGCATAGGATCGCTCTACATCTTTGTATTGGACCTCGATAGGCAGACCCCCGGACTGAGACCGGAGAACAGCTCCAAGATTGGACAGAATCCAGATGCTTAAATCTGTTGATTTTCACGAAAAACTGTGGTATCGTTTTGCAACAATGCAGGTTTTTTCGCCATGAAACCTAATCTATCAAGGGGGAAATTGTGAGACAACAAGGCTATCTTCTTGTCGCTGACATCACAGGTTACTCCGAATTTCGCGACCCGGAAGAGTTAGCGCACGCTGAAAACATTTTGAGAGAGTTGTTCGGTACCCTAATCGGACAACTCAAAGCACCATGGGAAATCCATGAACTTGGAACCGATCCAATCTTTGCCTGCCTCCTTGATGGTGACATCTTGCAGGGACAAACCTTGCTTGAAATGGTTGAACATCTCTACCGCTTATTCACGAAAAAACGTGAACAGATACTCCAAAACACCACCTGTTCCTGTAAAGCATGTGAACAGATTTCAGCACTGTCGTTAGGAATCGTCGTGCATCACGGCTCCTTCATTGTGAATGAGGTCGCTGGCGCTGAAAGACTCTCTGGTGAAGACTTGGCGGTAGTTCACACTCTGTTGAGGAATCGAATCACCGAAGCCACGGGGGTTGAAATGTACGCGTTCTTCACGGAAGCGGCAGCTAACGCCATGTCTCTAGGTGAATTGGTGCACGGTATGAAAATCCACACGGAATTTTATGAGCAACTAGGACAACATGGCGGCTTTGTCCATGATTTGCATTCTATTTGGAAGCGCACCAAGGAAAGTCGGCGAATATACGTAGATACCAAAAATCTCTATTTTAGAGTTGAAGGGGATTTTCCTGCACCATTAGCTATTGTTTGGGACTATCTCACCGAACCCGAGCGCTGGAGACAACGCCTGCGTGCGAACTACCTGAGCATTAAAGGAAAAAGCCAAGGGCGCGTCGGAGTTGGATGCGATCAGCATTGTGTTTTTGGCAAACAGGTGAAAACACAGACAATTGTCGATTGGAGACCTTTCGATTATTTTACAACAGATTTAGCGACCCCTTTTAGGGGAACAATGCGTCAAACCACCCAATTATCCGAGACTGAGGATTCTACTCGTGTTTCATGGTATTTTAGCAAACCTACCGGTAGGAATTTGGCCCATACTTTACTGATAAAGTTGAAAATGGCTTTTGCGAAAGGCAGAATGAGAAGGGATGTGAAGAAAGGACGCCAGATAATATATGACCTGATGGAAACCGAGTTGGCAGAAGGTCAGTCATAATAAACTGATTTAGATCTCCTGAGGATTCTGGAGTGATGCGCCAAGTTGTCTCTAGAGATTACATTCGGCAAAGTGAGAACCCTTTACACCTAAAGTCATTCATGTCCGCACCAAATTCATGCTCGTATAACCTTGAATAAATCTTCAGAAACGGTTGGTTAACGGGACGTATTTTGACATATCACCGACTTAAGAGAAGAATTAAATCCTTCCGCGATTAGAACAATCTTGAGGGAACAGTATTCTCGGTACTCGCGTCGAAATTGCACAGAGCCGGACGAACCATCGCTGCCTTCCCTCCATTCGCACTAAAGAGGCAGCACTTCAATCCTGTTTCTGTCACCTGCGACTGTTTCTTCCATTTTCCAAAATGAACAACTCAATCCGGAAAATCCTTCAGCTACTTGTCGTCCTATTTGCGCTTCTGACTCCATCGTTGTGCACCGCCTATGAGATTGGGTTCAACACTGGATCGGAGGTCGCGTACACGACGAAAGGAGGAAGGCTATACCAAAGCGATCGGCCATATACGTTAGCGAACGGCGCAGGCTACGTTGATGGCTACAGTGGCAAGTCGCCGGTTAACAACAAGTCCGGTGGCACTTGGGATTTCGATCTGTATCTTCACGACCGCCGTGGGTTGAGTGAGTATCGGTTTGATGTACCGGACGGACCATACAATGTCAAGTTACACTTCAGCGAAGTAGAACATATGTGGCGCACATTGCGCGTATTCGATGTTTGGATTGAGAACGAAAGGGTTCTTAAGGATTTCGACATATTTAACGAGGTGCGTCGCAACTACATTATCGACTATCAATTTGCGACACAGGTGAATGATGGCCAATTGAACATCCAATTTTCTGCCACGCGCGGCGAGCCGTCTCTGTCCGCAGTCTATGTTTTTTCACGCGCTCCTGACCTGATGGCGCCCCGCGAGCCGCGCAATTTCTTGGTTACGGGTGGATACGACCAAACGATTCTGGATTGGACAGACAACCCGGAAGATGATATTGGCGGGTATGACATTTATCGTTCTGAAAACGGGGAATTTCGCCTCTTGGACTTCAGTCCGTCTTCCTCTTACATTGACCGTGCGGTCAATCCCCACCAGATATATCAATATGCGGTAAGTGCTGTCGATCTCTTTGAGAATCGCAGCGCGCGTGTCGAGTTTCCCCCCGTAATAATTCTCGCGCGTTCCGACTCAGCGTTGCCCGTGTACGACTTATATACTGACGAGAGCCATCTTGTCTACTTGAGCCAACATATTTGGGACGATTTGACTGTTCCTGTTGTGTTGCGCCATGAAGGCGTAGAATACCGTGGGACAAGAATGCGCTATCGAGGCGGTGCCGGTCGACGCCTGACACTAAAGCCCAGCATCAAATTAATATTTCCGGATAATCAGTTGTTTCAAGGGAAAAAGAAACTCAACCTCCAAAGTGCCACGTGGGACTCATCACTGATAAGAAGCAAGTTGGCTTTCGACGATTATCGACGGGCAGGGGTGTTGGCGCCAGCAGCAGAATGGGTGCATCTGCGTCTCAACGACGAATACATGGGAGTTTATACGGCGGTTGATCAGATTGACGAACGTTTTCTGAGCATAAACGGACGTGATCCCACAGGGAACATCTACAAACCATTCGACTTTCTTGTTGTATTGCCAACCCTTGAGGATTACCTACAGTGGACGGAGAAGGAAACCAATCGAGGTCGGATTGATGCAGATTTCAAGGAATTTGTCGAATTAGCAAATTTGACGCCCGACCATCTCATTAGAGAGAAGTTGTGGAACGTTCTTGACATCAACGAATATTTGAATTGGTATTGCGTCAACCAACTTCTCGGCAATTGGGATATTGCAGGACATAACTTTTTCCTCTATCACGATCTAACTCGAAAAAAGTGGGAGATAATTGCTTGGGACCCCGATGTAACTTTCGTTCAAGAAGATATGCCGCTCGATCAGGGCGCCCGCAACAACCCAACGCTCGGTGTACCGTATTGGTGGGATAGATTGCTTGATCGGGTTTTGAACGTGCCGCAATTTCGACGGATGTATTGTCTGCGTTTATTGGAATTACTCGATACCACTTTTTCCGATAGCAAACGAGTATCACGCGTCGAAGCCGGGCATCAGAGCATCCGGTTTGACGCAGAACGCGACACGAAAAAGCCGGGCTGGCTTGAGAACGAATATTGGTTCTACCAAAGTCCGTGGAGCCTCAAGGATTTCTCCATCAAACGAAATAAATTCCTTCGTGCTTCCATTCCCGATTTTATTCCACCGCCTTCGGTGAATCTCTTCATTAACGAGATTGCCCTTGAGGGTTGGATTGAAATTTACAACTGGAGTCCAAGAGAAGCAGTGGAACTTCGAGGATTGTTTCTCTCCGACGATGTCAATGAGCCGACCAAGACCTCTCTGGCTCGCGAAGTCATTCCCCCAAGGGGCCACATCGTTGTGGAACTATCCGGTGTTAGCGACGCTGGTGGATTTATAGGTTTATTTGAAAGAGAAGAGAGTGGAAGCATTAGACTAGTGGATCAGATAACCTACCCCGCTTTCGGCGATGACTTTAAAGGTCAAGCTACGTACGGCAGGATTGCCGATGGCAGCGGAGAATTAGACATTCTCCGAAGTCCAACGCCGAGAGGATCCAATCGTTGGCTTGTTCCTGTCGTATTTGATGCAACGACAAAAGACGATTTTACTACGCGAAGGCTCACGAAAGGCAATAAACTCGAACAGACGCTCCATTTGCAGAATCAGCTGGATAAGCCCCAGACGGTGCAGTTGTGGAGCAAGCTGTCAGTAGCAGGTGAACCAGCATACCCGGGCGCATACACTCAGACGGAGGAGATTCAACTTCATCCTCTAGAACATCTCACCTACCAACTGAGCAGAGAACTACCTGAGACTCTTTCTCCTGGCATTTTCTATGAATACGTTGTAGAGATTGGAAGCATTGATGGGGGAGGCGAAAAGGTTTGGGATAGGTTGCAGATGAAAGTGTCACTTTACTCAAGCAACTCGGTCGGGCACCTGCACATCAATGAATTGATGGCGGCGAATAGACAAACAGTTGCTGACGAATACGGTGAGTATGACGACTGGGTGGAAATCTACAACAGCGGTGATTCGACAATTCGCTTGGACGGTTTGTATCTTTCAGATGACATGCGTGAACCCACGAAATGGCAAATCCGCGGAATTGAAATATCGCCAAAGGGTTTTCAGCTCTTTTGGTTGGATGGTGATCTGGTGCAAGGCACGACTCACGCAGGCTTCAATTTGAGCGCTAGTGGTGAAGGAATCGGCATATTCGATAACGATGAGAACGGAAATGCGATTATTGACTGGATCGCCTTTGGGGTTCAGACAGAAGATGTCTCATTGGGGCGATATCCGGACGGTGGTGATACCCTTCAATTCTGTGCAGGCGCCACACCCGGCGAATCCAACATCCTTGCCGACAGAAGTGTGTCCTTCAATGAACTGGTGGTTGATAACCGGTCGACTTTGGCGGACGAAGCTGGCGAATACGATCCATGGATAGAGCTTTACAATTTTGGATGCCATGCCGTAAATCTAGAGGGATTTTATTTGTCAGACGCAGCATCGACCCAGGTCCGCTGGGAATTCCCTTCTGTGGAAATCGCGCCGGGTGGATTCGTGATTGTTTGGGCGGATGGCGAAGAAAATGAAGGAGAGTTGCATACCAACTTCAGGTTATCGTCTGACGGTGGCAGCATCCTACTCTTCGACAGAGATGAGAACCAGAACACACCTATTGATGCGTTTCGGTTCGGCAAACAGACGAAGGACGTTGCTTTCGCACGTCACCCAAATGGTAGCGGCCCGTGGGACTCTGTGAGAACACCAACGCCTGGTGCGATCAACCCACGGCACCAAGACGTACAGGCTCAACTGTACATCAATGAAATCATGGCACGAAATCGCAGCACCATTGCCGACGAATCGGGGCAGTATGATGATTGGATTGAACTGTACAACGCGACGGACAATCCGATTGAACTCGAAGGTCTGTTTTTATCGGACGACCTTTCCGATCCCACAAAATGGGTTCTTCCGGCGATCACGATCTCGCCGAGAGGATATGTGCTAATCTGGGCAGATAGAGATGAAAACGCAGGCGAACTACACGCGAATTTCAGTCTCAGCGCCAATTCCGAATCAGTGGGTTTGTTTGAATCGCGTAATGCAGGAACTAAACTCATAGACTCACTTGAGTTTCCTCTTTTGGATGCCGATGTCTCTTATGGACGTATTCCGGATGGCGGCCCCGCACTTGAGAAGTTGAATTCGCCCACGCCGGGGTTGCCGAATGTCGGTGACTTTGAAACTCTCGCAGGCTCAATTCGCCTGATGCAGAACTATCCCAACCCGCATGCAGCCGAAACTTGGATTCCCTTTAGGTTGTCGAAACCAAGCGAACTCTTGCTGACGATTTACAATCTACGGGGGCAAAAAATTCGACACATTGACCTCGGCTTTCGAGAAACAGGCAGCTATGTTGACTTTCAAGGTGCTATTCGATGGGACGGACGGAACGAAGTCGGTGAGTTGGCTGCTTCCGGGATTTATTTCTACACGCTGGCGTCGGAAAATCAACGCGCAACGCGCAAACTAACAGTTCTAAGATAGAAAAGATTTGGATCGGTTGCATGCCCCAGACTTCATACTATGTCAATAAGATTCCGGAGAACACAAGATTACAACTCCCATGCCCATGGGTAAGGCTCGCGAGGATCCCTATGAGCGTTATTACTCTCGCGGTGTTATGCGTTGTGAACCGCCTTAAACGGATAACGCATGTCATGATCGGTTTTCTAATTCTCCTCAACGGGTGTGGCAATGATACGGACGCACCTCTTGGCAATGTAGATACCACTTCCCATGGCGCCGGGGGCAGACCGGTCATTGAATTATCCGATATTATCCGACGCACGACACTAAAATCAACCAATGTGTACAAGCTTACCGGGGGTGCGGTCATTGTCCCCTCGAGCACTGTTCTGACAATTGAACCCGGGACGTTAATAAAAGGCTCGAGTGCACCCCGCTCATGGTTGGAAGTTGAGATTGGCGCCAAAATCATCGCCGAGGGTACGCGCGACGCGCCGATTGTCTTCACGAGCGACAAACCGGAAGGCAGCCAGTCACCTGGTGACTGGGGAGGCATCGTCTTGAATGGAGATGGCGTTGGCCACTACAAACAGCAAGGAAACACAAACGACAGTAGCGGCGTGCTCAGGTATGTGCGCATTGAATATGCGGGTTCGACATTTGGTGACGGCCATTTGAACGGCATCAGCTTTAATCATGTCGGAGCAGGCACAATTGTCGAATACCTTCAAGTATTTGAGGTGCTTGACGATGCGATCGAGTTGGTCGGCGGGAGTGTGAATCTCAAGCATATTGTCATCTCGGGATTCCGAGATGATGGAATAGATTGGACTCAGGGGTATTCGGGAACAATCCAATACCTCATCTGTCATAAGGCAAATGGCTATTCCGATCGCGGTATTGAAGGAGACAATAATCCGGATGCCCCCAACCACCGACCTCGAAGCAAACCCCAGATTTACAACGCGACCATCATCGGCATGGACAACCAAGGGATTCTGTTGAGAAATGGCAGCGCGGGAACAATTACAAACTGCATTACTATGAATTGCGGACGGGCGGGACTAATGGTCGATTCGACTTCCGTGAACAACCCGAGCGCCGTTGATGACATGAGTTTCACGCACAACATCTTTTCAAACAATAGCCCCGATTTAGACGACGGCGCCAAGGGGATTGCTCAGTCTCAAACAACTTTGATTAATCAACCGCAACTTCAAGACACTCCCAATTGGGACTGGAGACCTCGACCCACGTCTCCCGCTCTGGTGCCCGCCAATGCGAATCTTTCGGTTTCCTCATTCATCGGTGCGATTGGCACGGACGATTGGACTGCTAGATGGATTCGTCGCCCGGATTAAGCGTGTCGCCGCTCCGCCTAAGGCAAAAACCTAGACGATTCCGGTAGAAGGTCAAAACCAAGAACACGCCACTCAACGTCGAAGCACGCAACTTCGGCGCTTCATCAACCAATCCGATATACCGTTAAGGACGTAATCCCTTGGAGTAAATGGAAGCACGGTTTCGGTGTCCGTAGCCATGTTAAGTGACTTAATACACGTTTCACGCTTTCGGTTTTGCTTCCGCAAGCCAATTTGCTTTCTGGTTTATGTGCTGCTACTCTCACTATTCGATTCGTGGACTCTCTTCACCCATGCTCAAAAACCCGATGTCAAATCTAAGGTCGGCAAAGTAACTATGAGCGGCTACACGCAGGTACAATTCCAAGCCACGAATCGAGACGCAGCCGAGTCACGTACAACCTTTGAGGTTCGACGCGGCCGTCTTCAACTGGAGGCGGAATTGAAGAAGAATATGTCGCTGCGGATCGAATTTGAGGCGACGACGACAGAGGTCCGCGGCAGAGATCTCTACTTGAGGTACGATATTGGGCGCAGCCTAACACTTAAAGCGGGACAACTGAAAAAACCGTTCAGCTATGGGCGTCTTCGGGCTGCACGTCGATTGCGGATAATTGAACGGCCCACTCATATCCTAGAGGATTTTCGAGGCTATCTTGGAAGGGATGTCGGTTTACTTGCGGAATGGGATCCGATTAAACCTGTGGAATTCTCCATCGGTGTTTTCAATGGATCGGGTGTCGGTCCCGGAGCAAGAATTGACAACGATGACGCTAAGGATGTTGTCGGTCGAATTGAATATGAACCGTTCAAAGATTTAATATTCGGACTCAACGCATCGTCACACAGCACCGTACAAACCATTCATAATCCCTTGCCCACACTCGCTGAGGAACGATTCACCGCCTACGGCGCCGATGTTTCCTGCGACATTGGAAACCTCAAACTCATAGCCGAGGGTTTGTACGCCGATAAACCGCAGATAGACAGCGACGCTGAGATAATCGGTTTGTATGTTACAGGCGTGTACAGACGCACGGTTAAAGCCTATGGACTTGTTGCAATGGAACACGGAGGGCGCCTTGAGTACAAGGATGAAACTGGCTCGATTGACATCATGGATTCACTTATTTCGATAACCCCGTACGTCGGCTTTTTCTTCCACTCCAAGGCGCGAATTCAATTTAACCCTGTTTTGCGTTTTCCGCAAACGGGCGGTGCCATCTTTGAGTTCATCACGCAAGCACAGATTGAATTCTAGTGTTTTGAAGTTCGCGGATTAGTATCAGTGAAATACGTTGTATGCTGGAATTCCAAGAACCGCACCAAGGATCGACCATTAACAGCCCAATGACCTAATCATAGGGAATGCATATCTGCGTTCGCTGTTTCTCACTCACCAACCCACTGGTAAGTGGGTAACATTCAATAATATGATTAGCTTTTGTTGAAGGAAATGTAACAAGCGATTGACCGGGAACAAGAATCGCTGAATCATGTGGACGACCCGGCGCCGCGCAAAAGAGCGCCCCGTAGCTCGCGCCTGCGTAGAGTGAAGACTGTGTTGCTGCGAGAAGGAATAGCTTACTCCGTCACGCACGCTGGGCATGATTCATGGACTCATATCTCATTCTAGTGATTTCAAAATCGAGCGTGTTTCCATTGTCCATTCGCCGATAAACTTTCATGCCGCACGAACGCCATAACTTTACTGAACGGAAATTGCCTGCCGACACGTCCATGGCACAAAGTCGATCAATACCTAATTCCTCAAACGCGAACGCCATCAAACACCTCACGACCTCTTTTCCGTAACCCTTCCCCCACAGCGCCTTGTCCCAGATGCCGATGGGAATACGCATAGTTTTCTCATTGGCTATCTTTGCCCGATCCAAATTCATCCACTGTAAACAGACTTCGCCATTGGTGCGGCCGCTGGATTTTTCCACGATTGCAAACAGGAACCCCTGTTCTGTCATTGCCTCCCCGGCACGTCTGAGATACTCCCCGGTGATAGATTCTTCAGGAAGTTGTCCCTCCATTACCAACAGGAAATCAGTATCTTCGTAAAACGGCAGTGCAAGATCAAAATCCGTGTCTTCGAACGGGCGAAGTCCCAAGCGCTCGGTCTCAAAGTTAAGGCTGTGCCCTGCAAAGTTGTCCACTTGCGATATTACCTACGATGCACTCTCAACAACGACCCCGAAACTCTCCTGTCAACACATCTGACGTAATGCAATCTCCTATTGCTAAGAATAAAACCAAGACAACTGTCAGCGCGCGGTTGCTGAACCATCGACGCATTGCTTTCTGCTTTTGCTCTTGTAGAGAATAAGGTCTGTTCGTATGTCATCCCTTTTTCTCACTATGCTAGGTATCGCCCGACAGTATGAAATCGACAAACCAATATCAAATACCAGTTTTGAAACCGGGACAGGTTTGTCCTGCTTATCAAGATACCATTTTATTCTGTCATCAATGCGATACGGGATAGCATCAAAGCACTTGGCGCTTACTGCGCCTGCATCGCCTACTTTGATAATCCCGCTGCTCAGGAAGTTTCCCAGCACTCCCCGTTTGTGAGTTATTCTCTTGAGGTTAACTTTATCTGCTATCTTTCTGCACGGTTCACAGTGAAATGTTAAACGTACTCTCACGCTTCCAATCCGAATAACGGTACCGGACTCCAATTTGTGCAAATCAATCCCATCCACGACCATGTTCTCTCCGAGGTCCCCAGGTTTCAAACCAAATTCTGTCAAGGATTGCGTAGGTACAATTAACACCTGTCGCAGAGGCTGGCAATAACGTTTCCCTCTATTCCATTTGGACCAACTCCAAACGCCATCACTGAACGCATAGGGGTTCCATGCGCGTCTTTCACGAACAGATGCCTCACTATTACCATGCCATCAAAACTCCCGGTAAAGGACAATCGGTTTGCTATCTCTGATGCACCCAATCATGCATCTGGAAAATACCGCCGTCCCAATTATACCACATGCCTCCGTTAGGAGTTAAGAGGTCTATGAGACTACTTGAGACAATGGCACGGCATTTCCGTTGACAGCCCCCCATGACCGTGCTAAACTGAATTTACCTCGCCAAACTACGACCTATACAATTTCGTCTAAAGGACGGGGCTTCTCATGCCTGGATCAAATCATTCACTCTCCCGTAGGCGGGATTAGTGATTGTGATTGAGATCCGCCCGCCCCGCCGTCTTTGCACGGAAACCGGGTTTCTAACTCTGTTCCACGCAAGTTTCTTTACCTGATCCGCGCATTCAATGCATTTCCATTTTAGAGACGTGGTATGACAGACATGTCTGAGACATCATGAGAAACCAACAGCCTGCCAACGTTCCGAATATCGCCAAAGAAATTCAAGCAGGTACGGTCCACCCCGTTTACTTACTCTGTGGCGAGGAAGATTATCTAATCGAGGAAAACCTCAAAAAGATGCTCGGTATACTTTTGGATGACCCGAGCACCCGTGACTTCAATTTAGACTTCTTTGATGGCGTAACCGTGTCCATTCGCGATGTCCTGAGCGCTGTGGAAGTTTATCCAATGATGTCAGACTGGCGTGTGGTCGTTGTCCGGGAGTCCACGGTGTTTCAAAAGACGTACAGAACGAGTTCTCTCGATCTCCTGAGAAGTGCAATTGACGAGGTAGACGAGGCGCCGCGAAAAGTTGTTTCAATTATGGCGAAAGTGCTTGACATTCCCGCACAGGAAATTTCGGAGCAAAGCAACAACTTTAAAGGAGCGGTGGACGATTTTGTCAATGAATACCGCGAAAACTTGGAGCCGCCCGAATTGGCATTTTTGAAAAGCCTGCCCGACATTGCTGCCCAAGTGGACGATTTGCAGAACCTCGCTGGCGGCGCAGATGACGCTGAATTGCTCACCGAATGGCTAGAGGGCGACCTTCCAACCACAAGTGTTTTAGTTTTTACGGTCAAAGGCAATATTGACGGCCGCAGCCGACTTGTTAAATCGATTGACCGAGTGGGTAAATATGTCACGTTCAATCGACTGGAATCCGGCCAATCGTTTCATCAGGATCCGTTATTTCTCAGTGTATCGAAGAGGCTGGGAGATGAAGGAATGACGATTGCCCCGAGAGCGTTTAACCTGTTACGAGAACGGACTGACAATGATCTACACATCATTTTTGAGTCCCTCAATAAAATAATGGCGTTCGTTGGGGAGAAGGGACAGATTGATGAAGACGATGTTCGAAATTTGGTTTCTTCAAGCGGTTTTGAGAACATCTTCGCCTTGACCGATGCAATTGGAAAGCGATCTGTTAGCCGCGCGGTAGAGAGCCTTCATAGTATTCTGCAGAGTGGTGAACCGCCAATCAAAATCAATGCGCTGATTGCAAGACAGATTCGTCTGTCACTCCAAGCCAAGCTCCTTACGGAAAAAGAGAATTTGAAACCGACGGCAGGTCGCATGAATTATCAAGAATTTGTGAACACAGTCTTCAAGCCGCTCGCTTCAAGACTATCGGATTCACTGCCTCAAAATCCCCAACTGAATCTTTTGAAACAAAATCCCTATGCCGCTTTTAAGATATTCCAGGGGCTCCCCCACTTCAGCACATCAGAATTAATTCAGGGCTTGGAAAAGACGCTTGATGCAGATATGCAACTCAAGAGTAGCCAACTGTCCCCTGACTGCATATTGGAACAGTTAGTCTATGAACTATGCGAAAAACCTAAAGTTAGGAGAAGACCTGCAACACAAACTCACCATGGCGAACCAACCAATATCGGCACTCATCGTAGACAAACAGACAGACGGAACTCAGGCACCGGCTTCAATCCGACAACTGAAGCACGTGGGCGAGTTGCCCGCACCAGCCGGTAGTACGTTAATCAACGTCACTTACTCAAGCCTGAACTATAAAGACGGCTTGGCTGTCACCGGGAAGGGTAGGATCCTGCGCCGACTACCAATTGTTCCAGGCATAGATCTTGCCGGCGAAGTCGTGGAATCTGGCGAGAACGACCGCTTTCAAACTGGAGATGAAGTCATACTCACCGGTTGGGGTATGGGCGAAGAGTTCTCCGGAGGTTATGCAAGTATGGCACGCGTAAACGGAACTCGGCTACAGCCTCTGCCCAACGGAATAACTGCTCGACAGGCGATGGCGATTGGGACTGCTGGCTTCACCGCGATGCTTTCGCTGCTAGCCCTCGAAGATCACGGTCTCACACCTGCCGCGGAAAATCACAACGAGGTTGTTGTGACAGGCGCTGCTGGCGGGCTTGGATCAATGGCAATCGCTCTACTGTCGGCGCTCGGTTATCGGGTCGTTGCTTCTACCGGACGGACTGAGCAACAGGGTGATTACCTTCGGTATTTGGGGGCGACTGAGGTTATCCCCCGTGAAGTGTTGAGCGTACCAGCCGATAAACTGCTCGAAAGCGAACGCTGGGCGGGCGCTATTGATTCGGTAGGAGGGGAAACGCTTGCAAGCGTGCTGCGGCAAACTCGTGCGCACGGTAGCGTTGCCGCATGCGGTCTTGCCGGGGGAAGCAACCTGCCGACGACTGTTCTCCCCTTTATTTTGCGAGGCGTGAACCTTCTTGGTATAACTGCTGTCAAGTGCGAACCCGATCTGTGTGAGCGTGTATGGGGGCGTCTCGCTAAGGATCTCGACATGGAAAAACTGGAGACATTGACACAAGTAATCTCGTTACATGACGTCCCGCAGGCATCAAAGGACATTCTTGCCGGTCAAGTGCGCGGTCGCATCGTGGTTGACCTCAATGTCTGAGCCGTTAGGCATTAACCGCGTAACTACCACTCGAAGTGCACGATGCCTAATGGAGCCAAACCTGAAAGGAACGAACCGATGAACGACCGAGAAAAATTCCTGTTCGATCTTCAAGGGTTTCTCGTTGTGCCGGAATTCCTCACGCACTCCGAAGTCGACGAACTCAACGCCGCCGTCGACGCAAACATGGAAAAGTGTGGCAAAGACGACAATCACAACCTCGGCAACTCCAAAACACTAGTCGGTACCCACAGACGCGGCATGTTCACGGGCATGTTGACTTGGCCCAAACCGTGGTGCCAGCCCTTTCGAGAAATCATCGTACATAAAAAAGCCATTCCCTATCTAAACGCCATTCACGGTCGCGGCTGGCGCCTAGACCACTCCCCATTCATTCTAACTGCCGACATGGATACCGAGGGTTTAATCCTTCACGGTTCCACGAACCATCAATTTTTCGGTGCCGCATACTACATCTATACCAATGGGCAGATGCGATGTGGCATGGTCGTTCTTCAATATCAACTTGCCGATGTGGAAGAAGGAGACGGCGGGCTTTGTGTCATTCCGGGCAGCCACAAGGCAAATTTTCCTTGCCCGAGCGAAATAAGGGAGTGGGAGGTCAATCGAGAGGTCGTGTATAATATCCCCGCCAAAGCGGGGGATATGATAATTTTCAACGAAGCGACGATTCACGGCACGCTCCCTTGGACAAACCGGGAGCGAGAACGCCGCTCAGTGCTGGTACGTTATTCGCCAAAGTATCTGCACTATGCTGGTGGTTACTATGAACCGGAGTTCCCTGAATGGGTCAATGAGTTGACGGAAGCTCAGCGTTCGGTACTCGAACCCCCCTATATCTACAATCGTCCACTTCTTGAAGATGATGGACAGACCGTTGTTCGCCCGCGCGCGGAGTAGTCGTAAGGAAGACGTTCAACGGCTTTAACCGCATCACCCCGCTGCAATCAATCACCGTCCACAAGTATCTGCGTGCTGGTGCATGGGAATACCGTAACCTTTGCATGCCGAGGCATTTTTCTGGCGAGCATTTGAATCAGCGTATCCCATTCACGGAAGAGAATATCGTTCGGGTGCCGCTTGTAGAATGCATCGACGGGAAATAGATCTGACCAAACCAGTGCCTGCTCTCGTGATCCAATCTTTGGGGCAGGGAGTGGCATCGGTTTCTGTGCCGCGCTTCGCTTCGCAAAACGGGGATAGTCAATCTGATCGGAAAGCCCGTGATAACACACCCCCTCGGTCGCCGGATTGACAATGACAGTGTAGGCATTGTCAAAATAAGCGCGCGCCCAGAGCGATTTGCCGGTCTGGACGGGATCCCAATCCAGTGGATAGCAGTTTAACAAGAGGACATCTGTTTCTTCGCGAATCTGATCGGAAATGGGTGTTGCATAGGTCTCCAGCGCAAACTGAGAACCTACGCGATGCGCTTTCACGAAATCGCCGACAAATACGCCGCCGACTTCTCGTCTGGAATTCGTAACGATGTTCACGACGACATCAAGACCCAAAACTTCTGCCGCAGCCTCTGCTGCATCGCGGAGATCCGGTTCGTCACCGCTTCTCTCAATTATCCCGCGACCGCGCTTCGGATGATATTCGTGGAAATAGAATATTGATGCGTACCCGGCGACACCGGGCAATATCAGTTTTGCGCCGCCGCCGAACCCCACTGATCTGTGCGGATAAATTCCCCCTAAACAGATTTTGAAGTCGGCATCGGCTACCACCGGATTGATGTAAATCGGCAGACCGCTGTCAAGGTTTCCTAACGCGCGAAGATCACCAGCCATAAAATCATGGTTTACCACCTCATACTCCGCCGCGGCATCTGCGCCAATTTTCTTCGCAATCTCGTCGTCCGTGAGCCCGCGATGCGATCCGCCGCCTACGACAAAGCGAATCTCGCTCTTGGGAACCCCCGCTTGAATCAACTCCCGAAGGACGAAAGGAACAACCTCCGAAGCCGGTGTCGGTCTACTCAAATCATCGACAATTATGGCGGCGCTTCGTTTCCTCTTGGCAAGTTCCGCAATTCGAGGCGTGCCAATCGGTTGGTCGAACGCGGCTTGAATCTCCGTTTTTGACAACTTCGGCGCATCTCTGGGAGAAAGCATCTGGATCTCCCAGCCATCGGGAAAATCCAATCGTATTTCTTCGTCACCGTACCAAGCGCGTGACGAAATAGTAGCATAGTTGTTTGACCTCATATACACCTCAGATCCGAAGCTGAAGTATGGGGCGATTCGCAAACGGACAACGCAAAAGTGCCACCCACTTGCACTTGCCGTAGACGTGGCGCTTCCATTCTTACGACTCGCGAAGCGGACAATTCCACAGCCTAAGGGGCGATCGAACCCAGTGTTTTCCGTTCTTGCTGATAGTGCAATGCCGCTTCAATGAAGTCGCGAAAGAGCGGATGAGGAGAGAGCGGTTTGGACTGAAATTCCGGATGGAACTGCGAGCCAACCATCCACGGGTGGTCTAACACCTCCGCGATCTCCACTAAACTCTCGTCCGGTGATAGACCGCTTAAGCACAATCCTTCCGATTCAAGTTGATCTCGAAAACGGTTGTTAAATTCGTATCGATGGCGATGCCGCTCCAAAATTATTGGTTGTTGATACGCGGTACCGCTTTTCGTATCTTCTTTGAGCACGCACGGGTAAAGCCCTAGCCGCATCGTACCTCCTAAGTCGGAAAGGTTACGCTGGTCTGGCATGAGATCAATCACCGGATAACGAGTTTGTTCGTCGAATTCGGAGCTATTTGCGTTTTTCAAACCCACGGCGTGACGCGCGAACTCAATAACCATACACTGCATTCCCAAACACAAGCCCAGAAATGGAATTCTGTTTTCACGCGCATATCGGATAGCGACAATCATCCCTTCAATTCCGCGAACGCCGAATCCGCCCGGGACTAAAACACCGTCAATTCCTTCAAACTGTTCTTCCAAATCCTCTTCGCCTATGAGCGTCTCGGAATCTATCCATCTTATTTCGGCGACGGATTCGTTGGCTATCCCGCCATGCTTGACCGCCTCCTTGACGCTGAGATAGGTGTCGCTGCCCTTCACATACTTTCCGACGATCGCAATCCGAGCCTGGGATTTCGGGTTTTTCAGTTTGTGAACCATGTCTGCCCATACGCTGGTTGTCGGTGGACGATCCTCCAACCCTAGTCTCTTGACTACCAAGTGTGCCATCCCTTGGTGCTCAAAATTCAGCGGAATTTCCTCCACTAAATCAGTGTCCCGACCTTCAACGATATACTCCTCCCCGATACCGCACAGCAGCGAGATTTTCTTGCTTATCCCCTCATCCATCGGTTGACTTGTCCGACAGATTAAGAGGTCGGGCTGGATACCAAGTTCCTGCAATTTGCGGATACTGTGCTGTGTTGGCTTACTTTTGTTTTCCCCACCGGGCGATGCGTATATCAGTGACACATGCATGAAAAGCGTATTTTCGCGTCCAACTTCGACTGCCATTTGACGGATTGCCTCAACGAAAGGCGGCGTTTCAAAATCGCCAATCGTCCCGCCAATCTCGGTAATGACGATGTCGGCGCCGCTATCGCGGCCAATCTGATAGATGCGTTCCTTAATTTCGTCCGTGATATGCGGAATGAGTTGAATGGTTTGCCCGAGGTATTCGCCCCGTCGCTCTTTGGAAAAGACTTCACTGTAAACGGAACCGGTCGTGAAATTTGAATCTCGACTCAGGTCGATGCCCAAAAACCGCTCGTAGTTGCCGAGATCAAGGTCGGTTTCTGCTCCATCACGCGTAACAAATACCTCACCGTGCTGGAACGGGTTCATCGTACCCGCATCCGAGTTGAGATAGGGATCAATCTTGGTCACCATGACGTTGAAGCCGCGGTTAATCAGCAAGCGCCCGAGAGACGCTGTCGTAATTCCCTTGCCGATTCCGGAAACAACACCCCCGGTCACGAATATATATTTCGTCATAGGACGGAAACTCCCCTATAGTCGTATGCTGCTAACGGCACTTGAAATCTAAATCGGGTTACTATCTGTTTAATGTCCATCGGCTTCCCGTTAGAGCTGAAGTGTTCAACCTGCCGCTCCAGCCGCTTTGCGGAACAGTTTAACTTCGGAACTCTCGCCATAAGTCTGAGGTTGGCGGTGAAGGAAAGCGTAATATTCCAAATACTACCAATCCTCATCGTAGAAAGGCGTACTCGGATAGCTATACACACCGCCTTCGTAGTTTTTTAACCTAATTTCATCATCATCGAACGATACGACCGGGTCGGGAAGTAGCGCAATCTTGCCGCCACCGCCCGGTGCATCGACTACGTAGTGCGGCACCCCAAGCCCGGAAATGTGCCCCCGCAGCGCGGCAATAATCTCCAAACCCTTCTTGATTGACGTTCGAAAATGATCCGTGCCAACGACAAGATCCGCTTGGTAGATGTAATAAGGCTTCACGCGGATAGCGAGGAGTTTCTTCATCAACTCGACCATTACTTCCGGGTCATCATTGACACCCTTGAGAAGTACTGCTTGGTTGCCAAGCGGTATCCCGGCATCGGCAAGCATACCGCACGCTTCTGTCGTTTCCGGCGTGATTTCGCGCGGATGATTGAAATGCGTGTTGATGTAGAACGGATGGTGTTTTTTGAGGATAGCGCAGAGATTGGGCGTGATTCGTTGTGGCAAGGTTACCGGGACACGCGACCCGATACGAATAATCTCAATATGATTAATAGCGCGAAGTCCACCCACGATATAATCGATTTTCCGATCTGTCAACATGAGAGGGTCTCCGCCGGATATAATGACATCGCGCACTTCAGGGTGCTCGCGCAGATACTGCAAGCCTCGCTCCGTGTTGTCATCCGGGATTGAATCCGGATCTCCCACCTTACGTTTTCGCGTGCAAAACCGGCAATAGATAGGACACATATAGTTGACATAAAACAGCACGCGATCAGGATAACGATGGGTGACATTTGCTACTTCGCTGTCCTCCTCTTCATGAAGGGGATCCTCCACGCCGGTTACGATCAATTCCTTTGTATCCGGTACAACCTGCTTCCAAATGGGATCGCCAACTTCCTCGATTAGACTCAGGTAGTACGGATTAATGCGAATCGGAAATTCCTCATGGATTTTTCTCATTTTTTCGAGATCGACATCAAGCGCCGCCGCAAGCTTTTCCGGCGTGTCAACCGTATCTCGTACTAAACGTTTCCACTCTTCCATTTATTTTGAGACCTTATCAGGTGACAAAGAGTTTCGAGGTGTTTTCGCTTTTACGCGGTTCATTTTATCCCCAACCCGAATCTTGTCTACAACATCAAGACCTTTGATTACACGACCAAAAGCGGTATACTGTCCTTCAAGATGGCGGTAGCGATTGGAATCAGGGTTAAGGCAAATATAAAACTGACTTCCTGCCGAATCAGGTATGCGTGTTCGCGCCATTGCAACGGTGCCTTTTTCATGCGCAGGCATTTTAGCGCGAAGATTGGGATCTTGAAATTCGCCGGGAATCGTCCAACCGGGTCCACCTTTGCCATCCCCTTTTGGATCTCCGCCTTGAATCACAAACCCGGGATCATACCTGTGAAAGATGAGTCCGTCGTAGAAGCCTTGATCGATGAGAGTTAGAAAATTGTCCACTGTCACGGGAGCGGCGTTGGGGTAGAGTTCAATGACGATTTTGCCTTTATCCGTTTCAATCGTTACCACTGGTTTTCCACTTCCGCCGCACGCGATAAGTATTGAGAAGATAATCGACAAGAAAATCACGTATTTTCTCGGGCTTTGAACCATGTAGCCCTCCGCTCTACACCAAAAATTTACTGTTGATAATTATAACCGTCATGCTATAAACAGTCAATTGAAATTAGACAACTCCGCAGGGTAATCGGGCGCAAAATCCTTGACCGTCTTTACGTACTAATATAGAATTTCTTGGAAACTTACGCCGGGTGGAGCAGAGGACAAAATCGGCGGCACATCGATTATGCGCACTCTCCGGATATTCCATACCGCATACAAATTTGAGGAAAACTAGCTCATGTCTAGCGAAAGAATCCCGAATGAGGTTATCCAGAAACTCCAAATTCCCAGCACCGCTACCCTGACAACAACTCTCAAACAGTTCGGACTAAGCCGGAGTTTTATGAACGGTGTCATCCCGCTTCGTCCGAATATGAAAATGGCGGGCCCCGCGTTCACGCTTCGCTACATACCTGCTCGCGAAGATTTGGACACGGGGGAGATTGACAACCTGAAGGACGCTCAACGTGTCGGGATTGAAAAAATTGGAGTAGGGGAAGTCTTCGTTATTGATGCCCGTGGCGACACACGCGCGGGAACAATGGGTGACATCCTCGCTACACGCATCTACAACCGGGGTGCAGCAGGGGTCGTAACCGATGGCGCTTTCCGTGACAGCCCGTCTATAGCCGAGATTGGCTTGCCCGCTTTTTCTGCGGCAATGAACGCGCACTCCAATAAGACCGTGCATCACCCTTCGGAAATCCAAGTACCCATTGCCTGCGGTGATGTCGCGGTCCTGCCCGGTGACATTATTGTGGGAGACGCGGAAGGCGTGGTCGTCGTGCCAGTTCAGTTCGCAGCAGAAGTCGCACAGATTGCGCTCGAAATGGAGACGCGGGAAAATTTCCTACTAAAGAAAATTCAATCAGGAGCGAGCATCGTCGGCACCTATCCACCGGACGAATCAACCCTAGCTGAATATGAAACGTGGAAGAACAAAAACAAGGGTCTTGATTAAGACAGATACCACACTCTACGCGCCATTACACGGATATGCAACACCTAGGTGTAAACTGAATGGTAAGACTGCCTCGTATAGGAATTCCCTACGTGTTCTGCGTTAGGCTGTCTGATGCCGCCAAAGGTGCGGGTTGCTTCTTTACCGAATAAATCACTTCCGAATGCGGGTAGCAGAATTCCACTTTGTCGCTCTTCTTGAATTCGGTATGAATGATTTTCACAATATCATTGACGTTTTCGGCATAGTCCTCGGGACGCGTTTTATAGCGTAAACGCATCAACACCCCGGCATCAATCAACTCTGCTCTCACAAACGGCTGCTCGCCCGTTTCCTTGATGCCATCAGCTGCAATCTGTTTTGCAGCATTCAACAAGATTTGTTCCGCTTCGTCCCAATCAGACTGAAATGTAATTCGCACCGGGACTTCACTCAGGATGTATTCTACCTCAAAAGTATAATTCGTTATTGTTTGACTGAACAGGATAGCATTGGGGATGAGTATACCGCGCCCCGATCGTTCCTCCCCCGCAACCGTACCGCCAACTTGATTAAGTATCACATGCGTGAGAGTAATATCGACCACGTCACCCTTTACGCCGGCGATAATGACTCGCTGTCCAATCCTGAAAGGTCGCTTGAGTATCAGCATGAGCCAAGCGGCGATTCCGGTAACCGGTGCCTGCAGAGACCACCCCAGAAGCATTCCGAGAAAACCCACGGAAATACCTAGAGCCTTGATTGAACCGCTAAGGCTGATTACGCCAAAGATTGCGATGATGGCGAACCAGAAGAACCTCCACGTTGTCATGAAATTCGCGGCGTTTTCCTGTTTTAGGGCTCGCTTATAGACGTAAGCTCTGATTGGGCGTGTCAACACAGCCTTAATTACAAAGAGCGCAATAATGGTGATAATACTCAGTAGTATTCCTCGCTTCTCGAAAGCAAGGAATTCTTCTACAAGTCCATTCAGAATCTTAGATAGCGTATCCATCTGTATTGTTATCCCTCAGTCCCAAGTTTCAAAAGTGTGTCAATCTGGGTGCCAAAATCACTAACGAGTCTCTTTTAAGTACCGTCGCCTTTGTGCCTAAAGACGCGCGTCGCGTAGGTTTACTCCTGTGTCTCTCCGCGTATAATGACGTATGCCTCGCCGTTACGGGTTTTTATGTGATTTACACCATCGGACAGATTGCGACATCGGATTTATTCGCTGCGAATTCTCAATTCGGGGTGGTGGGGCGTACTGGATTTGAACCAGTGACTTCTACCGTGTGAAGGTAGCGCTCGTACCCCTGAGCTAACGCCCCATCAGAAGTAGGTAAGCAGGAAGACGTGTGCAAGGAGAAGTGGAGGGGCCGATGGGCCCACTAGGACTCGAACCTAGGACCGGCCGGTTATGAGCCGGCTGCTCTAACCGACTGAGCTATGGGCCCACTTTCAATCATGCCATTATTATAGGAATTGCGGACACAAATTGTCAAGGAGTTTTCTTAACAGGAACACATCAAACTGCTGGGTATTCTTGGGAGAGATTGTATTTTGAGAAACACGCAGCTATTATTCAAGGAAGCCCTGTAATTTTTGGCTGCGTAGTGGATGACGTAGTTTTCGTAGCGCTTTTGCTTCTATTTGGCGAATTCTTTCCCGCGTGACCTTGAATTCGACTCCAACCTCTTCCAAAGTGCGTGGACAACCGTCCTCAATGCCAAATCTCATGCGGAGAACTTTCTCTTCACGTTCTGTCAAAGTTTCCAATACGTCCGCGACGCGTTCTTTGAGCATTGTCAATGCAGCCTGGTTTAGCGGTGATATCGTATCTCGATCTTCAATGAAGTCTCGAAGTTGCCGATCTTCCTCTTCGCCTATAGGGGTTTCTAACGAAATGGGCTCCTGTGCAATCCGCAACACCTGCCTTACCTTGTCCGCTGGAAGCGCCATTTCCTCGCCAATCTCTGACGGAGTCGGCTCCCGACCCTTTTCCTGAACCAAGTGGCGGGAAACGCGGATCAACTTGTGTATAGTTTCTATCATGTGTACCGGAATACGTATCGTGCGTGCTTGATCCGCGATGGCGCGTGTGATGCCTTGACGAATCCACCACGTCGCATAAGTGCTAAATTTGTAACCACGCCTATAATCGAATTTGTCTACGGCTTTCATCAAGCCGATATTCCCTTCCTGGATTAGATCGAGAAAAACCAACCCCGGTGTGCGATTCTTATATTTTTTTGCGATGCTGACGACTAACCGTAAATTGGATTCCACAATCGTCATTTTGGCATCTTGGGCGATTGTTTCTCCTTTGAAAATCTCTACAGGAACCTCCTTGGCGCTCTCCCGTGGAACACCAAGATCGCACTCTCTTTCGGTAATTTCACGTTGTAGTGGATTGGCAGTCAGTTCGTCGTTAATACCAATTTCCCCGAGCTTCTTTTCCAAATCCGATATCTCTTTGACTAATTCCTTTATCCTTCCTGTAATTTTGCTGATTTCCTCCGGATCAATCTTCAACTCTATAAGGCTGCAGACCACATCTTTACGATTCATATCCAATTCGTGTTGAAGCCTATCTGTTTCCTCCGGAGTGAGCATCGCATCCGCGTACTTCAACCTGAGTTTCTGACAGCGTATCTCAGAATCTAACTCTTTCAGATGGTTCATCTTGGACTCGATGACTTCAAGCATAGCGTTTTCTTTGTTGCTTCCTGACGAACCTGGAATTGTCATATCAATGACATCGGCTGCCTTCTTCTCGCCAGCCAAGACTTTTTCAAGGAGTACCAGGATCTCTTCGAGTGCCAGCGGTGTTTCAAAAACAACTTCCTGGACGATACGTTGCCCTTCCTCGATTTTCTTGGACAGTTCCTCTTCCTGTTTTTTGGATAGCAAGGGAACCCGCCCCATTTCACGCAGATAGACTTTGACAGGGTCCTCGTACTTCTCCATTTTCCCGATTTGGGTTAGATCGCTCGGTTCAATCGAATATTCGTTCTCATCAAATTCGTTCTCATATGATTCAACCGCATTACCGTTATCTTTGAAATCCATTGCTGTTAAATCCCCCTCATCGAGGTCTTCTGCCCCGGTAGGCAGGTTAATTGCTTCTACATGAACGTGGAGCAGTTCGTCAAGACCATCCGGCGCTGTATCCGGACGCTCCCCGTATTCAAAATAGCCCTCATCCTTACCTAAACCAATCACGTCGTTGTTCATTTTGGTTGAATTACCCCTCCCCGCCCGATGTAATGACCGTCAAAAAAACAGGTTAAATGAGATGGGCACTCCAGTACAAACAGAACTTCGGCATCCTTTCTGGGCTCATGCCAAAGACTTCGAATCTTCATTGGTTACGATCTAAGAAACAAACTGCCTTCTTTGATTTGAAAGTTCAACAAGCTGCTCTAGCGTATCAATACTGTCATCCTCCTGGGTCAGAGCCTGTGAACGCTTTGTCCGTTCCATGTCTAACACGAGGTATTGCCGAAACTTCTGTAGACAACCATCCACTCTTGCCTTGGAATTCGGAGGCGGGGGCTTCCGCAGAATTGCATTGGAGATGATGCTCTTTGTCTTTTCATCGTCACAGGAATCAATGAGATTTTGTACATCAATCGAAGTTTCTGGTGTACTTGCTTCCCATAGCATCTGTGCAACCTTTGCTAAATCAGGACGGGTAAAATCCTCATAGTGCAACTGATCCCTAACATACGGGACAAATTCTGAAGATTGAATCAGGATTTCAACCAGTTGCTCCTCAATAGATTCGCGGGGAGACAACTTGCCTCTGTCTGGCGTAGATGGAGAATCCGGAGGGGAGTCTGATGTAGTCCTTCCGCTCCTGCCAACGCCAATACTTCGTAGTTCTCGCCTGAGCGCATTTTCATTAATGTCCAACTCCCGTGCGGTATATTTCACATACTCATTGAGTTGAACTTGGTTTTCGACATTTGACAAAGTTAAACCGATTTCTTTTACTGCTTGAGCTTTGACTTCAACGTTGCGAAGCGCGTCCTGCCGAACTGCTCTCTGAATCTGAAACTCGATAAGATTGATAGCCTTGTTGATTTCGGCATTGAATTGGTCTACCCCCTGGCTACGGACATATGAATCCGGATCCTGGTCGGGTGGAAGAAGTGCAATTCGCACCCGAAGTTCCTCTTTTAACAGCAGATGCAACCCCCTTAACGTGGCTTGAAGTCCTGCGGCATCGCCGTCATAAACGATGACGACTTCTTCGGAAAACCGCTTCAATAAGCTGGCGTGCGATGCGCTCAACGATGTACCTAACGAAGCGACTACGTTCTTGATCCCCGCTTGGTGGAGTATGAGTGCGTCAAGGTATCCTTCGACGAGCAACGCGCTGCCCGTTCTTTGGATGTCTTGCCGAGCTTGATATAGATTGTAGAGGGTTTTGCTCTTATCGTAGAGAGGAGTGGTAGGTGAGTTCAGATATTTGGGCTGGAGATCCTCTGCGAGCGCCCGACCACCGAAACCGACGGGGATGCCGCGATCATCCAGAATCGGAAAAATAATGCGTCCTCGAAAACGGTCTACCGGTCCGCGGTCGTCGTTCTTGATTAGCCCTACGTCAACCAATTGCTGAATGGAGAATCCGGTCTGAGTTGCCGCTTTCACTAAATTTCGCCGTCCGGGAGCCGCATAACCGAGTTGGGATTGCTGAATTGTCTCGTCATTTACTCCCCGAGACTTTAGGTATGCCAACGCCGGACCTCCCACGGCTGAGGTCAAGAGTTGCTTGTGAAAATATTGCGAGGCAAAGTGATTGAGATCTCGAAACTCGCGGCGTTTCCGGCTTGCCTGTTCCGCTTTGGCATCTTGAGTGGGGAGCGACATTCCAAGCCGACCGGCTAGCCACTCAACTGATTCCACAAATGTCTTGCCCTCGCGCTTCTGCAGAAAACTGATGACGTTGCCTCCCGTCTGACACCCAAAACAGTAGAATATCTGTTTTTGCGGCGAAACACTGAATGATGGCGTTTTCTCCTCGTGGAACGGGCAATTCGCCTTGTAATCCTTCCCGGCGGGTCTCAGAGGCACTCCACACTCCGAAATAACTTCGACGATATCACTGCGCTCCCGTATCTCGTCTACAATCTCGCGTGGAATGTGATGGGTAGATGCGTTCATCTCGGATTACCAAAGTTCTTTGGTATACGTTGCTCCATGTGTGGAATGTGGCACTTTGACTGAATGAACACCGATATTTTAGGCTACTCTTTCAGCGTAACAACGGTGGCGCCATCCCCTCCTTCGCTACGTGGTGCTAATTCGAAATTCGTAACCAACGGATGTCCAATCAAACCTTCATGAATCCCTTGCCGCAGCGCCCCCGTACCTTTACCATGGACGATTCGTACTTTGGGCAAACTCGCGAGAAAAGCATCGTCCAAATACTTGTCTACGGCTTCGAGCGCTTCGTCTACCGTGTAACCGAGGAGATGCAGTTCGGTTTTGACCGAGTCGGCTTTGCTGCGCTGCACATCTACGACGGAGGGCGCAATCCTATTGTTCTTCTCTTGGGGCTGAACCTGTTCAATGTCCTGATACGAAATCTGCATCTGCATGTTGGCGACCTGAAGTGTGATAGGTGTATTTCTGTCCGGTGAAATCCTCAGAACTTCCCCGTAATTACTTAACCCCTTGAGACGAACTTTATCCCCAACCTCAACCCGCGGTGGTGTTTTAGCTGTATTGGATTGAATCGCTGCACGTTGCCGCTGTTTTTCCTTTAGCTTATCTTTGGCATTCGAAATATGAGAAATTGCAGCCCGAACGGATTGTTTGGATGCTGTTTCCCGGCGTATTTCGGCTATGCTCGCATCAACTAATCGTCGCGCATCATTCAATACTGCGTACGCCTCGTTTTCAGCCTCCTGAGTAAGTCTGTCGCGGTTGGTTTCAAAGTCCTGTATAAGATCCTCATGCTTCCGAATTGATGTATCTGCGGCGCGGCTCCTCTCCTCAAGCGATTTGCGTTCTGCCTCCAATTGTCGCTGGGATTGCTGCATGTTGACAATCAAGTCATCAATTTCTATATCCTGATTGCCAATGTGCTCTTTGGCAGTGCGCAGAATGGAACTGGGAATCCCTAGTCTCGCAGCAACCTTGATAGCGTTGCTGCTTCCGGGAACCCCAATCAAGAGGCGATAGGTGGGACTCAGGGTCTGCCAATCGAACTCCATGGAGGCGTTTTCCGTGTCATCCTTTGCGTGAGCATAGCTTTTGAGCGCACCATAGTGAGTCGTCACAATTGTTCGCACCTTACGCTCAACGAGCCAGTCGAGAATTGCCATACTAAGCGCGGTGCCTTCAGCCGGATCCGTTCCTGCTCCGATTTCATCAAGCAATACAAGTGAATTTTCACACGTTCCGCCGCGGGCACTCTCAATGTGATTTAATGTGGTGGCAATCTTTGTGACATGCGAAGAAAAGGTACTTAGATTCTGCTCAATGCTCTGCTCATCACCGATGTCCGCAAATACTTGGTCGAACACCGCAATCTCGCTACCATGTTTCGCCGGGATGTGAAGTCCCGATTGCGCCATCATGGTAAGCAAGCCAAGCGTTTTGAGAACAACCGTCTTGCCGCCGGTATTCGGTCCGGTAATCACCAATGCACAAAACTGATCCCCCAGATGCAAATCAGTTGGAACTACACGAGGTGGAAACTCGGAAGTGTTTGGTTCGTCTCCGTTCTTCTGTTGTCGCCGCAAGTTAACCTCAAGCAACGGATGCCGTGCCGCAATAAGTTTTGTAAACCCACGGTCGTTTAATCGTGGTTCAACACCGTTCAAATCAGTGCTGAGTTTAGCTTTTGCGTTAAGAAAATCCAACTCCGCTAGAACGCTCGTTGCAATCTCAAGGTCGGCGACACATTCGCGGACCGCATCTGTGAGCGAAAGCAGTATTCGGCGAATCTCGTGCCGCTCTTCGTCAGCCAATCTGTGCAAATCATTGTTCATCTCAACGACGCTGAACGGTTCAACGAAAACCGTGGCTCCACTCGCGGACTGCCCTTGAACCAGCCCCGGAAAATGAAGTTTCGCGTCCTGCTTGACAGGAAGGACATAACGGTCATTGCGGAGAGTGACGAGGTGATCTTGAATTGATTTCTGATGCTCGGAAGAACGTAGGAGAGATTCTAATTTTGATCGGATAGTTTCGCGGATATTAACGAGATTTCGCCGGATTTTTCGTAAGGCGGGACTCGCAGAATCTCGGACTTCAGCCTCTGGGCTGACGCATTGGTGAATGGACGTGGCAAGCTCGGGGAAAGTTGGTAGCGTGTTTGCGATTGCGAGCAGTTTCGGGAAGTCGAATTTTTTCAGCCTCCGCATAAAGCGGCTGACGCTTTCGACGACTTGAAGGACATGCCATACATCAAGTAACTGATGCGCTTCTAAGATTGAACCTGGCTTTACCGCTATCTTGAGAATCGGTGTCAAATCTCGTAATCCGGCTAGCGAGAAACCGCTGGCGACTTGAGTCGCACCTTTCATCTCACTGCACAGCGCGAGGTTCTTCCGAATCTCCTCGATTTCATGCTGCGGAGTCAAGCGATCGACCTTGGCGCCTCCCGGTGGAGAAACCGTGTAGCGCTTCATCAACACCTTCAACTTATCGTATTCTAACGCTCTTTCGGTGTGGGCGGAGATAATTTCTCTCATAATTCTAGCCGACTGCTAGCAACGTCGCACCAGATGAAAACCACGGAATCATTTATGTGCCAGTTGATTCCTGTCTCGCTCAAGAAGTGCTTTTACATAAAGACTGCCAGACGGTGCGAAGTCAAGTCCGACGGCCTGATCGTAGTACGATAGTGCCATACTAATGTCGGACTCGGACTCCTTTTCACGAGCGTCTTTCAATCTCTCAATGAATTCACTCGCCCGTGCATCAAAGTTTCCGATCTGTTTGCGCAGCGTGTCATTCAACCCGCCTTCAACGTCGCGCCGAAACTTATAATTGCGTACCGAGTTAAAATACGATATGAGCGCGTCATAGCCCCGACCTTGATTCTCCAAATCCTCGGCTTCGGACATCACTAAAGGTTCCGGAATGAGAGTAATCAACTCCTTCGCGTCGAGAATCAATTCGTGGCTCTTTTCTTGAACTGCCTTCTCCAAATTCACGTGAAACTGATCGACCAAATCTTCATATAGTGACAGAGCTTCGTCTGTTTGATTAAGCTTTTCGTAGCATAGTGCCTGATTATATTTGGCGTTCGTCAGCGCAAACTCTCGAACAGGTATGGGAAGCTGTGGCGTTAGTGGGTAAGATTCTTCCCGATACGCCTGAATCGCTGCTTCATAGTTCCCTTCCTGTTCAAAACAATTGCCCACCGCTTCTTGAGCATAGAGGGCTATCATTTGATTCTCCGGCGCGTGTTCTTGTGTAACAGATTGGAATTGAGTTCGCGCCCCCGGGTAATCTTCTAGATAATAGAGCGTCTTGGCATAGTTATATCGGGCTTTGTCCGCGAAGAGAGTTCCCGAGTACTTTTGGAAGACCTCTTGGAATTCGGAGCCGGCGGTTTTGAACTGTTCGCGTGCGTCATCCGCCTTCTCGGTATCGATCCAGTTTTTTTCCGCTTCCTGAAAGGTCTTGAGTGCCTGCGTGAAAGCGGCAGAGGCCTTGGCACGTTGTGTTTGTTGATGGTTTTGATACAATACTCCGACAACAACCGCAAGAGTAACAACAACTACAGCGATAATGATGGTTTTCAGATTATCTTTTATGAATCCGTAGGACTTGAGCGTTGATTCGATAAACTGATCATGCCTGATTTCTTCTTTGGTGAGGCGGTTACTTCGAGCCATTGATTTCCTTTCAAACTTCGGGCTGGGGACACGGCTGTTCGGTCTGCAGGCCGCACGTGCCGCATACGGGCAACTCTCCCGTGGGAGCACTTGCGATCCTTGACGCGCCGACGCCAAAAACGGAAGGCAACCGCATAACATCGCGGTTTTCACACGCGGGACAAACCACTTCCTCTCCCACACCGCCGGATTTTACCAAATCCTCGAACCTATGATTACAATGCTTGCAACAATACTCGTAAATAGGCATGTATTCTTCCCATTTACTTCTGCAAAAATTTCATCTAGGGGATGGAATGGCGAAGACCACGGCTAGTTCTCTATGGTCCTGTCGATGTCCCGTCATGTCTAAGCGGGTGACGGGAATTGAACCCGCGACCCTCAGCTTGGGAAGCTGACGCTCTACCGCTGAGCTACACCCGCACCCGAAAATTTCTAAATTATACTGAGTGAGGGCCGGGATGTCAAGGTGATTTTGCCGGAGTTAAGGGTTATCGCATCCGATTTTGGACGGGCGTTTTTTCTCGATTGCTGCGCAGAGGCGCACAAATAAACTTGGTTTTGTGTGCGCTGAAAGGCTTCGCCCCGGACAGCCTCACGGGTCATCGACTCGAACGTCTAAACCGAAAGAAAAATAACCGTGAGTATTGCATGATTCACGGGTGGGAAGGGAAATACATACCGGGCTAGGTGGTTCATTCATTAAGCATTTAAAGCTTACAAGACTGCCGCAAGAAACCGTTCGACCACGCCGGTAGGATCAACTGAGCGAATAGCGAAGGATCAAGCGAACGGATAGTGAGTGCGATAGAAATCCCATAGAGATCCCTTTCTAACCGCACCGGCACCCAACACTAACCATATTTTTTTGGCTCTTCAGAGTTAAGTGTGGAAAATGAAATTATCTTAGGACGTGTTGACATTTATGTAAGGCGTGTCCATAATTCGCCGATAAGTCCCTATCGTAGGGGCGAGGTTTCCTCGCCCAACGGGTTGGGAAACCCAACCACCAACTGAGCGAATAGCGAAGGCGGTAGAGATCCCCTACGGAAATTGACCCAATGTAGGGGCAACCCTTGTGGTTGCCCAACATACTGCCTCACGTGAATCAATATTGGCTTAATTTTCGAATGTCAACAGAACCTAGGACTTACGCAGTCGAGTGCTCAAATGCGCCTAGTTCGGCAGTAGGGAACAACGATCGTTATTCCCTACAAAAGCCTTGCCGTAACATCAATTTGCGCGTTCTGCGTAAGCCCTGTATATCTGTTCCCATCTCGACAGAAACCACCCTGTAGTTGGAAATGTCGAGTGGTTATGTCAAAATGTATACATCGAGGTCTCCAGAACCATATTGGTAATTATTGCAATCAATTTGAACTCATGGACAAACGCGCCTTCATGTAGCAAGTTCTATTCCCACACTTGACCCTGAAGAACCATTTTTTTGAAAAACAAACCACTAAGCATGCGTTATCCTTGGGCTCATTTGGAATTGCGGGATGACAATCAGATTAACGATTGCCCAATCATTTCGGGGGGGCGATCCAACCCAAGCAGTGTCAAGAGTGTCGGAGCGATATCGGCAAGAATACCGTTAGGAGGCGGCTGGATTTTCTGAACGTCTTCATCAACGATTATGAGATCAACTTCATAGGTAGTGTGGGCAGTATGGGGACCTCCGGTTACGGGGTCAATCATTTGTTCGCAGTTACCGTGATCGGCAGTTACTATGAGCGACCCTCCCTTAGCCATTACTGCATCAACCACCAACCCGACACAGGTGTCTACCGTTTCCACCGCCTCAACGGCGGCAGGCAACAATCCCGTGTGTCCAACCATGTCCCCATTGGCGTAATTCAAAACGAACAAATCGTACACATCCGACGCAAGCTGTCGGAGCACTTCTTGAGTAACCTCGGGTGCGGACATTTCGGGTTTCTGATCGTAGGTCGAAACATCGCGCGGTGAGGGAATGATTTTCCGGTCTTCACGATCGAATGGCGCGTCGCGATAATCATTAAAGAAAAACGTAACATGCGGAAATTTTTCCGTCTCCGCGCAGCGAAACTGTGACAAACCGGCATCGCTCACGTATGCGCCTAAGATATTGGTCATTTTGGCTGGTTTCGGAATGGCTACTTTGACAGGGAGGCCGTGCTCGTATTCCGTCATCGTGACGAACTCGATATCAAGTTTCTTGGCTCTATCGAAACCCATCAGCCGCTTGACCCCATCTTTGCCGGCGCTTTCAAACGGAAACTGAGCCGCCGAAAACGCCTTGCAGAGTTCGCGCGGTCTGTCACCCCTAAAATTAAAAAAGATGACTGCATCGCCATCTGAAATTCTTGGCAGAGGATTGCCGGTAGTATCTTTAACGATAGTTGGTTCAATGAATTCGTCGCCAAAACGCCCGCTGTCGGTTGGATGATCGTAATAATGCTGATATGCCTCCGTCGGCGAATTCACGCAGTGTTGTGCGCCACCCGTCAAGAGTCGGTACGCTTTCTCCACACGTTCCCATCGGTCATCACGATCCATAGCGTAATATCGACCGATCACGGACGCCACTCTCCCAACGCCAATCTCTGCCATCTTGGCTTCAATCTGCCGACAGAAACCGATGCCGCTGGTCGGCGGGCTGTCACGTCCATCGCTAAAGTTGTGCACGAGCACTCGGTTCGGAGGAACGGTTAGTTCTTTTGCGAGGAGGAGCAGGGCGTACAAGTGTTCCAGTGAACTGTGAACCCCTGCTTCACTCGCGAGTCCAATCAAATGGAGATTCGTCCCACGTGATTTTGCGTGATTCATTGCCCCAATGAGCATTTTATTCGCAAAAAACTCACCAGAGCGAATCATGTTGGTAATGCGCAGCAGCTCCTGGTCTACGGTCCTGCCAGCGCCGATATTCTGGTGGCCTACTTCACTATTGCCCATCACTCCTGCTGGCAATCCGACATCTTCGCCGGACGTGCGAATCAATGTGTTGGGATATGCCTCCATCAGCCGGTCGTTAATCGGTGTTTTGGCAAGATACACGGCATTTGCGTTGTTCCACTCCAAATGCGGATTATGACCCCAGCCGTCTCGAATTATCAGAGCCACCGGGCTTTTTCGAAGTTTCGGCATTCAACATCTCCCCATCGCGTTACATAATCCGCTTAGAAATAGTTCGAGTTAAATCGGACGACTATCGACGCCAATTGAAGGATTGATTCAGACATTCCTGAGTAACTGAGATATCGATTCTCGGCACGATCGTGCGCACCCTTGTAGCGCAAACTGTTAGTTTGCGCATTCCACAATCTAACTGATTTTGGTACAGAGGGATGCTATTGCCTACAAACAGGCGTAAATAGTAGTTCAACGATTATAGTTACCGTGACAGTGAATGATTCGTGCTTATTTAAGACATTCCTGAGTAACTGTGATTCTCGTCACGAGAATCGGGTGGTTTGGAAGGAGAAATCAGGTCGTAAGAGATTTGAACTTGGAGATTGGATGGTGGTAGGATTGAAGCAACGAAGTTGTTCTTTTGCAACAAACTCGCTATGGATTATAAACTATCCGATTGCCTTAGAGAGATCCCGCGTGAGATAAATATAACGGCGGTTTTCTGCAGTGTAATTTTGCACGAGTCATACCATGTCTGTGTACCACAATAGCACCGTGCCATCCTCGCCCACGCTGGCAATCGTTCCTCCATTCGGACTGAATGCGACGTTCAGAACCGCCCCCGTATGTCCGGTAAGAGTCCGTTTTCGCCCTCCAATGATAGAACTCCACACGACGTTCGCCAATCCTCGATTCCGTTCACCCCTTACCGCGTGCCACAGATATATGCAACCGTCTGTGTCTCCGTGACCGGTAATCATACCGCCGTCCGGATTAAACCCTACGCTCCTGACCCTATGAGTATTTCCCTTAATTCTTCGCTTGTGCACTCCCGTAATCGAGTCCCACAAACGGATGGTGCCGTCTGCATTCCCTTCGCTGGCTAGCATTCCGCCGTCAGGGCTGAAAACTAGGCTGCGTACGCCGCCTTCGTGTCCGGCAAGAGTTCTTCTGTGCGCACCTGCCACGACATCCCACAGACGAATGGTACCGTCGTCGCTTCCGCTTGCCAACATCGTCCCGTCCGGGCTAAACGTCACGCTATTCACTCCACCCTTGTGTCCGATAAGTGTACGTTTGTGGTCCCCGGAAACGGCGTCCCATAGGCAGATGGTATTGTCATCACTCCCACTAGCCAATGTCGCCCCGTCTGAGCTGAATACGACACTTCTAATTCTCTTGGTATGCCCGAAAAGTGTTTGCATAAGAGCACCTGTGGCAACATCCCAAAGACAAACGTTGTTGTCCCAACTGCCATCACTGGCGAGCATTCTGCCGCCAGGGCTTACCCCAACGGTTGTGACTCGGTCTGGAAGCCCCGTTAATGTCCGCTCGTGCGTACCATCCGCGGCGTTCCATACCTGAATGGTATTATCCTCGTTGCCGTATGCGTTTCCACTCCCACTCGCAACCGTTTCGCCGTCTGGACTGAACCCGACACTGGTAACGGCAGCCGTATGCCCGGTGATTGCCCGGTCATTTGCGTCTGTGTTAGCCTCCCACAAACAGACGGTGTGGTCATCGCTCCCGCTGACCAGTGACGAACCATCTGAACTGAATGCAACCGCCGAGACCCTCTCCATATGTCCGGTGAGCGTTCGTTCGTGGGTGCCCGTGACGGCATTCCAAACATGTACGGCACCAAACTCGCTCCCGTTAACAAGTGTCATCCCATCTGAACTGAAAGCAATGCTCCAGACGCTCTCTGTGTGCCCGGTCAGAGTTAGAGTTAGATCGCCCGTTACAACGTCCCAAAGATGAATCGCACCTGACTCGCTGCCGCTGGCTAGAGTTTTGCCATCCGGTGTGAACGCTACGCTTCTAATCGCAGGGGTCTCGCCCGGGAGTTTACCTTTGTGTCGACCTGTAGCAGAATCCCACAAACGGACGGTATTGTCATCGCTACCGGTCGCAAGCATCAGTCCATCCGGACTGAATGCGACATCGCAAACCGCTCGAGCATGGGCAGTCAGCGTCTGCTTGTGGTTTCCTGTCATGACATCCCATAAACGAACAGTAGTGTCGTTGCTCCCGCTCGCAAGTGTCATGCCGTCTGGACTGAATGCAACAGATAAAACCGGGTTCCAATGTCCGGTCAATGTATGTCTACAGACACCCGTCGCCGTATCCCATAAGAGAACGGTATTGTCATTTCCCCCGCTCGCAAGCGTGTCCCCACTCGGACTGAACGCGACGCTGGTAACCTCCTCCGTGTGCCCCGTGAGCGTGTGCTCATGTTCGCCGGTCTCAGCATTCCACACGCGAACGGTGTTGTCATCGCTGGCGCTGGCAATCATCTTCCCATCCGCACTTATCGCGACTCCCTTTACTCCGCCCGTATGTCCCGTGAACCTCCGCTTGTGTTCTCCCATCAGACTATTCCACAGACGGATTATATTGTCATCGCTCCTGCTGGCGAGCGTACTCCCATCCCTGCTGAATGCCACGCTAGAAACCCATTTTGTATGTCCGGTTAGCGTCCGCTCCTTGGCGCCGGACGCGGTATTCCACAGATGGATGATGCCGAACTCGCCGCCGCTTGCCAGTATATTCCCATCTGGGCTGAATGCCACGCTTGACACGCGGCCTGTGTGTCCTGCCAATTCTCGCTTGTCGCCCCCCGCCTTGATATCCCAAAGGTAAATATTATTGTCCCAGCCGCCACTGGCTAACACTGTGCTGTCCGGGCTGAACGCGACACTTCTCACCCCGCCTGTGTGTCCTGTCAGCTTTCGTTTATGGGATCCGGAAACCACATCCCAAAGGCGGATTGTTTCATCCTCACTGCCGCTGGCTAGCGTGCTTCCGTCCGGACTAAACGCGACGCCCCTTATGCCTCCTGTATGCCCGGTGAGTTTTCGGTTGCGGTGTCCCGTGCGGACATTCCAAAGACAGATGGATTCATCTTCACTGCCGCTGGCTAGCGTTTGTCCATCCGGACTAAAGGTTAAACTTAGCACCCATCCCGAATGTGCCGAGAGAGTTTTCTCATGCGTACCCGTCGTGGCGTTCCACAGACGAATCGAACCATCCCACCAACTTCCACCACTGGCGAGCATCCGTCCATCAGGACTAAAGGCTACACTGGAAACGGGACCCGTATGCCCTGTAAGCAAAGCGATTTCGTCCCCGGAGTGCGCATCGTAAAGCCATACACCGACGCTACTGCCGATCGCAATACGCTTGGAATCTGGTGACCAAGCGACATTACTGGAAAGCCAGCCCTTTCCAAGCCGAGCTTTGGCACCTACAGGCAAATGCCATTGGGTATGCTTCCAGGCAGATTTATCTTTTGTTTTTTTCATTACAATAATGTTCTGTTTTGTGAACGGATTGTGCTGCGTTCGCGTTCATCAATCACGCGAAATCACGGTGGCACAGATCAAAATATTCTACACTCATGGATGGTCAAAATCAACAGTCCTTGGGCGCGAGAACTGGCAATCCCGAAGACCGCATATATTGGTCGGGAGAAGACCCGGATAGTTGGGTTCGTAGAAGTCGAGGTTAGGGCGGCGTGGCGCATCGTACCATGAACTATCCGCGCTTCCCGAGAAAATGGAAAGAGGCGCTTCGTTTGCTCTCTGTTCCCTTTCATTCTGAAGCCGTGTCTGCCACCTTGATTAATCAACTTCCTTAGGACGTTCAACTGACCAGTGTCTATCCGAGCTCTGAACGACAACAGTGCCGGGGAGGGTCACTTGGCTTATCATGTCTTCAACTTCGGAAATGGTAAACGCGGCAAGGAAGGAATCGTAGAACAGTTTCTTCTGGTAGGGAGTGGCGCCACTGGCATGCTTCTCCACAAGCCCTAAAGCAGCTTCGGTTGAGTTGGGGCGAATTAGATCGCGAATCAAGATTAACCCATCCGAGCGAATAACTCGGTTAACTTCACGGAGCATTGGAAGCGGATCCGGAATGTGGTGCATGATGCTGTTGGATAAGACGCCATCAAAGAACTGGTTCGGAAAAGGTAAGTCTTTAGCGTCAGCCTGTTTCAATACAATCCGATCTGTCATTCCAGCCTCGGCTGCATGAAAATTTCCCAGTTCCAGCATGCTCGCGGAGAGATCGATTCCAAACACCTCAACGGTTGGCAGCCGTTGTGCCAACAGAATCGGAATTGCCGCCGGCCCTGTCCCTACGTCCAATATACGACCTCCCGTCGCGCCAAGTTCAAGGACGCGTTCTACGAATGCGAGGTTGACCTCGGTATGATCCATCGCGTCGTATGCTTCGGAGTCCTCGCAGGAATCCATCACCTCTGGTTCTAAGATTCGATCCATCTCCCCTCGCTCGTGCCTAAACCCGATTCGCAACTGCCGCATTCACACTGCCCCCGATTCCAACCGGTAAATCAGTGCAAGGGTTCAGGGACTTTCTACTTTCTGAATCCTACCAATTATCTACCGAATCGCGATCGGATTTCCAGGAGAACCCGTGCCGCCCTTAATTCGCAGTGGTGCGAAGACGAATGCGAATTCGTAAACCTCATCCTTAGCCAACTCCTCGGTGATGATATTTTCAAGAATGTAAATGCCATTCTTGGGGAGAATAAGCTGGTGCACGGGGAAGGCCAATGATTCATCGGGATTCGGTACCACCTCTACACCCCAAGTATCGCCGCAGACCATGGTGATCTCCTTGTCAACTAGGTACTGACCCGCTCCCAGACCGATTCCCGGTTCACTGGCATTGTAACGCTCATTATCCGTGATCCAGAATTTACCCCAGCCCGTATGGATGAGAACTACATCGCCCGATGTAATCCTCGTTCCTTGGCGTTCAAGCGCCCCCTCTAAATCGGCAACGGTAATCTCGTAGCCGCCATCCAAATTTTCAACGCCCTTGTAACCGGCGACATCGATGAGTACCCCACGCGTAACAAAGGCACCAACGTTTTCCACCCCGATTTTTACCAAACCCTCGGGCTTGACAAACTCGTTACGGTTGAAGCCGTTATAATACAGATCGCCAATACCGACGTGCCCTAGTCCATCGAATTGCGTGCCAATCTGTCCAAGCTCGCCGCTGACAATCTCTTCGAACCATGTAATTTTATTATCACCCAATGGTCCTGACATCGCGGGAATTCGCAAACTGTAATGGCGCGTGCCAAAGACTGGCATGTCCGTTTCGTAGACTCTGCCTAACTGATATATCTTACCCTCTTTTATCAGGGTAGCCGCTTCCAGTACCTTGACCGGTGTGATGCGATTCGCCGCTCCGCGTTCATCGTCAGCGCCCCATCTTGATGGGTACCAATTGTCCTCATGTCCGCGCTCATGAGTGAGTGCCCACCCCCCTGCCAATACAACCAACCCTGTTACTAGCCCAACCAGAAGGAAAATCCTTTTCCTATTACTGCTTAACATTGTTACCTCCCTTTTTGTAGATCGGTTATTTGCAATCTCTTAGAGTTCCGCGAATCCCAAAGTATATCTATCTCAGCATCCAACTAATAAATGACATATTCTTACCAAAGACCACAATCCAACGCCCCCTCGGTCGCTCCTGCCGGAGCGAGATATCCAGTACATTCGTAAGTTAGGATCCAACGAGCGAATAGATCAAACGAGTGAATAGCGAGTGCGATCCTATGATAAACCCCGCGAGAGTCAGGCTGTTCTCCGAAGCGGCGCCATTAAAGCAACATCGCGCGCCTCAACGCCATCTACGATTAATGAACTCAGTGCCAAAAGACCTGAAAATGGTGTCCTAGAATTCCTCTCAAGCCCCGCAAATCTCACATTTCACTTCAAAACTCGTTAGAGACGGTTACAGTGGCTCCCGATTCGGCGGATTCCACACCTGCAACCAGTGCTGACACGGTTTTCGCCCCATCGCGGACATCTATGGACGGTTTTCTTCCGGTTATTACACAATCCACAAAATGATCCACCGCCGCTTGCATCGGATCTAGGTTCTCGGAAGTAATCGCTGTTGGCTCCCCTTTGGCGCGATAGAAGCAGTTTCGCCATACGGTCGCTTCTGTCCCGTAGATTGAAAGGAATCCCTCTCCCATACCGTGGCCTCTGCAACCCGTGGTTACCATCACTTTTCCGAGACAACCGTTTTCAAACTTGCAACTGAAGATGTAACAGTCATCCAGAACAAAGTCATGTGTAGCGTATCCGTTGGAATAGGCGTGCACTTCCTCAATCTCTGAGCCGACCGCCCAGCGAAGTAGGTCTAGCGGATGGCATCCTCCACCAATGAGAACATTTTGAGGGTTCTCCGGGGCGGAGCGCCACGTGTTACGCGCATAGATGCCACTCATGTCGTGAATGTAGCTTCCCTCCACGAAAAATGCCCGTCCAAGTTGTCCATCGTCGTATAGCTTCTTTATTTCTTGGTATATAGGCTGAAATCTCATGAACTGGCTCGCCATAAACGTAAGACCGGTTTCGTCTACCGCCCTCACCATGTCCTTGCAATCCTGCAAGGTGGTCGTCATAGGCTTTTCGCACAGAACATGCTTTCCAGCCCTCAGTGCCGCAATAGAATGAGTTGCGTGAAAATGATCCGGGCTGCACACCATTATAACATCGATCAACGGGTTTTCAAGCAACTCCTCGTAACACGTCGTCCATAAACCCATGTTCCCATGCGCCGCAACTTCTTGAGCATTAACTTCTTCGCTGTCGCAAGCTCCAACCAATTTCACTTCGGGATGTGCAAGAAACGACTTAACATATCCTTCGACGTGTACATCACTCCCTACAAACCCAATTCCTAGTTTACTCATTGTTTTCTGTCGCAACCGAAAATGTGTCTAGTCTTCACGGTGGGATCGAGAGTCACCAAATCCCCGATAGTCCTACTTATCCTTACCCAATTTGTGCCTTCTGTAGCCCGTAGGTTGGGTTGATCATCGCGAAACCCAACTTTAGGCTCCTCCAGTGGAATTGCGTATTCCGGGGACTCGGACGGTAATCTTCCAACCTTCCACTCTTCCAACCCAATTCCTTCTAATCCCTCTTTGCCCGATGAATTTCAGCAACCAATCGTTGGGTAGCAGCCGGCGGATCCGGTTCTCCGCACACCGCTGAAATGACGGCAATTCCATGTGCGCCGACGCGGATCACATCGTAAACGTCCTCAACCGTGATACCGCCGATAGCTATCACGGGGCATTGGGCAATTTCGCACATCCGCGTGAGCGCATCCAGTCCCTTCGGCGCCTCGGCATCCGGTTTCGATGAAGTTTGGCGAATCGGTCCAAATCCGATGTAATCGGCACCTTCCGCAATGGCTTCCATAACCTTGCCTTCCGTTCGTGCCGAGGCACCGATAATTGAATCTGGCGGAAACAGCGTGCAGCCAACCACGATTGGCAAATCGTCCTGCCCGAAATGCACCCCTGCCGAACCGATAGCGAGCGCAATGTCTGCCCGATCATTCACAATCAGCGGCACACCGTGGCGGGCACAGATGGCTTGAACTTCCCGCGCCGCATTAAGCATATCGCGTGTTGTCCCCGTTTTCTGGCGAAACTGAATCGTATCCGCCCCGCCCTCTATCGCCATCTCTGCAAGTTGGGCATGCGTAAATCGCGATTGAATCGTCGTATCCGTGATTACATGCAGAACGCCAACTTGTTTCATAGCCTTATCCGAACCCACGACTCAGTAGATGGCATGAGACTACAATGTGCAAACGTAGAACTGGAAGGTAGGAAGATCGGAAGATATTACCGCTTCCATCATTCTTCCATGCTTCCACTCTCATGTTCTTCGTCGATTTCGTTCAGAAGATAGACGACTTCGTCCTCACGGAGAAAAAGGGTATCTCCCCATTCCCCGTTCTGCTGTTTTGCCTAGAGCGATTCAATTTGCCTCAGCAATGCGTTTTCCATCAAATAATGTCGTTCATCAATTGCATCGAACGTCGTTTCGGAAAACTGCCCGGCACGGTAGCAGGCATAGCACTGCGAATAAACTTCCCCAGCAGATCCCAAGGCGATATTGAGAAAGTTGAGATACTCCTTCAGGGAGCGTCTACAGTACCCTTCGGCAATATTGGCTGAAATCGACAAACCTGCGTCTAAAATCTGAGCCATCAAACGGTACGGACGATTCGGAATCTCCTTGACTTTTTCGTACAGGAAAGCATACAAATCAATCCCCATTCTCCAAGTTCGCAACTTGCGATAGCCACGATTCACGTTCTTTCGAACTTCCAATCGCCTGTCCATAATCTCGCCTAAATCCCGCGAACCACATTCATCTTGACGCTAAAGCAAGTCATCGGAGCAGATACCGGAGCACTCCGCCTGACTTCCCCCTTCCATCCTTCCAATCTTCCAAATCTTCTACTTCTTCATTCGACTGACAATACTTCCTGCCCTCTCCAACGATGCACATCCAAAAACACAAAAGCCTCCTGAATATACTCAATCCGCTTCTGAAGCACCGCGGCACGTTCAAAGTGGAGTTGCGCCGCTGCGCGATCCCGCCAATCCATCAACTTCTTGACCACTGCCTCGTGGTCCCCCTCCAATATCCGCTCCACATCGTGAATCATCGACCAATAAGATTCGCGGCTGATTCGAGCGGCGCACGGCGCGTCACATCGTTTAAGATAGTGGCTTAAACATGGACGAAAATCGCGGCGCGGAATAAGCCGTTCTTCGCAAACGCGAATGGGAAAGACGTAGTGCAACGAGTTAATCACATCTTCCGTCCACTTTCGCCCGGAGAAGGGACCGAAATATCGCGCGCCATCCTCCGACCTCTCGGAAGTGAGTTCAAGCCGAGGGAAATCATCGGAATAGTCAATTTTGATGTACCAAGACTTCCAACCCTCTTTTAATGCGGAGTTGTAAGGCGGCTGATTCTCCTTGATAAGCCGCGCTTCGAGCAATGACGCCTCCAGTTCCGAATTGCAGACCTCGTAATCAACACCTGACGCATGGCGTACCAGTCGTTTTATCTTATACGGACGCCGTTTCGTATTATATAAGTATGAGTGCACCCGTTTGCGCAAAGACTTTGCTTTGCCGATGTAGAGAATCTCCCGCGACTTATTGCGAAAGAAATAAACCCCCGGAAGCGAGGGGAGATCTATCATCATGTCTTTGGTGAGCATGGCGTGACGGTAGGTATGTGATTGAGCGTCCGAAAACGATTGAGGGTTAGCTGTTTGAATCCATAAATTTGACTGCCGAATTCGTACAATTCAGGATGCTTCGGCACTGGCGCCTTACTTGGTTTTTGGTGCTAAATAACGGTACGGGCGGAATACCGGCGATAAAACCTATCCATATCTAGTAGATAACGTCCAATAGGCTGCCAAGATTCAGCGATTCGCCGCCATGCGCGAGAAATTCGTGTCTTATTCTTAATCAGATGGAGGAGGATGGTGAGAGAATCATGACATACCCGCATCTATACGAAGGGGTTCTTGTAGTTCCAATGCGGCGATATGGGTTTTGATGAGTTCTAGAAGGTGGGAGGTTGAGAAACCTCTCAAACTTGGGAGAGAGTAACTCCTGGGAGAAAACGTGAACCTAAAAATTTATATCAACTTGCCGCTACTGTATCAATCTCGGACTCAAGATTCTTCTCTCTGATCGCGTTGGATGGTCCCCTTGTTCACGCCTAGGTATTGGCAAGGCGAGAGCGCGTCCATCGGCGGGGCTGGTGATAGATACGGCTTGCGACCCTGAGAATTCGTGCCATCTGATAGGTTCGATACATCCGCGTCTGTCCCTCCAAAGCTAAGAAAATGGAACGGAGAGGTTCTCATTAAGAGCCTGTTTGGATAATCGGAAGCAAAGTCATTTTTGGTCATTGGTAGAACCTACACTCCGCACCTATTTTTAGAGTTTACGAGATTTATTGAAATCCTGTAAACCCGCGTGGTTACTAGGTTTTCAATTTTTGACAATCCAATTGAGGATTGGATTTGATTCAGGTTGCGCCCCAAAACGATATTTCTTGGTTTAACAGAATGGAATCGCAAACCTAGTATTCATGGAGCGCGGAACATCAGATATACGGATTGCTTGCGTGTTAGATTGGTAAAGCTGCTGTCATTTTCGCGTTATGATGTCAATATATAGTATGTTATTTGTGATTCAAATACAAGATATGCTAGTTTCATGAGTTGCTAGAGAAGGATATCATAATATTCCCAAATTGCCCTTCATGAGGTGCGGAGAGTAGGGTAGAAAGGTTTTTCGTGTTTTTATTGTCGTCTGTCACGTACCTGTCGCCCCGCTAGGGCTTGGTGCACGGGGCTTTGGGCGTTTCTATACACCTTCCGCCCCTCCGGGGCTTTTAAAGACCGATGCGCAGTGCGCACCCTACAAAACGTACTTTTCAAACAGGCACTAAGCGTCGCCAGCCCCGATTTGCTCTATCTGAAGGTCAGCTATAAACCTATGGGATCTCTATCGCACTGGCTATCCGCTCGTTTGATTCCACCCTACAACTAGGTCAACCCCTTTTCTTTCCTTCCTCTTTTCCAACCTTCCAATCTTTCAGTCTTTACGTGTCCCCCGTAAGCTCGTGAAGTTTCTGCAACCGTTCAATGTCTGCGATCACTATGATCGCATCACCCTGTTCCAATCCTAAGTCGGCAGCCGGGTTATATTCAAACCTGCCATTCCGGTTTCGGATCGCAACCGTAACCAAGCCCGTCCGATCCTGAATATCTGCTTCGCCGAGCGTAATTCCGATTAACGGCGAGTCCTTTCGGATTACAGATTGGGTAAATCGCGTGGTTTCCTGGTGCTTAATCATTAAATCCAAGAAATCTACCACATCTGGACGCATGACGCGAGACGCCAAGCGCACCCCGCCAATCTGATCAGCCAACACGACATCCGCAGCCCCTGCCTTCAATAGTTTGGGAGGTGAATTATCCTCGACCGCCTTGGACACGACGCGTAAATTCGGATTTAACTGCTTTGCCGACAGAACGGTGAACAGATTGTCCTGGTCTCTGGAGAGGCTGGAGATTAATCCGCGCGCTCGATCAACTCCGGCGCGGTTGAGCACCTCATCGTCCGTGGCATCTCCGGCGACATAAAGAAAATCCCTTGTCTCCAGTAGATGTGCGATTCGAGAATCCTCACGCTCAATGCCAACAAAATCCACCCCCATCTGAAGAAACTCATCAAGTGAATGGACGCCTGTGTCTCCCAATCCGCAGATAATGTAGTGATTAGATAGTCTATCAATCGAGTTTCTCATCTTTCTTCTCCGAAAAATTTCATGCAATTGCCCCTCTATGATAAAGGCGGTTGCAGAGCTTATGCTGTAAGCACAAACACCGAACCCCCCAATTAGCAAAAAGACCGTGAAAGCCCTGCCGGCATTGGACATTTCTCCATCGTCGTATCCTACGGTAGTCAAGGTGATGACCGTCATAAAAATGGAGTCAAATATGGACCAGTCTTCCTGAGCGTGATTCCGCTCAGTGATTGTATAACCCACAACTCCGGTGAGGAAGACACAAACAAGAGCGGAAAATGCGATAATCAGGTTTCGTTTGTGATTCAAAGTTGACTCCTTAGAAATTTTCCCATGAATTCTTGTGGCGGCGAGTGTTCAGGCGCAGAAATATCGTACTCGAGGCTTTAGAACAATCCTCGGCGGCATTCATCCTACGCACAAATAAAAAGGGATTATCGCTGATTGGAAGGGAAATTGTGGCGTGATTGTGTGGCAAACTTAAAATCACTCTTAACGCTTGATGCGGCGCTCGATTAAAATTCACAGATATGGCGGGCTAACCTCCCTGAACGGCGTGGATAATTTCGATGTCGCTGGTGGGCGGAATTTCCAACTCCCGCCACCGTTTTCTGGGAATCACCTCAAGGTCAAGCGCGACGGCAATCCCGGGCTGCGACGGATCAATGCGCATATCTAGTAACAATTGCTGCACCGTCAAGCCTTGCTGAACAGTTTTGGGTTCGCCATTGATTCGTATGTCCATAGGTAACGTCCTTCACGCCGACCCGTTGTCGGACGCCTGGAACCGCGACAACGGAAACGGCGCAATGACCTCGGTGGGAACTCCCGTCAAAATGAGAGAAGAGATTTCACGCGCGGTGACCGGCGTAAGAAGGATGCCATTTCGATAGTGCCCGGTAGCCATTATCAGGTTCTCAACACATGTCCTGCCTAAGATTGGCGCATTGTCGCGACTGCCGGGCCGCAAACCTGCCCATGTCTCCAAAATCGGTAGGTCGTAAATCCCCGGCAGCGCTTCCCAAGCGCTGCGGAGCAACTCAAACAGTCCGCCGGCGGTAAGTTGTGTATCGAAACCCATCTCCTCGCTCGTAGCGCCGAGGATAAGCCTACCGTTGGCTTTGGGCACAAGATAAGCGTTTGTATTATACTTTGCGCGCGGCGTGCGGATAACCTTCTGTGGCGCAATCTCCGACTCCATCTGCAACGCCAGCATCTGCCCCTTGACAGGACGAACAGGAGGTACAATTGAATCCGGCAATCCTTCAATGTCGGAAGACCAACACCCAGCCGCGAGAACAATCACACCGGCTTTGTGCAGCCTATCCTTTATCCGGACACCCCGCGCTCTTCCCTTTTGCATCTCAATCTTTGTGATTGGGGTGTTCTCGCACAGCGTTCCGCCCGCTTTCCGAAAAGCGGCAATCAACGCGCTCACCATCAAGCGGTTGTCAACCTGATGATCGTCGGCGCAAGATATGGCGCCACTGATTTGAGGCGAGAGAAGTGGTTCAATATTCCGTGCTTCCGCGCCGGTCAACCATTCCGCCTTGAGTCCCAACAACCGTTGGGAATCGTAGAAGTGCCGCAGCAAACCGGCGTCATCCCGGTCCACGCCTACGATGAGTGTTCCTTCTCGGCGGTATCCCACGCACATCTGGCTGTCGACTTCCAGTTCCCGCACCCACTCCGGGTAAAGCCGAAGACTGATGCTGCCAAGCTCAAGTAACTCCCGCTCCTCAAAGTGGACCTCTGAGATGGGCGCAAGCATTCCCGCCGCCGCCCACGACGCCGCGCGTCCGGCGCGGTCTCTTTCAAAGATAGTGACGCTGCATCCCGATTTTGCAAGCTGCCAGCCGATTCCAAGCCCGATTATCCCGCCGCCAATGATGGCGACACTCTCCTTTGAACCCCTCATAAGCACCAATCAACCAAGTCTCCGTAGGGTGCGATCAACTGAGCTAATAGCGAAGGAGCAACTGACCGATAGGAGTTCCTGCGATAGAGATCCGATAGCAAATCCAGCGCGTTAGAAATCCCATAGAGATTCCTTCGAGCCCAATCTTCCTACTAGCCGGAAAAAAACTTTACCGACCAAAAGAAAGGACGGATATACTCCCTTCCAATCTTCCCTTCTTCCATCCTTCCAGTCCCTGATGTTTAATCGGCAGCCTGCTCTTCGGAAGCCGGTTGGTAAACCTCTGCCCCCAGTTGATTGAATTCCTCACTCTTTTCTGCCATGCCGGCGGCAAGCGCCTGCTCTTCGGTCATCCCCTTTTCTTGGGCATATTTTCGCACATCCTCCGTAATTTTCATTGAGCAGAAGTGAGGACCGCACATTGAGCAGAAATGCACCGTTTTCGCGGAGTCGCTCGGCAGCGTTTCGTCGTGGTACTCGCGCGCCGTATCCGGGTCAAGGCTTAAATTGAACTGATCTTCCCACCGGAACTCGAAACGCGCCTTTGAAAGCACATTGTCTCGCTCCTGCGCGCCCGGATGGCCCTTAGCGAGGTCGGCAGCGTGTGCCGCAATTTTGTACGCGATGACTCCTTCCTTGACATCATCCCGATTCGGCAAACCGAGGTGCTCCTTGGGCGTCACATAACAGAGCATCGCGCAACCGAACCAGCCAATCATCGCCGCGCCGATGCCGCTAGTGATGTGATCATACCCGGGGGCGATGTCCGTTGTCAAGGGACCAAGCGTATAGAACGGCGCCTCATCACAATGTTTCAGTTGTAAATCCATGTTTTCCTTGATGAGGTGCATCGGAATATGGCCCGGACCCTCAATCATGACTTGACAATCGTGTTCCCATGCGATCTGTGTAAGTTCACCCAAAGTCTCCAGTTCGGCAAATTGCGCTTCGTCGTTGGCGTCGGCGATCGCACCGGGACGCAGCCCGTCCCCGAGCGAGTAGGAGACATCGTAAGTCTTCATAATTTCGCAAATCTCATTGAAATGGGTGTAGAGAAAACTTTCCTGATGATGCGACAGACACCATTTTGCCATGATGCTTCCGCCGCGTGACACAATACCGCACGACCGATTCGCCGTCAGCGGAATATAGGGTAGCCGAACGCCGGCGTGAATCGTAAAATAATCCACCCCCTGCTCCGCTTGCTCAATCAGTGTGTCCCGATATACATCCCAAGTCAGTTCCTCAGCCTTTCCGCCAACCTTTTCGAGCGCCTGGTAAATTGGCACGGTGCCGATGGGGACCGGCGAATTGCGCAGAATCCATTCGCGGGTTTCATGGATATTCTTGCCCGTTGACAAATCCATGACCGTGTCCGTTCCCCACTTGGTCGCCCAACGCATCTTCTCAACCTCCTCCTCAATCGACGACGCCACCGCCGAGTTGCCGATATTTGCGTTGATCTTCACGAGGAAGTTCCTGCCGATTATCATCGGCTCGGACTCGGGATGGTTGATGTTGGCGGGAATTATGGCACGGCCTCGAGCGACCTCATCGCGTACGAATTCAGGCGTAATGTGATCTGGGAGCGGAGCGCCGAACGATTCTCCGGGGTGCTGGTGGTTCAAAGCGTTTCGCGTACGATAATCGCCGTCAATCGCCTCAAAGGCCTTCTGCCGTCCCAAGTTTTCGCGGATTGCGATAAATTCCATCTCCGGTGTAACAATGCCGCGTCTCGCATAATGCATCTGAGTCACATTGCCGCCAGCCTTGGCGCGAAGCGGTTTACGCTTCAACCCCGGAAAATACTCCAACCCGCCCTTCGCTTTCTCGCGGGTGCTCGCATACTGCGCGTGCCCCTTCGTCAGATAGCCGTTGTCCTGAGGTTGAACCTCGCGCCCGTCGTACGTTTCTACATCCCCGCGCGCGAGTATCCACTCTCCGCGCAAAGGAGTCAACCCTGACCGAACATCACACTGCTGCGAATCATCGCCCCAAGGTCCGCTCGTGTCATAAACACGGATAGATTCATTCGTTTCCGTTTTTCCATCGGTTAACTGGGTGGGTTGAAGTGTAATCTCACGGAACGGCACACGCATATCCTTGTGAGTTGTACCGCGAGCGTATACTTTCTCGCTATTCGGGAAAAATCCGTTTGTGCTTTCCATCGGTTCTTTGGAACTCATGGTGTTAACCTCCTAACTAAGGCTAGGCATGCAAAAGCTATCGCGATCCATTTGGTGCAAAAAGGAACTCAAGTCCAATCTAAAACGTCCGCGCAATCTAACTTTAAAATCACAAAAAAAGCCGCCTCCCAGCCAAGGAATGCGGCTCTCTGAAACGAAAACCAAATAATCAACCTGCGATACGGCTTTCACTTCGTCAACCTGTGTCTTCCTACGCTGGTATAATCCAGGTCAGGTTCAAAGGGTGTGTTCTCAGCTCTTGAATTGGCTCAAAAGCACCCCCAACGGTTGTACATTAAATTGTTAGTTAAATGTTGCTTATTAGATCCAAACTACAGTTTCGCTCCCAAGTTATCATGGAATCCTAAGGTCTATATCCATTCTGGATAAGGTTGGCGTCACGCATCTAATCGACCATCACAAAAAACTGAAAAAAGCGCATTCCTTTTCTAATTTTTCTACCGGGATAACTCACAAAACGCAATGGACTGTCGCAATGTACACGCTAGTTCTTTTCCGCATGTTGTAAAAGGTGCGCTTTGTAGTCTTTATTTAGCTCCCTAATCTCTGATCGGAGTTCGCGCGTCCTTTCATCAATTCTCTCGTGAATAGTGTGGGTGTTGGCTTCAATTTTGTCTGCGAGCTTTGCAATTTCCAATCGCATCTGGCGTATATCCTCATAGAGTTTATGCATGAGTTCTGCGGTTTCCAATCGCATCTGGCGCATATCCTCTCGGATTTCCTTATTTACCGCGAGGGTTAATTCAATCCCTTGATTTATCTGCTTTTGGAGATTATCATCGCCTCTATTGACATCCGCCTTACTCGGAAAACGCCATCCCAACAAAAATATCGTGATTCCGACGCCTAATACAGTAACGAGCGGGGACCACTCTTTCAACTCCCCTAGCAAACCTTCCACTGCTCAAGTCTCCCACTATGGCTCATCTTCTATTGCAATGTTCTCATTAGAGCATTCTCTTGGCAGTTCATAATCCGAGAAGCGTTTTGCCGTCCGTTTGCATCCTATTCAGCGCCCGATGTGCAGTTACGCGATAATCCGCCGACTGGCGGGAAGCGCGACTTTAACTCAATCATACTCATCGCCTCCCGACAACATTAACTTTTGGCAAAATCGATTCTACAGTAAACGTAAGCGAAAAGTCAAGCAAAATCGTTATTTTGACTTGACGGTATTTTCGCTCAGATGATACCATTTTGAGATGTTAGGCTATCAGTTTGCGTCGCGGCCCCAACGAATCACTACTCAACACAAACGACATAACGTTACATCAAAACTTACTTAGTTCAAAATCGTGTAGGAGTCAATCGACATGATTGAAGTCAAGAACCTTACCAAACGCTATGGACCAACTGTCGCTGTAGACAATGTATCTTTTAATGCCAAAGCGGGAGAAGTATTGGGATTTCTTGGACCAAACGGTGCGGGCAAGACAACAACCATGCGCGTGCTGACCTGTTATCTTTCTGCCGATGAAGGGAACGCCACGGTTGACGGATATGATGTGTTCGACCAATCGGTTGAAGTCCGAAAACGAATCGGTTACTTGCCTGAAAGCGCCCCGCTGTATTTGGACATGGGCGTGATAGATTATCTCAAGTTCATCGCGCAGGTGCGTGACATTCCCAAGAGCCAGCGGCAGCAACGAACGAAAGAGGTCATTGACATTTGCGGTCTTGAGAGCGTCATCCAGAAAGACGTGGGGGAATTATCAAAGGGATTTCGTCAACGCTTGGGCTTGGCGCAAAGCCTCATTCACAATCCGCCAATCCTTATCATGGACGAACCCACCTCCGGCTTGGATCCCAACCAAATTATCGAAATTCGCAATCTCATCAAGGAAATCGGCAAAGAAAAGATGATTATCTTTAGCACGCATATTCTGCCCGAAGTTTCGGCGACGTGTAGCCGTATTCTCATTATCAATAATGGGAAGATTGTCGCCAACGGCAGCCCCGAGAGTCTGGCGGAACGAGCAAAAGGAGGAGAGGTGGTAGATATCACCATTAGGGGACCTGCGGAAAAGATTGAATCCAAACTTCAGGGCTTGAATTTCGTTAATGAGTTCGATTGCGTGAACACGGTTGACGGACTGCTCAGCTATCGAATCGCCTCCGAGAAAGGAACAAATGCTGCCGAAGAGTTGTTCCAACTTGTCGTCCAAAACGGCTGGAGCTTAACGGAATTGCGCCAAGAATCGGTCAGCTTGGAGGATGTGTTCAGAGAACTAACGGGTGAATCCGTTAACAAGGAGGTGGCAGCTTAACCGATTATGAACAATATCGCGGCAATTTTTAAGAAAGAATTCAGAAGTTACTTTAACTCGCCAATCGCATACATCTTCATTACATTCTTCCTCGCCCTTTCCTCATGGTTGTTCCTTCAAGGCTTTTTTCTCAGTAGGCAAGCGGACATGCGCGGTTTCTTCAGCGTCATGCCTTGGATGTATCTCTTTTTTGTCCCCGCTGTCACGATGAAACTGTGGGCGGAAGAGCGCAAACTCGGCACGGTTGAAATCCTGATGACCTTGCCGATTAAGGATTTTGAGGTAGTCCTCGGGAAATTCCTGGCGAGTTTCGCATTGCTTGGTGTGACCATCCTTTTGTCGTTCTCGCTCCCGATCGCGGTAGCCTCCCTCGGAGACCCCGACGGAGGCCCCATCGTCGGTGGATACATCGGTTTGCTGCTCATGGGTGCGGCTTATCTCTCAATTGGACTGTTTGCATCCACATTGACCGAGAATCAGATTATCGGCTTTATTGTGGGAATTGGGCTATGTTTTGTTCTCCTCATCATTGGTCAAGAATTTGTACTGTTCAGAATACCCAGTCCGTGGTTAGCTTCCTTCTTTAGGTATCTCGGATTGGGCACCCATTTCAGCAGCATCCTTCGGGGAGTGATTGATTCTCGGGATCTCATTTACTATTTTTCATTAATCGGTTTCTTCCTCTATCTAAGCACTCTAAGAGTTCAAATGCAGAAAGTGGGGTAGATTATGGCAAAGAAAATATGGATACACGGCAGTAATGCCCTGGCTTTTGCGCTCGTCGTTCTTCTGATTCTCGCGGTTATCAACTTCCTTTCATACCGTCGATTCGTTCGGGCGGACCTTACGGAGGACAAACGATACACCATTTCGAGATCGACGAAAAACGTCCTGAAACGTCTGGACGATGTTGTAACCATAAACGCCTATTATTCCAGTAAACCGGCACAAGTGGCAGAATGGCGCCGCGGAGTTCGCGATGTGCTCGACGAATACCGCGCCTTCTCGAATCAGTTGCAAATTAACTTCATAGATCCCACGGGTTTTGACGATGGTGAGAAACAGGAACTGAGGTTTCGGGGAATCACGGAACTGCAGCTCAATGTTTTTGAGAAGGACAAAGCCGAAATCGCAAACGTCTATGTAAGCGTTGCGATAGCTTACGGCGGCAAAGAGGAAGTGCTTTCCAGGGTAACGGACACGGCTTCGCTCGAATACGATTTGACCGCCGCCATTCTCAAAGTGACCGCCAAGGAAATAAAAACCCTTGGGTTTTTGGCTGGCCATGAAGAATTGGATATTGACAGTCAAACCCATGCCCTGTTGCGCCAGCAACTGGACAATAATCAAGATGGACAATACAACATTCGAAAGGTCACGATCGAAGGCGGGGAGGCGATTAATCAAGACATTTCGACATTGGTCATCGCAGGCCCCAAGAGTGTGTTGACGGAACGCGAAAAGTATGAAATCGATCAACACATCATGCGGGGTGGGCGAGCGGTGTTTCTGATTGATTCCATTCGCACACAGGAAATTGGGCTGCAAGCAACGCCGTTGTCAACCGGATTGAACGACCTCCTTGAACACTACGGCGTGAAACTCGGGAATAACCTTGTGGTTGATCCGCCGGGAGAGATGACCCAGTTCCGCATGGGGCGAGGCATCACGATTCAACCATATCCGTACTTCATAGGGGTGCGCAATCAGTACCGATATATGTCGGGGGAAAGTTCCGAGGGATTATCAGGTGAACACATTATTACGAGCGAACTGGAAAAACTGGTGCTTCCGTGGGCAAGTTCGCTTGAACTGTTGCCGCAAGACGGTAATGCTATTCAAGCGACCGCGTTAGCCAAAACCAGTAAAGGGGCTTGGACAACCCAAAGTCCATACAACTTGGATCCCAGTGCCCCGGCCAACACGTTTAATCCGTCCGGTTCCACATCCGGCGCATACACCGTTGCAGTGGCACTGTCGGGCGTATTCAAGAGTTTCTACGCCGGAAAAGAGATTCCTCCCGCCGAGATTGATGAGTCCGATGCTGCCGAGACGCCAGAATCTGTCGCGGAAGACAGAGTAACGAAAACAAAGAGCGAATCTACTCAGATTGTCGTCTTGGGAAACTCCAGATTTCTGGAACAGGGTCGTCCGGACGGACAGGAATTTTTCTTAAATGCCGTGGATTGGCTCACGTTTGGAGAGGACCTAATCAGCATCAGATCGCACGCCGTCACGGACCGTCCGTTAAGGGAGGTTTCAGAAAGCGAAAAGACGTTCATTCGGTTTATCTGTGTGTTCGGTATTCCGTTGATTGTGGTAGCATTCGGGCTACTTCGATACTACTTGCGAAGGAGGGCAAAGCGGTTGGTTGAAGCTTACGTAACCGCGTAAATCCGAAAATGAAAACAAAGCAACTTCTAATCTTACTCGGTATACTTGTCGGTTTGGTTGTGATTGTCGGGCTCGTCGAAAACCCGTTCGCGAAAAGTGAATATGCAAAAAAGTTGGAAGCGGCTTCTCTGCTGTTCCCCGACTTCAATAGAGAGAGCGTTACGAAGATAGAGATTACCGCGTCCGGCGAAACCACAACTCTCGCCAAGGAAAACAATCAGTGGCTTGTGGCGTCGATGGAGAATTATCCCGCCGATGCGGAAGGTGTTAAAGACGTTCTGGACAATGTAACCGAACTCAAAACAACCGGTTTGGTTTCCAGCAATCCGGAAAAACAGGGACAGTTTGAAGTGGATAGCTCCGGCGCAGAGGCAAAACTATTCGATGCCGGCGGTAACGTGCTAGCCCACCTCTTCCTTGGCAAAACCACTCCGGGCTACCTGAGCAGCTACGTTCGCGCCGCCGATTCAAATAATGTTTATGTTGGCAAGGGAAATCTCAAAGCCACCTTTGACAAGGGAACTCGCACCTGGAAAGATCGCACAATCTTTAGCTTCAACAAAGGCGATGTCACTCACCTAACCATTAAGTCGGAGGAGGAAGAGATAGAACTTGAGATGGATGCCGAAGGAAAATGGCAGATGACCAAGCCGGAGGCAATTGCCGCCGTGGAGCCAGAACTCGATGCACTGCTGGATAGCTTGAGCGATCTGGACACAGACGATTTTGCGGACGCGAACGACCTATCCGAGTATGGGCTTGACGCTCCTAAATCCTCGGTGCTTGCAAAGTTGAATGACGGTTCAACCAGACTCCTCCATATCGGAAATGAGGAAAGCGGCAAGCATTACGTGAAACGCGAGGACAAAGCTCCTGTCTTCATGCTCTTCCAATACAAAATCAACCAACTCCTGAAAAAATCGGAAGACCTAAAAGACGACACACCCGTCGCGGAAGATGAAACAGTTGAATCGGAGGAGAGCGAATCGGGGGCGGGAGAATAAAAGAAGAAAATAGGATGAAAAATCAGGATTATTCCTTCGAATCTGTTTCCCATCATTTCTCAGCCAACTGAAGAATCTTTGTTTACTCTTAGGAATGCGGTTAACTTGTATTAAGGCGCTTCCTGCCTGACTTCACCGTGTATTTCGTAGTTGGTGATATGATCGGTAAGTTTGTAATCAATAGCATCTACCTTTTTAGATAAAGCATCGTGTTCTCTACTCATTTGTGTCCGCAAATCATCAATTCGCGTGTTGGTGTTATCAATTCGAGTGTCTATGTGGGATTGCAAATCGCCGATCCGTTTTCCCAAATCGCCAATTCGTTTTCCCAGATCGTCGATTCGATGTCCCAACGTGGTAGCCATGTAACGTCCAATTACTACAATACCACCTAGATATAAAATCACCAAGCCCGCAATTTGTACCGTAACATTCCAATTCATTGCGATCTCCTTGTTGTGTAAAGCAAGGTCTGAATCAAATACATGGGTATAAATTATACCATTTTATCAAACAGTTATCAAGATGCTGCTTACATGATATTTTTTCTTACTTTCGAATGGGCAACAATACTTGCTTCGCAATGATTTCATCATATGCTTGCATAGCTTTTATTGCTACTGATCACTAGCCGCTAAACATTTACTCTGCGAAATTCCCCTAATCGTTTAGACTTTCCACGGCCAGATAGTAAGCCCCGGCTAGCGGATTCCCCTCTCCGTCATACCACCAACTCTTAATCTGCACAGTACCGCACGCGAGCGCCATGCGGAGTGTGACATGCGTAGCTTCCTCCGTCACCCTTTGTGTCCGCTTCACGCTTCCGACGCGCAACCAAGCCGACGACACCGGCAACGCCGCACCCTCAGGCAATGTTCCGTCAAAGCCCTGCATGACCGGCGCCGATGCAGTAATGCCCAACCCCGATTCCTCGGGCCACCGCCGCAACGTGAGACCGTACAAACCGTCTCGCGCAACTTCCACATGCCATGTCCCGCTATCCATGACGCACCCGCGGATGTTCGCTTGGTTGTCCGCATAAACCCCTGTCCAATCGCAACTGCACAAGCGTACTGGATTCTCATGTTTCGATCCAACGGTAATCGGCTGGTATGTCTCCAAGTTATCGCCAACCTCCTCCCACCATTGCTCGTAATAATCTTGCATGCAGCCAACTACTTCCGGGTTCGACTCGGCGACGTTCCGAGTTTGCCCTATATCGGTAGCAATATCATAAAGTTCAGAACCGTTCACAAGTCGCCACTTATTCCAAAGCACGGTCGCGGCATTCTTATCCGTATGACCCCGAATGCCCTCGGCGGCGTGCCCGTATTGTATCACCGCCATCCGCTCCGAAGGTGGCTCCGCAGATTCTTGTAGAGCATTGGCAAGAGAGATTCCATCAAATGCCAGTCCGTCGTCAACGGTCAAGCTACACAGGTCAATTAAGGTCGGTAGCACATCCGTGCTCCGAGTCAGACCGCTAACGTCTCTCCCTCTGCCGACTCCGCCATTTGGCCAACGTACAAAGAACGGCACACGGTGTCCGCCGTCATAGAGCGACGTCTTTCTCCCGCGCATTCCTGCATTGAACACGTTCTGACCGGTGGCAGTGCCGTTATCCGTCATGAATATCAGAATGGTGTTCTCGCGTAAACCCGTCTCTTGCAGGAACGAATCGAGACGCCCCATGTTCTCATCAATGTTTGAAATCATTCCGAAGAAACTTGCCTCGTTTCGTGTGACTTCACCAAGGTACGGCTGTCTGTAATGGTTCGGTACCCACAGCGGTGTATGCGGAGCGTTGGTCGCAATATACGTGAAGAAGGGATCGTCTTGCTGATGACACCGCCTCATCCAAGCTACAGCTTCGTCGAACCAGACATCCGTGCAATATCCCTGATACTGCTTGATTTCGTCCCGATGCCGGTAATGGTCATCGAAATAATCATTCCCAAAATAATCGGGAGCGGATGTGATTCCCCATGCGGGATGATACACAGTTTCGTGGAAGCCACGGTCCTGAGGTCTGTAGGGATAGTTGTCACCCAGGTGCCATTTTCCAAAGTGCCCCGTATGATATCCGTTCGCCGCGAAGATATCCGCCATCGTGGGAAGATCGCGGCGCAATAGCGTGCGTCCCAAGCAAACGAATGTCGCTCCATTATCCAACGCATCGCGCCCCGTGAGAAGTTCGCCGCGAGTCGGAGTGCACATCGGAGCGACATGGAAATCGGTGAAACGTACACTCTCGGAATGCAACCGATCTAGGTATGGGGTTCGCAGCACGGGATTTCCCAGACACGACACATCGCCGTAGCCTTGGTCATCGGTCAACACAAAAATGACATTTGGTCGAAACATAATCAACACCCGAAAACAGTCTTTGGGCTAACCGCTCCGGCTGGATTGACAAATCAGCCGAGCTTTATCTTGAAACGTAGTATGACTCTGTACAATTGTATGGGGTGGGCACTGCCCACCTGTCTGTAAAAGCCGCGCGTGAGATCGACCGCCCGGTCATGGGGTAGCGCGGATCGGCTTACAGAGTGGCTTTGAGGCATAGTGAATCGTCCATCGCTGCCCTTCGGCTGCAAGTCAATCCGGATGGGGTGCGCGAATGAGTGAATGCCTGTGGCAGGATAAATCGCCATAGCCGAGATCGCCGGTGAGAAGAACGACGATATTGGACGGGGCTGAAGAAGAGGGAGGGTTTCTCCTGGCGTAACTCTTTAGTCCACCGGTTTACTGACCACAAATGACTATCCGCTAAACACTGCTGTTTACTCGGTGTCCGGTGCCCAGACACGACTTTCTCGTGCCTCGAAAAACCCTTGGTTGGTGGACTTCAGTTTCCAGATTTCAATTTGCCGAATCGTTGTCGGATCGCCGTAGGTATAGGCGTTAAGATTGCTGGCAGAGCGATAATCCATATGGGCGCCCACGACAGCTTGCCGGTCATTAGCAAAGACTTCGACAAGGTACTTGTCTATGAAGATACGCAATTCAACGTCTTCGCCTTCCGGAAGATTTGCTACGGCAAACGGCGCCTCGGTCGTTCCGACGCGCAAAGTCGCCGTCTCCGGGTGAATTAGAATGGGCAACCCTTCGTGGTCTTCGTCGGCAAAAAGCTGGAAACCGAACCGCTTGCGCAGCGCCTGCTCTCTATCGATCGTGATTCTCAACTCAAGTGCGTCGCCCTCAAGAGTGGCAATCCGTGCCGTTGCAGTGCCGCTGTGCGAACGTTCCGGTGGCGTGACCGTGAGATTTCTGTGAATTGTTTGATTGGTGCGGAGCGTTTTGAGTTCACGCAGCGGGCGAATCCGTAAACTACCGTCCCCCGCTAAACTCAACTCACGCGGCAAAGACTGGATTGTCCTTGAAGCAATCTCATTATTGAGCGTCACAAGCCACGCCCACATGACCCGGCGGCCATCTGACGTGAGCACGCTTTCAGGAGCAAAGAAATCGCGGTACTCCGTTTTGTAAATGGGTTGATCGGGACGCCGCCAGTTCATACGACCGTGAGTTTCGGGAACGAACTGTTCGTTCTCTGTATCCCAATCCCCGATGTAGTAGCGGCAGCCGAAAGGATGGCTGATACACAGCAGCATCCACTTGTCCCCGAGGCGGAAAAAATTCGGGCAAGAAATGTCTTCGCCGATTGCCGCATCCGGCAGCTCATGTTTAAGGAAATCGCCAACGTAACTCCAATTCCGCAAGTCCTGCGACTTGCTTAGAGGCTGGTGCCTACCGCCGGAGATAGCGTAATAGGTGTCGCCGATGAGGAAACAGTCAGGATCCCAGTGATGCATGTCCGCATCCGCTCCATCGGCTGTTTTTGGTTCGACCGGATACGGCTTCTCCCACGCGGATAAAGTTCTGTCTTTGGCGAGTGCGATGTGATTTCGCTTAGAAGCTTGACCATGATAAATCGCGGCAGGAATGCCCTCTTTGGTGACGAATCCGGTGCCGCTGTACATGCCGTGACCCGTGAAAGACGGCTGAAGTTTCGTCCTCTGCCATGTCCAATTTAGCATATCCGGACTGGTGACATGGACGAAGCAGTACGACCGGTCGCCACGCCAAGTGTGTCGCAGGATATAGTGCAGGTGATACATACCATCAAGATAAAATGCGGCGTTGGGATCGCCGGGCGCGCTATCGCCGCCGGGATGCATGAGGTGATAGTTGAGTGCCAAGTCGTCCGATACGGTAGCTTCAATATCTCTCTGATTCATAGGTTGCAAAGGCAAAAAATCCCTAGGAGAAAGTTTACGCCCGGAGTTTTTGATAGAGATACACAATCGCGATTCCAATCGCGATAAGGACGAGCACCGTGAAAGCGATTTCAAATACCCAAATGGCGAGAGGTAACACCAACTTTACGGCAATAAGTGCAAGCCCCAAAATTAACACGAGGATGATGGATTTTCTAAACAATCGCATTGTCAAACCCTTTAACCAAATTTAGATATGACGTTCACGCTACCACGAGGGCACCGCGGTACGCGGGGCATATTGCCATGCCGCGCATGCGGGGTTACGGCGAGGAGATGAGCATTACGGAATATGCAACTTCGAAACAGTAGATGAACTGTCCTATGGTGAATCTTCAGGTGCCCACTTAGGCAATCATTTCGAATTGAAACAACCAACCTCCCGGTAGCCTATAGGAAGGTCATTTACTTTTTCAGCTTTTCCTTGAGTTTAGCGAGTTCATTCTCAATGTCGTCGTTCGGATTTGGTTCAAGAACTGATTTCCCACCGTCAAGATTCTGCAATTCGCGATACGCCTCGGCGTGTGCTTCGGTTTCAGCCACGCGGTCCTGAATCCGATCAAACGCACTGGCGGCGCTTGCGTCCGCAATTCCCGCTACCGTTTCCTGGATGTTCTTTTCGGCTTCCGCTCGCTTCGCGCGGGCAATCAAGATGGCACGCTTGTGCTCTGCTTCCTCAATCTTCTCCTGCAATGTAGCCAATCCATCCTTGAGAACAGCAATGCTCTCCCGCTGGGACTCAAGTTGTTCGCGGTAATTGTCCGCTAATTCACTAAAGGACTTCTTGCGGCGTAGCGCTTCTTTCGCGCGAACATCATCGCCATTCTCGATGAACACGATAGCTCGCTTTTCCCAGTTCTCGGCGCTTTCCAAATTCTCCTTGTATTGGGCTTCAAGCCGATTCCCATCGCGGATCGCTGCAACCACCTGCACCTTTGCCTCTTTCAACTCATGGCGCATGTCCTCAAGCAACTGGTTCAAGACCTTCTCCGGGTCCTCGACGCGATCCAGAAGATCGTTGATATTTGACTTGAGAATTCGACTAATCTTTTCAAAGATTGGCATCGGTGGTTACTCTCTCGAATCTGATCGTTAAACTGTAAACTCGCCTAGCGTTTCATCATCCAAGTTTTCTAAAACGCTCTTCGTCTGCTCCTGTTGCGCCTCTTTCAAATCGTCCTCGGAGAGGCCGTGTTCTTCAAGCACCTCCTCGGCGACGAAGATTGGGGCATCAAACCTTAGTGCAAGCGCGATGGCATCGCTTGGGCGGGCATCAATATCAATCGTCTGTCCATCCGCATGAAGTGTAACTTGCCCGAAAAAGGTCCCATCCGCCACGGAGTGTACACACACAGAAGCTACCTCTCCCTGAAGATTTTCAATGAGATTCTTCATCAAATCGTGCGTCATCGGGCGCGTAATCTCCTCGCCCTTGATTTTCGATTGAATGGCGGCGGCTTCCGGTGAACCAATCCAAATGAGCAACATTCGTTTGGCTTCGGCTGCCTTATCCTTTAATACGACAATTGGTGTACCCACATGCTGGTCAAAAGAGATGAATGCCACGTCGACTTCAACCATGGTTACTCTCCTTGTAATTCCCTGATAGAATTAAACCCGACTGAGTTCGCAATCGAGCGAGTTGTTGCGCAAGATTTTACCGTTGTCCTGCTAGTAACCCGAAACTGCGTTGAATTGTAACGCGACTAAGAGGGAATTTCAACAAAAATCTGGCTTCATTTCACCCGCGCATTTCTTTTACTCGGCGCTCTTAAGAAAGTTCAGAGGTGGAACGATTTAACACAAGGGAGCAAAGAAGTGCACCTTCTATTCTTCCACTCTTTCCTGCTTCCTCTCCTACTCTTCCGAGAGTTTGGATTTTAGCGCCGCTAAATCCTTATCGACATCATTCTTACGTTCCAGCGCATGGAATTCCTGCTCCAGCTTATCGCCTTGCATCAATTCGTCGAACGCCTCGGCATGTGCTTCTAAATCGCGCACCTGTTCGACCATCCGGTCATAGGCATCGAACGCGCTGCCGCCAGTGACGTAATTGCTTGCGGAAGTTGCTCCGAGTGTCGATTGACGTGTCAATTTTTCTTGGACATCCATTCGCGCCGTATCAAAACGCATCTCATCTAATTTCAATTCCAACGATTTAAGGCTTGATTTCAGCGTGTCGATGGTATCCCGCTGCGCCGCGAGTTGTTCACGATAGCGTTCCGCCCTTCGCGTTAACTCATGCTTACGGGAAAGCGCACGTCGCGCCAAATCCTCTTCAGACTTTTGCAAGGCAAATGCTGCTCTCTCTTCCCACATCTCCGCTTCGGAATCGGTCTCTTCAATTTGGCGCTCAATAAGTTTGAGATCGGCAATGGCGCTAACGACGAGTGACCTTATCCCCCGGATGTCGTCGCGCACCTCCTCAAGCGCCAACTGCCGAGTTTTCTGCCCGTCCTCTAACTTTGTAAGTAAATCGCTGACTTGGGCTCTCACAATCAGTTTTGCTCTGTCTAGAGTCTGCACTTTCGGTGTCTCCTTACTTTAGGATGTGAATCTGTCGTATAGACGAAATGGAAGCTACAAGAATCTTGCCGTTTATTGGTGGGTTGTCTGGTCAGGCAGGTGATACGCGGATACAGGTGGAAGCAATCACGAATAACTGTAGCGGTCAGGCAGATGCGAGACACTCATACCTCTACCTGCTCGGCTTGGATTGCCAAATCCAAGCCTTAATCGATGAATTTGTCAATTCGTCGGAGCAGTACGGTGTGCAATCCATCTTGCCAATCGGCACAGTAAATAAAAAAAGGTGCAATCGCCAATCGACAATTGCACCTCATGATAGGATTCCGATCAAAATCTGATGGAGGTGACGGGAATCGAACCCGTGTCCGAGAGCAGTTCAATAAGAGCTACTACATGCTTAGCATAAGTTTTGGCACTTCACCCTAACGACTCCCTTATGCCAGATTCGTTCAGGCTATCTCAAGTGTTTTCTCGCAGCTTGACCCTTGAGAACAAACAAGCTGCCTAGCCCGTTGTCTGGCGCCCGACTAACTCGACGGGCCGCAAGTTAGCCGAGCGTAGCTGCTTTAAGCAGCTAGAGCTAACTCTTCGTAGTCAGCAGTTAAATTTTTTCCGCCTGTTTAACGAGGCCTGCGGAGACCTCGGCATGCAACTCTTATCTCATTGACTCACGTCGAAACCTTTTCACCCCCAGATTGTGCGTGTTCCATGACGCCGCAATTATACCGTTATACCAAAAAAGATCAATTCCAACCGTTTTCCGTACACTAAACGTCGTAGGCGGGGCATCCTGCCCCGCATTGGAAGATTTAATTATTATCGTATTGAAATCAACCGGTGTGTGTCCATCCGGACTATGGCATGGACTAGCCGCACCACCAGTTATAAATGTGAACGAATCGCCCGCCGCGCTTCCTCTCTCTCAATTGCATCACGTTTATCGTAAGCTTGCTTGCCCGACGCGATCGCGATTTCAAGTTTCACCTTCCCGTTACTGAAATACGCCTTTGTCGGAACAACCGTCATACCCGCCGAGCGAATCCTGCTTTCAATCTTCCGAATCTCGCGGCGGTGCAGCAGCAACTTACGCTGACGCTTCGGTTCATGATTCTCGCGGCTGCCCTGCTCGTAAGGACCGATATGAGCGTCAACCAAGAAAACCTCGCCATCGCGGATGCGCGCGTAACTATCTGCCAGATTCAATCGTCCTGCGCGTATCGACTTGACCTCGGTTCCCTGCAACGCTATCCCGGCTTCGTAGCGATCGTGCAGGTGGTAGTCATGCCGCGCCTTCCGATTGACGGTTATAACTCTGGCAGAGTCGTTAGCAGAGGCTTTCTTCATGAATAGATTATAGCATAATTCAGCAATTTATGCAATCTCAACAATCAGTTGAATGCTAGTATTTGTAGGGTGGGCACTGCCCACCATTTCTTGTAGAACCCGCAATGACCTAATCTTAATTGCCTTCCTTCCGCGATTTTCAAGGCCCCATCAATACCAATTAATCCGTGATTCAATTTTCTCCTCTTCTACTTACATTGCTCGTCCGACCTGTAGGAGCGACCTCCCGGTCGCGAACCTTCTGCGATGACTCTGCTATTGTATGTACGTACCAGCTCCCGATCTTGGTAATCGGCGTAATCCTCAATCATCAGATTTCCAAGATTTACTCTTCCCATGAATGATACCTTCGAGGTGCATAGCAATTTCTCCCTTCCATCATTCCGTTCTTCCATCCTTCCTCACGCCCCACAAGAGACATTTGCGACTACCCCGCACCAAACCCCAGGGGAAACGCATCTAAATTTTCTGCATCATAAGAAAGGATATCAGGCTAAGTTTGAGACACTAATTTGGGATTCGTAGGTTGGGTTGAACGGAAATTCGTTAGTAACCGCTGATCTTGTGAGGGTTCTCGAGTGCCTATTTCGTTTGAACGCGCCAAAATTTGAGTGAAACCCAACACTGCCTACCACCATGAGACCTCCTCCGCAATTAGATGCGTTTCCCCCGCACCAAACCCCTATTCCTCTTGCACTGGTTCGCGTATTCAGAGTATCATAAAACCAATATCTTCAAACTCACCGGTACCTGAAACTCCACCTTTTAGAATAGAAAGGAAAACACTTCAATGGATCTGACACGACAGCCGCCGCGCCGACCTTCGAACTTGGGTATCGCCGGCATTGTGGGGGCGGCGCGAATGGCTGACAAAGCCAGAGCGCACAACGATGAAACACTTGGCGAATTTCTTTACGGTGGAGAGTCAGGATTGGACCGTAAGATCTTGGATCTTCTCGGCATCTCCGACGAAGAATTCGCTGAAGCTGTGGCTGAACATGATGACCAATCCCTGAGCGAATGGATCGCCGAGAGGAGCGTCGCATCGCAAGAAGCCATTGACCAATTCAATCAAACCGAATTGGAACGCCTACCCGAGACAGACGAATACAAGCAGCGTCTCAGAGACCGCATAGCCAAATACGCGCCGGGAAATACGGATATCAAGACCATTCTTCAGTCAATCGAATTGGACGATTGGGGGAATTTCTGGCAGAAAGACTTGACGAAAAAGCCGCCGCGCAGCCCGCGCGCCCTAGATGTTGCCGGAATCTTCGGTGTCGCTCGAATGGCGGATAAAGCGCGCGCCGCGCAAGCCGGGAAGAACGGAGAATATCGATACGGAGGTGATTCCGGACAGGACCGCGCCATATTGGAATTCTTAAAGGTATCTGCGGAAGAGTTTCAAGAAGCGGCCGTTAACAATCCCAACGATCGTGAATTGGGGGAATGGGTGTTGGAGCAAAGCTGCCCCCAATCAAAGGACATTGAGGACTTCAATCGTGCTATGGTGAATCGGGGAGCGGAGGATGCGGAAGCCCAAGCTTACCTCGAATCCCGAATCCGCGAGATTGATCCCAGTCGCACCGACATCTCAACATGGGCGGAACTTCAAGACCTCGACGATGAACGCGCATTTGGCATCATCGACCTTGCACGGCATGCGCCTCGCAGCCCATACAATACTGACATTGGGGGCATCGCGGGATTGGCGCGTACACTCGACAAAGCCAGAGCGCTCAACACCGACTCGATTGGGGGTTACTGGTATGGCGAAGATTCCGGGCACGATCGGCTGGTACTTCGGTTTATCGGCGTCACGCCGCAAGAATTCCTCAATTTAATCAATGACCTACCCGGCGATAACGATGTAACTGGTTGGATACGGACCAACGCGCCGAAGACCTTGGAAAAGATCGCGGCTTTCAATGACGAGATGGTAAATCGGCGACCGGCGACCAAACGGCATCGTGCATTCTTCACCAAGATGATAAACAAACTCGATCCGAGTCGCACCGACATTCGGACCTTCTTCGATCTCATTGTTTTCGCCGATGAGAAAGAGTTTGGAAAGCGCACAATTTCGCGTATTTAAATATTGTTGCTGTCCGGGAACATAGCGCTGATGCTTTCGCGATTGTGGATGCGCCGAATAGCTTCCCCAAATAGAGGAGCAACGGATACAAACTGAATCTTTTTCGGCAGGGAATTTGGATGGTTTTCCACCGTGTCCGTGGCGAGCAGTCGCGTGATGGGGCTGCCATCAATCTTCTGTGCAGCATGCTCGGCGAGCACCCCGTGAGAAACGACCGCATAGACCTCCTTCGCACCCCGCTCCATTAACTCTGTGGAGACATTGATTAACGTCCCGCCTGAAATGGTGAAATCGTCAACAATCACCGCTGTTTTGCCGCTGACTTCGCCGATAATCTCCAGAATCTCCGACTCTTCATCGTGTTCCGGGCGGCGCTTATCCGCGATGGCGACGGAAGTCCGTAGATAGGAGGCGTAGCGCCTCGCATCCTTAGCGAATCCCGTGTCCGGTGCCACAATGACAATATCCCTCAAATCCATCTTCTCGATCTCTTGACAAAGCACACGGTGTGCGTAGAGATTGTCCACCGGAATCCGAAAGAACCCCTGAATCTGAGCCGCGTGCAAATCCATCGTCACGACGCGGTCGGCGCCCGCCGCTTCAATCGCATCCGCACAGACCCGCGCCCGGATCGAGACCCGCGGTTCATCCTTTTTGTCTCCCTTCGCGTAGCTGAGATACGGGATCACCGCCGTCACAGACTCCGCGCTCGCACGCTTCAGGGCATCGATCCAGAAAAGGAGCTCCATGAAGTTGTCGTTTGTGGGAAATATCGTGGACTGAACAATATAGACATGCCGCCCTCGTACGTTTTCAAGCACGCGGACAAACGTGTTTCCGTCCGAGAATTGGATGACCTCGTTCTTCCCGGCAGACACGTGCAGATACCGGCAGATTTTTTGGGTGAGTTGCTGGCTGCCGCTGCCGGCAAATATCATCATTGGGTTGGTATCCATAGATGGCGTTACGCTCGCATTTGGAGTTGTGGAAGGCTTGAATTGAGAAAAACGTCGAATACGCTAGAAATGGAAGTCTGTTTTAACTTGGATGGGACTCGCGCAATTCATATTACACTCTACTGTTCGGTGGGCTCTTCTACCGGTCTCGGTGTGGGTTGACAATCCCGACCGCTCACTCAGGGGTCTTCTCGCTAAGTATTTAATACTTACTCGAAACCAAGTTTTTTCTTGAAAACTTGGTTTCTTCCCTGAATTCTAGTGACCTCAAGATAACGATCTGGCCGACTCATCACCGGCAACTTGCCACATGCAATCAAGGTAATCACAAAAATCCCATAAATCACAGTTCAGACAATGTGACCTACCGGCACCCAACACTAACCATATTTTTTTAGAGAATGAACCACTCAATGGTCTATTCGTTAAGTAACTATGGCAGAACCTACACGGCTGCCCGTTCCTCCCCTTTACAACCGGATAAATCGAGCGATTAAATCAAGCGACTGCATTAGGATTAACTGAGTGGCCAAGCGAATGGACAATGCGCGATCAAGGAAATAATTAGCGACCGCGATAGCAGATCCTACGCCATAGCGTTCCCGGTGAGATAGGAATCCCGTGAATCTCGGTTCAGACGGAGTTAACTTTCTCTCCGACAGTGTGTTGAGCGAGAAAAACACTCGGTTACTCGCTGTCGTTTGGTTGTCTGTTCCTGCCCGCCCACACTCGGTGTCCTCTTTTTACTTCTCCGAATCCTTCGATGATGTTGACTCTGGACACACGATCATTCCTCACTTCGGTAACTTCAACCTTCCCCACCTCCACGGGGATATAATCGATCACATTCCCTGAATCCGGATCCGTCAACGGCTCGCCCTTCGCATAGACGATTAACCGCTGCTGCACGCGGACACCCATCGCGGAGCCGACATTGATATAAGCGTTTTTCTGATCTTTCGCGTCTACATGGATAATTGTCCCGGTGATGGGACCTGACGAAGCCCTCAAAGCGCTGCGGCGCCGTTCTTCCTCCTGTTCTTGCGCGGCAATTTCTGACGGCAAAGTAAAATCGGGGCCAACATGATCTCGCAGTTTTATCACTGCCTTCAGCAATACGTCATCAGTTACCATGCCGAGCAGCGTCTGGTCGTACTCCGGTGTTCCGAAGGCTATGCCGCTTACCTCTCCCGGACGAACGATAGGACGAAACTTTCGCTCTGCACGTGGTGATTGACCAAAGTTGAGTTCCGTCCCTTCCTCTGTTGCAATGGCTTGGATCGCGGCAAATTGTGCCCCGCCGAGTTGATGTCGCTTGCTTGCGGAAACTTCGGGCGCGGCCACCTGTTTTCCCGACGCGCCATAAAATTCCATCTCCAGCTTAACAAACGCTGTATAGACGTATCCCAACACCTGTACACCTGTTAGATAACTCGCGGTAATACCGCGCTGAGCACTTCCCTGCTGCAGCGAACGAGAGGCGTTTGCACGTGCTCGATTTTGACCAAATTTACGGACACTGCCCACAATAAGTGTCTCGGCTTTCAGTCGCTCGGCAAGGTATTTTCGTACCTCGACATTCTTTCGTACATCCTTGCGAGAGAATTCCAAACTCTTCATGGCATCAAGAATTTCGTCTTGCGAGATAAGTTCATATACACCCGTGGTATTGAGTTTCCGATTCAGTAAACTCGTAAACCCTGATTCGAGATCCCACAGGCGTTTCTTTCCACTGAAGATTTCACCGATGACCCCCGGGATGCAGCCGCAACCTGTTGGCGAATCGAATTGGCTGTAGTCATTGAAATACAAAACAGCGATGCGTCTGGGCGCCCCGAAACTATTGGGAATCATAGAGCACATCAAAAATAGAATGACTAGGGATGCGGCGATGAAAGTAGGTTTAGGATGTAAGGTCTGTCTTTTCATGAGTAATGTTCTCCTTGCTCCTCAGTCCTGAAATACTTCCGAAACACGATAAGCCTGCAGACACATGCACATATTGTACTGCGCGGCGGATTCTCTGTCAAGGTGATTCCTGAGCTGCCCATAACTCAACCATAAAACCAAGACGGAATCCTTTTCCGCCCGTAAAGTTTGTAGGAGCGAACTCCTGCTCGCGACTAAATTGCAGCGTTTCGTAGGGTGGGCACCGCCCACCATCTAATTTTTTTCTGGATCCTCGGATATCAACCAATTTTCCGATCCTCCTTCTCCGAATCCGCCGATTTTCCAGTGAAACCCAACGATGTTCCCGCGCCCTGAATTCACAGGCCGGCGCGCGGACTATTCCACTATCGCAACTTTTTTAAGGTGTAGAAATTTCTGATCTCCTCAACGATCGATCCTCGGTCCGTTACAAGCATGTCCCCTATGACGGGCGCGCTTTACTCACGGAAAATCGTGGTCGCCGGGTAAGAACTCAAGCCAACCCGTCCCCGTAACGGGTTTTTGGATTGTATTCCCGACAAAATCAAGGTAATATGTAGGGGGCAGCAACCTTGAGCGCAAGTTCGTTCAAACACAAGGAGTAGTGAAATGCGACGTCAAAGAACCAAAATCATAGCCGCAAGCGTCATACTTGCTTCTGCGATGGCGTTCCTGGTTGTCGCAGGTATCAGAAACACTAGCATTCCACATTACACACCCGATCAGTTGGTCGCCAATGCCGCTCTGGTCGATAATAAGGGCGTTCAAGTAGACGGACTCATTCACGAAGGAAGTCCAAAATGGGATGCGGCGAAGTTTGAGCTCACCTTCGCAATTCGTGACCGTAAGGGAGAATCTACAGTCAATGTACTCTACTCGAAACTCAAGCCTGACAACTTCAAAGAGGGTGGAGATGTTTTTGTCGAAGGTAAATACGACGCGGAGCACAACCTCATAACCGCTTCAAAATTGACAACCAAGTGCGCCTCGAAATATGAAGCCGCTGAAAGCGGGGGAAGCCCCGCCGATTATTGACAAGTGGTATGCAGTGAGGGAGTAAGGTATGGTCGCGGAAATAGGTCACGCCGCGATATGGCTAGCGGTGTTCTCTTGTTTGTGGGCAATTGTCCTGCTTTGTACAGGCTTGCGCCATAGGAGTTACGGTGCCATTGTTAGCGGACGGAACGGCGTGGTTGCTACGTTTCTTCTGATTAGTTTGGCTACCGGAGCGCTAATCTACGGCTTTGTGACCGATGACTTTTCGATGAAATACGTCGCCGAGGTCTCGAGCCATGACCAACCCTTGATGTACAAGATTACGGCACTATGGGGACGAATGTCCGGTTCCCTGCTGTTCTGGCTCTGGCTGATCACACTGTTTGGAGCCCTGGTCGTCTGGCAAAATCTCCGGGCGAAAGACAGGCTCGGTGATTTCGCTCTTGTCCCCATCTCGGCGGTTCAACTCTTCTTCATAATCCTCGTTACCGGGTTAATTGAGGGAGTATACAATCCGCTTGCACGTTTCCCGAACGGCGCGGCGCTCCCCGACGGCGCGGGCATGAACCCGTTGCTGCAAACCCCAAGCATGGCGTTTCATCCCCCTTCCCTTTATGTCGGCTTCGTTAGTTTGACAGTTCCATTTGCATTCGCGGTTGGAGCCTTGGCAGCCGGTGAAGTCGGTAGCAACTGGATCTTCCGATCGCGGCGTTGGATGATAGCATCATGGTTAGTTCTCACGGTCGGCATCACGCTGGGTGGAAATTGGGCGTATCGCGAACTCGGTTGGGGTGGCTACTGGGCGTGGGATCCTGTCGAGAACGCCTCCTTTATGCCATGGTTGCTGGGCACTGCCTATCTTCATTCCGTAATGATCCAAGAAAAACGGAATATGCTCAAACTTTGGAACATCATCCTGATTACGCTGGCGTTTCAGTTCACTCTGTTGGGGACGTTCATCACGCGCAGTGGAGTAATTTCCTCCGTACACTCGTTCGCTCAATCGGATATTGGTGGCTACTTCTTGGGATTTATTGCGTTTTCCTGCATTGGCGTTGCCTGGTTGATTTACTACCGGTGGAACGACCTGAAAAGTCCAAACCGCCTCGAATCAATTCTCTCCCGCGAAAGTGCCTTCCTACTTAACAACTGGATGTTTGTAGGATTGACGCTGATTATCCTTTGGGGAACGCTGTGGCCCATCATCACGGAAGGCGTTACGGGAAATAAATCCGCCGTACCCGAAGCATTCTTCAATAAGGTAGTTATCATCCCCGGACTGCTGCTTCTCGTCTTGACGGGCGTGGGCCCAATCATTTCATGGAAAAAACTGACTCGGAGCAATTTTAAGCGGATGTTCGCCAAACCGATACTCTTTGGATTCATCGGCGGAGCGCTGATGTGGGGCTATCTTGCGCTTAGAGGGCACACAATCCCCGTTTATTCCGTATTGTGTGCATTCGGTGGCGTGTTCGTTTTCGTAGCCATCTTTGACGAGTTCTATCGCGGCGCGAAGTTGAGAGCCAAGCGTGGGGAAACCTCCCTCTTTCACGGGCTTTCTCGCCTGATTCAACGCAACAAACGAAGATACGGAGGCTATATCGTCCACATTGGAATCGTGATCCTGTACATCGGAATAATGGGATCCAAAGGCTACTTTCTGCTGGAATCAAAGAGTCTGAAACTCGGAGAGTCGATGGATGTGGGAAAGTACACCCTGACGATGGAGGACGCTTTTCGGGAACGGCACTCAAATCACACGCGCGCCGGGGTTGTTATTGCTGTCGAGAAAGGTGGAGAACAGATTGGCACCATGCGTCCGGCACGCGGCTTCTATGATAGAGCCGGTCAAGGGGAGCAGGATACCATAGAATCAGCCATCCGACACTTCGGATTGAACGATCTCTATATCGCTTTGGGACCGCTGCCGGAAGACGTACCCTCCTTTGTTAGGTCGGGACAGCTCGTTCCGCTTCAAGTTTACCACAATCCACTAATCAATCTCGTTTGGATCGGTGTTGGCGTTATGACGATTGGTGGCTTCGTTGCTCTAGCCGAAAAGCATCAAATAAAAGAACGATCAAGCGACTGAACAAGGAGCGCGATAGTAATTCAAATAGCGAAGGCAATAGTAAATCCCGCGCGACAGAAGTCCCATAAATCGCCCAATGAGTTCCTCTCCTTGTCGCGCCCCCTTTACTTGCATTAAATACTTAACCGAAAAAACCATTTAAGGTAATTCTTCAGGTAGATGGTAAACGCCGACAGTTGCTTCCCACTCGGTTTGGATTGCCAAATCCAAGGCTAATCCAATCAACTCTTCAATGCACGGGAACCGCAAGGTGTAAATGTCTTGTTGTCCATTACAAAAGAGATGACTTCACTCCAACCTCTACGCATACTTCTTGTGATTGGATTAACGCTCGGAGCCAGTGCCCGCACCCTATCCGCTAACGAAACAAACGACGGCGTAGGACCACCGATTGACGCCCAGCTAGAACAGTTGAAGACGAGTGTGTACTGCTACTGCGGATGCACAAGGGAGACAATCCAAAAATGTGTGTGCCTAACAGCCCGGCAGATTGAGGATGATTTTCGCAATCGTCTGTTAGCCGGCACTACCGTTGAACAGATTCGTAATGAATACCTCGACAAGTATGGCACACAGTTCAATGCTCTCATGCCGCCTACCGGTTTCAACCTTGTCGCTTACATAATGCCCGTCATCATCATCGTTCTGATTGGAGCAATCATTTTTTTGGTAATCAGATCGAAAATGCGTTCCTCAATAACCACAAAACCTGAGCGTCTGGAAAAAAGCACGGCTGTGTCCGACGACGTACAAAAACAAATTGAAGCTGAACTTGAAACCCTGAAGCAGGATCGATAGATTAACTGCGCTCAAGCAAACGGATAGATCAAGCGAGTGGATAGCGAGCGCGATAGAAATCTTAAGAACCTGTTTGAAAAGTACATTTTGTAAGGTGCGCACCGCGCACCAGCCTTAAAAGCCCCGGAGGGGCGGAAGGTGTATAGAAATACCGAAACCCTGTACACCAAGCCCCAGCGGGGCGACAGGTATATATATAGGGAAATTACAAAAACGTGTCTTCAAATGACTAAAAATGGCTTGGCTACCGAATTTCCAAACAGGCTCTAAGCTCGACTTTGTACAAAAGTACAACGGTTGGATTGTACGGAAAGCCGTACAAGAGTAAACCCGTAGGCGGGAATCAAGCGAGCGGATAGCGAGTGATCAAGTGACCGGATAGGGAACGCGATAGAAATCCCATAGAGATCCCCTTGCCCCGCCGTGATGGCACTGGAAACCGCTACCGACTTTTTCACAGGTCAACCCAAAAGGCCAGATGGTTAAAATTTCACCCACTTTTCCGGAACGTGTGATTGGCACCGTCTGTTATACTGCTCAAATGTACAAAGCCGAGCTATAGGGAGTTAATCGCGATGTCGTTAATAATCTTGTGGATCCTGCTGCTTGGAATACCTCTCTTAGTCTATCTTTGCCTACCGCTGCGGTTTAGGGGGCGCCCGGCGCCCGAACCAGATGCCGTTGAATCTGGCATGGATCTGTTGCTGCGCGAACGTGAGCGCAGCTTTTCTGCGCTCGCGGACCTTGACGAAGATTACGAAGTTGGCAAACTATCGGAGCAAGACTATCAAACATTGAGAGCGCAACTCCTTGAAGAAACCGTCGCAGTCGTATCACAAATTGAATCGTCAGGGATGATTTCGGTTGAGGAAGAAATCGAAAGATATAGAAGGACAAAGGGTGAAAGTTGAACCGATTATGCAGATATTCCGGTCGCCGCAATCGCCAAATAGCCAGTCGAACCCTGAGTGCTGCGGATTGTCTGTGACCTTACACATTCCACTATTTGTCCTCGTGGTTTTCTGCTTCACATCTACCCATTCAATCTGTCTCTCCTCTGCTACCGCCCAAAACGCGGCAGGGACTATAAAAGGGAGAGTTATTGATAGCCAAAACAACACACCGCTTGGAGATCAGAAGGTGACGTTAACGATTCACCAAGGTGCGGAGACGCAGCAGCGTGAAACAGTGACGGCGAGCGACGGTTCTTACAGCTTCGATAACCTGGAATTTGGAATGGAAACGTACTACAGCGTTTCGACCACCCACGAAGGTAAAGAGCATGTGGAAACCGACTTGGTGTTGTCGACTTGGGTGCCGGAGTCCAATGTGGACATCGAAATTGGGAAATTCACCGACGATTATTCAGTGGTGAAAGTTCGCCAGCACACGGTCATCATCGCGCCGCCCCCGCCTGATCATGCGCCCGACGGCGCTGTGTCGATAATGGAACTCATCCAAATCGAAAATACGAGCGAAATGGAGTTCCTAACAACGGTCAACAGCCAATCGGTGGGAATGCACCTGAACTTGCCGAACGGTCATGAAGGTCTCCAGATTGACTCTATGATTAGCAAGGATCTTGCCCTCGTATCGAACAAATTGATATCCAAACAGCCGCTAGCCTCGGGGAGATTCGGATCGGGATTCTCCTACATCATGCACATAGATGATTCCGGATTGAACCTGTCACGAACGTTGACCTTTGATACTGACCAGCTCTATGTCTTCATCACGGAGGGATTGCCGCTCGCGCCTCAATCATCCATTTTGGGCGCAAGTCGCCAAGAACAGATTCACGAGACAATTTACAATATTTACGCTACAGACCCAGCCAGCCCGTTGCCTATCGGCAAGACTGTAAGTCTTAATTTCAAGGTTGCCCCGGTCGCAGCCGCGAAGGGGAATGCGGGAATAAGCGCAGGTCAACCCGCGAGCGCCAAGATGATCGCCCTAATCGCCTTTGCAGCAGCGTGTGCCAGCGGCTTCTTGGTCGCGGCTATCTTCATGGTGAGATCAAGCACAACTCACGAAACCGAACCGGGGAAAACTCAAACTAATCTCGATGCGAGTTGGATTAACAAGCTGGGTTCTGAGGACCTCGATTCTGCACGAATCGCGCGGTTTGAGATGGTTACACGTCTTGACGAAATGTACAAGAATAAAGAAATATCGGAGCGGGTGTACAACCGCTTGCGGAAAGAGCAAGTGGATCGCCTTACCTCCATTCTTGAGAAAACTCGGAGAACAGATCAGCAATAATGGAACAAAGCCGCGAAATAGAAGAGCTAATCGAAGAATTGGGCGATGATGACGCCGAGATCCAACTTGCCGCGATTTCGAGTCTGGTTGGAATTGGTGTCCACGCTGTTCCGGCGTTGATAGAGGCGCTTGGAGATGATATCTGGGATGTATGCGATGGCGCCGCCGACGCGCTTGCTCGAATCGGCGAACCTGCCATCCCGGAGCTAATTGAGACACTGGGAGATGAGATAAAGCATCGGAGTCTAAACGCTGCCGACGCACTCGGGCGACTAGGCGAACCAGCGGTGTCCGCATTGATTCAAGCCCTGGGCGATTCATATCAACCCGTACGCGAAAATGCTGCGAGAGCGTTAGGAATAATGCGTAACTCCGCTGTCAACGCTATTCCGGCATTGACGCAAGCTTTGCGCGACGAGGATATGGAGGTCCGTACCAATGTGGCTATTGCACTCGCGCGTCTCGGGAAATCCGCGAGCGGTGCTATCCCCGTTCTAACCGAAGTTCTGCACGATGAATCCGAGCGAGTTCGTGAGCACGCTGCTTATGCGTTAGAACAGATTGGCACGCCGGAAGCAGCAAGTGCTTTGAACCGGTTGTAAGAACTGTTCTTATGCATGGGACCGGCCTCGTGCCGTTCCGTGGCTGTTGGTATCAAGCGATTGTAAAATATACGCGATAGTAAATCCCGTTCAATAGGGATCTCTTCCCTTCTGTAATCGACGTACGTTGAACCTCGACCTCCTCTCGTTTTTCACGACATGCCCGACTAAGAGTGAAGGAGAGGCCACATGTACAGTCAACAACCAGGTACACTCCCTCCACGCAAATAACAGAATTCAGTTGAAATCCCAAGCGCAGATGTGTTATCCTTATGATTGAGTGTTGCCAAGTTGCCCACCAATCGGTATCACCCAACAATCAAAAACATATCGGACCAGTAACCTAAACGATAACGGTAAACTGAATAAAACGTCGTTTTATGCTTAATGAATGATATGTTCATTTAAGACCAAAGAGGCAGTTTATTGGCAAGAAAGGATTAAAGATGGCAAAATTTGACTTCGCGATAGCAATTGGCGGGGCCGCTGGGCAGGGAATCGCTACCCCGGGCAATATTCTCGCTAGAATTTGCGCGCGTCGCGGTCTCCAGTTTTTTTCTTACAATTCCTATCAGTCTATCATCCGTGGCGGTCATATCTTCCTGACCACGCGAATCAGCACGGAACCGGTTACAAGTCATGGTGATAAGATTGATCTGTTGTTCTGTTTGAACCAAGATACCATGGATCGCCACCTTCAGCATGTTGCGCCGGGCGGTACGGCGATTTTTAACAGTGATACTATCAAGCCCGGAGACGCTTCTGACGGACTTCAACTGTGTCCAATGCCGGTAAAGGAGCTTAGTAACAACAATCGAAATAAGTTGGTGCAGAACACGGTGGCGCTTGCTGGCGTACTTCATCTACTCGGCTTGGAGTTTAAGTTGCTAGAGGAAATCCTGACGCTTCAATTTAAGCGAAAAGGACAAGCTGTTGTTGATGAAAACGTCGATGTAGCTCGCGCCGCGTATGAGTATTCCGTAGAAAATTTCGTTCCCTTCTCTACCCCGCTCCCGCAGAAAGACAAACCCCTGGCTCAGGTTGGCGGCAACGAAGCGCTCGCCATGGGTGGCGCTGCAGCGGGTGTCAATTTCTACTGCGCCTATCCGATGAGTCCTTCCACCGGTGTTCTTCACTGGATGGCTGAAAATGCAAATGACATGGGAATCATGGTGAGGCAGGTCGAGGATGAGATTGGCGTCATTAATATGGTGATTGGTGCCGCGCACGCCGGCTGTCGTGCCATGTGCGCCACTTCCGGTGGCGGCTTTGCGCTCATGACTGAAGCGGTAGGCAGCGCCGGAATGATGGAAATACCCATGGTAGCCATTAACGTCCAGCGCGCTGGTCCATCAACTGGTGTCCCGACCAAAACAGAGCAAGGCGATTTATGGCAGATGTTGGGTGCCAGTCAAGGGGATTTTCCAAAGATTATCGTTGCGGTAACCAGCATATTGGATTGCTTCAATACAATTCCGGAGTTATTCAATTTGGTCGACAAGTTCCAATGTCCCGGTCTTGTTATTACCGATCTTTCAGTGTCGGAGGGTTACGCGACTGTCGATCCGGACGACATCAACTGGGAACAGCCAATCGACCGCGGCGAGCTAATCACCGAAGCCAATGACACCGGAGAAAAGTATCTGCGCTACAAGTTTACAGAGAGCGGTATATCGCCACGGGCAATTCCTGGCACGCCGGAGCATTTACATGTCGTTGCGACGGATGAACACGATGAGGATGGGGGGTTAATCAGCGACGAGTTCACGAATCCACACATACGCCGCGCGATGGTCGAGAAACGCCAGCGGAAAATGGAAGCTGTCGTCTCGCTAATCGACCCGCCCGAGTTGGAAGGACCGGAGAACGCTGAGGTAACCCTTATCGGTTGGGGAACCACAAAAGGTGTGATTGAAGAAGCAGCAAGCCTCTTGACTCAAGAGGGAATACCTACCAACCAACTCGCGATAAAATGGATTGTGCCGCTGCATGTGGAGGAAATCACACAAGCGCTCTCGAAAGCCAAGCGAACGATTATTGTAGAAAACAACTTTACGGGGCAGTTCGCGCGTTATTTGCGCGGTGAAACCGGTTTTGATGCTGATGGCCACATTCGCAAATACGATGGTGAACCGTTTATGCCGCACCATATTGTCGATGGGGTCAAAGAGCAGGTAGCTGGCAAAACTGACTTGTATGTCCCATATCAAGAGATTGTAGTCTAATTAAGCAAGGAGGACAACATGGCATCGGATAAACCCATTAAAGCGGCACCGACGGCAAAAGATTTCAAGGGAGATGTAGCCCCCGATTGGTGTCCGGGATGTGGGGATTTTGGTGTTCTGAGGGCACTCGAGTTGGCGTGCGCGAAGTTGGGGCGTGAACCCCACGAATTTGTCACGGTTAGTGGTATCGGCTGCTCGTCGAACCTGCCTGGTTACATCAACACTTACGGGATGCACACGCTTCACGGACGAGCGTTAGCCGTAGCGACGGGAGTCAAGCTCGCCAACCATGATCTGACTGTAATCGCCACTGGCGGCGATGGAGACGGCTACGGTATTGGTGGCAACCACTTTGTTCATACCATGCGGCGTAACGTCGATCTGCTGTATATAGTTATGAACAATCAAATCTACGGCTTGACCACGGGGCAAGTTTCTCCTACAAGTAGAATCGGCATGAAGACCAAGAGTACGCCCTTCGGTAGCGTTGAGGGGCCCGTCAACCCCTTGGCGATGGCAATTGTGACAGGCGCATCCTATGTTGCTAGAGGATTCAGTGGGGACACTAAGCATCTCGCGGAATTGATGTATAGGGGCATGGAACACAAAGGATTTGCACTGATCGATGTCTTTAGCCCATGCATCACCTACAACAAGGACAACACTTTCGCATTCTTCAAACAGACGGTAACCAAACTCGAAGAGACAGGACACGACCCCACGGATTGGAAAGCCGCCATCGAGCACTCAATGGCATGGGGCGACGAGATTCCAACCGGGCTATTTTATCACGACACAAGCCGTCCTACGCTGGATGAGGCAGAACCCGTTCTTGGCGAAGGCGGTCCTCTTGCCCATCGAAATCTCGGGGTAACAAAGGAACAAGGCGCGGCAATCATCAGAAAAATGATGTAACCCGAATCTTCAGTTTTTGTAGGGTGGGCATTGCCCACCATCTCCGGAAACGTTGGCTGCACTGCACGCGTGACTCAAACGGAAATTGAAATTGCGCTGTGAAGCGGTTCGTTGTATTGATGATAAGGTCACCACGTATTCTCCATCGGTGATTGGCGGAATGCGCAAATCACTTGTCACTATGGGATTGATTAAAACGTAGCCGAATCTTTAGTTTTGTAGGGTGGGCATTGCCCACCATCTCCGGAAACGCTGGCTGCACCGCACGCGTGACTCAAACGGAAATTGAAATTGCGCTGTGAAGCGGTTCGTTGTATTGATGATAAGGTCACCACGCATGGTCCATCGGTGATTGACGGAATTGCGCGAATCACTTGTCACTATGAGATGGATTAAAACATAGCCGAATTTTTAGTTCCAGTTTCGATCTTATACAGCCTGAAATCCGCACCATGATTTCAGGCTGTTTTTTTGTTAAAAAGAATGGAACGATTCTTAATAGCGTGCCATTATCCCTGTCGGAATAATTCTTTCAGCAAGTAACACTCCTTTTTTGCTCAATGACTAGCCGTGAAAAGTGTTCCTTCGTGGTCTGATTTTCACTCCAGCGTGAGATCAAGCGAGTGGATAGCGAGCGCGATAGAGATCCTCAATGTCAATAGAACACGATTCCTCCTCGCCTCCGCACTCCAGAGGATCAAACGAACGAATAGTGAGTGCGATAGTAGATCCTGTGCAATGTTGAGTGTTACTTGAGAGTCATTTACATTCATATTTACACACATTATGATTGTATGTTAATCAACGATGACGATGTACTGAGTTCAATCGAATGGACAATGAGCGCAGCAGTAGAACCATAGCAAAGGCGATGGAATTCTTGGTGCGATGGTCAATCCCACGCGATAGAAATCCCGCAGCATGCTTCTAGAATTACGGCAGCCCCATCATTTGCTTCAGAAGAATGACAAGTCAAGAGCAGAGCCGCAGGAAATCTTCCGCCCTTCCATCCTTCCAATCCTAACCATCCGAGTCGATGCGGACGATATGCTCGAATATTTAAATTTGCTCACAGAGTCGAGACGATACTATTACGTTATAAATATCATAACGGTTGTTATTCCTCTCCTCCACGTCCCTCTTCTGCCCCCAAAGATTGTGCCTCCCGTAACCCCCACCCAAATAATTCGTATAAATAAACAGTCCGCACGATTTTCTCCATCGATAGAAAAGGTTGCTCCGGCAGTCAAGAACGCGACTTGTACTAGCCTGCAGGAACACGGTGTATCCGGAGAGTGGAAACCTAACTGCTATTTCTGTTCGTCTGATTCGCCGATTAATCCCACGACTACCTGTATGACAATACCCATTCTACCGCAACCAAATTGCCCGTCCTCTTCGATTTGCCAACTATGTTGCTTCAAGCGACCAAAATAACAAAACGCTTTGGTCATCGCACCATTCTCGACGATGTCGATATCGAGGTGCAGCCTGGGGAAGTTGTCTCGATTCTTGGGCCCAACGGGGCGGGAAAAACGACTCTCATCAGAATTCTTTCAACACTTCTCAAACCCGCATCCGGCAATCTACAGATTGCTGGCGCGAACGCCCTTGACAATCCTTTTGGCGTTCGCCAAATGCTCGGAGTCGTAGTGCACGAACCACTCGCCTATCTTGAATTGACTCCCTACGAAAACCTCAGATTTTTTGGAAAATTATATGCGGTTGATTCGTTAGAAGGGAGAATCACCGCTCTCCTTGACGAAGTAGGGCTGACACGGTTTGCGCATGAGCGGATGGAAATTTTTTCGCGCGGCATGATTCAGCGATTTATGATAGCCAAAGCTCTCATACATGACCCGACCCTTCTATTTCTTGATGAACCCTTTTCAGGCCTTGATGTCGCTGCAAAGCAGTTTGTGTTGGACCGAATTCATCATGAACGCGCACGGGGCAAAGGAATTGTGCTGACGACACACGAGACACAGTTGGGTTATCTCGCAGGTACACGATTCCTTTTTTTGCTAGACGCACGGCTCAAGTCGATTGCCAGAAAAGACGAAATTGCGCTTGATGAATTGTCCCTCCAATATGACATGAGCCTTAAACAACACCAGATGAAATGAAATCATTTCACCAAATCGGTTGGCTAGTTCGCAAAGATATTGCACTCTTCTTTCGCACAAAGGACACACTGGTTTTAATCTTCGTTTTCAGCGTGCTCGTAGTGTTAATCTTTAGTCTTGCGTTTGGGCCAATATTTCCTCAAGACGTGGAAGATCGAGGAAAACTCGCTGCTAGTGTATTATGGGCAGCTTTTGCCTTCGCCGGGATTATCCTGTTGAACAGATCTTTTGATGTTGAGCGGGCGAGTGGAGCACTGCAAGGAGTCAGATTAACCGGCGTCGATCCGAGCAATCTCTATCTGTCCAAAGTTGTAAGCAATCTCTTCCTCCTCGCTGTTTTGGAAGCGGTGATAACCCCGGTCGCACTCCAATTCTTGGAGGCGCTGGACACGTTGACGCTAGGTACGCTAATGAAACTAATCGGCGTCCTCACTATAGGCACGCTCGGCTTCTGCGCGGTTGGTGTCACGATTTCGGGCATTTCCACCAGCACGCATGGGGCGGAGAGCCTTTTGTCCGTCATCCTGCTGCCACTGATATTCCCCGTCATCATGGCTGGGGCGAAATGTACGGTGTCACTGCTTACGACGGGGGGACTTGAGGGACATTTTTGGATTTCGACGTTAGTCATCTACGGTGCTGTGTTTTTAGCAAGTTCGTATCTCCTTATTGAGTTTGTGATTGAGGAATGAGAATAGTACGACCTCACAATTCACTAAAAGCTGTAATGGTCGGTCGGATGCGAGACACTCAGTTGTGTGTCCCGCTCGGCTTGGATTGCCAAATTCAAGCCCTTGACCGATCAGATGGTCAATCTGAAGGGTTTGGTCTCCAACCCCCATGTGGGCGAGGAAACCTCGCCCCTACGATATAGGGTCGCGCTAGGCGGTGGAGATTTGCAAATATCCCAAATCGCCTCAAGGCGCGTTAGGTCGAAGATTCGGAATGGAGACGAATTCAATGTGTAAAATGTCAACGAAACCTAATACAAAATTCACTAAAACTTGAGTGTGGAGGACCGATTGACAAAAATAAAAAACGTAATTGCTCGCGAAATACTGGATTCTCGAGGAAACCCGACGGTCGAAGTTGACGTTAGGTTAGAGTCAGGCATAGTGGGACGGGCAGCCGTACCCTCGGGTGCGTCAACCGGTGAACACGAAGCGGTGGAACTTCGCGATGCCCATCCATCACGCTACCTCGGAAAAGGAGTGAGGAAAGCGCTTGAAAATGTCAACATCACTATTGCCGGGCAGTTGGTCGGATCCGACGCAACAGATCAGACTGCCATAGATCGAACTCTGATTGATCTTGACGGAACGACAAATAAAGGAAGACTTGGCGCAAACGCAATTTTGGGTGTTTCCCTTGCCGTTGCCAGAGCCGCCGCCAGTCATCTTGGACTACCGCTTTACAGATATATCGGCGGTGCCGATGCGAAGGAGCTTCCGCTCCCGATGATGAATATCTTGAATGGCGGTTCACATGCGGACAACAATGTGGACATCCAAGAGTTCATGATCATGCCGACAGGCGCCCCATCGTTTTCCGAGGCATTGCGTATGGGTGTGGAAATCTTCCACAACCTGAAGGGAGTGTTACGCGAAAGAGATTACAGTACCGCCGTCGGTGATGAGGGTGGATTCGCGCCGGATCTCGAATCAAACGAAGAGGCGCTGCTCGTAATAATGGAGGGAATCGAGCGAGCCAACTACACCCCGGGTGCGGATGTGATGTTGGCGTTGGATCCCGCTTCAAGCGAATTTTATAACAATGGCGCCTATCGACTTCAAGCGGAGGCCAAACCCAATAAATCCCCGGAAGAGATGGTTGACTTCTATGCTGAGCTGACCGAAAAATATCCGATTATCTCGATTGAAGACGGCTTGGCGGAAGACGATTGGGACGGGTGGGAAATGCTGACGCGGGCTATCGGAGATAAAGTTCAGCTCGTTGGTGACGATCTTTTTGTAACGAATACAAATCGACTGCAGCGAGGAATCGATCAGGGCATAGCCAATTCGATTCTTATCAAGTTAAATCAGATTGGCACCTTGACCGAGACGCTTAGTGCAATCGAACTTGCAAAGAAATCTAACTATACAGCCGTGATTTCCCACCGTTCCGGAGAAACAGAGGATACAACAATCTCGGATGTTGCCGTTGCAACAAATGCCGGGCAGATCAAAACCGGATCGCTCTGTCGAACGGATAGGACATGCAAATACAATCAATTGTTGCGAATTGAGGAGGAACTCGGCGAACAGGCGCGCTTCCGAGGAGAAGACGTTTTTTTAAATCTCAAGAGCGGCTAACTAAATTGCCGATACGATTAGCTGGGTTCTGTTGACCAACCAGATAATCGGGGGCATGTACACACGTATTCTCCTTCGTAGGGGTGGGTCTCCCAACCCCTAGATCAATGGGCGATGGAGATTCCTTTGTGATAGCGATTCCACAGCGACTGCGTTAGAACTCCCATAGGGACCTTCTCTGTTGAGCATTCACCTGGTTATTTATAAGCTTCAACGCAGATAGCCTTAGAACCTGTTTGAAAAGTCCGGAATCGCCTTAGAGAAAGGCTATTTTGGGGTAAAAGTCTTGAAAATCCGATGATTTTGACCCTCAAATGACCAAAAATGGCTTTGCTACCTACTTTTCAAACA
>JAJDTR010000051.1 GCA_022827055.1 Candidatus Poribacteria bacterium | reverse complement strand
CAACTTTACGACACCTGAAGCGAACATCAGTCGAAACAGCAGCCAACGGAGCAGCCACAACACCACAGAGGATGGCGCTGCTTCCCGCGAGAAACTTGGGAGAATCCGCAACGGCGCAAAAAAGATCGCGAGAAAACCGGTTTCTAGCAGTAGCGCATCCCACTGGAAACTCAGGAAACTTTGGCCCACCGTCGCCAGCGAGAGGTAGAACACCCACAAGCCGATTAGGGCAACAGTCGGCGTGACACCGATGATTAACAGCAGCGACAGAAACACGCCGCCACCGCACAAGAAGTGCAGAAAGGCGTTGGTGCCGCCAAGCCAACACAGTGTCGGGAAAGTCAAATACCGTTCAATACCGACCTGATCGCGGATGGCGTTCAGGTATCGCTCGGCCGGCAAGATGCCGTCGCTCCCTATCAAGCCTTCAATCTGAGTCCAGAGTGACAGAAAAGCGATGAGATAGATGACACCGAGCAGTCGGAGGAACAGCCATCGCGTCAGGAAGAATGTCGGTCGCGCCGGCTGCCTCCCCCAACACCAGCGCGTTAACACCGAGAAGAACTTACGGTGCCCAGCGATGAAACGGTATACCGCCTCGGTGACCGGGGCAAACCCGGGCAATCGTCGATATAACCCCAGTGCCCATCGTCTACGCCGATTATGGGCGAACGCGCGAAAAACGGCTTCGGCGCCGCAAAACACTTCGCCGTCGGGATTAACGAGTTGAACCGCATTTTGAAAATGCTCGTGCGGGATTTCGGGGAACCGCTCGCCGACCTCTTGAGACGAGATGTAATCGACGTGTTCCGATGTCGCATGCCGCCAGCGAGCAATCCAGAAGCGGCAGAAATCGCAATCGGCGTCGTAAATGACCAGGGGTAGACTTGGCGGATTGTTCACTCGCATATCTTTATCCACTGTCTCAGAACCACTGATAAACGATTGGGTATAGACCGAACATTACGACTCCGAGGAGTACCCCTGCAACGGCATCCAGTGCATAATGGAGCCTACCGTAGACCGTACCGACGACCAACCCGGTGCAAAATGGAAACAGAATCACGAAACTGAGGAGATCGTAGCGCGCCGCACAGAGAAGAACGAGGATCGCGAGCGCGGAGTGAGAACTGGGAAACGCCGCGCCTTTCGTGGAAGCGCTGGAAAGGATGGCATGCGTCAACCTGCACAGGAGACCATTCGACAAAGGTTCTTTAATCTTTTCCTCAAAATAGCGAGGTCCCGCAACCGGCATGAAGATATACCAGATTAAGCAAAGGTTGAACGTGAAGAGTTCAGCGAATAACGTCTCAAAGAATGCCTCGCGCATTCCACGAAAATAGAGCATTACCGGCAGGAATACAGGAATAAAGTAATAGCTCAGGTAGCAGAGATGCAGATATTCCGACAGAGCCACCGAAGGAAACCGCGCACTCAAATAGGTGCTCGGCTGCCCGTTGAAAAGGCGGTTCTCCCACCGGATAATCCGATCATCGAACATGCCCTGAAAGACCATCTGAGTTAGCGGCTTACCTCCCCAATAGAATAGCAGGATAGTCCCAAGTGCGTACCAGTCACGCACGAATTGAAGCAGGGGCGGCAGTGGGCTAGGGACGAAATGGAGCGAAAGTATTCCCAAGACCGCTGCTATGTGGATGGATAGGAAGATATACCAGCGCGCGAGATTCTTGTGATAAAAAAGCATTAACGCGCTGGTAACCGCGAGGTAAACCGCCGTGATCCAGTCGGACGGTAAAAGGTTGAGAGAGGTCATAGATTTTTCAACGCGACGCGGCAATCACGGTATCTCATGCGACACAGCACGTCCGTTATTCGTCCGATATTATAGTTGAACTCGTGGATTTATGCAATTGACAGTTTGCCGCTCGTCGGCATTGGATGGAGTGGATGAAAGATTGCAGCCTTTGGCGAGGAAAGAACTCGCCTGTAGCAGGGATGCCGCGGGCGGTGATTGGAGGCAGGTTGGTCTTTGTAGGGAATAACGATCGTTATTCCCTACAATTCTGGTTTATCCATTAGGCATTGGTACGATTCAGACAGTGTGGAGGATTATATGAATCCGGAAAGAAACCGAATTACGTTTTCCTGGATTCACAGTTCATCGCTGCGGATTCATGCCCTTTGAGGAAAATTACCCCTGCATGCCGTCAGATACCATTTTGACTTCATTATTTATGAACTCGTTTTCACGCACTTGTCTCTCACTTAACAAACGCAAATATTCGGTGAAGGGGAAGGATTTGCTACGTTTAAAAACCTGCGTTATCCATTTGTACAAGTGGTCGTGAAACGGTGCATCGCAGAGATACGGCTCCAAACTCTCTAGCTCATCTATCGTTAACACCGTCAGCGGCATGATTTCCAAGTTCCTACGCAGGACGTTGGTATTCGTTAACCGTTGGAATTCCGAGTCCAAAAACCAATTCATTATTGGAAAAGAGAATATACGGTCGGAAAATACCAAAACAGGAAAAATTCTTTTCACTCGGGACATATTTATTCCTTTGATTCGTAATCTTTTCTCTTCGTTTATATGTGCCAGATTTTGAATAGCATTTTGCAGTTGCTTTAATCCTTTAGGCTCGATAATTTTAGCTTTGAGATTCTTGTAGAATTTTGAAGAATCACCGCTAAACTTCGATTCGGCAGTTAAGATTGGGGCTTTACATTCCATCAGAATCAAAGTTTCACGACCACACACGGCGACATCAGTACACTCTCGGTTCGTTTGATCGTATTTAGGGTTAATGAGGTATCCTTCTGCATCATCAACTGTTTGTGAGGCAATGCTAGGTAACGCGCGCTGAATTATGGACGCGACATAACTCTCGAAAACCTTACCCCATAAACCGATAATATCTTCGTCTTTGGCTTTGTTCTTCTTTTGCCGTTGATGGTTAATAATCCAAAACACCCCAGTTTCAAGTTTATCCAAGAGGAAACCGATGTCAGCGCACATGATTTGGTTTTCGCCCATTTTTACAAGTGGGTATTCTCGCCACAAGCGATATTCACTGGGCAATGAACGTGTTAATTGCTCCCTGTACGGGAGATCTTCAATTGGAACGCAGACTTGCTGGAGTAATTTATCGTACAAGGGTTTAAGGCATGGAGAAGGTTTTGTATTAATGAACCCCGCTTCGCCTTTCAATATCTCCTGTGGTGAGTAATGTGAAGCAACACTCAATATGCTAAAGATTAGATATTGGTATCCTTCTAAAGTTAATCCCGTCGCCGTGCAGAATGTTTTGTTCACGTCGAAATTTTCGGCTTCTTGTATCAGACGTGTCAAGAATGCCTTAGACCGAACCAAAAATTTCCGAATACGAAACCAAGGTTGGGAATTGATGGCGTACTCCAAAGCGGGGATTAATCCCGCGAGCGGTTCCGGCCCGTGGTCCATGGGAAAATTTGTTCCAGAATCGACGGATTCCTTTTCAGACAACTCGTTAGCAATCAGATAGCATTTAGCCAAGTCGCTTTTGGCCTCCTCTGTGCCATCTGGAGTCCGTACAGATCGCGGATCAGAAACGTTAACACTTGTACTCAACAAGCGAAGGGTTGACTCTCTATTGAAGATTATCCTTTCCCTTAGTTGTGAAGAAGAATCAATTGCGTTTCGCAGAATTGGGGAGCAGAAATTCTTCCGAAGGATGCTTTCAGACTTTGAGAAGTCGTCATTACGCTGGAGAAGGAGATTGATTCTTGCTAGGGTTATAACAATAGCCCTGTAATTGAATGAACGTAGGATTTCCGTTAAATGGGACTCTGAAGCGGAATAACCGACCTCAGTGGCTGTAAGTTTACAAAGCGGCACGAAATCTGTGATTTGTATTGGAGTTTCTGGATTCATGTCTGCGATCCTTACAATTGATGATACGCCTTTCAATCCGAGGCTCTGTCAACCGTTCGTTCGGGTATTGTTGAGATAAGAATTCTTATCCTAAAACGGCTGAAAGAAACCCTTAAGCAGCTGCGAAACGTTAGTGACCGTCCGTGTCTCCCGACGGTGTAATGTGAATCTAGACGTTACGGTTCAACCGATTCAGAAACGTAGACAGACGCGCCACGCTAAAACAGTGAAAATCCCCGTTCTTCAGTCGGGACACTTCAGACTGTTTGATGCCGAGGATTTCCCCCACTTTTTTCTGCGTCAGTTTCCGGGCTTCAAGAATACGGTAAGTTTCAAAGGCAAGATTTGAGCGCAGCAGTTCGCGTTCAGCTTCCCCTTGGGACAAACCGATGTCCAGAAACACGTTTCCAGAACTCTTCTCGAATTTGATAGTTTCAGCCATTTTTAGGTTCCATTTTCAGCACCATTCTTTGGAGTTGATTCACTCGCCATCCCGATTCTCGTCGCGCGCTTCTCGAATCTGGTTTGCAAGCGTTTCAACATCAGGCGCGGAAAGCCACTGATCTCGATCCACGGAGTAATCGCCTTCCCTCTTTTCCAACTGAAGAAGGAAACGCATTGCTCCATCGGGACCTAGTTTCTCAAACAGCGCTTCTAAACCAAGTTCATAGATTTCGTTGTCTGTCATTGTTAGTGTGTCCATTTTCGGTCACGGGCAATGAATTCCTTACTACATATCTTCACGGGCTATCTTCAATAAACACAACGTCCGTTCACCTCAGCGACATCCCCATGCGTCCCCCGTCCACGTGAATAGTTTGCCCCGTGATGTAAGAGGCATCGTTGCTCAGTAGGAAGGCGATGACGGATGCCACCTCTTCCGGTGCGGCGCGGCGTTTCATGATACACCCCTCGTTTGGTGTCTCCTCCAACTCCCTCTTTCGTGCGGCGGGGTCGGGCGCACTACCGAAGTGCATCTCGGTGACAATCCACCCTGGCGCAACCGCGTTGACCCGAATCCCGTAGCCGACAAACTCCTGCGCCATCGTCTTCGTGACGGAGACCAAAGCGGCTTTGATAGCATCGTAGACCCACATGCCGCGCCTGCCGAGAAAACCGGCTTCCGACGAGATATTGACAATCGCACCGCTCTCCTTTTTTAGGGTCGGTAGCAACACTTGGGTCATGAGCACCCAACCCCTCAAACCAATTGATGTTTCCACATCCCAATTCTCTTGCCATGACCCATCTTCAATCACCCCGTGCCGGAGTATGGCGGCGTTGTTGACGAGCATGTGGAGCGCGGGAAACCGTTCCGCGACGGCATTGCCGCAGGCGGTGACAGCTTCATCGTCGGCGAGATCGACTTCAATATGGCTGGCTTTTCCGCCGTCATCCTCAATCCCGGAAACCGCCCGATTTGCCAACTCAACGTCCTTGTCCGCGATGATGACGTGGGCGCCTTCAGCCGCCAAACGGTTGGCGGTTGCGCGTCCGATGCCGGAGGCGCCGCCGGTTATCAGGGCAACCTTGTCCGTGAATCGAACCGTGCCCCAGGGGTTGTTGTGCATTCGTCCTTATTCCTTTTGAGATGCAGTGGTCAGTGGTTAGTGACCAGTTGTTAGTGAATAGTGGCGAGTGGCGAGTTGAGGATTAAGCATGCCCGCTAAGATTCTCCTACGTTCCCGTGATTAAGCCGCCATCGACGAGCAGGGAGGCGCCGGTGATCCATTCCGCATCGTCGGAGGCGAGGAACACGGCTGCCCGTCCCACATCTCTCGGTTTGCCGAAGCGCGGCAGGGCGGTCTTTTCGGCGACGGCGTCAATCATCTCCTGCGTGAGGTAGTCCTGAAGCGATGTCTCTATGTAGCCGGGACAGATGGCGTTGACGGTTATCCCGAACTCCCCAACCTCTATCGCCGTGTCCCGTACCATGTTGACCACGCCGGCTTTCGCCGGAGCGTAGGCGGGTCCCGCGCCGCCGCCGTAGGCGTGGACGGAAGCGATTTGGATGATGCGTCCGTATTCGGAACCCTTCAGATGGGGGATGGCGAGTTTCGTCGCGACAAACACGGCGCGCAGATTGGTTCCCACGACTTGGTCCCACTGTGCAATCGAGATATCTTGCGCTCCGCCCGGGATGTGGATGCCGGCGTTATTGACGAGAATGTCCAATCCCCCGAAGTGCCGGACACTTTGCTCAATCAGTCGTTCAACTTGGGATTCATCCGTGACATCTGTCTGGACGAAAATCGCCTCTCCGCCGAGTTTTTCAATCTCTTCGACGGTCGGCGTGGTGACATCTGTTTCGTGATATTTTCCCCGGAGCGGCGCCTCCTGTTTGTCGGCGACGACGACGCGGGCGCCTTCACGCGCAAATTCGAGCGCGATTCCCCGCCCGACGCCGGAACTGCCGCCGGTCACGATGCTGATTCTATCTTTGAGTAGCATGGAAAAGTCCTTCTAACTGTTTGTAGTGAATCTTCCCATCTGATTAGCAAGTGTTCGTAATTTTTCGGTTTCCAAAAATCATTTATAAGCCCTCTCAAAATTACACTGTGTGATACGCTACCGGAAATGTTTTCATCGTCAGGCTTTTGCGAAGACATTTAATCTTCCTCGAAATAATCTGAATCCACTCGTTTGAGTTCGTAGGTATTTACCGTAGATACTCCGACATTATGGTCAATCATAAATTCCGCAAGTTGGCGTCCATCGATGAGCACAATCTTGGAGTCAATGGCCTTCACATACTCGCGGGCGTCTCTAGAAAATCCTGAGGTCGTAATGAATATTCCTTTCCTCGCCCGTTGCCCTTGTAGCGCGCCTGCGAATTTTTGAATTTCAGGGCGACTCACATTCGCTTCCCACCTCTTAGCTTGAACGTAAACGACATCAAGGCCGAGTCTATCTTCGTTAATCACTCCGTCGATACCTCCATCCCCACTTCGTCCAACTGCTTCAGCGTCTCCTCGTGAACCTCCATAACCCATTTTAACTAGAAGATCTATCACGAATTCCTCGAAAAACCTCGGCGAATTGTCATTAATCTCTTCCAATAGTTCTGCCACCAATCTCTCCCGAATGTGTCGGTAATTTTGTTCAATATATTCCTCGGGAGTTTGATCGTCTTCCTCATCATCCGCTGTTGGTAGATGGTCCGGCGATGGTCGAATGTCCAAATTATGGCTCAAGGCCTCAAGTCCTTGATCTGTTATCTTGTGATAGCCACGCTGTGGTGACTCTAGTAGACCTGCCTGCTTCAAGACGCTTTGTGCCCATCCGCATCTATTGTAAAATCGTTTTGAACTTCCACTTGGCAAGAACTCACTTCTTTCCTCGTCCGTAAGTGCAAAATGGTCCGCAAGTTGGTCCACAATATCTCTAAGCTGATATTCCCTTCTGTCAGCAACAAGCTGGAGAAGAGGGTGCTTAATTTGTCGAATTGTTGGGACAGGCATTCTCACCAATGCCTCCTCTCTGAGTGAAATTTGGAAACGACATTAGTACGTGCTCAAGTATAACACATTCAACCGACGATTTGAAGAACTTGAAAATTAGCCACAACAAAGTTCCTCAACCGTGCACTGCGCGTAGGTTGGATTGAACACCGTGAAACCCAACTATTCAGTGTTCATTATCTCGCTCCGGAAAACATCCTCAATCATCAAACTCTCGAATTTTCTATCAAGTAACACTAACACAAAGAGCATGTTGAAAAGCGTTTTCGACAATTCGATTTCACCTCAATTTCGTTGATGTGAAAACCGATTTAAGCTGTTTGTGCGATCAGATGAAATCCTAATTGTTTGGCTTTACGTTCCAGATTCTTGACTGCCCTTTGGCGAGCCTGTTCTTCATAGTAGCCGGAAGGAGGTTCACAGTAGGGGGTCCGATTTCTCAACATGGCATAGATAATACGTGCGAGTTTATGAGCAATTGCCGTGATGGCTTGAGCAGGACCGAGCCTCGCTCGCTGACGACGATAATAGCCGCCGAGAGCACCTTTGCTTGTCGATATGCCTTGCGCCGCCAGCCTCAGAGCGCGTGCCGCACGATTGTTGTTTTTCTGCGTTTGACGCTGCATCACTTTACCACCCGTGATTTGGTTGTTCGGACATAAACCCAGCCAGGAGGTGAAATGTTTGACTGAAGGCCATTTGCTCATATCGGTGCCGATTTCACTCAATATCGCTTGTGCATTGAGCACATTGACTCCCTCAATCTGAGTGAGATCTACCCCGCTTAGTTGATACAGATGTTGACGCAAATTAAAACAGGGCTCATTCCCCTTTGGACGACGCCGCTTTCTTTGACTCTCCGGCAAGGGGTGCGCTTTGATGTCGATCTGGGGTTCAATCGTCTGATAAAACTTTTCGATTTCTACATCGCAATCGCTGATTTGCTGCTGATAAAAATCGTAAGCTTGCAGTGCTTGCTTGAGGGCGAACACATGTTCGGGCTTGTAATTGCCCTCAAGAGATTTGCGAATCTCTTTTTCACTTTTGGCACATCGTTCGTCACGATGGGCTGCCAATTGGTGGGCATCGCGTTGACCCCTGACGATGTCTCTGATGATACGCATGCCTGTCAAACCGGTAATGTCTGAGATGACGTTGGTCAGCTTAAGATTCATCAGTTGCAATGCCTTCTGCATATGCTGCACTTGTGTCGAGCACATCGTGATTAGATTGGCTCGATGCCTCACCAATGAACGCAGGGCGCAAATCTCTTCAGGCGGACGAAATGAAGTCGAAAGCAACCCATAGGTATGCAACTGCTGTATCCATTGACAATCTTCAATGTCGGTTTTCTTACCGGAAACGTTTTTAATATGACGTGCATTCACCAGATACACTTCAAAACCGCGTGCCTCAAGGATTTCATAGATTGGAAGCCAGTAGATACCTGTTGATTCCATCGCCACCGTGGTCACGCAGCAATGCTGTAACCAATCCGCTAAGAGATGGAGGTCTTCGGTAAAAGTCTTAAAGACTCGCACACAGTCATTATCTCGTCCTTCAGGTACAGCGGCATAAATTTCAGCGTCTCCGATGTCTAGACCTGCCGCGTTATAATTGATTTGTCCAAAGGCATCAACTTCTTGAACCTCTTGGGTAGCAGGTTGTTCTTTGAATCGTCCTTTTCTCGAAATGCCGGTTCTACGCCGTCTTTTCATCGTGAGTTCTCCTTGCCGAGATAGGGTTCGGAATATACAACATGGGTTTCAAAACCGGTTCAGACGGAGTTATGCTTTGAATCGTTAATCTCTCAAACGGGGTACCAATGCAATAAACCCCATGACAGGGAATCTTGCTTGTGTCCACCAGTGAACAAATCATGCATAACTCGGACGACGCTACCAAGCGGGTTTACAAACACCAAGAAAATTTCCGTCTTTGCATGCCTGAACCAACCCTATTGTAGCATAGGTGTTACTTGCTGAATGAATTATTCCGATAGGGATAATGGGACGCTACCAAGGATATGCTATCCTTATGTGGCTTGATCTGCCGACGCACACCTGCCAACGCGTGAGAAAGGTATGTCCTCCCGAGATAGTGATTAAAAGCGCTTGGTTTTTGTATGCGCGGGTTCGCGCGTATGATGTCTTGGACTTCCCAAAACATGCTCGTGTCTCGAAGCAGCCCTAGAATCTCATCGTGAATCGTCTCCATCCAACGCAGCCACTTCTTGAGTTTTGGACTTTTCTCAAATACCTGGTTCATTGTTAAAGTGCCTACCTATCGGAGAATATTAGCCAAACTACAGAATCTCTACTGTTGGTTAACCGTACGTATTGCGTGTTAATCTTTTTTGGCGTGTTTAATGGCATCCCGCGTGACTATGCCTATACCAAGGAGAAACACGACAAACACAATAATTGCAATCCATTCCATCACAATTCTTCCAATTGATCAATCTTACGGTATGCCACTCTATTGACCAAAATAATCGCCGTTGAAACTAGAAATGCTCCGATCGCACATATTATTAGAAGGCGTAGGCTGACTTTTCCGTAATTCTGAACTAGCCAAGCAACCAGCGAAATATCAGTGGCAGTCAAAATTGCGAATATAATCTTTAACCATCCAATTTCTTCCTTTGGTTTATCAACCCTTGCCATTCCAACTCATACCCTTTTGTATTACTACAACCAAACAACTTGAGTTCAGTTGCGGACTTTATGAACGACACGAGGGTCTGCCGTAAAACGTCCGACAAACCAAAGCCTAGCGCAATACAGAAACAATTAACAAAACCACAAGGTCATTGCTACTGATTGCACGGACCGGTTAGGCATGCGCAGGCTGACCTGGCTCAACTTCCATTGGTTCATAGTGCAGTGTCATTACCTGATCAGGTCGCAGACCAACTGACTCATACGTTCGGCCGTCACGGCCACTGAATTCAACTTCGAATGCAGTACCGCCTGCAAGGATTTCAACTACCGTACCAACTTGCCCCCGTCTGAGATTATATTCAGGCAAATCGTCTGTAAGAGCAACAATATCAAGCAATTTGGTCTTCACTAAATACTTTCCCTACACTATACACGATAGACTAGATAATAAGGTTGTTTGTAGGGTGCGCACTGGGCACCAGCCTCTATAAGCCCCAGCGGGGCGACAGGTACATAGCGGGCAATTACAAAAACATGAAAAACAGTCGTTAAATGACTCAAATTAGCTTTGCTATCGATTATTCAAACAAGCTCATAAGAGTATTTCTCAATCTTCACAAGACAACACAGAAATTTTTCAATTTCGGCATTCTGTAAGACAAATCAAATCATCTTTCTGCTTCTATGATTGCGGATAACTGACCCCCAAGTGATAAAATTTATCCGGTTTCGGTTCCAAGATCGCCCATTCTTTTTCGATTTTGTTGTTAACTAGTGGCCAGTTTTTCACTCTGAGAAACGGAACCGAAGGGAATGGCCAAGTTGCGAATTTATGCGCAGGATCTGGATGTAGGAGCCCAACCACGTTTGAAGATGTTTTATCAGGTGAAATGCTAAACAGTAGGATCGCTGAAATACTGCGTCTACATGATTCCAGTATTCCATTTCGTAGCCGGAAAAAGACAGAGTGTTGCAGATCAGTCACTGAATCAATATCTTTTTTATTGCCAGTATATCCGGGGCTATCAATCGGCTCTTCAACGATTTCTGGCTCACTTGTCAACAATAATTCGGCTCCGGCTTGGCCCACAAGAACATCAGACATCCAATGTTCGCACGTAATTACAAGGATTCGAGGGCAGCAATATCCGGACATTTGATCGGTTTTGCTGACAACTCTTCTAAGTAGACTTGGAGTTATCATGGTAAAGGGGCCACCAAAACCATCTTGGGGAAATTCATCTATCAATGTTGACTGGGAAGCTGCAGACTCCGTCCCAAGACAAGTAACTTCGGACACAAATTCAGTGCCATCTTTTGAATTACATCGAAAATCCACACCACCTTTACCTTCCGCTAAATCTTCCTCCACCTCAACATCATCACACTTAACTCTAAAAAAACAACATGCTATTGCTTCAGCCCGTGCGCTTTCTGGCTGATACTTCAACCGGTTGCAATATGGCCGAAGATGTTCTTTATGATTAGTTTCCAAAAAACGCTTATGGCTCTCAATTACTCGTGCTATTGAACTCATTCCTATTTTACACATTATCATCAATCATTTCTTGAATCAAACTGTAAAGGTGTATTTGTTATCACAATTTATCGACAAGCTTTTCCAATAAGTCAGAGTTGCCTTTTGATGAAAGAGGACCTCTGTCAATCTTCAATGACTTAACAATTTTCCCAGTTCTTAGGTCTATGAGTGAACCGTACAATTTTATGATTTTACGTTCGCTGAAAACGCCATCAAAGCGGGTGGAGTAGCTGAACGTTAATGAATAAACAGACCTTAGCTCCGTGGTATTGTAGGATTCAACTTCACCTTGCGTTCTCTGGTTGTCATAATTTACATCTATGTTGAGTTTGGCTTTCCGAATTGCAACTTCCTGCGAGACCACATCGAACCCTCTAGATAATAGGAGGTGCTCTAATTCCCCCGTGAAGCCCATTGGGTCTAGAGTTCTACACATCACGGTAACAGTGTCATCTCTATTGAACCTCGCTTTTTGATGTTCCTTGACACTTATAGTTGCTGCACATCCAGACACAAAAATAGCAACAATGGTCAAGAGAAAACAGCATTTATAACTCAATTTGAAACTCCCTACATAGTCCCATGAATGCACGTGTCCAACTGAGAACACATTTAAGAACCCATCCTAAAAAAATAAGCCCTTTAGACGAGGAACGCCGTATCCGTCCTATGACCAGCTCTTTTTAGCCACTCCGTAAGCATCAGCTTATCTTCCGCATTATTGAGTACGTAAAAGTTTAATTTCTCAAATGGCTGTTATCCGGTAGCACCCCACTAAAGTATGGAGTATTGAAATCACCCGTTACCCAAGGAAAATCATGTCATACAGCAACGGGCGTTCATAAACAAACCCTTGTCAACACT
>JAJDTR010000089.1 GCA_022827055.1 Candidatus Poribacteria bacterium | reverse complement strand
CGCTCCTGCATCGGGGCAAGATGCCCCTCCCACAAGGGATATCGCTCGCATGTTGGGTACATGGGAGAAATTGCCATCGGTCGTGGAATAAAGGGAGCGCCTTGTATTCGCTGCAAGGAGTCAATGGACTAAACAATTACGAAAATAAGAATTAAAAAATTTGCGGTCCTAGCGATTGAAAACCGTATTGTTGATGAATTTTTTGCCGATTCCTAAGTGTGCAAAAACGATGGGCAGGGTGGGCGACGAATCGGAATGAGTATCAACGCCACCAACGATTTTAAACCTGTTTCGGAGTAGATTTCCGGGCGTTTTCGAATTGAAGATTTGCAATCTCTGAATGTGTCGCCCGCAGAACATGCCAAGAAGCGGTACTCTTTGTTTGGCTTTTCACTCCTGACAGATGAGAATGCAAGGTGAGAGGATGCAAGCTATTTACATTGATGATATTGAGACTATACGCGTTGGGACCAGGGAAATCCCAAAACCCGGTGGCGATGAAATCTTGTTAAATGTCCGATCGGCTGGAATCTGTGGAAGCGACCTTCACATTCTCAAAGGGGAGTTCGGCGTGCTACCGGTCATTCCAGGTCATGAATTCTGCGGAGATGTCGTTGAAATCGGGAAGAATGTCACCACTCACAGCCTAGGTGACCGTGTGACGGTGAATCCATCGGGAATTGGCTACGGAACACTGATTGCCGGCGGATTTGAAGATTACGTCGCGGTTCGTGCCTCACGTGCCCATCCCCTGGACGATCTCACCTACGATGAAGGCGCGTTGATAGAAACCCTTGGCTGTATCGTCCACGCTATCGATAGCGCAAGGGTTACTTTAGGCGATGAGGTGCTAGTAGCCGGTGCAGGCCCAATCGGTCTATTAATGCTGCAAGTGGCAAAATTATCTGGTGCACTCTCGGTGACCGTCACGGATGTCGTGGAAGAAAAACTCGCGAAAGCCAAGGAACTCGGTGCGGACGAGACCATTGTCGTAGACAGAAATCTCAAGGACCAGCTTCTTGCCACGCATCCCGACGGATTCCATTTGACCATCGACGCCACGGGAAATCCCAAAGCCCAAGAACAGCTCCTTGGTTTTACCGCTGATCGAGGCACGGTGTTAGTATTTGGATTCGCTTCGCCCGGCGCCATCATGGGAGTCGAACCTTATGATATTTTTAAACGTGAACTAAAGATTATCGGTGCATACTCGCTCGGCAACAAATTCGAGAGGTCATTGGCACTTGCCAAAGCGAAGCGCGTAAAGCTCGTGGATCTCATCAGCCATCATTTCCCCCTTGCCGAATTCGCCAAAGCCATTGAAACAACGCGCGGACCGGAACCGTCGCTCAAGATTCTCATGCATCCTGAAGCTTCATAGCGTCCTGTACATTGTAGGTTATCCGAGTACGTTTATTAGCAACTGATGCGAAAGGACCAATATGCAAGCGGTATTCTTTGATGCAATCGACACGTTGCGCGTCGGAACAACAGAAATACCCGAACAAGGTGATGACGAGGTATTACTCAAAGTTCATTCGGCAGGCATCTGTGGCACTGATCTCCACATTCTGAAGGGAGAATACGGCGGATATTTTCCTATTATTCCCGGACACGAATTCTCGGGCGAGGTTATTGAAGTAGGAAAAAAAGTTACTAGGTTGGTTCCGGGCGACCGTGTAGCTGTTCATCCGGGCGCGGGATACGGTGTGTGGGCACCCGGCGGTTTCGAGGACTACGCAAAGGTGCGGGAAGAGAACGCGTTCAAGATTGGCCACCTCACTTATGACGAAGGAGCGCTTGTCGAACCCTTAGCCTGCGCTATCAACGGAATCGACACCGTTGGCGTAAATCTCGGTGACGAAGTCTTGGTCGTAGGTGGCGGCCCCATCGGGTTGCTTCTCATGCAGGTGGCCAAACTCGCCGGCGCTCGGTCGGTTGCGGTCGCGGATATCGCAGCGGAAAAACTGACCAAGGCGAAAGAATTGGGGGCAGACGAAGTCTTTGATGCACGCGATAATCTTAAAGAAAAACTCTTGGAGGCGCACCCCGACGGGTTCCATTTGACTGTTGATGCAACGGGCAATCCTATTGCTCAGGAGCAGATGCTTGATTTTACCCAATCCGGGGGCAGATTTCTTCTCTTCGGCGTTGCGGCGCCCGACGCAAGAATGACCGTCAAACCTTTTGACATCTTCTTCCGCGAGTTGAAGATTGTAGGCGTACACGCATTTGGCGACAAATTCGAACGGGCTGTTGAGTTTGCCAAATCAAGGAGAGTAAACCTTGCAGAGATTATCAGTCATCACTTCCCACTCGCTCAGTTTCATGAAGCGCTTGACCTGACCCGCGGTCCAGAACCTTCTCTGAAGATTCTCATGCACCCGGATGGAGACGCTTAGACGGTAGTCGGGGGTGGAAATCCTTGTTCAACCATGCCAAAGTAACCAATGGAAACGAATAGCCCCTGTTTTCCGTTTTTCGCTACGTATGTAGCTTAAGTCGTTACTCATTCTCCTAAGTCGGGCTTCTTGGTCAAACTCCTTAGCTCGACTTTGTACATTTGTAGGGTGGGCACTGCCCACCATTTCTCGTGATGTGCGCACTGCGCACCAGCTTTTGAGAGCGCCAGCGGCGCGAAAGGTGTATAGCAGGCCAAGCCACACTAAACCAAAGCCCCGGCGGGGCGAAAGGTTAGAGGCCTTTAGAAATCGCCGGCGACTTCCCCCGATGCATCGGGTTGGGTGAAACACCAGGTCTAGTCTAGGGAAGACTTTTTCACAGGTCAACCCAACAGCCCAGATGGGTAAAATCTCAAGTGTTTTTCTGTAGCGTTTGATTGACACCGTCTGTCATACGGTTTAAATGTACAAAGTCGAACTTAGTAGAATACAAGAAATATTAAGAATGGATAAGTCAATATCCGGAACTATTATCTTTGCCAAAATTCATACAGCGGAAGGTCCAATCCAAGGTTATGGCAGATGCTAACGTATTGAAAGAATTTCTCGGCGAAGTCAAAACGGAGATTGATGCGTACATTCTTGATTTTCTTCCGTCCGAACATGCTCGAGACGAGGTGCAATGCCTTTACGAGATGATGCGGGATTATCCTCAGAGATCCGGCAAACGGCTACGCCCGGCGCTGTGTTTGCTCATTTGCGAGGCGTTTGGCGGCGATCCCAAAGTAGCATTCAATACCGCGGCAGCGCTTGAAGTGCTACAGAATTGGTTGCTAATCCATGACGATATCGAAGACGGATCGGACCTTCGTCGTGGGGAACCATGCCTGAACCAGAAATATGGAATTCCGTTAGCGCTCAACGCGGGAGATGCGCTTCACTGCCGAATGTGGGAGATGCTCCACCGAAACGCCGAGATACTTGGGCACGAGGTCGCATTCCAGGTTCTCGCCGAATTCACGTGTCTGAGCAATCAAGTTGTCGAAGGGCAACACATTGAGCTAAGTTGGGTCGATAACAATCGGTGGAATCTCACCGAAGATGATTATTGGACGATGTGCGTGCAGAAGACCGCTTGGTACACGTCAATCGCACCCTGTCGCTTGGGTGCGATTACGGCAGGAGCCGCAAAGACTGATGTGGATCACTTCATTGAAATTGGCAAGAACTTGGGCGTCGCTTTTCAAATTCAAGATGATGTTCTGAATCTCATCGGGGAAGAAAGCCAATACGGCAAAGAAATCGCTGGAGACATCAGCGAGGGAAAACGTACATTAGTATTGATTCATCTGTTCAATTCGTGTGCGCATGACGAGGCGGACCGAGTCGTCGAAATCATGGCCAAGAATCGAAGCAGAAAAAGTTTAGCCGACATAAATGAGGTATTGTCACTCATGGATAAGTATCAATCAATTGCATATGCACAGAAACGGGCCAAAGCGCTAGTTGAGGAAGCATGCGCCCAATTCGCGCAGCGATTCGCCCATATCCCGGATAACCGAGCAAAGAACCTCTTCATACCGCTTGTCAAATTCGCCGTTGAACGGGATTATTGATTGAGCGACATGGGAAGAGTCAATACGGAGACAGAGTGAAATCGCTTGAGTGAACTACAATAGAATCTCAGGCATAAATGCTCACAAAATGGAGAGTTGGAAATGCCATTAGTGTCCATGCGGCAAATCCTTGATGAAGCCGCGGCAGGCGGCTACGGAGTTGGCGCATTCAATGTTAACAACATGGAGCAGATTCAAGCCATGATGGAAGCTGCGCGTGAAACAGGGTTTCCCCTAATCATTCAGGCAAGTCGAGGCGCGCGAAAGTACACCAATGATCGATTCTTGCATCATCTCATGATGGCAGCCATAGAGCTATATCCGGATGTGACGGTCGCGCTGCATCAGGATCACGGGAATAGCCCGGAAACGTGCAAATCGGCGATCGAGATGGGCTTTACTAGCGTAATGATGGACGGCTCACTGATGGAGGATGGGAAAACACCCGCGGATTTTGAATATAACGTTCAGGTCACGCGCCTCGTTGTGGAAATGGCTCATGCGCGCGGCGTTACTGTCGAAGGCGAACTCGGATGTCTCGGTTCACTGGAGACGGGAGAGGGTGAAAAAGAGGACGGCCACGGCGCGGAAGGCGTTTTGTCGCACGACCAACTTCTCACAGATCCGGAACAGGCGGTGGAATTTGTTGAGCGAACAGGCGTCGATGCGCTCGCAGTGGCGATAGGAACAAGCCACGGTGCGTACAAATTTTCCCGAAAACCCGATGGCGACGTGCTTGCTATGGACCGAATCATTGAAATTCATAAATTGCTTCCGAATACTCATCTCGTGATGCACGGGTCGTCAAGCGTTCCCAAGGACTTACAGGACATTATCAACAACAATGGCGGCGAGATTCGACCCACTTGGGGCGTGCCGGTCGAGGAGATTCAACTTGGAATTAAGAACGGAGTTCGCAAGATCAATGTGGACACCGATAGCCGCCTAGCGATTACAGGTGCAATTCGTAAGTTCCTTGCGGAAAATCCGGAAGAATTCGATCCGCGCAGTTATTTGACGCCAGCTCGCGATGCAATGAAAGAGATAATCAGATCTCGGATGCTGAGTTTTGGGGAAGTCGGGAATAGGGTCGATTATGAGCCGGTCCCTTTGGAAGCAGTTGCTCAACGATACGCCGACGAAGCCGCGCTTAACTGAATGGTTTTCTCGCCGAATTTATATGGCATTGGACTAAGGTAGTAGGCACACCCTATGTGCCGTAAACCACCCTACACCACCCAACGTTGGGTAGGAAGCGATCTCCCAATCGCGACCTACTTATCTGTATTAAATACTCACCGGGTAAACCACTAAACCGCCGCAGTGGAGTAGATTCGGTTTTGAGTTCGCGGCACACCTGATAATTTTCAACATTCCAGCGTAGTAAAATCCCCGCCTATGGACGCAATGCGTATCCACCATAGAGTAGTAGACCTCAAGCTGGTTCATCCCTTCAAAATTTCACGTCGAGCCGTCGACGAATATCGTCAAGTCGTTTCAGTCGAAATCGGCGGTGGATTGGGAGAGGCACCGCCCGCGCGTTTCTACGGTGAGACAGTCGAAACTGTGGGTGTTGCCTTGGAGATATTGGAATCAGGTCTTGACGGAGATTTGGACGCGATTCAGAGCGTGATGGTGGAACTTGAGTCCGTGCTGGGCGGCAACTATGCTGCCAAGTCTGCGATTGATATGGCGCTCCACGATAGACTCGGCAAAGCATTGGGAGTACCCTTGTATCGGATGTGGGGATTAGATCCGAACGTGGTGCCACCGACGTCATATACCATTGGTTTGGACGAGCCGGAGGTGATGCAACAGAAAGTTCGTCAGGCGGGGGATTATGCAATTTTGAAGGTGAAGCTTGGGACGCATCAGGACGTTCAGATTATTCGCGCGCTCCGCGAGGTTACGGATAAACCAATCTATGTGGATGCCAACACCGCTTGGTCACCGAAAGAAGCGGTCCGAAAAATTCGCGAACTCACTTCTTTAGACGTTGAACTTGTTGAACAACCGACAGCGGCGCACGATTTAGAAGGATTGAAGTTCATTCGCGAACACGCCGATATCCCGATAATTGCCGATGAGAGTGTCAAACGTGCAACGGACATTCCTGCGCTAGTCGATTGTGTGGACGGCATCAATATCAAGTTGGTAAAGTGCGGAGGTCTGCTTGAAGCCATGCGTATGATAAGTGTTGCACGTGCGCACAAGCTGCAGATCATGATGGGTTGTATGATTGAAAGTTCACTCGGCATTACCGCGGCAGCACAATTGACCCCTCTCGTTGATTACGTTGATCTCGACAGTCACCTGCTGATTTCCAACGACCCTTATATCGGCGTCACGCTGAACAATGGCAAGCTAGTGCTTCCAAACCGGCCGGGCATCGGCGCAATTCAAAGAGTAGCCGATTGATTCATACTCTACGCTGTTGGAAGATGCGTATTTTAAGAGTCAAGAAATAGAGCGTGAGTCTTGCGGATGGTAGGAGGGATCAAGCGAGTGGAAAGCGAGTGCGATAGAAATCCCTTCCGATTCCCGACCTTCGCGATTCGGAGATCGCTCCTACAAACCCTCGGTGCACAATTGCGCAAAATTAACCGATGCTGAGTATAAAACCTCTTGAATCTTGAAAGAAAGGACATCAGATGCAATTACGGGATCGTTGCGTTACCATTACCGGAGGAACAGGCGCATTAGGAACCGCTGTATGCGAGGCTTACCTGAGACAGGGGTGCCACGTTGCTATTCCCTTTATATTCGATGACGAGATTGAAAGCTTTGAAAACGCTATTGGAGACCTAAAATCGCGGGTAACGCTTATCCGCGCAAGTGTTACTGCCGAGGCGGAGGTCGATTCCTTCTTTCATACCGTTTTGGATAAGTACGACCACATTGACATCTTGGTAAATGTCGTCGGAGGTTTCAAGGGAGGGATTCCGGTCTCCGAATTGAAAGTAGGGGATTGGGATGCAATGATGAATCTCAATCTGAAGTCGGCGTTTCTTTGCTGCAGAGCTGTTTTGCCACACATGAAGGCACGCAAGTTCGGAAAGATTGTCAACGTCTCGGCGCGCGCCGGTTTAAGTGGAGTAGCCGGTATGAGCGCCTACTGTGTTTCCAAAGGCGGTGTGCGTCTCCTCTCGGAGTCGATTGCCGAGGAGGTACAGGATTTAGGGATTAACGTCAACGCCGTCATGCCAAGCATCATTGATACTGATGCGAATCGTAAGGCAATGCCGGAAGAAGATCACTCCCTTTGGATAGCTCCTGCAGACATTGCAAAAGTCATCCTCTTTCTGACTTCCGATGACGCCGCCGTTATCAACGGTGCCGCCATCCCGGTGTATGGTCGAGCATAGAGCATCGAAGTCCGAGTGCTTCCCAGACGGTCCTCAAGGCTGTGCCTAAGTTGTATTTCAAACCAGTCGCAATTCTTTCACGAACCACTCTCCCCATTCTGCCGCTTTTCATCCACGGACACTCTTGAGCGCCAGTTCAGGAACCCGATGGCTAACACGATGATTAATGCGGGTAGGTGCAGCCAAATCGCAGAGCGAAGGAGTATGAAACCCATCCCGGAAACAAGGAATATCAACCGCATCCAAAGGCTTAAAGGCGCCAAGAGATAACCGGCAACGCTTGCAGCCAACGGCACTATGCCAAGCGCGGTCATTCCCAGACTTCCCACAATCGACCACACTCCCGCAGTTCCACCGTCCGAAGACAAAGTTAATAACTCCGGGCGCAGTACGAACGCATACGGCAGCGCGAAACCAACCAACGCAAATCGGAATGCAGCGACTCCCGTCCTCATGATATTGGCATTCGCAATTGCTCCCGCCGTGTAGGCTGCCAAGGCAACCGGTGGCGTAACCATGGACATCATACCAAAATAAAAAATGAAGAGATGCGCGGCAAGCGGAACCAATCCCAAGTCGGTGAGAATAGATCCTACCAAAGTCGCCATCAGGAGATAACATACTGACGAAGGCAGTCCCATCCCAAGCACAATGGTCGAGACCATTAAGAGTAACAACGCCAAGATTAGATTGTTTTGGGCGAGTGGTACAAGCAATCCGGGCAACTTTGTGCCGATGCCCGTCAGCAATACGACACCGAGGATTAATCCGACGCATGATGCCGCCGCAATCAGTGAAACCCCGCCGTGAGCAGCTTTCGCCATGGCGTCGCATATCTCGCGAATCCCTATTCGGGTATGGCGGCTAAATGCACTCACAGCAAATACGACAATTAAACCCCACGTCACCGCGCGAAATGGCGTGTAACCGAGAACCAAGAACAGAATGAGCACGCAGAATCCCGCACAAAACACGAGTCCTTGTGCAGCAGAGGGTTTTTCATCAAGCTGTCCGCTTGGCATTTCAGCGGTTGCGCCAACAAGCTTAGCGCGGAAATGTACGATGAGGAGGAGCGCCCCATAGTAGAGGATGGCGGGAATAAGGGCAGCTTTGATTATCTGCAGATAGGTCACAGGGGGTGACACAATCTCTAACATCATGTAGGCGCCTGCTCCCATGATGGGCGGGACCAGCGCACCGCCCGAACTCGCCGCGGCTTCGATGCCTGCGGCAGTTGTCGGCTGAAACCCGGCGCTTCGCATCATCGGGATGGTAAACGTCCCGGTAGTAGCCGTGTTGGCAACAGCGCTGCCGGATAGTGATCCCATCATACCGCTACTAATAACAGCAACCTTGGCAGGACCGCCTGCACTTGAACGAAACAGGCGTCTTGCGAGATTGATGATGTACCGAGTTGCGCCCGTCTTTTCCAGCAGTGTGCCGAACAGTACAAAGAGAAACACATACGTAAACATTACTTTCAGCGCGATTCCAAATACACCCTGACTGTGCAAAAACGTTTGGCTGACAATACGTTCCCAAGAATATCCGCGATGAAAGAGCCATCCCGGCATGGACTGCCCCAAGCCTGCATATAACAGAAAAACAATGGAGAGCAGTGGAAGAGTTAAACCAATCGCTCGCCGCGTGGCTTCCAAAACCAGAACTAACCCAAGCAAACCAATCGAGTAATCAATGTATTGTTCCACGCCGGCGCGGTTTCCAAGGGGTTGGCTCTCTATCCAGAACCGTTGGAACATAGGTTCCGTTTGCACCACAATATAACCGAAACAGGCAACGGCACAAACAACTAGGATAAGATCCAGTCCTTGACCGAAGATTCCTGCTTGAAGTTTGGAATGAAGGGGGTATTTTAGAAAGACGAGAACCAGTCCCAACATGGCAAAAAGCGCCACTTGGGACTGGGGCATGAGTTGGGGATAATTGACCTCCCCGAGAACAAACAAACTCAAAATAACGGCTAATGCCTTAAAGAGCCTTTGGCGGAGGCGTTGGACGGAGTGCATTCCTAGTCTCGGCTTTCAAGCCTACGTACCCAGATGTTACGGAAGCGCATAGGATTGCCGTGGTCTTGAAGCTTGATCGGTCCTTCAGGCGGGTGCGGTACATCATAAGAAGGAGCTCCGCCGTGGCCCGTCGGTCCCAGAATCTCTTGGTAGTGCTGAACCAAAACACCATTGTGCACGACGGTAGCATAGGAGGGCGATTGAAGCTTCTCTCCATCGAATTGGGCGGGAACGAAGAAGATATCGTAAGTTTGCCATTCGCCTGGTTTCCGAGAAGCATTGACGAGCGGGGGCCATTGTCCATAGATCGCGCCTGCTCCGCCATCCGCATAAGTCGGGTTGTCGTAGCTATCCAGCACTTGAATCTCATACAAATTCAGCAGAAAAACACCGCTGTTACCGCGTCCCTGACTATCTCCCTCTACTTCTGAGGGCGTCGCCCATTCCACATGCAACTGGCAATGTCCGAAATGTTCAACGGTTTGAATGTCTCCGGTTTTATTAACTTCCATGTAACCATTTTCAACCTTCCATTGCGCCGGACCGTCGCGCCCTACCCACTGACTCAAATCCGTGCCGTCAAAAAGCACCACTGCGTCTGACGGGGGACTTCCCGCTGCTGCCGGTGAACTCTCGGTGCCAGGTGTGACAACCCGCGGCTGTGGTCGCCTTCCATCATGAACTCTCCACTCCGAATTGGGAATAAACGGTGTGTCATCGTAACCAACGTTAGGTTTTCCTGCTTGTGCCAATGTGAGGTCTCCTTCTAAGTTTGAAATTCGCAATTATTCGGGCCATATGCCAATCTCTTTGTAGTAACGAACGGCGCCAGGATGGAATAATGTACCCGTATCCTTGACGATATTTTTCGGGTTAATTGCTTTCCCGGCAGGGTGCTTCTTTACAACTTCAGCTCGATGTTCGTAGAGAATCTTGGTGAATTGATAAACATCCTCTTCTGCTTGATCGGTTGACGTAATCAGATGCATCGCGCCAACATTCATCCCATCGAAGGGTTCATCTTGGTTCCGGTAGGTCTCCGCAGGAATAGTCGCAGATTCAAAAAACGGATAATCGTTAATCAAGCGCTCTTTCGCCTTCGAATCAAAAGGTACGAACAGAATATCTTGGGAAGAAGCGGCTTGAGTGATTGATGCTGTCGGAACTGCACCACCCAAGAACGCTGCGACCGCAGAGCCATCTGCTAACATGTTCACTGCGCCCGCCTGCGTGTTGTTTAGCGGCGTAAAATCCGCATAGGTTACGCCGTGCGCTTCTAAAATCGGTTTTAGGAAGTATTCAAACCCGGCACCGGCAGGCCCAACGACTACCCGTTTACCTTTCAGATCTACTAGCCGCTTTACTTCCGACGATTTTTGCGTGACAAAGAGAGCAATGTTTGGAGCCAGTGTCATCACCGTGCGAACGGGTTGTTTTCGCTTCCATGCTCCTTCACCCCGAACCGCAAAATAGGAAATGGCGGCATTCGCGAGGGCAAACTCCAACTCACCTCTTGAGAGGCGCCGAATGTTTTCTTGCGTCCCTTTCGTAGCTTCCGCGGCGACCTCCCAGTTCAAATCGCCGACGTTATCGCTGACGACTTGGGCAATGGCACCCCCTACCACGAAAAACGCTCCGCCAGGTGGAGCCGTACCTACGCTGAAAAACTGGCGTTTACCCGTCTTTTCTGCAAAAGCACCATTTTCGGTCAAGAAATTAAAGCATAGAAAAATGGCAACTATTAAGATTACAATACGCCATTCGTATCGGTAACGTTCTACGAAATTCATTCAAGCGCTCCTTGATTGAAAGAATAAACGACAGTCGGATTTCAAGCTAAACAGCCTGAAGTATCCCAGGTTTAAATTCATCCCAGTGCTTGATCGATGGTATGCCCTCAGGCACCGGCTCTGATGATGGTCGATCGTCTGAACGATCCAAATAGATAGCCTTCATACCCAACTCCATTGGCGCCAGAACATCGTTCGTATGGTTGTCTCCAATAAAAAGCACACGTTCCGCTTGATTGACTGGAATCGCTGCTCGTTGAAGAGCTCCGATGTAAATTGTGTGACCGGGTTTCTTGAACCCGAACGCGGCGCTGTCAATGACGAAATCAAAGTAACCATACAAACCGAATTTCATGAGCATTCGTTGTGGCCAATCACGCAGGTAGAAATTTGAAATAACGCCCATCTTAACTGTACCACGCCACCTTTGAAGCATCTCGCATACTCCCGGCGTAAGCCGCAGCGTGTTCATATATTCTAACTCAAACCGACTCATCATTCGACATACGAGCGCGTCAACTTCATCCTTGCGACTAGAATCCTTCGTGGTCAGGATTTCCTTAAGCCGATCTGTCAGGTCGACCTCTCCCCAGTTGTTACCATTCCACCGGTCCCGCTTCCATTTATCGTAATCGACCTTAAACTCGGATTCTGTGGCGTAAAACCCGGCTTCCACCGGTAGACACAATATAGGCTTCACGCCTGATTCATCTCCGTCGGAAGTGAAATCGTCAATCAACGTATTAAAGCAGTCAAAGAATATCCAATCAAACGAGGTCTTCACTCTTTTCACGGTAAGATTCAAGAAGAACCGTTGTCAATGCACCTTGCTTGGAATTTCGGTCATTCCGAGCGACTCTCCTTATAACGTTATCTCTTCGGGAAGAGGACACATCTGCGCCATCGGTGTAAAGATTTTGTCCACATCTTTCGTAAACACATTCCCGCTCAGGATATCAACAATCCCTTGTTGACACTCCGGAAATTGCTTTAAGAATTTAGCAAAACTAAACTCTTTAGTATAGAAGGCGTACACCAACTTTCGAAAAGACTCCATTCCTTTCACGAATTCTGTACCAAACTGGCCTAATCGCTCCCCCGACAGGTCACCGCTTTCAAGCGCACCATTGATTGCATCAGCCGCCATCTCACCAGACTTCAGCGCCAGAAATAGCCCTGTGGAATAAACCGGATCCAAGAACCCGAACGCGTCTCCAACGAGCACCCATCCATTTCCGGCAATCTGTTGAGCGCGATACGAAAAATCCTTTGTTGTTTTGACCGGAAACAGTTGTTTTGCGTTGTCAATTCGCCACTTCAACGCTGGACATTTCTCTAGCTCCGCCTTAAAGATAGCTTCGGCGTCTAGTTGAGCACCATCTGACCGGCGGTCTTGCAGCAGATAATCTATTGATCCGACGACACCTACGCTTACTCGGTTGTAGGGAAGCGGAATATACCAAAACCACGAATCTTTGTTCTCGGTGTGCAAGATTAACGTGGCTCCCTCATCAATCCCTTCGTCGCGAATCCCTCCCTCAAAGTGGGTGTATATCGACGCTTTTCTGAGTTCAGGCTCTGTGTCGTTGATTTTCAATCGTCTCGAAATTAACGCGCTTTGACCTGTTGAATCCGCGATTACTTTTGCAGGTAAATCCACGCTGCCTGCATTTGGAGATCTTGTCCGAACACCAACTGCTCGATCTTTCTCGAACAACACGCTGTGAACGCCGACGCCGCGCTGAACCTCCACACCTTTTTCCAGAGCGTTTTCTAGCAGCATGTCATCAAATTCGCTACGGAGAACCTGCCAGGTCATGGAACTCTCATGCGGATCATTTTCATAGAAATAGAACGGCGCCGATGCCTTGCCCGACTGCGAATAGAACTGAACGCTGTATTTTTTCGGAAAATGACTCGCCTCCAGTTTTTCCAACATTCCCAGTCGTTCAAACGTCCAATAACTAGCAGGAATGAGAGACTCACCAACCTTGAAACGCGGATTCGAATCGCGCTCTAGAAGCAGTACGCGATACCCTTGCTCAGCAACCAGGGTTGCAACCGTGCTTCCAGCAGGTCCTCCGCCAATGACGATTACGTCATAAGCCTGTTCCTTTAGAGTATTGTTCGTATTCATTGATGCCCTTGGATCTGTTGAATCTGTTGCCTAGTCCAAATTCCCCCACTAGGCACTATCAACCACAACCAATTCCGGCTTAACACGCAGGATTCGATCGTCGTCGGGTGCTGGTGTCCCTCGTCCGTCTCGATTACTTGTCGCAAGGTAAATCTGCCCGTGAGGTCCCACCATTACATCACGTAAGCGTCCAAATTCTCCTTCAAACAGTGACTCCTCTGTGACCGCCCGACTACCATCAGTCGAGAGAGTCAACCTTATGAGTGATTCCCCTCTGAGGGTCGTGAAGAGAAAACTACCTTTCCAGCCGGGAATAAGATCGGCGTTGTAGAAATCCGCACCGCAGGGAGCCACAGTCGGCGTCCAAGTTGCCACCGGCTCGGCTACACGATTTTGATTGCAGAAATCCTCTTCCAATCGCACGTCGTTGTCACAAAAACCGTGAACGTTAGGCCACCCATAATTCCGTCCAATCTCAACCCGGTTGACTTCATCGTTATCGGCTGGGCCGTGTTCCGTTAAGTAAAGATCGTCCTTCTCGGGATGAAAGACCAATCCCTGCGCATTGCGATGTCCGTATGAGTATATTGTCGTGCCAAACGGGTTTCCTGGGGCGGATTGACCGTCCAATGTAAAGCGGAGAACTTTTCCGGCAACGGAGTCCAAGTCCTGAGAAAGGTGTGGAAGGTTGGCATCTCCAGTCGTCATGTAGAGGAATCGATCTCGCCCGATGGCAAGGCGCGATCCATTGTGAATGCCGTCACCGGGAATATTGTCTAGCAGCACCTCCGCACCTTCAAGCGAAACCCCGTTGAAGCGCATTCTGACCAGCCGATTTCGTATGTTGTTGCCGACTCTATAGGAGTGGACGAGGTAAACGAAAGGTTGTACATTAAAGTCGGGGTGGAAAGCCATTCCCAACAAACCGCTCTCACCAATCTCTGTCACCTCAACATTTTCGACGCTTGCTGCAACACCACTGTCCGGATCGACGCGTCGGACTGTTCCACCACGCTCCGTCACCCAAATCATGTCGTCCGGTCCCCACGCGATTTCCCAAGGAGTATCCAACCCCGATACAAGCGTATCAACCCGAAATCCGGCTAGGGCAAACTTTTCGTCTTCGACGGTATCGTTAAATAGTTCACCGACTCCTGAACATCCGGATAGCCACCTGGTCGAAACACTTAGGGGTATGAGCTTAAGAAAGTCGCGCCGTCTCATTCGGCAAAATTCCAGTTCATCTTTTATCCACGTTCATCCTTACGGCGATCTGTGAATCGGTGCGCCTTCAACTCGAATCGCGGCAACGCCCCGTGATCGACCAACGTGGCGGTTACGCGCAGGCCCAGGACTTTCCGAATCGCCTTGCTGACCTCATCACCAAGAGCAGAGCGTTCAGGCGTGCTAGATTCTAACCGAATCTCCATCTCATCAAGCGCCCCACGACGATATACGTCCACCGCAAACTCCCCAACTTCAGGAAAGCCGCGCACGATGTTCTCAATCGAACTCGGATAGACGTTTACTCCGCGAACTATCAGCGCGTCGTCCAGCCGCCCAATTACGCCGCCATCCAAACGTCGATACGAGAGACCGCATTCGCAGTCATCATCATGCAATTTCACATGGTCGCCGGTTCGATAACGAATAACGGGCATACATACGCGCCCAAGATTTGTGATAACTAACTCGCCTTCATTGGCATAGCTGCCAGTCGTCGGATCAATGACCTCAAAGATGAACTCGCGCTCATTCAGATGAACGCCAACTTGCGCCTGACATTCAAAACCCCAAGCGCCGACCTCCGTTGCACCAACATGGTCGTAACACTTGGCGCCCCACGCGCTTTCAATTCGGCGCTTCGTCGACGGCAGGCTCGCTCCCGGTTCCCCTGCATGAATCGTGGCACGAACGCTAGAGTTGGCGATGTCCATCCCTTCTGATTCCGCAACCTCCGCAAGATGGAGCGCGTAGGTCGGAGTACAAACCAGAACCGAAATGTCGTTGAACAGAATTGCGGACAGCCGCTGAAGCGACGTCATTCCACCGCCGGGAATCGACAACGCGCCGAGCCGTTCCGCCCCTTCAAACGCACTCCAAAAGCCAATAAAGGGCCCGAACGAAAATGCAAAAAAGATACGATCCGTAGAGGTTACACCTGCGGCATCATAAACTGTTTTCCAACATTGCGCCCACCAACTCCAACTTTCTGTAGTATCCAGCCAACGCAACGGCGCCCCTGTAGTTCCGGAGGTCTGATGAACGCGGACGTATTGGTCTTGGGAGAATGTATGATTTGTGCCATACGGAGGATTTGACGTTTGATCGGTAGACAATTCCTCTTTTGTTGTGAACGGCAAGCGTCGATATTCGTCAAGGGAGTCAAATCTTGTTTCCTCACAGATTTCCGCTGACTTTAATTTCTCGCGATAGAATGGATTTCCTTTCAGCACAGTAGAAATCAAGCGTTGCAACTTCTCAAGCTGAATTGTCGTGAGTCCAGTCCGATCGATCGGTTTTACGGCGCGCGAGTCCCGGTCTGAATTGTTCACGGTTGTGATGGCATCACCTCTTGGGCGCTCTACCGTTTGCGGCACTTATAACCGTCTGGAGTGACACATCCGCCAAAGAGGACAACTGCAAATCCGCTAGTTCAAACGACGAATGTCGAGTAATTGCATTCGGAACTGCCACGCAAAATATACCGGCACGTTTGGCAGCAGTCACGCCGTTCAGCGAATCTTCAAATACTATAGCTTCGTCCGCTTTTACCCTTAGTGCTTGCAAAGCGCTTACATACAGAGCGGGATCAGGCTTCACGCGCTCTACGTCTTCGGAACATCGGATCGTGCCAAAGTGATGTTCGAGTTTCAATTTGGTCAAGTTGTCGACGACCCAACTCCTCGGCGAACTGGAAGCGACTCCGAGCCTTAGTCCCAGTGTTTGAGCCTCGACGATTCGATCTTCAACCCCAGGCATGACTGATTCCAAATCTATTAGACTGCTCTTCAGCAAAACTCGTTTCTGGTGAACCTTAGTTCGATCGAGAGTGTGTCCAAGCTGTGTTTCAAGATAGTCATATGGGTCAAAGGCATCTGCCGTACCAACGCACTTCAACCATTCGGATATGGGCAACGAACAACCGTAGTCCTGATAAATTTCCTGCCAAGATTGGTAGACTGGGCTTTCCGTGTCAAGGATAAGCCCATCGAAATCGAAAATAACAGCCTTAATCATGTCAATCTGTCTTGATACTCCCCCAGAGTGAAGCAAGTTTGTACAGTGGTGCAACAGCAGTTGACACAACGCCGGCATCATATTCTTCAACCGTCATGAGGAGATCGGGACCGATGTTTGCCACAACACCACCCAAAGCATAAATCTTTCCACTCACCACACCTGACTGCAAAAAGACGCGACCTGTAGGCATATCCAGTTTTGTCATCCATTGATCCGTCGCCGGGTGAAATTCCTCTACGGTTTGCAGGCCGGGCCCCTGAACGAATGTCGTTCCGCCGATGGCATAAATTCTATCATTCACAACTTCAGCCGTAAAACCGGTTCTTCCCGTCGGCATGTCTGTTTTCGGAGTCCATGTGTCTGTGGCAGGGTCGTATTCTTCAACCATAGACAAGACCGGTCCCTGAACTGCGGGCGCGCCTCCGAGGATGTAAATCTTCCCATCCGCCGCTGCAGCCGCCATGCCCGACCTCGGATTCGGCATATCTGTTTTCTGTGTCCAGGTATCAGAGATAGGATCGTACTCCTCAACCGCTCCCAAAACGGGGCCGAGATTTGTCGCAATGCCGCCAATGGCGTAAATCTTTCCGTTAATTGTAGCCGTCGAAAACAGCGCTCTTGCCGTCGGCATGTCGGCACGCCGCGTCCAAGTATCTGTTACCGGGTCGTATTCTTCAACGGTCGAAACCGCAGGTTCCACATCGGTCCAACCTCCAATGACATAGATCTTACCATCGACTGCGGCACTGGACATTCCGGCTCGCGCTGTCGGCATGTCTGCCCGTACGCCCCATTCATCCGCCGACGGATTGTAGGCGTGCATGCTCGGAAGAACTTGTGCAAGCATTCCGCCCATCACATAAACGTGCTCGTCTACCGCGCTAGCGGAGAAAAACAGCCGCGGGCCCATCATATCCGCTTTCGGATTCCACTGTTCCATCTGCGCAAAGCCCACCGAAGGAGCTACCGCAATCAGACTTACTGTAAATGCAACAATCAAAGCACAGCATCGGTTCATAATCATTTTCTCCACAGCGTTATGTGAATATCTCCGGCAGGGAATGATGAGGGATCGCTATTCCCTGCTTTACAACAGCCCAAAACATGAGCCAACCGCAGAAAATCATCATCTCTGCATTTTGCGTATAGTCAATTCTATTCAAATCTATGCATATTTCTGTAGGTGCGGTTGGAAAACGCACCTACGAGATTGAATAACTACTGGTTCGGTTAGAAAACCGAACCAGCCACAGTGTAAAAATAACTATTGATTTTACTATAACCCATCTTTCGCATTATCGGGCACCTGTATCTCGCATTATAATTGACAAAAATGCAACTGATGATGGAAGGGCAATATCGGTCAGTCAATCGGCCCCGCAGCAGCATCTTAGGTGATTTTTGCTCAATCACGGAGATATGTCTCAAAAGCTAATATGTGAAAATTCAATGTTACACTAGTTTGTTATGCGGAAGATGAGTCTTTGTATCGATCATTCAAAGAACTGAAGTTCTCCGTCCTTGACGACCATTATAATTTGGTCATACAGTGCGTCTCCGTCAGGATTGAAAGAGAACGCGCCTGATTTACCCAAAATAGTGGGGAAATCCTGTGTTTGTGCAAGTGCGTCCCGAATGGCGGCCGCATCCGTCGATTGTGCCATCTTAATTGCGTTGGCGAGCACATAGAGAGTCGCATACGACTGTGCCGCCCACGGTTCGGGTTGGATACCATATTTCGCCCGATAATTCTGAACGAAGGATTGGTTTCCGGGGGCATCAGACGTGGCAGACCATCCGATAAAACCTATTGCGCCTTCAGCGGCATCGCCCGCCTTTTGCACTTCATTCATGGTTAGATCGGGAACAATGATGTCAATACTGTCAGGGACACCTACCTCGGAAGTTTGCGCGATAATCTGTGCTATTTCTTGTGAAAGCGCGGAGATAAAGAGTGCGTCAGGTTTTGTCGCTACTATATTGGTTAATTGCCGAGACAAATCGGTATCACCGGTTCGGAAGGTTTCCATGATGAGAACCTCAACGCCGATTGCTTCAAGCGCTCTCCTTAACACTTCATTGCTATTTTTGGAGTAGACATCGATTTCATCATATATCAGTGCCACTTTTTTATAGCCTAGATTCTGCTGAGTTGCGGTCAAACCACTGGGAATGCTTATATTTGTGGCGAGACTGGTGCGGAAAATAAAATCACCGATAGCACTCAAACCGGCAGCGGAGGAGACCGAGCTAAAAGCGATAATTCTATTCTGCTGCGCGATCGGAGCAGCCTCTTTAAGGTGTGTCGAGATAGCAAGCCCGACGATGGCAGATACGTCTTGGTCTACCAAGTGCCGTACAGCTTCCTTCGCCCCGTCCACGCTGCTCTGATCATCCACAGTGATAAACGTGAGATTTACATCACCGAGGTTGTTAATCTCCTCGCGTGCCAATTCAAAACCGCGTTGCATAGGGAAACCGTACGGTTCGGCATGTTTCCCTGTGAGTGCTACGACAACGCCGATGGGAATATCTTCAGTGATCATGTGAGTGTCTTCGTCATCGGACATTATCAAGAGTACTTTGTCACAACTGGCGAGGCTAATCACGAGTAGGACATAGGCAAGGAAGTCTATGCGTGCGCGTTTTCGCGTCGCGTGTCGGGTTCGGTCGAACATTGGCTTCGTGGTCTTCATAATTTACGTTAATTCTGGCCCGTCATGTCTAAACAGACCATCTCCTTCTCATTTCGCGCATAGAGTTTACCGTTGGCAAGGGTGGGCACCGTCCAACACAGCCCGCTCAGCACCTCTGCGCTCGCCACCTCATGATAAGCGGAGGGTGTCGCCTCTGCTAGACCCAACTTGCCGCGGTCACCTAGAATAATCAGGTGCCCGTCCGCAAGCATGAGTGTGCCTTCCCCGAATCCGCGAGCTTTCCATTTTTCCATGCCGGTATTTGCATCAATGCATTTCAAAATAGTCCGGTGGAAGCCGTAAATGTGATTGTCATGCAAAACTGACGTAGCCAACCGGTTCTGCATCCTCTCATGCTTCCAAATCTCCTTGACTTCTATCTCGGTTCGGTTTTTCTCTCCTCCATTGTTCTGAGCGCTAGATTCAAGAGAATCCATTACCTTGACCTGTACGACTGCGGCTCCCTTTCCGTACGCCGATGAGATGAAGATCTTGTCCGGCGCAATGAAAATGGGAGTTGCAGCGTGAACATCAAACCGTCCCGTTCGCCACGGGTAGCTCCAGAACAGCTCTCCGTTATCGGTCGATACAGAGAGCAGCCGAAGACCCGCGAAGACAATGAGTTGTCGTACCCCACCAATTGTAACGGCAATAGGCGATGCATATCCAAGTTTGTCTGTGTGGGAACTCCAAAGGACATCACCTTTCGTCTTATCAAAAGCCACGATAAACTTACCATTGTTACCACCGACCTCAACAAAAAGCAGCTTGCCTTCCACCAACGGTGAAGAACTAAACCCCCACCTAGGCATATAGCTGCTGAAGTCTCTGATCAGATCGTAAGACCAGACCTTCTCTCCATTAGTACTATTCAACGCGTAAAATTTACCCTGCGCGGACACCGTGAAGAGAAACTCCCCATCAACTGTCGGTGTCGCACGTGGCCCATTGCCTCCCTCAGCCTCATAGTATGTGCTGTCTGATCGAAACCGCCAGATCTCTTCCCCATTCGAGGCATTGAGACATATGACAAACTCATCATCCCCTTCCGAGAACATCGTATAGACACGTCCGTCAGCAACGGAAATCCCGGAAAAGCCTTCGCCGAGTGAAACTCTCCAGCGGACTTGGGGACCGCCGTCGGGCCATTCTTTGAGAAGTCCCGTCTCCTGAGAGATTCCGTCCCTATTGGGACCCCGCCACTGCGGCCAATCCGAAGCACCGACGACTGACACGCCGCCATAAAGCAACACGCCTAGGATTAAGGCACCCTTGATTTTCTTCAATTATTAACTCTTCCCATTTCTTGGTAGTGAAACTGTATCAGATTAAGATTCACAGTTGCAATCAGCAATCGCGTATACCGTATTTTCTACAACATGAAAACGCAAACTTTTGGCCAAGTCTCGCTGAGTAGTTCTCTCGGTAAGTGTTTAGTGCAAGCAAGGAGGTCGCGATTCCGAGAGAGAGATCTATGGAACTCTATCAGGATTTTCTATCGCACTCCTTGTTCGGTCGTTTGATCGCTCGTTATTCACTCATTTGATCCTGCTACTTGAACAAACAATCATCATCTCTGTTTTTTCGTAAGTCCTATTTGCCCTAATTTTGCCCCGTCATGTCTAAACAGACCATCTCCTTCTCATTTCGGGCATAGAGTTTACCGTTGGCTAGTGTCGGCACCGTCCAACACAGTCCACTCAGTATTTCCGCACTCGCAACCTCATTATATGCGGAGGGTGTCGCCTCGGCTAATCCCAACTTGCCTCGGTCACTGAGAATAATCAGATGGTCGTCTGCAAGCATGAGCGTTCCTTTACCGTATCCCCGTGATTTCCATTTTTCCCTGCCGGTGTTTGTGTCAATGCATTTCAAGATGGCATTGTCAAAGCCATAAAGGTAATCGCCATGCAAAACCGAAGTGGCAAAATGGTTTTTCATGGCCTCATTTTTCCAGATCTCTTCAACCTTTATTTCAACACGAGTTGTCTCTCCTTCATTCTCCTCAGCGCTAGATTTAGGAGAAACCGCAACTCTGACTTGCACCACTGCGGCTCCTTTGCCATACCCCGATGAGATGAAGATTTTGTCCGGCGGAATAAAAACGGGAGTGGCGGCGTTAACATCATACTGCGTTTGCCAAGGATACTTCCAATAAAGTTGTCCGTTTTCGGGTGAAACGGAAACCAACTGAGTTCCCGTGAAGACAATGAACTGTCGAATCCCACTTATTGTAGCCGCTATAGGCGACGAGTATCCGAGTAAGTCGGTGTGAGAATTCCAGATGATATCACCATTTTTCTTATCAAAGGCGACGATAGATTTTCCATCGCTGCCACCAACCTCAACCAGAAGCATTTTGCCTTCTACCAGCGGCGACGTGCAGGTCCCCCATCTAGGTATTTTGCTTCCGAATTCGCCTTGCAAATCGTGTGACCACACCTTCTCACCATTTTCGGTATTCAAAGCGTACAACTTGCCTTGCGCGGTAACGGTGAACAGGAGTTCTCCATCAATCGTCGGCGTTGCACGGGGGCCATTGCCGCCCATAGATTCGATGTAGTTGGTATCTGATCGAAACCGCCAAATCTCTTCCCCATCTGCCGCATTGAGGCAAACGACAAATTCGTCATCCTCTTTCGAGAACATCGTATAGACATGTCCGCCCACGGCAGAAATCCCGGAAAAACCCTCGCCGAGTGGAACTCGCCAGAGGACTTGGGGACCGCCTTTGGACCATTTCTTCAGAAATCCTGTTTCCTCGGAGATTCCATCGCGATTGGGGCCGCGCCACTGCGGCCAATCCTTAGTATCGGCAATGGAGTTACTACTATAAAGCAACACTAACACGGCCAAGTACCTCATGATTTTCTTCATAATAACCTCGCCTTAAAAATATGTGTGGTACAGATAGTTGGCAACACTACTAAATGAAATTGTAATAAGATTCTGGCATGGCTTAAGTAGATCGATTACGACTTCAACACGATTCTTTCGTATGGTACGTGATGCAAAACTATCTGATTCCTTAGTAACTGTATCCGCCATCCTCGCCGGAACACCTGTCAGCAACTCTTTAGTAAGCTAATTCGTCTGGAACTACAACAAAATCAGGCCACGTTCTTCCAAAGTCGTAGAGCTCAAGACACGAGGATACAACCGTTAACAGGCTACCGTGCGGATGCTGTTTCAACCGAGTGAGCGCAGTATAGAGTAAAGCACGATCAATTGCAGTCTCAATTTTGCTAACATATACAACCAGATGCCTCGCTTCCCATCCTTTGAAACTATGCAGTGTAGTAGCCTTGACTCTAGCATCTCCCTGAAAAAATCCAAGTTTCTTGCGACGGGTGAACTCGTCGTCTGGTCCAAATGTATTAAGAACGTTAACTCCTTTCTGTTTGAACCTTTCAACAAACTCACGACCCGGGTCGATTTCGGCAAGAAAAGTAATGTCGGGAATCGCGGTGTCGCTACGCAATCGCTGCATCTGCATGCGTGCTTCTTCTACGCACACATTTATCGGCGCCCCCTGAAGTACCTGCACCCATCGCAGATTGACTGTACCGTTGTCTTGGTACAACTCAAGTTCTAGCTGTTCTGGAATGTCGACTTCATCACTAATAAGAAATTTGTGCCCGAACTCTTGTAATAGAGGTATAATTTTGGCTGGTAGTCGATAACAGGTTTCCAAATCCATCCAAGGACCACTGAATCCCGCACCATTCATAGCATCCTCAGTCCAATCGGCGGCGGTACCGTAGATATCCTGCGTCTTATCAGCAATTAGAAGCATCTCTTCATCAGAAACCACCGACTTTCGAAGGACTTGCCACCAATCTGGGCGGTAATCCTGTCCTTCATCAACGAGCACAGCATGGTAGGTCGGGAGATTGTCCCTAACCGTTGGATCATCGTAGAGTTTCATCACAAGTCTTGGCATGTGCTCATTCAAAACGACTCTTCTCTCTGTTTTTCCATTAACTCCCCTCCATAGTTGATCGTAATCCTCTTTGCGTCCGGCGTGCTCACAGATTCTCTTGCACCAGCCATGAAAATGGCGAAATTCAATTTGCTGTCTGATAACTTGTGATTGGGTAGCTTGTTGGCTTGCAAGAGTGCGGGCATGCCGGGAAACAAGATCGCGAAGATAGTTCATCAGTGTGATGTTAAAAGTGCATACCAGAACTCGCTTACCCTCGCTTGCAATTTCGGCAGCACGTGCCGCAATAGCCACGCTTTTACCGGAACCGGCAGGTCCCTTTACACGACGATAGCCAGAGCGCGTGCGCGTTGTAGCAATCTCGCGTTGGCGATCGTCCATCTCAAGCGGTTCCCGTTGTTCTTGGCTGAAAGCAGGCTCTTTCAGCCATCCCCGCAGATCTTTCGCGGCTTCTAGCGACATAACTCGAGAAGGGTTTTGGCTTCCCCACTTGCTGTATTCTGGAAACAGCACCTCAAGATGGCCTTCAACGAAGCTATCTGAACCAACCAACGGGTAGTGGCTTGGGTACTGGTTCATTCTGGAATCGCGGTAAGGAGAAAGCAAGCTCTCTACCTGGTCTTGTGGTACTTGAGTGAAAACGAGACCAGCAGTAATAGCCTGCTTTGCCGCATTTCCAAGACTGTCGTTTAGACGAGGGCAGTAAAGTTCCAATATCTCATCTTTGTAAAGTCTAATTTTGTAAAGAGGGTTGTCTTTTTTCGATTTAATCTTGTGTTGAGTAGATGTCAAACTCCAATCTTTAATCTCATACACGGCAATACCTGCGTTAGGATTGAGTAGAACGAGGTCGGGACGTAAACCATTCAAGTGTGGCTGAATATACATCTCCCAATCGTTTGAAAGTTTCTCATCAAACAACTCGTAAACCTTGCGCTCGCCCAGCGTAAGTGGGGTTGGCAGCAAGTCCCATTGTTCTTTAGGTGGATCAATGTGTCGAGACTGATGGAACGACATCTGCAAGCGTGATGTGTGATTAGTCCGCGACATTTCCTCTCCGGTTAACAGATTCATGATGTTCTTCTGCGACTGCAACTCGTCGTTTTCATCAATATGAGCGACTTGTATATCCTGCTTTTCTAGTGTCTCTCCGATGAGTTTGCTCCGGTGGCAGTTCTCCGGCTTCCCCTCGCTACACATGAGGACAACGCGCTGTTGCTGTGCGAAAGCGGCTTGAAGGCGTTTAATGCCGCTTAGATAGCGTTCAGTAACCTTCAACTTTGCGTAGTCTACCTTGCCGTTTGTATCGTAACAATTTTCGTCATCCGGTCTTCCGCCTAGTGTGTCACCCATGAAAACATACCGAATTCCGTGTCGTTCCAATTCCGCATCCAGCGGTTCTCTGGAAAATTCGGGTTTATAGCGCGAATAGGGAGCGGACCGCACGTCAATCAGATACGCAATATCATGCTCTTGCAGCACCTGAACGAATTCATCGACCGAACGGCTGCCGTAGCCGATAGTATAAATAGGAACAGTTTTGTCGGATTTTTCCATATTGAGTAGATATTATCACACAGAGCAGAACGAATAGCAGCGGACAAAATGCCGCAATATCCAATCCCATCTTATGTATATCGAGCGTTTCGATAGTTGAGGGCGTAAAACTCCGGCAACAACCCATCCACCTGAAGTAAGCCTTTTCGTGTCAATTCTATTGCATCTTTGTCGAACGTCAACATACCTTCGTCTTGCAGTTTTTTGTAGATTGAACCAAATTCGTCCACAATGTCGGTATTGAACTTATCGCGGAAATAGGCTGTCTCTATTCTTCCCAGTTTCAATTGCAGTATCATTTCTCGCGTAAGGCGCTCCGATGAGGTGGTGACAAACGCGCGACTCAACGGCAGTCGGTCAGCTTCAAGCGAACCGATGTAGTCCTTCCAACCCGTTGCATTCTGATAATGTGTGCCGTTGAGGTGCGAAAAGGAAGCAACCCCTGTACCCATCATGTCGCTTCCCTGCCAGACTGCATTGCGGTAGACGAACCTGCCCGGTTTGTCTTTCCTGACCATGGTGTATGCGCTAGAGTTACCGTATCCAGCCATTTCAAACTGCTCAAATGCGTAGTTGTGCCATTCGCGCTTGGTTTTCCAATTTGCTACGGGCAACGCTTTACCGCCAAGAATATCCTGTGAATAGGTAGCATTAAACGGAAGTTCCATCTGATATACGGTAATGCTATCGGGGTTCAAATCAATAGTCCGTTTAACCGTTTCGCGCCAACTCTCCCACGTCTCGCCAACCATTCCCGCAATTAGGTCGATATTCACCTGATCAAAATTGAGCGATTCAATCCACGGCATCACACGGTATACTTCCTTGGAAAGATGCGCTCTCCCATTTTCTGCCAATATTTCGTCGTTAAGATTTTCGACACCGAGGCTCAGCCGAGTTACTCCGATTTCCCTGATAGCTTCTAACTTGGTTCGAGTTAAAGTGCCGGGTTCGCACTCAAATGCGATCTCGTCCGCGCCATCCCAAGGAACCGCCTTTTTCAGCCGACCCACTAGTGCCTTCAAATGCTTGGCGCTAATGTATGAAGGCGTCCCCCCGCCAAAGTAGACAAATGACAGGGGTCTGTCCTCGATAGCCGGCAAAGTACTATAAATCTCAACCTCCCGCGCGAGTGCATCAAGATAAGTCTCGATTTCCGAACTGTTCTTGTCGGTATAAACCCGAAAATAGCAAAATTTACACCGTTTCCGGCAAAACGGAATATGCAAATAGAGTCCTAATTGTGCTCCTGGCACAGAAGGTGACTCCATTGCCGTCATCGCATCAGATACGGCTTCTTTGCTCCAAAAGGAATACGGCGGGTAGTTCGAGACAAAAACGCTTCCGACTTCTGTGTGCTCGGAATCGAGCCGTGTTGTCGCGGGTTCTGATTTCACTATTTTGTTTTGATTACCCATCGTTTGCCTTTTCGCCGAAACAGTATAAAACGCCATCGTCCGTACCTATCACCAGCTTGCCACCTCCAACACTTGGTGATGCCATAATCGAAGCCCCGGTAACAAATTCCCAAATTTGCTCACCGGTATGAATGTTCAACCCGTATAGGACTCCACCCGTGGTTCCAAAAAACACTCGTTCGCCAACGATCACTGGGGACGAATCCACTCGCGACTTGGAGGGGTAGGTCCATAACAGATCACCGGTCTCCGGCTTGAGAGCATGAATCATCTTGTCTCTGCCGCCGACAATAAGTACATCGTCGGTAATGGCAGCCGAAGCGTAGAACGGAAACTGCGTTTCCGGATTTTCGTAACGCCAGAGTACTTCCGCGTTTGACAAGTCAATACCCAAAACGCGATTGCCAAACGTTCCGGCATAGGCACGATGATTCAGCGTTGCCGGGCTGGCGGCGACGTAGTCGCTCAGCTCTATACTCTTTTCTTCCCGGCCGTTTTCCAGATTGATAAGGCGAAGATAACTATCACATCCGGTGACAACCGCGACTCCGTCCGAAACCGCAGGTGAGCCGTGCACGTAGCCTTCGGTTTGAAACTTCCAAATCAGAGAACCGTCCGCAATGGATAAGCAATAAAGATACTGATCATAGGAGCCGAAGATAACGCGACCGCTGGCAAAATTCGCCGATGAAATAATACCTGCCTCGGCACGGAAAATCCACAGTTTTGCGCCGTTCTTTGCATCGACCGCGTGAAAATCACCCGTTTCATCACCGAAATAAACTGCTTCTCCAAACACCGAAGGAGACGATTTAATCTCGTTCGAGGCTTTGTATTTCCACTCGAGTTCCCCAGTAAGAAGGTTGATCGCATACAAATGCCCGTCACGCGAACCAACATAGGCGGTGTTGCCGGCTATAGCCGCGGTTGACTCAATCCCTTCCTCGGCTCGAAACGTCCACAAAAGTTCCAAATCGTCGGGTAATTTGCTCGTGGCAACTCCTGTTAACGCCGAATTACCTCGGAAGCTGCGCCAGTCTTCCGAGGAAACCGCACTCCGCTCAATCGAGTGGAGCAAGACACAACCGAGAAAAACGCATATCACAATGCGCGATATGCGATGGGGTTCAGTAGGCAGACTCATAGAGCTGAAGCAACTCGGTTTCGCCAACGGGTCGAGGGTTAAATTGTCCTGTCCATTGATTAGCAGCCTCTTTTGCCAATTCAGGCAAATCGCCCTCATCAATCTCAAAATCACGTAACATACTAGGCAATTGCGCTGTGGTTTTTAATTTACATATACGTTCCGAAAGCGACGAGGGAAATAACTCTCGGTAATGTTCGCCGACAATTTTGGAGTTGAAATCGATGACGTGCGGAAGCATCAGTCCGACCGCGACACCGTGAGTAATGCCGAATTTTGCCGTCAATGGATTGGCGCATGCGTGCGCGGCGCCTAGCATTGAATTTTCGATTGCAATGCCCGCAAAATGAGCACCCAGCAGCATCCGACTTTGCGCCTCAAGGTTCGCCGGTTCGGTAATCGTCACTTCAAAGCTGGCTTCAAGCAAACGCCATGCTTCTCTCGAAAACAGTTCTGACACCGGATTTCGACGCGTTGTAACGTGGCTTTCTACGGCATGTGAGATAGCATCAATGCCTGAACTTGCCTTCACTTCTTCGGGGGCGCTGACGGGTAACAAGGGATCCAGTATCACCGTTCGAAACCGAGCCTTCTTGTCGCCGCATGCCATCTTAACATGGCTATTTTCTTGAGCAATCAACGCAAAAGACTGAGCTTCGCTGCCTGTCCCGGCGGTCGTTGGAATCCCGATTGACGGTAGCATGGGCTTGGTGGCTTTATCCATGCCCCAGTAGTCTTCCATCTCCCCGCCGTTTGTGTGGATAAAGTTTATTCCTTTGGCACAGTCCATCGCGCTCCCGCCGCCTAGCGCAACGATGAGATCTAGTTGTCCAAAATCTTTGGCAAACCGCGCGCCGTTAGCAACATGCCTCGTTGTCGGATTCTCTTCAACATGCTCAAACACGGCAACGCTGACAGATTCCTGTTCGAGAGAATGAACCGCTTTTTCAAGGATACCAACTCTGGCGACGCCGGGATCGGTAACAACCAGGGCGAAGTGCGCTCCCAGTGTCTTTGCCAAATGCCCCAGCTTACTTAACACCTCCTCTCCAAAGACAACACGTGTCGTGGGTTGGAAGTCGAAGGAGTGCATTACTATACCCGGTATCCGCCTGATTCAGGTTGCGGTTGAAATCTGTAACGCCCGCTGTTGGTAAAGAAAATCAAATAGATTTCCCTCGTGAGGTTGCTCCCAAGAAATCTGATTTGTAGGAATGGGTCCCAAATTCAATCGATCAACTACCGTTGAGGTAAGCAAGTCGCGCTTAAAGGCTCTATCCTCTGTGATGGCAGTCACAACTAACGTGGGTCCAATGTGTTCTAGCATAGCCTTTTGCGGCATCTCGACAACGCTCACGAACGGGAATAGGAATTCAGTGTTTGCCAGCGGGTGCCGAGCGTCTTCGCACCAGATGACCGTAGGAAGGAGGAATGTGCATCCAGCCACCTCTGCCACCCTCTCCGACCCCGAAACCATCGCCGTAATATCCGTTGCACCCGGCACTTTAAGGTGATTGTCAATGAGGTTTGAAATCTGACGGGCGACATCGGGATTTGGAAATGCGGCGATTCCAGCCTGCGGATCATCGAGTGGTTTAGCCTCAATTCGCGACAGACGTGATGCCAATGCTTCTGCTACATCTCGTCCTTCTGATGGAACCCACACTCCCGAAGCGTTAATGCATGACCTACCCCCATTCTCTGCAATGGAGGTAACCATCAAATCTAAATAATCTTCCCATTGAGCAATTGTATCCTCGGCAAGAATAATCTTGCTCTGACCGGGACCATGAAGCTGAACGCCAGGATCTGTTTTCCATGGGTCAACCGTGGCACCTCCGCCAAAAAGCATCGATCGACCACACCGCAACAGAATCTCGCTACTTCCCGAATAATCCGTCGGATAAAACCCAAACCCTTCCGCAGGACAACCCGCCTCAATGAGTGCTTGCGATATTCGAAAAGGCGTCCAAGGTTCCAGGCTGCCAGGTTTGAGTATGAGCGGAGTTTTTAGCGGAATTGCCGGAATCCAGAGTGCGTGCACTCCCGGAGAGTTGTTTGGAAGTACGGCGCCTAGCGCATCGGTTTGTGGCACATAGCTCAGGTGTCGTCCGTCTTGAACGCCCCAACCTGCATCAAGAACGGAGAGATCTAAGCCGCGTGTCAAACCCCCGAGAACAGCTTCAAGCTCTTCAAGCATTAGCCGAATCTTTGCCATGTTTTTCCAGCAAAGCGATTCCGGCATTCCTGTTGTTGCAGATAGGCAACGAATATATTCATCCGGAGATTGCGTCGTACCATTCAACGGCAATTCCGATTCAGCAAAAAGTTGCGCCGCCTCTTTACAAATTACCAATAGTTCCGATACGGAAAAGGACTCTAGTGCCCGCCTATTCTCGTCTACCTCATGCAAATCCTTGGCGATTAATCCTTGGTTCGCTTGACTCACACTGGCAATCGGCTCACCCGTCTTGACATGAGGCACCGTAACCGTGTTTAAACTTCTGTACGAACGACCAGCTCGCAGAATCGGAATGTGTATCATGGGTTAATATTCTTAACAGTGGCGGGGATGGTACGCCGCATTCCCCCTTCATAGTGAAATCTTCGTCACCCAACCTGAAGTCGCATCGCAATAGACGAAACCCTCGTTGAAGACCGACAGTCCATGCGGCTCGGGGTGCGGCTCCGGCACGTCGATTCGATCCAATTCTCGACCATCGTTCACGTCTAGCTTGACGATGATTCGGTCAGACGTGTGCACGACCCAGATCCCATCATCTGATCGCACCATACCATGGCCGCGAGTGTACGGCAATGGAATCGTGTGCTGCACAGACCAGTCCGAAATTTCCACCTTGTGCAGAACTTGATCTTTTAGGGTTTGGACCCACAGATAGCCTTCTTCGCAGTGGTCGTATTCAACCCCATGCGTGCCGCCTCCGCCCGGAATCGGATATCGTTCCTCAGTGTTGCCAGTATCCGGATTAATTCTAAGTATGTCCGATTCGCCTGCCTTCGCGTCCGTTGGTCGGGCGGGTCGCCAGCGACTCCCTTCACCGTTTGCCGCCAGCCAAAGCGAACCTCCGCCATGAGTCATCCCGCTAGTGTTGGACGACTCTGACGTAATCTCTGAAACGACTCTTGGCACGCCGTATTCAGACGATTGATCCATCTCAAGCAGAGCTACCCGATCGGTAATTTGATCGACAACCCAGAGACCATCGTCGGTCATCTGCAATCCATTCGGCATAGAGTAGGGCGCCCGGAATAATTTCTCAATTTTCCCAGCCATCTGTCCCTCCTTGTACTTTCAACCCAACCATTTTCCACATGTTGCGGCGTCGTTTGACGACAACTCGCAAGCCTTCGGCGCTGCTTATGCCTAGCGACTGTGGCTTGTTAGTACACGCCTACGACGACTGACTCCTGTAGCTCCGAAAAAAGTCTTAGATTTTCGACACCATCCCAAGGATAACTTTCGATTGGCTTTGCTCGTTCCGCCTCGTCTCTTTCGAGGAAGCGCGGCATAAAAAATTCCTTCGTGAGCGTGGTCAACATGACCCGTCCTGTTTCACCGTAGTCAACGGATTCTTCCGTGTTTTCAGGGTTGACCAATTCAATAACTGCGCGCGGCTGAGGTGGATAATAGATAATCGCGTAGTTGTCGGCGAGATTAAACGGTTTGCAACACGCTAACCCCATCAGAGTATTTCCATAGGTGGGAATAAAATCTATCCCTGGAACCAATTCCTCCCGCGCGAAGCGGTGAAATTGAGCGTTCATCTCGGTTCCACCGCAAAAAATGCCCCGAATCCCCGCCTTTTTTAATGAAATTTTTTCGCAGAGCGCCTCAAGCAGTTTTGGCGTCGTGAAGAGACACTGAATTGTCTCGTGTGCTCGCAAAATGTTCAGCGCTTGATCGATTACATGGCTCTTGTATGCGTCTAGTTCTTGATGTTTCCCGTACTTGATGAGTTTGTTCACCCATCGTGGATCCAAATCGACGAGAAAACAAATTCCCCCTCGATGCTGCGCCAGATGCTCGACAGCGAGGCGCAACCGCCGGGGCCCCGTAGGTCCAAGCATCAGCCAATCACTACCACGGGGAAAACTCGAGTCCGAAAGTGTTTCGCTGTAGATTTCGTAGTCAATCTGAAAATCACGGACACTAATACGAGACTTTGGAATCCCGGTAGACCCACCCGTTTCAAACACATAAACCGGTTCATCTGCATACGCTTTCGGCACCCAGCGACGGACGGGTCCGCCGCGTAACCACTCGTCTTGAAAATGTCCGAGTAATCTTAAGTCGTCGTAACCCCCGATTTCCTTTCGCGGGTCAAATTCGAGTTTAGCCGCAAACTCCAACCAAAACGGACAACCCGTGTCTGGGCTGAAATGCCAGTCGATGATTTCACGGACATGAGAATCAAGTTGAACACGTGCCTTTTCGACGCTGTGAAGAAGAGATTGACTTAAGATCTCCATAACTGTGTTAGAGTTTGATATTGCCTAAAAAATAGGGGCAATCGGGCATGTTCAATTGTTATTCAGTTTCTGTCGGAATTCTTCAATTGATGTACTTCGAATTGCCCGACGGTGCAGGGCTCGGAGTTGGTTGTGATCTCGAATCTGTAGGATGGCATCAGAAATGAAAGACGGAACAGCGCCAAACCGTTCATCAAGTGTTTCAATAATCAGTTGCTGACTTTCCCCCAGAGCTCCCTGTTGCAATCCCTGTTGCAGTCCTTGTTGCAATCCTTTCTGAATTCCAATTCGCTCTACACTTGTAATGTATGGCATTTGGTTCGCCTCCTCTAATTTGTTGATTTCTTCGCACAGACGCTCTTCATCTTTATCACTCAATTGCAAAACCCAATCAATAAAATCAAACAGATCCAGAATCTCTAGACGAGTATAATTTCGTTGATACAACATTCGTATCAGGTGCCATTTGACATCGTATCGTGCTCGATACCGTCGTCTCAGCCGCTCACTGTCTTGGGCTGCTAAAACTACAATTGCCATCGGGTTATCATCTGTCAAAAGTTTATCTCGCTCATAATCCATGAGCGTTGACATCAGATACTGAAATTCAACCCCGCTGTTATAAAACTTGAGTTCGTATTTTCGTGATGGCTTCCAATTTTCCGGACCGGTAACAATTGCCATACTCACTATTGGTTTACCGTACCGGTCAAAGATTCGATAGAAGTAGCGGAACATTCTCAACGAAAAATTTTCGTCTTCGTCGCCTTGTACTTCAATATGAACTAACAGCCATTGTTCGCTTCCATCTTTTAGATAGATTTTCACCAATTTATCGACAATTTTGGATCTTTTCATTCCCTTTTTTGAAAGTTGCTCCATCTCTTTATCTAAAAAGGTGAAGGGCTGCGAGAAATCCACATCTTCGTATAGTTTTGGAACAAAGAAAAGGAGAAACTGTGGAAAGAATCGCTCAATTATCTTTTTCCACGCTTCATCAAAATAGGTTCTATATCTGACTGACCGGGGCATCGTCACCACTTGCGTTCGGCGCATTCATGCTTAAATTTCTAGAATCTGAGGTTCTTTCTCAAGTGTTAGCCATTCCAATCAGTCCATCAAACTCAGCCATATTGATAAAGAGGCATCCGCCACGAAAATTTGAAACTGCGCGACGAAATCCAATGATTGCTAGATAGTCCTCATCTTCGAGTAACTTTCAAAGCGGTTCAGTGTATTAAACGAAGGCGTGTTTGATGTGAGTTTTCCCTCTACTTCTCGGCAATCGCAAAAAGTGTGTTTCGACTCACAATGTACAGCACCTTGTCATTCGCCACAGGTGTCGTGTAAACCGCACTACCCATATTCACCTCGTAGATTAGCTCCATCTGTTTGCCTGTGCTGAAAACGGAAACATCTCCGTCCTCGTCGCCGATGTATACCTTTCCGTCAGCTACGAACGGGGAGCCCCAAATTGCAGCATACGTATCATAGGTCCAATAGTGTTCACCCGTCTCGGCATTAAGGCAGTAGAAAAAACCACTCAAGTCCGCCGCGTACAGCAACCCGTCGTGAATCGCCACGGTAGATATCGTACGATTGTAATTTTCGTCCCCAAAATGCCAAACGTCGGCTGTTGTAGTGACATCACCGCTGCCCGTAGCATCAATTGCCCAAAGGTGACCGACCCCCTCTCCGTGCTCCGGGTCTTGTCCGACGCCGACATAAACCCTGTCATTGTAGATAACAGGAGTCGAAATAATGGCGTTTCGAGTCCCTCTTCCCCCCAACTCCCAAACGGAGTCTTTGGGATTGCAATCAAATTTCCAGATAAGCTTTCCCGTCTCCGGCTCCAGAGAATACACCCAACCGTCACCGCCGGGAAGTATGACCTGAGGCACTCCGTTAATTTCCGCGTATGCTGGATTGGACCATTGACCATGAAGGATATCTTCGCCGGGCAAATCGCTTTCCCACGCTAGCTCGCCCGTGTTTTTGTTCACTGCTATGAAACTCGGGGCAAACGGCGACGGAATGTGAATGTGACCTTCATCAACGCCATTGGCCGTAATAACGAAGAGCAAATCTCCGGCGCCAACCGGTGAGCACGTGGCAAGATTATGAGGAAAAACATCAAGCTCCTCCATCATATCGTATTTCCATATAATATCGCCATCGATCTCGGTCGTATCGGTTTCATCTGTAAATGGCCCATCATTCTCGCCATCCCTGAATCCTTCTGTATCAATACACACCACTTCACAGCGGTTTGATATGTAATAGAGTCGATTTCCTTCGATGAAAGGAGTGGAGCAAATCCCCTGTTGCGGCCAATCGTTTACTCTGCCTGCGGGCAGTTTGGTGTGCGTCGATTGCCATAAAAATGCGCCATCGACCTCGTTGAACGCCATGATAACGCCGCGATCACCAGTGAGTTTGGGATTGCGTAGACCTTGATTATTAGTTCCTACAAAAACTTTGCCACCTATAATAACGGGGCCCGCATAGGATTGTGATCCCAACTCTGCTTTCCATTTGATGTTCTCCCCGGACTTAGGATTCCATTTTTCGGGTAGACCGGTCTCGTCGGAAACTAGATTGCGCGAAGGCGTGAATCCCCACATTGCTGTGTTTTCCGTGCGCTCGGAGGACACAGTGACCGGAAACACAAGTACACATACGAAGATAAGCGCAATAATTCCGGCGATTAAGTCTTGTATCTTAAGCATTTATCATTCCTTTATCATTAAAATCAAATTCCTAAAATCTTATAGAACCATTTCGAATTAGGACAGCGAGTATGTCCTCAATTCTCCCAAACTCTCAGGTTGTCATAATATATCTCGGCGGGCGAATAACCGTAAATGCCCGGACTTCCTTCACGGTTCGGTAGCGGATCCTCGATTGTAATCGTCCATTCGTCGGGTTCGGGCGTGTCTTTTTGCCAAACCTTCCCTTTGACAATCGCTTTATCATTGACGAGTTCGACCGTCATTTTCATGGTGTACCAAATATTGGCTTCCCATTTGAGGTCAACCCATTTCGCCATACGAAGGTCTGAGCGCCAAGACAGGACTTGAAGCCGCTGATGATTGCCTTGCATCTCCAACGTATAGCGATTCGCGATGAGTCCCATGTCAGGAAGATTCCGCTTGGGTTTGGTTCCCATCAAATCAACTTGAACCGTGTAATCACTCATGTTTGGAGAACCGATATAAACATTAGATCTGTGTAACCCTCGGCGTGCTGGCGGTTTTACAAGAACTTTGTTCCCGCTAATCTCTCTGACAGCGTATCGGTTCGTTGCTCGAATCCAATGCGGGGGATGTTTGCCTTCAGCAATTGATTCAAAATCCTCATGCCACGGCAAGTCGGGAACGACGCGTACACGTGCAGAACTTTGCATCTCACCAATTTGAACAGACACAGTGCCCGCTTGTCCCGCGTCACCCGTATTCAGTGTCAACCTCCCACTGTTATCAATCGAGCCCGTCAACCCGTCGAGTGTCCATGTGCCGCCTCCCGCTTCCAAAAAGTGACCATTCTCATCAAAGACGCGAGCGGCGAATTGAACTGTGCTCCCAGGGTGGCTCAAGACCTCTGCGGGAACGATTCGGACTGTGGCCGGGGTGGCACTACTTCTGGCAGTATCGGGTTTGGTTGGCAGATGTGCTCCCGCTCCCGGCACTTCTGAATTCGAAAGGGTTGCCGATTTAGACTCCTTGTCTCCCAAGCAGTAAATTCCATTTTCCGCGGTAAAGTAGGTTCGGCCATAGGCTATAGCCGGGGAACCGTAAATCTCCGCGTAACGACCTGAGTCCCATTCAATCTGCTCCGTATCAAGCGACGTACATTCGTCCTCACCCGGACGCAAGATATGGAAATGGCCATTGACTTCAGTAACGTAAATTTTCCCATCCGCCACGACAGGCGACCCTTTGCCAACCGTGCCGAGACTGTGTGTCCAGTGGACTTGACCTGTTTCGCCGTTCAGACAATGCAGGTTTGCCGCGCTATCTACTACGTAGAGGCGTCCATCGTGCAGCGCCGGAGAACTATAACCGGCCTCAATGCCATCGACACGCCAGACTTCATGCGATTTGGTAACATCACCCATGCCAGTTCCATCAATGCAAACAACACGTCCCATGACCGTCGTATCCGTGTTCTCCCGATTGTGGCTTGCATAGACCCGCGTTCCATCTACCACCACCGAAGCGTTGAGCGGCCCTTGACTCACCTGGAACCCCCACACTCTTTCACCCGTTGCCACGTCCATTGCATACACATGACCATCCGAATTGCCGTCAATCAGCAAACGACGCCCTTCGATCTCGGCAACCACGCCGACGGGATAGGTTGTGTCTTTTGGTCGCCCGCCGGGGGTCGTCGTCCACATCACATCGCCAGTTCGCTTGTCAAAAGCGAAATACCGGTGGCGCATTGCTGCCTGGCTTCCCCAACTCGTGTTGAGAAAACTCAGAATTACAAGGTCTCTGTCAACCACAGGTGTGACAACACGTCCGCCGTAGCCTGTAAAACGACCAAACTCCTCCGTCAAGGAGCGCGACCAGATAATCTTGCCCTTACTGTCGAAACAGGCAAACACTCCGCTTATGGTATGGGCGTAAATATTCCCCGTTTCAGGGTCACCGGTCAAACTTGTCCAACCTAGGCGGTTAAACGGAATCGTGCTATGAAAGACGTTGAATCGATGTTCCCACAGCAGTTCCCCCGTTCCGGCGTCGAAACAGACAACCCTCTCCTGCTCCGTAATATCTTCCCCAACTCGACCAATAACATACACACGTTTGTTTAGAACGATAGGCGTAGACCTACCAATGAAATCCGCCTTCCAAATCAGGTTTTCGCCGTCCTGCGACCATGTTGAAACTAAACCCGTCTCCGAGGAAGCACCGTCTTGAGTCGGGCCCCGCCAAGCGGGCCAATCAGCATCCGATTCATTGAGATTTGCCGTTGAAATAAGGACTAGGCAAAGTACCGCAAGTTTGACTGTACAAAATTGTTGCATCCGAATTCTATTTCCCCCGTTCCAAGAATGTAGTGAAGTCGTAATTAAAGACGCTGAAATTCCAATCAAGTTTACTATAGAACCTCCTCACGGGTCACTGTATGTTTCGACGTAATACCCCACCGGAGTGTGTGCCCGGAACTAGCCACTCGAGCCGATACAACAACCATATATGAAAATCATGGATTTAGAAAAACTCACAATTCAAACTTCAAACATTGTCAATTGGAACTCCGATTTTGCCAATGACGCCTCCGGTCACCGCCATCGGATATGCCGGGTGTGACCAGAATATTCCGGTCTCCGGTGCGCAAATTTCGTCTCGTACATTTCCAAACACATCGCGGACTTCGGCAACCGGTTGATGTCGTTCCACTTCATCGTAAAGTTTTACCTTGTAATCAATAAAACCACCTTCGTCGCTCAGCACTGAAATCAATTTGTTCACAACAATCTGTCTTTTCGGCAATTCGGGATTGCCATCAGTAAATCCGTAGAATCTCAAGACATTACGTACGCCGTGTATCCCTTTCGCAATACTACCTTCGTCCCAACCCATGCAGCCGCCGAGCTCTGGATTAATTGTTGGAATCCCTTGGTGCGGGGCAGCTTGAGCGAGTTGCCCTTCAGGTCCCTTTTGATCAAGAATATACCCGATACCAAAAACGCGTGCTAATTCAAGACAAGCCTTATATTTTTGATGTCTGCTGCCCACGCGAACCCGGACCTCATCAATCATTGGATGAATTCCGCCCTGATGCAGGTCGATGCAATAGTGCGACTGAGAGATGGCGGCGCTAAAGAGACGATGTGCGATTCTTTCGCTCGACGTGCCAAGCTTCTTGCCAGGGAAACATCGGTTCATTTTCATGTTGTCGATCGGACTAAATGCCTGCCTGGCATGGAAGGCGTGAAAATTCACGATGGGCACGGCAATAATTTTGCCGCTCAGACTATCGGGTTGGATTTCACGTAACAGCGCGTGCATGACTGCGATACCGTTCAGTTCATCGCCGTCACTGATAGATTGAATGTAGAGTGTCTTTCCGGGCTGGTTCTGGCTGCCGTTTATCAACACGATCGGCAGCCGAATTGGTGTTCCGTCCGCCATCGTGCCTACATATAGAT
>JAJDTR010000013.1 GCA_022827055.1 Candidatus Poribacteria bacterium | reverse complement strand
GACGGCGTATTAAAGGCTTGGAATGATGCGTCGGCTAGCGGAAGTAACAATGGGCTTGTAAACGGAGTTGCCTCCGCACATGCTGACGTAAGCGGCAACAATCATGTCGGGCATGATACCCAGCATTTTTCGGCTAATTATGTCTCCGTTGGGGCTAGTGACTCGGGAAGTTACACAGCCTCTGGCCTTGCTTATTTTGCCACTTCTGGTTATGATTCAAATGGTAACTACCAGTATATTTCCGCTCAAGACTCTAACTAGCCCCCTTGCTTCGTGCCGCCCACAGGTCTTTATGATTTGTGGGCGTTCCATTTTCCTTGCTCATGTCTCCAACCTTACCGTCCGACCTTCCGGATTCCCAGTTAATTGCCACCTTCCAATCGGGCAACCTGAGCGGTTTCAATTTGCTTTATCACCGCCACTACTCTCGCATCCACGGCGTAATTCTCTCTGTCGTTTCCAACCCCGAGGACGCGCTCGACCTCACACAAGAGGTGTTCCTCAAAGCCTACCAACACCTAAACACCTTTAAACTCGCCTCCCAGTTCTACAGTTGGATCTACCGCATCGCGGTCAACCGCTGCATCGACCACATGCGTCGCCAGTCTAAACATCATGTGCTCGTCGATGAGCCTTTTTGCGAAGAAACGTTCTACCGCACCCCCGCCAATCCGTTGGCGTCGCTTGAAAGAGATGAGTTTCATCAGCAACTACACGCTGCGTTACCCGCATTGACTCCCAACCAGCGCACCGTGTTTGTTATGCGCTACAAAGAAGATTTGCCATTGAAAGCCATTGCCCACCAACTTGGCCGTTCCATTGGCACAGTCAAGGCTCATCTCTTTCACGCGCGCCGTACCCTACATGACCAGCTTCTATCTTATTTCCAATGTGAGCTATAACTCCCAACGCTGACATTTTCTAGAATCTCAACCGATACCTTGTATTTACCGTGCTCTTTTAGAACCTGATTCATCGCCAGCCTCGTTGGTTAGCCAAGCCGCGATTTGGCGAAGGCGCAAACGTTTTGTCCGGTTCCCCCACGAGCCGCCCATCTTTAACCCACTCAAGATCCCGCCCGTAGAGGTTTTGGATTAACAGACCGGTTAAGCGCTCTCGCACATCCGCATACTTGGGAAAACCGGAGAGGTCGTACATCTCCTGCGGATCTTTTTCGAGGTCGAAGAGTTGAACGCGGTTGCCGGTCGGATACCAGATTAGTTTGTACTGCTCTGATCGAATCATACGCATCGCTTTGTCATCTTCATGATGTTCGCAGTAGAGATGATCGCGTTCCTCGTTCGATGCCAGAGAATATCCCTCTACCGTCTCCGGTATCGGAATGCCGCACAGGTCCAACAGCGTGGGCATTACATCGCGTAGTTCCGCTAGCCGATCATCCCTCCGATGGTGTCCGATGCGATGGCAATCGGCTGTTGGCATAAGAATCATCGGAATTCTCGCGGACCACTCAAACAGCGGCGGTTTCGCCCACAGATTGTGATTGCCGAGCATGTCGCCATGATCCGATACTAGCATAATGATTGTATCGTCCAGTATACCCTCCTCACGCAGCGTTCCAATCATGAGCCGAATCTGGTGGTCGATATAGGTGCACTGCGCGTAGAATCCCATACGCGCCAGCATTGTTTCGGTGGGGTTCGGCGCTGAGATTCTGTCGATATGCAACTTGAGCGCGTAGGGCAGCTTGTCGAAATCATTTGCCCAGTCGCCGATCACGGGTTCATCAACGCCAAGCTGTTTGTATATCTCAAAATAGTCGCGCGGCGGAGTCACGGGAGGATGGGGTGTGATGTACGAGCAGTACCAGAAGGCCGGGCGCGTGGGATCGCGGCGCTGGATGGTGTAACACATTTCACGCGTGGTCCAGTTGGTCGGATGGCAGTGCTCGGGTAAGTGCCACGGACGCGTCGAGTATTCGTTGCTGCTCATCCCGTGGGCAAATTCGTGTCCTGCGTAGCCTTCCCGCTTCAGAAATCGCTCAAAATCGTCCTCCACGCCGCCGAATTGATGCCTCCCCTCCTCGCAGAGAATGACCTCGTCGAAACCGATACGATTGCGTTGCGGGTATACGTGAAGCTTTCCCACCGCGTAGGCCTGATAACCCGCATTTCGGAATGTCTGCGGCATCGTCGGCAGTTTGGGATCCATCGGAAGGTGTTCGTTGAAGACCCTGTCCCCGTGAGTTTTGGCTGTAGTTCCGGTCATCAGCGCTCGCCGCGCCGGGATACAGGTTGGCGTCGTGGTGTAGGCTCGCGTAAAACAGACACCGTTGTTCGCAAGTTCGTTGAGCGTAGGTGTCAGAATCCGCTCATGTCCCATAGTCCCGAGCAGCGGTCCAGGCCAATGATCGGCGCAGATAAGCAGTACATTCGGTTGTGCCATCGATTCAGTCTTTCCCAGATCGTCAATCTCTTATCGTAAGCGAAACTCTCGTAGGGAACGGAGATCTGCGTTCCCTACAATCTAAACTGCGCAGGTTTTATAAACACAAGACTGTGCCCAGTCCGTTACAAGGCTCTCAAGTAACACTCGACATTGCACTCCGCTGGAGTGCAGACGCGAGGAGGAATCGTGTTCTATTGACATAGCACTCCGCTGGAGTGCGGGAATCTGGACATGTCGCGTTCTATTAACATTTCGATCCTCTGGATCGAGGAAAGGGACTCCGGCTAGAAAGTGTTGCTTGCTGAAAGAATTATTCCGACAGGGATAATGGCACGCTATCAAGAAGCGTCTTTACGCTTCCTAGCCCTTTCGGGCTTTCAGTACAATTCCCCCCGGTCGGAACGGTATAGGAGTACTTTTCCACTCAGCATGGTGCACCGTTCAAAACTCATGCCTCAAAACACGCCCCGGCAAGGCGCCGGTTAGGCTGCCCTCTTCCACGACCTGCACGCCGTTGACCAATACCCACTCCACGCCGACGGGAGGCTCCGTCGGGTTCTTCCAAGTTGATCGGTCTGAAACGGTTTCCGGATCGAAGACAACCACGTCCGCCGCCAATCCTTTGGCAATCCTTCCACGGTCTGATATCCCGAAGCGTTCTGCCGGAAAGCCGCTCATCTTGTAGACGGCTTCCTCCAGTGAAACCAGCTTCCGTTCACGCACGTAGCGCCCAAGATACTGCACAAAACAGCCGTAACCGCGAGGATGCGGGTGCGGTATGTTATAGACTCCATCGCTCGCAATCATCATTCGGGGATGCACCGCGGTCTGATCGAGAGTCGACTGAAATTTTTCACGCGGCGTCTGCCACGGGAAGATGAGCGTCTCTACCCCGTTTTCTTCAACCGTCAAATCGTAAGCAAATTCAACCCACGGCTTATTCTCGCTCTCGGCAGCCTCCGCGAGTGTCATACCGATATATCGACCGGACGCCGTATAACCAACAATCTGATCGCCGCGCTCGCCCAAGCTTTTCTGGAGGTGGGGTAGGGATGCTTCTCGTGTTTCAGGCCGCTTCAAAATCTCCATGCGTTCTTCCACGTTTCCGTCCTGAAATCTTAACGGCAACATCATCGCGAGGTGTGTCATTCCCGCCGGGTAGAGATAGGATTCAAAGGTCAGGTCAATATCTTCCCGATCCACACGATCCAGCAATTCCGCGGATTCCTCATCGACGCGCTCATGCGAAATATGAACCGGAATCCCGGATTGCTTCGCCAATTCGATAGTCTCTTCCCACGCTTTCTTTCGACCAACCTGCTGGTAACGGATATGTGCGGCATATATCGCGCCGTAGGAGTCGGCAAGTTTTGACAGTGTCGCAAGTTCCCTAAGGTCTGCGTTTGCGCTCGGTTGATAGTCAAGCCCCAGACAGAGACATCCCGCTCCCGCCTCCAACCATTCGCGCGTAGTTTCCTCCATGCGCGCCAACTCCGCGTCGGTTGCCGTCCGCGGCGCCCAGCCCATTGCCTCCAATCGCACGGCACAGTGAGGCACCTGTGGATAAAGGTTCGCGGGAATTCGCCCCGTGAAAATACTCAGATAATCCTCGGCGCACTCCCAATCGAAGGAGAGTTCCGCGTCCCCGTACGCAAATTGAGTGTAGTGCCATAGCTCCTTAATCAGCTTCGGAGGCAGCGGCGCCCATCCGAAACCGTCGGGTGCGCTCAGTTGCGTCGTGACCCCCTGACGAACACTTCCCATCTGGTCCCTTCCGCCCAACAAAGCAATCTCGGAATGAATGTGAACGTCAATGAACCCCGGACTGACAGCTTTGCCCCGTGCATCAATTGTCCGGCTTGCTTGTGCGTCGTCAAGTTCGCCGATGGCGGTAATTTCGTCCTGAACGATCCCGATATCTGCCGCAAACGGCGGCCGTTTACCAGTGCCGTCGACAACTGTTCCCCCTTGGATGATAGTGTCGAATTGCATTGGGTACTTCCTTTGTATCAAAGATTGAAATAGAGTGTGTGAATTACGAGCGGTTGCCTCATACTCCGGTATGCGCCGAGACCGTAAGGGATTCTTCTTGCGGACATTCCTTATTCCCTCGGATTCGGTTTACGCACCCGTACGATAAGGTTCAATCCAATCCGCGGCAATCTCCATGCCAAAGCCCGGCGCATCCGAAGGAATCACATCGCCGTTCACGGGCATCGGCATTCCCGGAATCGGACATACTTCGTCAAGCGGAATACCCGGATCGGAACCCATCCAGAACTCTGCCATGGGCGATTCGGGCATAGCGATTCCGAAGTGCTGCCCCCAAGGCGTACCGGCTCCCGTATGCGGGATTGTACTAATGCCCGCGGCTTCCGCAATGGTGTAGATCTTGATAGCTTCGGACAACCCGCCGCACCACTCTATATCGGGCTGCACGATATCCACCGCGCGATTCTCAATTAGCTGTCGGAACGGTTGGCGCCTGTGATGATGTTCTCCCGTGGCAAGAGGGATCCATGTAATGGCGCGTTTCAGTTCGATATGGCCTTCCAGATCGGTTGGAATCAAAGGTTCTTCCAACCAGCGCAACCCGTACGGTCTCAACCGATCAGCCAATCGAAGCGTAAATTCGACATTGAAGGACATCACCGGGTTAAACATCAATTCGGCGTTTGGTCCGACCTCCTCCCGTGCCTTCGCGATTTTCTCCTCCAACGCGCCCAACCCTTCAGTACCCATCTCATAAGTCACGGGATTGCTGACTTTGAACGCTCTGAACCCCAACTCTTTCGACCAATCGAGGTCGTCGGAGGTAGAGTATAGCGCCACCTTTTCTCGCGACGGGCCGCCGAGCAGTGTATACACCGGCTGTTTGAGCAGCTTTCCCTTCAAATCCCACAGAGCCAAATCGACGCCGGACTGTGCTATAGAAGCGATTCCGCTTGCGCCGAAGAGTTGCGTGGAACGCCACATGAGGTCGTTTAGTAGTTCGAGCGCCATCGGGTCGCGCCCTTCGAGCAACGGTGCGAAATGCGAGTCTATCAACGCGGCTACCGGGGCTCCGAAACCGCATCTTCCCAACCCCCACGTTCCATCGTCCGCCATCACTTGTACCCAAACCGGCGTGTTGAGTTTGGAGCCGGGCGTAGTTGCGTGAAATCCGGAGAATTCAACGTATTTGTTGATCGGAAATGCCCGCGGGGCGCGTTCGTTCCAACCGGGACGCCACGCCTTCGACTTTGGAGGCGAATCGGGAATCTTGACGGATACCGCGCGTATCTGTTTTATTTTCATTTTAGGGATTTCTGTATTTAAAATCTACACCGAGCTAGAAATGCCTAGGTTCTGTTGACATTTGAAAATTAAGCCAATATTGATTTCACTTGAGGCAGTATGCCGGGCAACGACAAGGGTTGCCCGTACATTGGATCAATTTCCGCAGGGGATCTCTACCGCCTTAAGATCACTATCGCGTTCTTTATTCAGTCACTTGATCTATTCGCTCAGTTGGTGGTTGGGTTTCCCAACCCGTTGGGCGAGGGAACCTCGCCCCTACGATAGGGACTTATCGGCGAATTATGGACACGCCTTACTTAAATGTCAACACCCCTAGTGTCCACTTCTCCAGTTGCACTATATTTTTCGCATTGTGCAATGAGGTGCTGTACGCGAACTCAGATTCCAGTCTCATTCTATCAAAGTCGGGTGTAATTGTCCATCCCGCATTTCGCACTGGCGACGCTGGACATTTGGATCCGTCGCTGATGTCTCATACGTTGCCAATTCGCCGCCTGCAGATCGTCCTCGATTTTCTAGTTCTTTCGGCATTTATACTCAGCATCGGTTAATTTTGCGCAATTGTGCACCGAAGGTTTGTAGGAGATTAAGCGAATGAAGAGTAAGTGCGATAGAACTCCCATAGAGATTCTCACGCGATAGTAAATCCCGACATATATCCCCCTCGCCCAACGGGTTGGGAATCCGGCCCCCTGGGTACGCCGATGCATACCTGCCGGAGGGGTTGGTTCCCCTTTTATCTTTCCGACCCATGCATCATCTGGTGACCGTGAAATGTCAACAGAACCAGATCTATGGGTCTCTCCACTCTGTGTGTCGGGTCATCAAATCGTCTCCTCGTAGCGCTTCGGTAAATAGCCTTTAACTATCTTCCTCTTCCTCCGCAATGCAATCCTCACAAACGTCATCGGTCCGCTTAATCTGTTCAATCCAGCAAGGGGCAAAGTTCACCGCGAGGGATTCCCGAATCTGCTGCAAATGCCTATCGCAAACGGTGAAAGGCGTGCCATAAGTTTCTCGTTCGGTATTCCAAATCCTGCAATGAAAATTTAACGCATCCACAATTCTCCACTCGTGCCTATTGATTTTGCGGTTGTATCACCGTTTGTTGACCAAATAGATGCCGAATGCGATTAGTACGGCACCGGCGATCAGACTTAATCCGAGTTCGTCTCCCAGTAATAGGTGGCTGAAGATGATTCCCGAGATCGGTGTTGCAAAGGCGAAAACCACCAATTTACTCGGGCTATGTTTCTTCAGAATGGATGTCCAGCCGACAAAACAGAATGCACCGACGATAAGTCCTTGATACAGAATGGCGGCAATCACCACAGGCGTAAATGCGTAGCTGGACTGATCCTCCAGGATTAGACTCGATCCAAAGAAGCAGGGCAAGCTAAAAATCATCAACCAGATGAGCAACCGATATGGGTGGATTGACTGTATTAGACGCTTAGTGACAACCGTTCGAAGCCCGAGAAGGCTTGCACTGATCAAAACGAACAGATCGCCCACGAGATAAGAGTAAGAATCAAGTTGAAAGGCTGGGACAAAAGTGATGAAAACGCCGCAAAATGCCAGCCCGATTCCCGCGACTTTCAAAAACGACAATCGGTCGCCGGGCACCCAAAAATGCGCGAAAAGCGCCGTGAAGAACGGAAAAAAGTTTATCATGATTGTCGAACGCGCCGCGGTTGTTAACTGTGTGCCGACATTGAGAGTGATAATTTGCATGACGAATGCTATCCCCAATAGGAATAGCGGGCCCAACTCTCCGCGGTTCGGACGGATGGATACACGTTGGCTGATAGACCACGCCGTTACCGCCGCGAGCGCGAGCAGGAACCGAAACCCAGCGAGTGCAAGCGGCGGTACCCCTTGCAGTCCAATTTTAATCGATACCGAGTTGCCGCCCCAAAGCACCGCAAACATCAGCGCGAAGGCAATCATTTTGGCATTCGGTTGCTCGTTTGGAATCTCAGGACTATTCATCTGCACACATTATCCATTTCTTAACCCTCTCGTTTCATCCCATTTCGATTAGGAATTGCTCCTTCAATCATAGCCGCACAGTGCATCGCCATACGGATAAGAGCCATTCTATTTCGCCTTACCGCTTGAGCTGGGGGTCTAGAACATCACGCAAGGCATCACCGAGTAAATTGAATCCCAAAACAGTGAGGAATATGGCGATACCCGGTGTCATCACCGTCCAAGGAGCGCGGCGAATGAGTTGACGATTCTCATTCAACATTGCCCCCCACTCGGGTTCGCCGACTTCGGCGCCGAGACCCAGAAAGCTGAGCCCAGCCGCAATAAGGATCGCCTCGCCCATGCCGAGCGTCGCTTGGACAATCAATGGCGCTACGCAGTTGGGTAGGATTGCGTTCCATAGAATCCGAAAGTCGCTAGCGCCGATGACCCGTGCCGCGGTTACATAATCCTGTTCGCGTATCTTTAGGACGGCAGCGCGCAATATGCGTGCGTACTGAGGAATGTACACAATCGACACGGCGATTATTGCATTGGTCAGACTTGTGCCCAGTATGGCTACGATTACCATCGCCAGAAGAATACTCGGCAAGGGAAGCATCATATCCATGAGGCGCATGATAACATTGTCAAGCCAACCACCGTAATACCCCGCCAGTATTCCCAAAAGTGCACCGGCGGAAATTGACAGTGTCATTGCAATTATGCCAACCTTGAGCGACACTTGCGAGCCGTAAACGATGCGGCTAAATATGTCTCTCCCGACCCCATCCGTTCCGAAGTAGTGATCCGCTGACCATCCCTTAAGTCGTGCCGAAACATCGGCTTCGCGAGGGTCGTGAGTGGCAATCAATGGAGCAAAAACCGCCAAGATCGCGAAAAAGAGCAATATGGAAGCGCCCACCACGGCAGATTTGTGGCTTGCCGATCTCCTTAAAATCCCTCGTCCACGATTGTTCACGCGTTTTCCCCCATCCTAATTCGCGGATCAAAATAGGTGTAGAGCAAGTCTACCACTAAGTTCACCGTCATAAACACGGCAGCCACGAAGAGCACCCCGCCCTGAATCGGACGAATATCCCGAGCCTCGACGGAGGCTCGTAACCACGATCCCAGACCGGGCCATGAAAAAATATGTTCCGTAAGTATGGCGCCACTCATCAGATATCCGAACTGTAGACCGATAATTGTCAACACGGAAATCATACTATTTTTTAGTCCGTGTTTGAGAATAACGGATCTCTCGGGAAGCCCCTTTGCGCGGGCAGTCACGATGTACGGTTGGTTTAGCACCTCAAGCAAGCTCGACCGCGTCATGCGCGCGATAATCGCCAACGGAACGGTTCCAAGTGTGATAGCGGGAAGTATGAGGTGCGAAACCGCGCTGCGAAACGCGGTAAGATTCCCGGAAAGTAGGGTATCGATCAAGTAAAAATGGGTGCGGTGCTGAACATCAAGATCTAAGACAGCGTCCAGTCGTTGCGAACTTGGTAGGATTGGAAAAGTATATCCAAACAGGAGAATGAGCATCAATCCGAGCCAGAAGATCGGCATTGAGATACCGGCAAGCGAGCCGAACATCGTGGCGTAATCCCAGAATTTACCACGATTCACGGCGGCAATTATGCCGGCAGTCATGCCAAATAGAGTGGCAAATACCATGGCTGCGATTGTCAACTCGACGGTGGCGGGAAAATGACGTTTAATCTCATCAACGACCGGCTGTCTTGTCTTGAACGATCTGCCTAGGTCAAGATGGGCAAGGTTCCATAGGAATGCGCCGTATTGATGGTAAAGGGGTTTATCGAGTCCCATCTCTTGCCGCAGTTCCGTCAACGCCTCCTCGGTTGCCCGTTCACCCAAGATCGCAAGTGCCGCATCTCCGGGGATGAGATGAACCATGAAGAATACGAGCAGCGATACTCCAAAAAGAGAAAGGAGCATCGAGAGCAAACGCTGAAGGATGTAGGTAAGCAAGGTTGGTCCTAGAATAATGACTTGGCTGCGATGGTGATTGCAAGGTGGATGGTATAAACCTCGTGAGCCGTGGACACCGTTCGTATTCCTCAAAAAATCTCAAAACTGGAGATTAAGCCCTACTTCGATCGTGGTTTTTTGGATAGTCTCAAAGTCGGTCAAACCATCCGCGCCTGCTCTCTGCCGGAAACGGTACTCGCGGACGATTGCCACTACGACGGGTCTATACAACTCGTATTCCACGCGCACGATGAGCACAGATTTATCATCAAGTCGGAACAGATCTGAGAGAAGACTGGGATCCTCGCTGTCTTGGGCTACTGGATATCCGATGTCGGGTTCACCGAGATCTCGCTTGCCATAGAATGCCCGGAACGACATCTTTTGAATTATTCCGGATTCGGTGATACCGGCATATAACTTCGGATAGCTGATATTGTAGTCTTCGAATGCGCCAAATATATGTAGCATCGGGATCGGCTGCCATGCAAACATGGAGAAATACCCGTATCTTTCCTTCCCTTTGTCCTGGTCTTCACTTAGCCCGAGGAACACGGGAACAGAATCAACAGCCGAAGCTTGGTAGGAATAATCAAATACCGTCGGGATAAACCCTTCGGTGAAAGTACGGTACTCAAATTTGAAGAGCGAACTGGGAAACGTGAATCCGATTCCGATTGCGTTCCCGGACGGGGTTTCCGGACCTATTGAATATTCGGTGATTGGCTGGGTGTTGAGAAACGCCAGTTCATCGTAAAGGTCTAATCGGAACAGGTCATTCTCGATAAGCGGGAATCCAACATCAACGCTCAATGCAATTAATGGATCTTCGTCTATGGTATGATCTTCGCCGGGAGTTTCGTCATCGGGAATAATATCCGGCGTGATGTCGGTCAGGTAGGTCGCGCCAAGTTCCAATCCGCCGAGCATTGATGCCGTGTTGATCCCATGCAACGGTCGGAAAAATAGGCGTCCCCCGAATATTCTCGGATTGACCAAATCATTGACTGCCGATTCGACGCCTATTCTACGCGATTCGGTTCTGAGATTCACTCTCATACCGCGGCGGCCGTAGTTGGAATATCCGGACATGATTAAGCCGCGCCCAATCGTCACAAAACTCAATTCGCCGAGGCGCGCGTAGAAAGTGTCGCGTGGCTGCGCATAACGAACGTAACGAATGGCGCGCAGCATCGTACCGGGGTTATCCCACATCTCCGCATCTTCGGCAAGTATCTGATTTTCGCCTTCTCCTGCCTCCGGATTATAAAGTAACACAAAACCGAGTCCGAATCCGACCTTGCCGATTCCGATCTCCGGCTGAATTTGGAAACGAACGAAAGGATCGCCATCGATGAATGACAAGCCGCCTCCGGTTAGCCCTCCACTTCCCGTTGCCAATTCCTCAAGATTCGGGGGTCCTTCGTACAATTCGGCAGATGCTCGTCCACGGACGAGAAAAGCGGAAAGGATTATCAATATCCCCATCCAAGCCGCGTGACAAATGCCTCGATTCACCGTTTCTCCATTTCAAGATTTGTCCATGTTGAAGGTATGCGTTTCCTGTAACACTGAAACTCGTTTTTAATTTCACTCATTCGGACACAATTCGACCGTCCTTCATCTGGACGATCCGGTCGGCATCCTTCTTCAATCCTTCGTGGTGTGTGACGATTGCGATTGTCGTGCGGTGTTCTTGTCTCAGTTCTCGGACGAGGCTCATGAGATTTTCGCTTTGGCGGCTATCCAGGTTCGCGGTAGGTTCGTCGGCGAATACTATCTTGGGATTGTTGGCGAGCGCGCGAGCGAAAGAGACGCGCTGTTTTTCACCACCGGAAAGCTGTGCGGGACGATGTTCCAGCCGATCGCCCAATCCTACCTGCGTCAGCAACTCCTCGGCGCGATTTTCGGCTTGATCGTTTTTTTCGCCGGCGAGATCCATAGCGACCATTACATTCTCAAGCGCGGTCAAATACGGAAGAAGATGAAAGAGTTGAAAGACAAAACCAATTTTCTCACGGCGGACAACGGAAAGGTCTTGGTCGGGATGATTAATCTGATCCCCATCAATCCACAGTTCGCCCTCGTTGGGGGTGAGAATGCAACCGAGCAGACTGATTAGCGTCGTTTTCCCGCAACCACTGTCTCCCATCAACATTATTAACTCGCCTTCCCGTATGGCTATGTCAACGCTGTTAACAGCGAGCACGCCCGCCTCGCCTTCACCGAATCGTTTGGTTAAACCCTTCCCTTCGACTACAAGTCCCATCAGACTTCTCCCCTCAAATCTCGCCTCTGAATGCGAGCATCGGGTCAACCGCAACCGCCTTTCGCGCCGCGAGATAACCGCTAAAGCAACACACGAGAAAACTGATCACTGCTACGATGATGGATTCAAGCAGATGGATCGAAACAAAAATTGGAGCAACAGCGGCAAATATAAATGACAAGATCAGTCCGCACAAAACGCCAACGATTGAAATTAAAACAACCTGCTTGAGAATTAACTGCATCACGTACATATTGGATGCCCCGATAGCTTTCAACACACCAATCTCCTGCGTTTTTTCAAGGGTTGTCACGTAGGTAATCATTCCGACGAGGATGCCCGCCGCCAACCAAAGCATCACACGCAAAAATGTGACTGCCCTCATTGGGCTGACAACATAGTAGTCGATAATGTCGTCAATTGTCTGTTGGAGTGTGCGCACTTCGATTTTCAACGGGGAATACTCAAATTGTTTGGCAACTTTCTCCGGGGGAACCCCTTTTCCGCTCTTGGCGATCATCATATTCACGCGAGGATAGTTCCCGAGCAACACATTTTGGGCAGTGCGCACGTTCATGAATAGGAGGGGGGTATCCAGCACAAACATAAGGCTCTCGACTTTGCCGACGACTTTGAGTTCTTTACCGCCAATAACAATTCGCTCCCCGATTTCAAGGCCCATTTTTTCATCGACAACCACTTCTAGATCTACCTCAGCCTCCGGGCTGTAACCCGCAAACTTGCTCTTGGCAAACATCCGACCTTCACGCGCGTGAGCCGGACCTCCGAGTTTCCCGGACTGATAGCCGACGACAATCGCTTTGCTCGGTTTACCTCGAATGATAGGACGCGCCTGCGCGAATACAAGTGGAGATGCGGAGTGCGGTTCCAAACCGGGCGCAACGTTTAGCTGTGCCATATATTCTTCAATCAGCATCGAAAAGCCGATAAACGCGCCCCCCGAACCTTCGGCGGAAATCCAAATATCGGCGCCCGTCGATTCGACATACTGCGTGGCTTGAATGCGCATCCCGTTCATAATTCCACCGAGGAAAAGAATGAGCAAAATCAGGACAGTAATCCCAATCGCCGTCAACACAACTCGGGTGCGGCGGTATGCCATATCTTTGAGAAAGATGCTCTTCAAACCGTATCCCTCCTTTAATCTTACGAACGGTTGATGCTTGGTTACCAGCGACGCGAATGCTTATATTATACTCACCGTAACACTGTAATGCCAACGGATTGTGGTTTCGTTGACACGCTCCTCTAATCGCCGTGAATATGTGCTGAATAGTCTACGAACATGGCAATTCACCTAACGATGAAAGACGGTGCTACGCGATTGGAAAACCGAAGATTCGGTAGCTCGGCGATTCGATTTTACCTAAATTGATAATCAAGTGTTGACATGGTATAATCAGGAAGCGTCAACTTTGAGACGCAGAACTGAAATCGCAAGTTTATACCCTCAAGCGCAGCAATGTGGCATGAGTTTAATGGCGATGGCAGCTAACATAGTCCTCCGTGAGACATGCGAATGGAAAATCCCGTGAATTACTTGACCCACCTTGAATGCAGCAAGTGTGCTCGAACGCACAGTCACGAACGCCCACAGAATCTGTGCACATCCTGCGCAAAACCGTTGTTTGCACGGTACGATTTGGAAAAAGTTGCTAAAGCGTGGAGCAAGTCCGCTCTCTTGGAGCGTACCGCCTCGTTTTGGCGATATTCAGAACTGCTCCCGCTCAACGACCCCGCTCACACGGTTTCACTCGGCGAGGTGATCACGCCTCTTATCCGCGCACGGCGTCTGGGCGATTCGCTGGGGTTGCAGGCGCTTTGGGTGAAGGATGAATCACCTCTCCCCGGGGGAAGTTTCAAGGCGCGCGGTCTGGCGATGGCGGTGTCCAAAGCAAAGGAACTGGGTTTGACGAAGTTAGCCATTCCATCCGCCGGCAACGCAGCAACAGCCCTATCAATCTACGCGGCAGCAGCCGGGATGGAGGCGAATATCTTCATGCCGAAGGATACTCCGGCGTTCAACCAGAAAACCTGCCGGCTGGCAGGGGCATCGGTCACGCTCGTTGACGGCCTAATTACGGATGCCGGGAAAATTGTCGCCGAGCGGAAAGAGGAAGAAAACTGGTTCGATGTCTCCACGCTCAAAGAACCTTACCGTGTTGAAGGTAAAAAAACCATGGGGCTAGAACTTGCAGAGCAATTTGATTGGGAACTCCCGGACGCCATTATCTATCCGACAGGCGGCGGTACCGGAATTGTGGGAATGTGGAAAGGATTTCAGGAATTGGAAGAGATCGGCTGGATTGATGCCAAGCGTCCGCGAATGATTTCGGTGCAAGCTGCGGGTTGTGCTCCGATTGTCAAGGCGTGGGAAGCGAGGAATACGGAGGCGGAGCCTTGGGTAGACGCGCATACGGTTGCGGCGGGATTGCGTGTGCCGCAGGCCGTCGGCGATTTTCTAATCTTGGACGCAATTCGGGGTAGCGACGGCATAGCGGCGTCCGTCACCGACGAAGAGATTCTGATTGCGAGGGAGATTCTTGGCACGAAAGAGGGTATCCTCGCCTGTCCTGAAGGCGGCGCAACCGTGGCAGGATTAATTAAGCTGGTAGAAGCCGGACAGATTGATAAATCGGAACGAGTGGTACTCTTCAATACGGGAGGGTACCAGGTGGAGAGCCTCGACCAAACCTGTGCTCGGTGATCCAAGATGCACGGCATGTCTGGTCAATTCGGAAAATCTCTTGCTATCGCGAGCGGTTGGCGATGGTGCGCAGTGCACACCCTAAGGCGAAAACTAGGAAGTCAATGATCATCTATAGGGAAGCATCCATTCATGATGCCGAGGCGATCGCGCGAACAGAGGCCGCAAGCAAACAGGCGTCACTCGTAGGTGTTATTGAATTCATGGCACCGGAGTACGAACTAGATTACGATCAATTATTGGTAAAGTGGAAAGGGTACATCGAAAAAACCCGGAGTCCGCGCAAGTCCAAGGATCCGAGGGTTATCTATGCTGCGTTTGACGGCGGGCTCATGGTCGGATTCGCGGCGTGCCACCATACGACCAAATGGGGCGTGGAAAGCGAACTTCAATCAATGTATGTTCTGAAAGACTATCAGGGACAAGGAATAGGGACACACCTGTTTGAACTGGTAGTGGAGTGGCTTCGTGAAAACGGAATTTGTAGCATGGGTGTGAATCTGTATTCGGATAATCCGTACCGGCAATTTTACGAGAAGATGGGAGGAGAATATCTCCGGTCAAGTGCTCTGCTGTGGAAAGATTTAAAAATTTGGACGCATAAGGAGCACGAGGTCTAACTTGTGGAAAAAATGGCGTATTTTCTACAACCATGGATAATGTCAGTAACCGTCGGTTCGAGTATCGTAATGTTCTGGCAATTTATTCGCTTTCGGCATTAATGCCCAGCACGCAAAATATGCAATTACGGGAGTGCCTGACAATGGAATCATCATTAATAACCAAAGTGCTCGTACAATCGACCGAGGTACTCCGAACTTCCAAGCAAAGCCGGCACAGATACCGGCAACTACTTTTCTTTGCGTGATTCGCACCAACTTTGGGTGGCCTGCTTCCGTTTTCGGTGAGGTTTCGACTGCACCGCGTTTGTCTAAAAAATTGGCAATGACTAGGAGCATAACAAGGAAAAGCAGTCCGAAAATGATATGAATCCAATAAAGAAACAAGAGATTCAAGAAACTGCCCCAAATTTCCATATTCATCGTTCCCTTCCAATAATTCGGTGTTTTCAATCGTGCGGACCAGCACAGTTTGATTCAAAAGACGATTACTGAATAATCTGTTCCACGGTGAACCCATTCCATACCCAGTGGTTGTGCATACCGGCTTCCGGCAGACGCTCATTCGGTCTATAAATCACCTGTGTGAGATGCCCCTCGGTCACGTCAATTTCGTAGGTATGTTGGACGGTCTCGTTCCCGGGCGGGACAATCAGCTTCTTTATCATCCGCTTTCCATTCGCAAGCAGATTCACCTGATGCCCCTTATCTTCCGCCGAGCAGAACAAGTTGGTAACGCGATAACGCCCGTTCGGTAGATCGAGCTTGAACGCGGCATCGTGCCTATCCCAGACGGAATCTCGGTAGTCAGGAGGAAGTTCGGCATTGCCCCCGTGATGGCTGTGCGGCGATTGCGTCTTCCAGCCGAATCTGCCCCTGTCGTAGCGTAAATCCCTGTGAACAGCGTGATAACCATCAGCAGTCTGTCCCTCCGGAGGCTGCATGTCGAACCGAATTATCTTGCGCCCGTCCTCGGTCTCGCTCCAGATGTGCAGGTCGGAGGATTCCGTCCGTTTCCTCCGGAAGAGTTTGAGATTCTTGGTCTCGTGGATGAGGTCAAAATCTCTCCTGATGTCGTCAATGTTTTCCTCGGGCGGAAGTGCCCATACAACAACGTAGTCCTCGCGCCCGCCGTAGGCGGAATGATGCAATCGGTTGATCGGAAAATAGTCAAAATTTGCCTCGTAATTCACCAGATGGCACGCATCGTCTGCGTATACTCCGTATAGCGCGGTTGAATGGACGAACGGCGATACGTATTTAAGTTTCCCAAATGAGTCGGACTTGCGCCAGTCCTTGGCGCGCACAGTGTAAGTTGTGTGCGGTTCGATTAGGCGTGCTCCCGACACGAGCTCCGCGATCTCCGGGTTGATCCGCGCGATCTCATAGGTGGTGCGCCCGAGATGGATCAGGCAGATGACCACCAGCGCCACGGCAAATCCGTGTCGCAACCATTTCCACATGTTGACGACAAACCATGGAGCAAGCATTAGTAGGATGTAGAAATGTATGCGGTCGTTGATCCAGCCTCCCGGACCAAACCCCCACGGCGCTCTGATGAACATGACTGTGAAAACGACAGTGATGACTAGAAACACGTCGCTCCGGCATATCCACTGCTTTCTGACCATCCGATAAACCAACGAAACGAGTATAGCAATTCCCAAAATCGCGAGCAGCACATGATGAACTCCGATGTGCCAATCGGTGAAGTAGACGATGGACTTAACGCCCAAAAAGTAATCCTTGATCCACTCCATGCCTCTATGGCTACCGTGTTGATGGTCCCTTAGGCTCTTGAGGTAGTAGTCCGTTAAGACGAAATAGACCGGTATCATGTAGAGTCCGAACCGTATTAGCGGTTTCAGTCCCGCCCAGAATTGCGCTGCTGTTTGCGCCACTCCATCTCTTCGGATAGACCAAGCGCCAGCGATAGCAGCGCCTCCCCAGAGGCAACCCGCCGCTAATGACATTCCCAATAGCAGCAAACCGTAAGAGGCGATATGCGAAAGATAGGTGAGTAGGGCGAGAACATAAATTACTACAAGATGCTTCACCCGGATGTCATCTTTGTGCCGCCACCAATAACCGAAGCAGAAAAAGAACAAAGAGGTGCTCAAGGCAAAGTTGTAAAAGCCCATGAAGAGAAGATAGTTGTAAGAAAAAATAAAACCGAGCCAAGCAAAGACAAAACCGCGTTTGTGAACTCCATCCAGGAAATAGAAAAACGAGATGGGAACGAGGCCGACTGCCAAGGTAAGCAACACTTTTTCGGCAACGATAGGCGGGAAGACATAGAGGAAGGCAGCGAGCATGAGATGCGACAGCCAATTTGGGAAGATAGTGATGTTTAGCTTCCAAACATCACGCATCGTATAATTCTCGTGCTTGTGATACTCCTTAAGTGTGAGGGCATTGTAGATGTGGCTGGGTCCATCCTGTGATGGGAAATACGTGAAGATCCACACTGGTAGAAGATGCAGGATAAGCAACAATACGAACAGGGATTTCCAATTCATCAGTTTTAGCATAGATTATTCCTCCGGACCCATGCACTAAGGGTTTCGAAAACTGAACGCACGTTATTTCCACCGAGGGAAGAACACCTTTTGCCTTTCAACTAGAAGAAGTCGCGTAGCTGTTTAGTCTATCATTTTCTAGGTCAGATTCTTGGCAATTGCTTCTGATATTCAAGACCGAATGGCGTAGCAATTTCCTTCCCTCTTATTGTGACGGCATTCCATGACAATTAGCTACTTTACTATTTCTCGAACATTCCGACATGCCGCTCCTCTGGAGCGGAAGAAACTTACACCTCTTGGCTGCTGACATTGCACTCCTCCGGAGTGCGGAGCATGATTGGCCCTACACTTACAGAGCCATAACAATGCCGTTCAGTGTATGCTTCATCGGAGCAACATGTCTATAAGAAAACGGATTTGCTTCCAACCTTCACTCGATCGGTCTACTATGTTAAGCTGTCGTGCCTTCAAGGGGGGTTGACTTACCGCCGCCCGGTATTACTAACCATTTGCCTAGACGCTGTATGTGTTCGTCGTATGATAAAGCTCACATTCAATCGAGAATCTGTTCCACTGTGAATCCGTTCCAGACCCAGTGGTTGTGCATCCCCGCTTTTGGTACACGCTCGTTCGGTCTGAAGATAACCTGTGTAAGATGCGCGTCGGTCACGTCAATCTCGTAGGCGTGTTCAACGATTTCATTCCCGGCCGGGATAATCAATTTCTTAATCATCCGTTTTCCATTCGCGAGCAGATTCACCTGATGCCCCTTATCTTCCGCCGAGCAGAAGAAGTTGGTGACGCGATAGTTTCCGTTTGGAAGGTCGAGTTTGAACGCCGCATCGTGCCTATCCCAGACAGAATCTCGGTAGTCCGAAGGGAGTTCGGCAGTACCCCCGTGGTGATTATTCGGCGACTGAGTCTTCCAGCCAAATCTTCCGCTCACGTAACCAAGGTCCTTGTGGACAGCGTGATAGCCTTCTGCCGTTTGTGCATCGGGCGGCTGCATGTCAAAGCGTATAACTCGGCGGCTGTCGGCGGTTTCGCTCCAGATCGACAAGTCGGGAGTTTCAGCCTTTTTCCTTTGAAAAAGCTTGAGATTCTTAGTTTGGTGGATGAGATCAAAATCCCGCATTAGGTCGTCGAATTTCTCTCCCGGCGGGTAAGACCATGCGACAACGTAATCTTCGCGCCCTCCGTAGGTAGATTGGTGCAAACGGTTGATCGGAAAATAGTCATGATTCGCTTCGTAATTTGCCAAATGGCACACATCGTCGGCGTACACTCCGTAGAGCGCTGTCCCATGATAAAACGGTGTCACGTACTTGATATCCCCAAATGCGTCGGATTTGTGCCAGTGCGGGCCCCGCATGCTGTAGGTCGTGTGCGGTTCGATAAGATGTCCTCCTGACACGAGTTCCGCGACTTCAGGGGAGATCCGGGCGATTTCATAGGTAGTACGACCAAGATGCATAAGGCAGATGACAATCAACGCTGCCGAAAATCCGTGACGAAACCACTTCCACATGTCGACGACCAACCACGGAGCGAGCATCAGTAGTATGTAGAAATGAATTCGGTCGTTAATCCAGCCCCCCGGACCGAACCCCCACGGCGCGTTGATGAACATGATTGTAAAGACTGCCGAGATGACCAAAAACACATCGCTATTTCGAATCCATTGCCTTCGGACTATCCGATACACTATTGTAGCGACAACTGCAAGTCCGAGTATCACGAGCAACACATGATTTACCTTAATGTGCCAATCGGTAAAATAGACGATTGACTTCACCCCCCAAAAGTAGTCTTTAATCCACTCTATGTCTCTATAGCGGCCACCTTGACCGTCCCTAAGGCTATCAAGGTAATAATCCACCAAGACAAAATAAATCGGAATCATGTACAGACCGAACCACACTAGTGGTTTCAACCCCGCCCAAATTTGCCCTGTAATTCGTGCCAATCCCGTCTTTCGGGAAAACCAAGCGCCGGCGATAGCAGCGCCTCCCCAGTGGCAACCCGCCGCCAACGACAGAGCTAACACCAGCAGACCGTAAGAGGCTATGTGCGAAAGGTAGGTGAGAAGTACCAGAATGTACAGTACGATGAGATGATTTACCTTGATGTCGTCTTTGTGCCGCCACCAGTATCCGAAGCTGAAGAAGAACAACGAAGTGCTTAGGACAAAGCTGTAAAATCCCATGAACAGAAGATAGTTGTAGGTGAAAATAAAACCGAGCCAAGCGAAAACGTAACCACGTTTATGAACCGAGTCAAGGAAGTAGAAAAACGAGACTGGAAAAAGGCCCACTGCCACGGTGAGAAAGACTTTGTCGGCAATCACGGGCGGAAATACATAGAGCAGTGCCGCTAGCACAAGATGCGCCAGCCAATTCGGAAAGATAGTGATGTTCAACTTCCAAACATCACGCACCATATAGTTCTCGTGCTTGTGATACTCTTTTAGTACGAGCGCGTTATAAATATGGCTAGGTCCGTCTTGTGAAGGGAAATACGTGAAGATCCACAGCGGCAGCAGATGCAGGATGAGCAAGAACAGGAAAAGGGATTTCCAGTTCATCAATTTCGACATGCTTTCTCCCCTGACCAAATGCCCAATAGATCTGAATTATAAAGGTGCAAAATCTCGCGTAAGGATTGCGTATCCATGAACACAAGCCGATATAAGGTTTCGACTATCAATGCACCCGGTAATCACCGGGAAATTTGCTCCACGGTGAATCCGCTCCAGACCCAGTGGTTGTGCATCCCCGCTTTTGGTACGCGCTCGTTCGGTCTGAAGATAACCTGTGTAAGATGCTCGTCGGTCACCTCAATCTCGTAGGTGTGTTTAACGGTTTCGTTACCGGACGGGATAACCAGTTTCTTAATCACCCGTTTTCCATTCGCAATCAGATTCACCTGATGCCCCTTGTCTTCCGCCGAACAGAATAGGTTCGTCACGCGATATCTCCCGTTCGGAAGGTCGAGTTTGAACGCCGCATCGTGTCTATCCCAGACGGAGTCTCGGTAGTCCGCAGGAAGTTCGGCATTCCCCACGTGTTGACTGCGCGGCGAATGAGTCTTCCAGCCGAATCTTCCGCTCACGTAGCCAAGGTCCCTGTGGACAGCGTGATAGCCTTCTGCCGTTTGCCCTTCGGGCGGCTGCATGTCGAAACGAATCACTCGGCGACCATCGGCGGTTTTACTCCAGATCGACAAATCGGGAGCTTCAGCCAGCTTCCGTTGAAAAAGCTTGAGGTTTTTGGTCTCGTGGATAAGATCAAAATCCGTCTTCAGGTCGTCGAATTTCTCTTCCGGAGGGTAAGCCCATGCGACAACGTAATCCTCGCGCCCGCCGTAGGTAGGTTGGTGCAGACGGTTGATTGGAAAATAGTTATGCTTCGCTTCGTAATTGCCCAGATTTGCCACATCGTCGGCGTAAAGCCCGTAATACGCCACGGAATGGCCGAATGGTGCGACGTATTTGACGCTTCCAAGCGCGTCGGACTTTTGCCAATCGCGGACACGCATTGCGTATGAAGTGTGCGGTTTAATGAAATGCGTACCGGACGCCTGTTCGGCGAGCTCGGGACTGAGCCGAGCCATGTCAAATGTAGTACGCCCGAGATGCAACAGACAGATAACGACCAACACCGCCGCAAATCCGTATCGCAACCACTTCCACATGTCGGCGACAAACCACGGAGCAAGCATCAAAATGATGTAGAAATGGATCCGGTCGTTAATCCACGCCCCCGTACCAAACTGCCACGGCGCCCTAATAAACATAATTGTAAATACGACCGCTATCACCAGAAACACGTCGCTTTTCCTTACCCACTGCTTTCGGGCGATTCGGTACGCCAATGAAACCAGAATGGCTATACCCAAGATCACGAGCAATACATGGTGAAATCTGATGTGCCAATCGGTGAAATAGACTAGTGACTTTACTCCCCAAAAGTAATCCTTAATCCACTCCATTCCCCTACGGTGACCGTCTTGAAAGTCCCTTAAGCTTTTAAGATAATATTCCATAAGGACAAAATAAGCAGGAACCATGTATAGTCCGAACCGTACCAAGGGCTTGATGCCTGTCCAGAATTGTGCTGCGACGTGCGCGATTTTCTCCTTTCGAACACGCCAAGCAGCTGTCGCGGCAGCGCATACCCAAAGGCAGGTTGCCGCAGTCGACAAACCCAATAGCAGCAAACCGTACGATGAAATGTGCGAAAGATACGTGAGCAGGATGAGAACATACAGGAAGATGAGGTGATTCACACGGATGTCATCTTTGTGCCGCCACCAGTATCCGAAACTGAAAAAGAACAGCGAACTGCTTATGGCAAAGTTGTAGAATCCCATGAAGAGCAGATAGTTGTATGAAAAAAGAAAGCCGAGCCAAGCAAAAACGAAACCGCGTTTGTGAACCGCGTCAATAAGATAGAAGAACGAGATAGGAACAAGCCCGACTGCCAAGGTGAGAAAGACTTTCTCGGCAACGATGGGCGGGAAGACGTAGAGGAAGGCGGCAAGCATGAGATGCGAAAGCCAGTTCGGGAAAACGGTGATGTTCAATTTCCACACATCGCGCAACATATAATTCTCGTGCTTGTGGTACTCCTTCAGCGTGAGGGCATTGTAGATGTGGCTGGGTCCATCTTGTGATGGGAAATACGTGAAAATCCACAGCGGCAGAAGATGCAGGATGAGAAGGAGTAAGAAAAAGGATTTCCAATTCATCAATTTCAGCATGTTTTTCTCCTGATTCCGTGCATTGTAGATCTCGAAAACTCAACTTGCACAAACGCGAAGAGCACACCTTCTTGCGCCCACGGCACACATAGCCTTTCGACCGACCCGATGGAGAAGCGATTCTGAGCTCTTGGCATGCATTTGACCATTGCGATTTTGGGTGGGAGTAATCATGCCCAATGGCATGTTGTCATTGACTGTCTAAGAAATAGGTTGCTTGTGATAGGCTGGCTCAGACCTGTCGAGGTTGGAAACATCTATGATACAGCCCAACTATCTCTTCCTTCGTCGGCTGGCGGGGATTGTTGCCAGGGCTTCCGCTAGCGAGGGCATCCGACGCCATTTGATCCACCACAGCTTCAAACTTGGGCTGATCGATGCCAATCTCCCCAAGCCGCGGCATGTGGAGGTCGTTGACTAAGCGTTCAACGCTGTTAATTGCCGCGTCCGCCTGACACATCGGAGATAGTCCGTCGATCGGCTCACCCATCGCCCGGGCAATGTCGGCGAAGCGGTCCGGCGCCCCGACAACGCTATATTCCATAACATCAAGCAGCAAGACCGCATTTGACAATCCGTGGTGAACGTGGAAATACGCGCCGATTGGTCGAGACATGCCGTGTACAAGCGCTACGGAGGAATTGCTAAATGCCATACCGGCGATAGAGGCGGCTACCATCATCTCGGTTCGTGCCTCAATGTTCTCGCCGTCAGCCCAAGCTTGGCGCAGGGAACCTGAAATCATGCGGATTGCTTCCAACGCCAGGGCATCCGTTATAGGTTGTGCACGTTTGGAAATGTAAGCTTCTATCGCGTGGGTGAGCGCGTCCACGCCTACCGCGCTTGTCAAATGCGGCGGTGTAGACAGCGATAGGAGTGGATCTACAATCGCGACCTCGGGTACTGCACACGGGCTACTGAGCATCATCTTCACATTGTGCTCGGTGTCGGTGATAACTGTTGCTTTTGTGCACTCGCTGCCGGTGCCCCCCGTGGTGGGAATGGCGATGAGAGGGCCGCCCGGGTTGGGAATTTTGTTCACGCCCATGAATTCGGCAAGTTCGCCATCGTTGGTCAGCCTGATGGCGATCCCTTTGCCGCAATCGATAGCGCTGCCGCCACCGATGCTGATGATGAGATTGCACGCTTCTTCCCGATACTGTTCTAGTCCATCGTTGACGTTTTGTAGAGTCGGATCGGGCGTGACATCCGAAAAGATCGAGGCACCAATCCCAACTCGATGAAGCAGATTCACGAGTTCATCGGCGTATCCCAGTTTAACGATTCCATTGTCGGTCACGACCAGCGCGGTGCGGGCACCTAATCGTTTTGCCTGTTCGCCTGCCTGCTCAGCCGCGCCGATACCGGTGATTACTGTCGGAGGGATTGTAAACGACGCCATCGCTGGAGGAAGTAAGTCTGTCATCTGGCAGCTCAAATTGCAAATCTAGTGAAGAAAGTGCCGAACGCCAGTCAGCACCATAGCCATGTCGTAACGGTCAGCAGCATCAATCACCGGTTGATCGTTCACCGACCCGCCCGGCTGTATAATGGCGCTCACTCCCGCCGCCCCGGCAATCTCGATTCCATCGGGAAACGGGAAATACGCATCCGATGCAAGCACCGAACCTTTCGCTCTTTCTCCCGCCTTGCGTGCGGCGATAATACACGAGTCGACACGGCTCATCTGACCGGCGCCTATTCCGACGGTTTTGGTACCCTGTGCTAGCAAAATGCAGTTTGATTTGACATGCTTGCAAGTTCTCCACGCAAACAGGAGCGATTCGATTTCTGCATCCGTGGGCGTGCGTTTGGAGACTACTTTCAACTCATTCTGCGCAATCTCGTGCCGGTCTCTGTCTTGAAGCAGCAAGCCGCCGATTACATGGCGCGCTTGTTTGACAGATGCGTGTCGTGACAACTTCCCCGTTGCCAAAATTCGACGCTGTTTCACACGAGACAGTGCTTTCAATGCCTGTTCGGTGTAGCTTGGGGCGATAATTGCCTCAACCTTTATCCCATCCTTGGCGGCTTCTCGAATGGTGTTCGCTGTCTGGATTGTTACTTTGCGGTTCAGACCGATAATGCTGCCGAATGCTGAAGTTCGATCGCATTCGAGCGCGTCATTAAAAGCCTCCACCAAGTCCTCGCCCGTAGCCAATCCACACGGATTATTGTGCTTTATGATTGCACACGTTGGCGCGTCAAAGTCCTTGACAATTTCCAATGCGGCTTCAAGGTCAAGGATATTATTGAATGAGAGCGACTGACCACTTAGTTGCTCCGCCCAAGCCGCGCACGGTTCAGGTAAGGCTTCAGCACGATAAAACGCCGCCTTCTGATGCGGGTTCTCTCCATAGCGGAGTTCTTGTACTTGTTCGTAGCGGAGATTCAAGGATTGCGGGAATTCGGGGCCGGGTGCATCTAAAGCGGTGAGATAGTGCGAAATTGCGGCGTCGTAACGCGTAATGTGTTGGAAAGCTACTTTTGCCAACTGAAAACGAGTTTCGGACGACAAACTGCATCCGTTCTCTTGAAGTTCTTCGATAATATCGGGATATTGCGCCGGGTCCGTGACCACGGCGACATCTTGGTAATTCTTCGCCGCTGCACGTATGAGTGTCGGTCCGCCGATGTCGATGTTCTCAATCGCTTCCGCGAGTTCAACTCCCTCGCGTTGAACCGTCGCTTCAAACGGATACAGGTTGGACACAATAAGGTCTATCGATTCAATACCATGCGCGGAGGTTTGCGCAACGTGTTCCGGATTGTCTCGAACCGCGAGCAGACCACCGTAAATTCTCGGGTGTAGCGTTTTTACACGCCCGCCCAGTATTTCGGGAAAACCCGTGTAATCTGAAACCTCACGAACTTCAAAGCCCGCTTTGGTAAGATAACTAGCCGTTCGACCGGTCGATAAGAACTCGACGCCGTTCTCAGCGAGGATTTGGACAAGGTCCAAAAGGGCGGATTTATCGAAGACGCTGATCAACGCGCGTCGAATTTTTTTCATGATGGTAGTTGTGTAGGTCTAAAATTAGTGGAACTTGGTGTAACAGCAAACGCATAACCCCTATGCAACGGAGTACGTACCACATCGGACTCCGTGTTAACAAAACTGCTAGGTACCTCCACTTCCCAAGAGCCCAGAGTGACTCGATTTACGGCAATCAGCCTTCAATCGCGGAAGTAATCTGGTCTGTCGTAGGAAATTCACCTGTGTCCAGCTTCGAATAAATCAAGTTCCCGTTAAACGTCACCTCAAAGGCTCCGCCTCCGCCCGGCACAATCGTAAGTTCCTTAACATCGGTACCATATTTATTAAGCAAGTCGCTCGTCAAACTGACGGCATTGGGTAAATAGTTTCACATGGCGCAATATTCGATGCTCAGTTTCATGTTCATCCTCCTATAAATTTCGGCTTAATTTTGGGAATTATTGAGGGAAGTTTTGTATGATTCCCATGCTATCAATTTTACAAGAGAGTTGGGCGCTGCGCAAGTGTTTTTTCGGGTGAGTGTTGGGCCTCCCGGTGATGAGTGGTTTGTTCGTTTTACGAATTTCGCGTACGCATCTCGTAACGCCGTCAGACACGAATACAAGTACATGTCCTGTGTTTCAGTTGTTTTTTCGGAAGCAATCAACTATAATAAGCAAGCGGCAGACAGTTGTCTCCAACAAGCAGCAGATAGTAGTCAGAAATATCTCAAACTATGGAACTGTTTGAAGCGGTTAGCCCGCTTGATTTTAGATACTACGGCAGTAACGACGAATTTATGCAAAGGCTAATGCCGTATGTGTCCGAATCCGGTTATGTGAAATATCAAGCGAAAGTTGAAGCGGCGCTGCTGCGCACACTCGCCAACCACGAAATCTGCCCGCAGGAATTCGCGGATGAAGCTGAGATTGCGGCAAAGGATATAACCGCCGAGGAGGTCTATGAAGAGCAAGCACGAATTCGACATAATATCCGTTCGCTAGTCAACGTAATGCGGCGGCGAATTAGCCCTGAGGCACGTCCTTATGTACACCTATTCGCAACCTCGGCGGACATTCTTGATACCGCAACCGCATTGCGATTCAAGGATTTGACTCAACAGATTATTCTGCCGGATTTAATCGAGCTTGAAACGCAACTCATCCAACTGGCTCGGGAACACGCGGAATCCGTGCAAATTGGGCGCACGCACGGACAGCATGCGGAACCCATTACTTTCGGATACGCACTTGCGCTATATGTAAGCCGGATCGGAAACAGGATCGAGCTGATCGATCAGGCAAGCCGGAATCTCCGTGGACAGTTTTCCGGAGCAGTCGGTGCGTTCAACGGTTTATCGCTGATTACTGAAAATCCTGAGACGATCGAGTCAGATCTGCTTGCACAACTCGGCTTGAAGGCATCGGACACGCACACCTCGACCCAGTGTGTAGAGCCGGAATCCATCTCAGATCTGGCTTACGCCATCACGTCCACTTACACGATTCTTGCTAATTTTGCAGACGATATGCGGCATCTGTATCGCACGGAAATTGCGGAGGTCGGCAGAAAATACAACCCGAAGCTCGTTGGATCCTCGACAATGCCACATAAGGTAAATCCGGAAGAGTTTGAAAATGTGAAAAGTCTCTGGAAGGCGTTCGTGCCTCGCATGATGACCGTGTTCATGGACGGCATTTTGGAACATCAACGCGACTTAACAAACTCCGCGTCAAGCCGTTTTCTGACGGAGTTGTTCACAGCCTTTGACTACTCAATCCATCGTTTGAAGCAGGCATTGGACGAGCTAGAAGCCAAAACTGACAACATGCGGCGCAATCTTGAAATGAGTGCTGGAGATACTATCGCTGAACCAATTTATCTGTTGATGGCATACTACGGATTTCCCGACGCTTACGATTATACGCGCAAACTAATCGCTCAAGTGCATGATACAGGGAAAAGTCTGACTGAACTCTTGTGGTCAGACGAAACCTTCAAACCGTTTCTTGAAAAATTGACGAATGAACAACGGGACGCACTTCGGGATCCGACGAAATATATTGGCGCTTCCATTCAACGTACGCACGCTACATGTGACGAATGGGAGAAACGAATCCATCGACTTCCCGAGGTTTAAGCGTTGCTCTTCGCTTCCTATCAACCGACATTTCCGGACATTTCATGACGCGCCTGCGTGATACGCTATTCCTATTGGCTCTTACGCTTCTCATTGACGGAAGGACTATCGCTGCGATTGACCTACACATCACGCAACCTACCCGCAATTTCACGACCACGAATCAAACGCTTGTAGTTGAAGGAGGCGTCGCATCATCTGACCAAAACGAGATTACTGTTTCAATCAATACGCCGGCTGGTGTTCCCAGTCTATCGACAATAAAACCCTCAATTCGCGCCATCACCATGGATTTGGGTGGCGTGCGGCAACTTCAAGCCGCCTTAATTCGCCCGTCCGTTGACGAACGGGGCGCAACGGGCCCACGACGGATCTTGCTCGCCGTTTCCGAAGATGGCACACTATTCACAGAGCATGTCTTTGATGTTTCCGCGAGCGTAGACGCCCTGTTGAATCGGGTCGTTGTGCGTTTTCCAAACTTGATTGCCGCGCGTTTTATTCGGATGGAGATGCTTGAAGGCTGGGATCCCGACGGAATCCTGATTGAATCGCTCGAATTCCTTGGTATCGACAGTCATATTATACAGCCTAGCATCAGTTCCGTGTCAGTCTTACTTGACCGAGCACGGAGAACGCACCTCTCGTTCTCAATCGCACTCTTACTAGCTGACGGGGAGAATGAGATTTTCGTTGTTGGCGCACCACTATCCTCACGAAACGAAGAGCAATATGTCAAAACGATTTTGGTGCGGTATCTTGCTGACCTTCAAAGCGCTATTTCCGACGAGAGCCGATTCGCCCTGAGCGATGGGGTTCGGGCAAGTGTCTTGGTTCCTGTTGACGCGTTGGATCCTACTGTAAAAAAAATACGGTTTTTTCGTGAATCGTCGGATTATGTGGACCAGTTCGACTATCGGGATAACGCTCATATTGCCCGAGGCACCTTGACGGTGCTCGTTTACCGTTTTGAAATACTGAAACGGGGAAATTTCGAGGTCGAAGCAACCAGTTCCCTGTCGAGTCAGCCCCCTATATTGGCTGTGGATGAAGTCTTGGAACCACCATCTACCTGGATGGCAGGGCTAGTCCCGCTTCCAATTCATTTGACAGTGGATCTGGGTGATGTCCACACCCTTGGTCAGATCGTAGTTCACCCCAATGTGGTTGACAACCGCTCTTTCGGTCCGCAGCGCGGGACAATATTGGTGTCTGACGACAATCGTGATTTCAGGGAGGTGTCGGAGGTCTCCGCGTTCAACGACGGAGTTACAGCCATCGAATTACCATCCCATGTATCATGCCGATACGTGCGATTACTGATTACCGAAAGCAAGCAAGCAAATAATGTACAATTGAACGAGGTACAATTCTTCAACGCACTCGGTTCAAAAATCTTGAGACTGGCGGTATTCCAGCAGCTTCCGCTCGAACGTCCCGCGCTGTTGGAGTTCGGCTATGATCGTGCGGACTTGGAACGCGCTGGCGTGAACCGAGAGACTGACCTGCGGGTGTTCACATGGGATACTTCAACACACGAGTGGCAACTTGCTGGTGGCGAGGTTGATCTCGTTCGTCAAAAGGTGAGCCTAGAACTGAATTATATATCCCAATTTGCGGTGTTTCAAGCGGTGCCGCCACCTGAACTTACAGCCCGTTGGAGCCTCAATCCATTCTCTCCGGATGGCAACGGTGTGGCGGATGTCACACGATTGCTGATTCCCGATTCTCGTGAAGGTGATGCCGGTAACCGTGAGCTCGTCGTCGAAATCTACGATCTGCATAGCAAATTGGTAAGAACCCTGATAAGCCGTTCAACTGTTAGCTCAAACTCGATCAGCGTCGAATGGGATGGAACAGACCGAACGGGACGGCCCGTTAACATCGGCCCCTATATCTACCAGGTTCGTATGGGTTCCCGGATTAGTAACGGAGTTATCGTAGTTGCAAAATAGTCTTGGCTTATTTGAGTGAAAAATTTGTTCTTCGTTTTTATGTCACGATTACCAATCTATTCGGTCGCGGATTTCCTCGATAACGTTACATGCGTCGTTTATGAGCAGAAGAAAGCTCATAGCCCTTGACGATGGATTGTATGAAGGAGAAAACTTATGAACACCGACCCCCAAACCGCAGAAATCAAAAATTTTGTTGAACAGACACATGGGATGGTGATCCAGATCGCCAAAGATCAGAACCAGATGCGTGGTGAGATAACGCAAATTAGCGAACGAATTGGTTCACTCGAAGGGCGCATGACGGCTCTCGAAACTCGAATGGATTCACGGATGACAGCTCTCGAAACTCGAATGAGCAATCTTGAAACACGGATGAGGGTGGAAATCCGGGATGTATTTAAGTGGCTAATCGGCATGATGATTCCGGTCTGGGTCGGAGTAATTGCCGCCCTAATTATTCAATTTCTCAAGACGGGTAAACAATGGGGAGTTTGTTCGATCGAATTTTCGATTACTCGTCCTCTTTTAATTTGATCGCATGCCTAATTCTTTTTCTTACCCCGTTTACCTCCATGATATATGCCGCTTTCGACGATCAGTTCATCGGTGCTCGCACGTATGGCATGGGCGGAGCATCAACCGCGGTCACGAATGAGGGAGACGGATTGTTGGTCAACCCGGCGTCAATCTCCAACTCCTCCGGCCAGCAATTCTCGGCTACAATGGCAGTATTGCACGTTGGCTTAAGTGACGAGACAAGCATTACGCAGAATCTGATTACCTACTCCAACTCACGCCCCGACCGAGGCGCAGTTGGGCTGTTGTGGAAACGCCTGAACGTGAGCCAATTGTACGCCGAAAATTATGTCATCTTGGGTGCAAGCAAGAGCTACCGAATTGGAGGTGAGAACAACCGGCACTTTTCGATTGGTGTTTCCGGCAAACTTCTTAACTGGGAGACCGTGCCGACTTTAGGTGCAAATGGCGTGGTACTTGAAGATTTGCCTGGGCGGAGTCAGTTGAGCGTTGACATGGGTTTCGTTTTTCGGTCGTCTTCGAATATTCCTGTCGCTGTATCGGTACAAAACTTGAATTCACCGAATATCGCGTCATCATCGTCGCCCGCGAGCGAACCTCTACCGCTGCAGACAACGCTCGGCATCGGCATACTAGGCAGAAACTCCACCTCGGGCATGGACCTCGTATTCAGACGACAGGAAATCAATGTGAGAGTAGGGCTAGAATATAGGCTTCATGGTGACAAATTGCTGGTGCGAGGTGGGTTTAGACTTGAAAATTTGGCATGGGGAACGAACCTAACAATCGGTGCCGGTTTTAGACCAAGAGAGAGGATGCGAATTGATTATGGATTCGTTCTGCCTAATAGCGGTATTCAAGCAACTTTCGGCAGTCATCGGTTCAGCATTGTCTACGATCTCTAAGACGCTCCGTAATTCGATTGTTTTCTTTGCCGCGTTTTGGCAGTTCTACATGGGGGTATTGATGCCCGCCATTGCCCAACAAACCGATCCCCTTGGAAATCAGGTCTTCGATAAGAGCGGCAAAGAACTCTACAAGATGCAGGCAACGTTTGGCGTGCTAGAGGGCGACTCAATCTTGCGTCGCGATTCCGAATTTCGGAACAAAACGAGTAATAGAAACTTTTTCACGTTCGACATTCCCGCTGAAAACGTGAATCACCAGTTGACCGTTGGCAATTTTCTCACCAAGTTTTCCAGCTTCACGCTAAACAAAGAACTCTTTGACGCAGCCCGATGGAACATTACGGTGCCGCGTGCCGGAGGTGGCGTTTCGGCATTTATCGCACGCGTGACAAACAACACGTTCTCCATTCTGGGAGAGCGAACGACTCCAATCGAGGATATTGACATTGAGAGCACGTCAGATTGGTTCATGGCGGGGATGCGGGCGGAGGCGAATCTGGGCGCATACGATTTTCGGCTGGGGACGTATCCAGAGGTAACCGTGCCATTGCCTCGCGTAGGAGTGAACTATGTGAATCGTTTTTTTACGAACTACGATCTCACGCGCGCGAGTAATCCTTTCCGGGGAATCACCATCAGCAATCCGCCCACCGAACTGTTTCTCCGTTTTAGCGACGCTTCACCAGAAGATTCGGGAGGCGCACGGGTTTTCCGCGTCCGCGTTATTGTCGATGGCGTGCTGGAATACAATGTGACCGCAGGGCAGGAACCTCCGGGAATCTTGGTTTTACCGAACGATAGCAAACGCGATGCTCGTTCGCGATGGGTTGATGGAGAAGGCGCGTTTACCTATAGGTTCTTCCTGTTTAATTCGCAGGAAATCAAACGAGTGCAATTTGAAGTCGACATCGCCAACGATTATCGTGTAAGCTTGTCAACAGACAATCAGAATTTTCAACTGGAACTGAGCGCCGCAGGCAACGTGCGAGACAGCTCAAATAGACAAGTCCGCCGATTTGACTACGGTACACTCACGGATGAAACCGCCATGGGCTTTGACTTGCAGACCACATTGGCTGGTTTTGCGGTCGAAGCCGAATGTGCGTGGTACACTCAAACGCGGCAATACCCCCTTGTTACTGGAAATCGGAGCCAACGGCGCGCGAACGCTTGGTTTGTCGACATCAACCGAAACTTTGGGCCCATTACTTGGCGAAGCGAATTCACGCGAATCGCCCCTTTTTTTACGGCTTCAAATTTTGTAGATGATAATGACAATGAGGACCGATATGCTGACTCACGCGAGCCTGAGTTCTTGTTGTCCGGAAACAACAAGGATGATGTTGACGGAGATCGAGTAAAGGATTGGGACGATGATTTTCTTCTGTTCTTTGCTGACCCGCCCCGGTTTCGCTTGGGCTTGAATAGGGAATCCATTGATTTCAATAACAACGGCGAGCCTGATAATCTTGAGGATGATGACAAACCCAACTACCGTTTCGACTATGATGAGGGTTCGTATGGACACAATACCTATTTTAAGGTCAATCTTCCCTTTGCCGAAGGGCTCTCAGTCATTCCCGGGTATTATGTGAAACGCCTCATCCTTGAACACAAGAGTGCGAGAGGATTTTACAATGTGTTGTCATACGCGCCCGAGCCGATTCCTCACTTTGGAACCGTTCTTTTTCGTTATACACTTCGGCGCTCGCGCGATATTATACCCGATGACGTCGTCATCCGAAGCACCGGAGAGCGAATCAAGGATAACTTGGCGCTCCAAAACTATCTCGGCAACATCTATACTATGATTGTTAACTACCAAAACGTTAAGAATCTGATGCTTACTAGCAAATTCAAATATCAACGCGACAGCCTATTTCACACTCGGCAACGCGTTATCGACACTGCTCTAATCAATCAGATTCGCTACGATTATGAGGTCCTGGACGACCTGACGATTGCACCCGCTTTTCGAAGCGATCGTTCTATCGGCTACACAGTCCCGTTTGAAAAGGAAAGGTCAATTGATGTCCTACGGAATGCCTATATCTTGACGCTGACCCATCAAGTTGCGGCGCAGTTGCAGTTGAGCGCCGGTGCCCAATATCTTACATGGCGCGATCTCAACGATTCCACCAACGATTTTGACCGCACGGTAGGCTTCTTCGAACTTGTACTGCAAGGCGACGCTTTTGGTCAGAGAATGGGGCTTCTGATTACCTCGGATTATGTTATTCAGGACTACCTTGTTCCTCTCGGTGGAGGTGAACGGCGAACAAACATTGGAATCTCATTGTTTCTACTGTAGTTTCAAACACCTCGTGTGGGACGTACGGCATGGATTGACAGCAACGCGCGTCCGCATCGAACACAACCGGATATTAAAAGTTAGGAGGAGATCAAATGCAACAACAACCGTGGGAGCCGGAACAATTTAACCAATACATGAGCAATGTCTCCAGGTGGTTCTCGGGATCTAGTAAGATTCTCTATTTGCTCATCATCGGGATCGTACTGCTCGTGTGGCTGGCGACGGGCATCTATATCGTACAGCCGGGCCAAGAGGGGGTGGTACTCACGTTCGGCAAATTCGCGAACGTCACCGGCTCCGGACTCAACTACCGATTGCCGTGGCCCATTCAGAGCGTGACCATTGTTAATGTCGAAAGCATTCGGCGCGCAGAAATTGGATTCCGAACCACAGATCGGGACCGAAAGCGCGAGGTTCTGAGCGAAGCTCTAATGTTGACGAAAGATGAGAACATCGTTCAGGTTGAGCTGTTGGTTCAATATCGTGTCGCGAGCTCACGCGATTTTGTCTTCAATGTCCAAAATCCCGAACAGATTCTGCTTACAAGCGCTGAAGTGGCGCTCCGCAGCACCGTGGGACAAATGTCAGTCGATGATGTCATTACGCAGGAACGAGCACGTGTCCAGGAGGAGACGCGGACATTTCTCTCAAAGCTGATGACGGATTATGGAACCGGTATCCAAGTTACCGATGTGCGTCTTCAAGTAGCGGACCCGCCGAAAGAGGTTCGTGACGCATTCCAAGATGTGGTTCGCGCGCGAGCCGACAAAGAACGGCTTATCAATGAATCACAGGCTTACCAGAATAATGTGGTTCCAAAGGCCCGCGGTGAGAAACAACAGGCAATCGAGGAAGCTACGGCTTTCAAAGAGGAGCAAATTCTTCACGCTACGGGTGACGCAAACCGCTTTCTTGCCGTTCTTAAAGAATATCGGTCCGCTCGGCAGGTAACGCGAGAGCGCATGCACATCGAGGCACTGGAGAAGATTCTGAACCAAGTCGAATTGATTCTGGTTGACGACGACGTTGGCAGAGGAGTCTTACCGTTGTTGCCGCTTACCAATCCGAGTAGTTCAAGATCGACTGAAGGAGGGAACTAAGATGAATACGCGAATGCTTGGTATCGTTGTTTTCTTGGTGATCGTTCTAGCCGTAGTTATCAGCCAAACCCTGTTTACCGTTGACGAGACGGAGCAGGCTATCATCCTTCAATTTGGTAATCCTGTCGCCACTGTCCAACAGCCGGGTTTGAAGATAAAATCTCCGTTTATCCAGAATGTGATTTTCTTTGAGAAACGTATCCTGTCTAGCGATGCATTACCGCAGGAATACCTCACTGCTGACAAGAAACGGCTGGTGGTGGATCACGTTACCCGCTGGAAAATCACCGATCCCCTCATCTTCTTCAAAGCGGTCACGACAGAAGCAGGCGCCCGCGCCCGCTTGGATGACATCGTTTTCTCCGAGCTTCGACAGGAACTGGCGCATGTCAACTTTGTCGATGTCATTTCTACGGAGCGCGAAAGCATCATGGAAGCCGTTGCCCGGTCCGCAACTGAAAAAGCCGAGGAGTACGGAATTAAGGTCGTGGATGTGCGCACCAAAAGAGCCGACCTGCCTGAGGAGGTGGAACAGAGCGTGTTCAATCGGATGATTGCCGAACGTAAACGGGAGTCTAACTTATTCCGCGCCGAAGGTAATGAGCAAGCGAACATCATTCGTGCCCAGGCGGATCGTGACAGTACCGTCATCCGGGCTCAAGGCTACGAAGAAGCGCAGCGCATTCGCGGAGAGGGTGAAGCGGAAGCAATCCAAATTTACGCTGAAGCGTTGGGACAAGATCCCGAATTCTATGCTTTCTCGCGACGTATTCAAGCGTACGGAACCATGCTTAAGGATGGCGACAAGGTTGTCATCCCTGCCAACTCCGACTTTTTCCGGTTCCTGACTAATAATGGACTAAGGAGATGAGAAAGTTGGTGAATTGGGAATCTCTAGACATGGATTACATTTCGCGGTGCTTTTGCATCTCAATTTCTGATGGAAGGGACTGAGGTTATGATCAAATCATTGCCGTTACACGGTTCGCCCAATGCGGGCGAGTCGTGTGCTTCGGGCAAGGAACCGGTTCGGTATTCAGCAAAACGGCGGCTCCCGCCTTGGATTAAGGCTCGCATGCCTTCTGGCCCGAACTACGCCGATCTCAAGCACCTGATGAGAGATTTGAACCTGCATACCGTTTGCGAGGAGGCGCGTTGTCCCAACATCGGGGAATGCTGGGAAAATCGAACGGCAACTTTTATGATCCTAGGTGATGTGTGCACACGGCGTTGCATGTTCTGTGCGGTCACGAAAGGCAAACCCGGGGGTGTTGTTGACCGCGATGAACCGCGGAGAATCGGTGCGGCGGTCGGAAACCTCAAACTGAAGCATGTGGTAATTACCTCCGTGAACCGAGACGATCTCCCCGATGGAGGAGCAAGCATCTTTGCGGAGTGCATTCGAGAATCGCGGCTGAACAGTCCAGGTTGCACCGTCGAGGTGCTTATCCCGGACCTGGAGGGCAATTGGGAGGCCCTCGGTGTAATTATTGACGCCAAGCCCGACCTCCTGAACCATAATACCGAAACCGTTCCGCGCCTCTATCGAAGAGCTCGACCTCAAGCAAATTACCAGCAAACTCTGAACCTATTACGGCGTGGCAAGGAAATTGATCCTACCATTGTCACTAAATCGGGATTGATGGTCGGTTTGGGAGAGACGATCGAGGAGTTGCTCGACACCATGCGAGATATTCAACAAAACTGTTGCGACATACTCACCATAGGGCAATACCTCTCACCCACATCTCGGCATCTCCCGATTCAGCGCTATTATACCCCTCAGGAATTTGAAGAGTTGAAAGAGGCAGGCATGGACATGGGTTTCCGCCATGTCGAATCAGGCCCCCTCGTCCGAAGTTCCTACCATGCTGGAGAACAGGCGCGATTGAGCATTGACGGAAGTTAAGATGAGGTCTTACCTCTTACTCCCTCTTGGGCAGAAGATTTCCCACCTTTCCGAAACCGGGTCTTATCCATAAACTCGGTTTCCGGTTCTCATTTGTAGTCCCATTCATACCTACTCATATTTCGGTAGGTGCAATCAAGTGGCCAAATAGGATTAACTGAGCGAATAGCGAGTGCGGTGGAGATTTTCAATGTATATACAAAGCGTAACTGTTTAGTGCATTGTTTGGTTCGTAGCATTACAATTCGTCCCACATTCGGTCTGGGCATGTAAGCCCCCGATTAGTTGGAATTAGCATTGTACTTTCCTACTCGGCGCGTTCCCTGCCCCGCTCGGTCTGGATTGGCAAATCCAGACCGATACACTAAACAGTTACTACAAAGCGATAGGGGCATCTATACTCAGCATCGGTTAATTTTGCGCAATTGTGCGTCGAAGGTTTGTAGGAGATCAAGCGAACGAATAGTGAGTGCGATAGAGATCCTTCTCCGAATCGCGACGATCGGGAATCGGTGGGAACTCCTCCTACCACCTGCACAACTCACGCTGCTAAAAACGCAACTTTCAACGGCGTCGAGTATAATCACATTATGCAATTTCGACCAAGGCACCTACATATGAACACCGTTCAGTTATCTCAGCCAGGAGTTACAGGCATCTGACTTTTCACGGTTTTTCTTGAAGCACGAGGTAAAATTTGAGCACTGTTGCCCATGTAACCCACGAAGCCGTTCAAAAAATCGGAGGGATCGGCGCTGTATTGCAAGGCCTACTCACGACACGTCAGTACAGCAGGAACGTTGAAAGGACATTTCTCATCGGTCCTCTTCATAAAGCTGATGAGCGCGAACATGACTGTTTGGGAGAAGGCGGCGAAGTGCTGTACTCCTCTTCTATGGTAATCCGCAAAACTCCTCACTCCGACGCACTACAAAATATCGAGAAAACCTATCAGGTCAACCTCGTTTATGGCAAACGCCGCCTGGTGGACGATGATAGCGGCGTTACGATTTGCCCGGAGGTAATTCTGGTTGATGTGTCCTCAATCGCCCTTGAACAGTTGAACTCGTTCAAGTTACGCCTCTTCGATCGCTTCTCTATCGAATCCGAGCGTTACGAGGACAATTGGGAATATGAGGAATACGTTCGACTCGCGGAACCAGGATTTTACGCCTTGCATACCCTAATCGAGGGAAACGCCGTATCGCCCTGTTTTATAGTTGCGCACGAATTCATGGGAATGCCCCTGGCCCTCAAGGCGATGCTTGATGGACAGCCTAACATACGGACAATTTTCTATGCTCATGAAGTCGCAACCGCACGGCCGATCATTGAGAGTCACCCCGGGCACGACACGAGGTTTTACAACGCTTTGGATCGCGGGCTGGACGAAGGCAAATCAATTCAGGATGTGTTCGGCGATCAGTCTTGGTATCACAAACATGTGCTCATAGACAAGGCGCACCTTTGTGACGATATTTTTGCAGTGAGCGATCTCGTCGTGCGCGAACTTCGCTTCTTAGCCCAACCCTTTTTGGAAGCAAAAATAGACCTTGTTTATAACGGGATTCCTAATACCCGCCTGAATCTTTCCGAGAAGTTGGAATCCAAGGAGCGTCTGCAAAAATACGCCGAAAACCTGCTCGGTTTCTCCCCTGACTATGTGTTTACTCACGTCGCACGGCTCGTGAGAAGCAAAGGATTTTGGCGCGATTTGCAGCTGCTGCGACACATGGATAGTCTTCTTGCATCAAGAGGAAAAACCGCTGTGATGATCATTCTATCCTCAGAAATTGGCAGCGGCAGATCGAGCGAAGACGCCCACTGTATGGAAGCGGAATACGGCTGGCCTCTGCATCATCGGATTGGTGCTCCGGACTTGGTCGGAAGCGAAATTGAATTGAACAACGGAGTCACCGCATTCAATTCCGATTCGACTGCAATCAAGGTTGTTTTTGTCAATCAGTTCGGTTGGAACAGAGAACGCTGCGGCGCCAGGATGCCTGAAGACATGGAGTTCATGGACCTTCGCAAGGGATCCGATGCCGAATTCGGACAATCCATCTATGAACCCTTTGGCATTGCGCAGGTTGAACCATTGGGCTTCGGCGCGATATGTGTGCTAAGCAACGCCTGTGGCTGTTGTGGTTTCGTCCGATGCGCAACTGGTGGCGCGGAAATACCGAACGTCATTATTGCCGACTATACGCATCTGAATCACGTTCCGGATTCGCTCGACGGCTTGTTAGCAATAGGAGCCGCCGAACGAGAAAAGATTGAAGCGGAAAACAGTTGGGAGATTGCGGAAAAACTAGTAACACGCCTGCCGCGCGACGAGCGCGAAACTGAAGAGATGATTCGGCAAGGCTATGAAATCGCTGTTAAGATGAGTTGGGAGGTCGTCGTCGAAAACTATTTCCTTCCCGGTTTGAGGCATGCACTCGATAGGCATAAAACCTGAACTTGGACTCATCGTAATTCGCCGCATTACTCATCATTCTCGAATGGGTACCAACACTTGGGCGGTGCGAGCGGGAAGATATAGTTGAATTGACTGATTTCGACCATGGAATGGAACATCTTGATTGGGATATATCATACTTTCATCAACCAAGCCATTTCCTTCAAATACCTCATTATCCGAGTTCAGAGCCAGTTGATAGTCGCATGGATCCGGCACCGGCACCCGCAGATCCGCGTATGACTCACCGGGATGAAAGTTGTAGGCAAACACCAAATCACCCCGCCGATAAACCAACAGCTTGTTTTCTTCATGAAACATGAGGGATTCGATGAGGGGATCTTCAAGCAGATTGAAATGGAGATTTAGACTTTGCAGCTCTCGATCAAAGTCGTTCAACCCTTTGTATCGTAACTCCTTGTCGTCGACCAAACTCCACTGCCGGCGCGCATAATGATGTGAATAGTTGTTTTCCGGCCGAGGAAAATCAATCCACTCCGGGTGTCCAAATTCATTTCCCATGAAGTTTAGGTAACCTTCCCCGCCCAAAGTAAAGGTAATGAGGCGAATCATTTTATGCAACGCCAGCCCGCGATCTATTAGGCTAGGTGTAGACACGCTCATATTCCAGTACATCTCTTTGTCCATTAACCGGAACGCGATTGTCTTGCCGCCTGCCAGCGCTTGATCGTGGCTTTCCGCATAACCGATGTGCTTTTCATGCATGCGCCGATTCAGAAGCACGCGATAAAGTTCCGACATATTCCACTGTTCATCTCTTTGTTCCTCCAGCAATTTTATCCAATAGTCGGGTATACCCATCGCTAGTCGGTAATCAAACCCTAAACCACCCTCCTTTACCGGGCGTGCCAGTCCTGCCATCCCGCTGGAATCCTCGGCGATTGTAATCACCCGGCTGTTGACCCTATGCGCTACCTCGTTGGCAAGCATAAGATAAGCCAATGCATCGTTGTCCACATTGTCATCAAAATAGTCCTCATAGCTTGAGAATTTTTTGATTCCATGATCCATGTACAACATGCTGGTCACGCCATCGAATCGAAAACCGTCAAACCGGTACTCCTCCAACCAAAAACGGATATTGCTCAGCAGAAACTGTTGAACTTCATACTTTGCGTAGTCAAAACACAGCGAATCCCACGTGGGGTGTTGTCCTCTCGCGCCCGCATGAAAATACTGACAGTCGGTGCCGTCGAAACGATTCAACCCCTCGTTCACGTTCTTTACCGAATGACTGTGCACGAGATCCATTATAACCAATAAGCCCATTCCGTGCGCGGCGTCAATCAGCTGCTTGAGTTCTTCGGGCGTACCGAATCGGCTGGACACGGCGAAAAAATTGCTTACATGGTAGCCAAAACTTCCGTAGTACGGATGCTCCATCACAGCCATCAACTGAAGAGCGTTGTACCCGAGACTGACGATGCGCGGCAGGATATTCTCCGAGAATTCGAGGAATGTTCCGACCCTTTCCTCTTCTTGCGCCATGCCGACATGGGCTTCGTATACGCGCAATCCTCCTGCCGGTTTTGGCGCTGTGTTCTTCCATTTGTAAGTCTCGGGCGGATTCCAATACTGTCCGTTGAAATTCGGGCTGCCGTACTCCTGAACGGTACGTCGTATATAAGCGGGGATTCGATCGAGCCCGCCATCGGCTGAGCCGATATAGACTTTTACCCTGCTCTCGTGCGTCAATCGATCTCCATAAAGAGAATCAGGCAAGAAGATCTGCCACACACCGCGGCCATCCCGCACTAGTGGATGGGAATCTCTATTCCAATCATTGAAATCACCTATCAATGCCAAGTAATCTGCACCAGGCGCCCACTCACGGTACCAAACACCGCCCTGCCCATCTATCTCGCCGCGATTAAATCCAAAATATCGATGCCCAAGGCTAATCTTCCCCATTATTCCATCCGGGTCTTCCTCTTCTATCCGCCTTCTGAAGCGTTCGTAGTGGGCAAAGCGCTCTCGCAATTTGTCCGCGTATGGCTTCAGCCATGGATCGAGATCAATCAGACTAGTTCCGCTACCCCACGTTTGGGTTTTCTTTTCATCCTTCATGGCAAACTCTCCGGCATGCTGCACCGCTGATCGATCAATATTATAACCTGTGTGGAATCTGTGAACACAATGAAAATATAAGCCCCCGTGCCGCTGAAGCGCGTGACACGAGAGTGGGTCAGACGTATTTTGGAATTTGGCTTGACGCAACCGAAGAAGCAATCATATAATACCGCTACGTCACGGGAAACGCGACGTAGAGAGGATACCTATCGACGTGATTCCCCCAATCCGAGCATCTGAGGAGAACGCTTTGGAGGAGTTACAAGTTCAACACCGGTTAACCTCGCACCTTAATCTAATTGAGGTGCCAAGTAGTCATGAAGAACGTGCATTTTCACATGCGGTAGCTGATGGGCTGTCCAAACAGCAGAAGAGTCTTCCCTGCCGATACTTCTATGATTTGGCTGGATCCAAGTTGTTCGAGCAGATATGCGGGCTACCGGAGTATTATCTTACACGCACCGAGCAGAAGATTTTCGTAGACCACTCGAACGACATTATCGACGCCGTAGGTCATGAACTGGCGATCGTGGAATTTGGCAGCGGCAATTCCGTAAAGACCCGCCTATTAATCAACGCAGCGTTGAACCGCCAAGAGCATCTACACTATATTCCCGTTGATATCTCATCCGGCTTTCTGAAATCCTCCTCACACGCCCTGCTCGGCGAAATCGATCGACTTTCGATAACGGCGATCGCCGCCGAATATGCTGACGCCATCCCGATTATTCCCGCCCCGAAAGAACCTCGTCTATTTCTTTTCATCGGCAGCAACATCGGGAACTTCAATCGTGTCGAAGCGGTCACGTTCATCGCAAAGATTCGCGAACAGATGCACTCTCGGGACCGACTGCTGGTTAGTTTCGATTTAGTGAAATCAGTCCATATTCTTGAAGCCGCATATAACGACTCATCCGGAGTTACGGCAGCGTTTAACAAAAACCTCTTGATGCGAATCAACCGTGAACTTGGTGGGTCTTTCATCCTCTCCGAGTTCGATCATTTTGCCCCCTTCGTCAAGTTGGATTCTCGCATCGAGATGCGTTTAATCAGTCGGTGTCCTCAGCACGTCCACATCAACAAACTTCAGCGGGGATTTACCTTCCAGCAGGGCGAGTATATTCACACCGAGGACTCACACAAATACACACTTGAGAGCTTCACGGAAATCTGCAGCGCCGCCGGTCTCGAGATCCAAAACCGGTGGCTTGACAAGCGTGAATGGTTCGCGGTTGCTCTACTAAGGTCGAAGAAAATATGATCCGACTAGACAATGCTAGTAAGCGCTTTGGCGATGCGGTCGCACTCCATCCCACAAGTTTGACGATTCAACCAACCCAAACAACGGTGCTCATCGGTCCCAGCGGATGTGGAAAATCCACAATCCTGAGATTGATGAACGGTCTCCTTGAACCGACCTCCGGGGACGTAGAATTCGAGGGGCAGCGTGTTTCAAAGAACAACGTTCTTGAGCTTCGTCGACGGATAGGTTACGTCATTCAAGACGGAGGTTTGTTTCCCCATCTAACGGCATCCCAGAATGTAACGCTAATGGCAAAGCATCTCGCCATTCCCGTTGACGAGACGCAACAGCGTCTGAGCGAACTTTGCGAGTTGACTCGTTTTCCCGAAGACGGCTTAAGCCGTTATCCCGTGGAACTATCGGGCGGACAGCGGCAGCGGGTCAGTTTAATGCGGGCGCTCGTGTTGAATCCGGATGTGCTTCTCTTGGATGAGCCGCTGGGTGCGCTGGACCCGATGGTGCGCGCTTCACTCCAAACCGAACTCAAGGAGATCTTCCGGAGCCTTGGTAAGACGGTGGTGCTCGTTACCCACGATATGGCGGAGGCAGCCTACCTCGGAGATCAGATTGTGGTGTTGAAAGAGGGAAGGATCATCCAAGAAGGAACCTTGGATGACCTGCGGGAAAGACCGTCCGACGAATTCATCTCGGAATTCATCTCGGCACAGAGGAGTTTGGTGCAATTATGAGATTGTTCTTCACTAAATCTACCAAGCCGCTTGGTAACCTCGATCATTCAAGGGTTTGGAGGACTGTTAATGCGTTGCTTCTCATGACGTGCCTAGCACTGACGCTAAATCTCGTACCCCTTACTGTGGATGCGCAGGAACTCCAGGTCGGTTCCAAAAGATTCACGGAATCATACGTCCTTGGCGAGATAGCGAAACGGCTGTTGGAAGATGCTGGGTTCTCCGTCGAACACAGACAAGGTATGGGTGGCACCATCATCGTGTGGAGAGCGCTGACAAATGGTGACATCTCCATGTATCCGGACTATACCGGCACAGTTCAGGAAACAATCTTGAAGTCAAAAAAACCGCTGACTTCGGAACAGATGCGGGGGGCGCTTGCCGAACACGGTATTGGCATGACCGAGGAACTCGGATTCAACAACACATATGCGTTCGCTATGCGCCGTGAAACGGCGGAATCCCTCAACATTCAGACGATTAGCGACTTGAGGCGTCATCCGAATCTGAAACTTGGATTTACACATGAATTTCTGAATCGCAAGGATGGGTGGGAGCCGCTAAGTAAGCACTACAACCTGAAGATGAGACCTCTCGGAATGGAGCATGCTTTGGCTTATGTTGCTCTGAACAGTGGTGATATAGATCTCATGGACGCATACTCCACCGACGCGAAGTTGGGAGAATACGACCTTGAGGTTTTGGAGGACGATTTGGAGTTCTTTCCCAAGTATAACGCCGTTTTCCTTTACCGATTGGACACCGATCCGAAAGCGATTGCCGCTATTGGCGCGCTAGGGGGAACCATAGATGAAACTCGAATGATTCGGTTCAACGTGGTGGCAGAGCGTATGAAAGACTACACCCGTGCCGCTGACCTATATTTCAAGGACATCGATCCGGGAATTACTGAAGTGCCCACGCCGAGCGCTGACTCGGAAATCAGCAAAGTTTTTTCTAAGATTGCCCCTCTCACCGGGCAACACCTGAAGTTGGTGGCAATCTCAATGTTTCTCGCGGTCATTATCGGCATTCCGCTCGGAATACGCGCGAGTCGACCGGGGCTTTTCAGTCAATTCATCTTGGGGCTGACCGGCATTATTCAGACGATCCCCTCGATTGTGCTGTTAGCCGTTCTTATCCCAATTTTAGGCACCAATATGCGCAACGCGATTGTCGCCCTCTTCCTGTACAGTTTGTTGCCAATCGTGCGCAACACCACGGCAGGACTGCAAGACATCTCCACGCCAATCCGAGAGTCCGCCGCCGCCCTCGGGCTTGGGCCTCGCTCCCAACTTACAAAGGTCTACCTCCCGATGGCATCCCGGTCCATTCTCGCCGGGGTGAAAACAAGTACTATCATCAACATCGGCACAGCAACCCTTGCCGGATTCATAGGCGCCGGAGGGTACGGTGAACTCATCTTTAGCGGAATCAGTCTAAATGCCACCGGCGTCATCTTGCAAGGCGCTGTCCCTGCCGCGCTTCTCGCGCTCCTATCGCAATTCCTCTTTGATTTCCTCGACCGCGTCGTTATTCCTAGGGGATTGCGCTTGAAAGCGTCGGCGTAGCCTGATAGCGAGGAGAATCTCGTCGCGTATTATCATTTATGGCCATTTCAATAAAGAAAGAGACATCGGAGTCTCGACTATTGAATGGAGGCACCCAATAATGCTTAAGCAAATCAAAATTCACGGCTATAAATCACTCGCCAATCTAAAATTAAATCTCAAGCCCCTTTCTGTGCTCGTTGGTCCCAACGCTTCGGGAAAGAGCAACTTCCTTGATGCCCTGCAACTTCTATCGCGCATAGCAACGAGTCGCTCCTTGAAAGAAGCATTCGACTCTCCGTATCGGGGATATCCGCTGGAGTCGTTCACTTTTGGAAAAGAGGGCATCAAAAATCTGCTGGAACGGGAAACAGTATCACTTTGCATAGAGGTAGATGTTGAGTTGTCCCAATCAGTTATTGATTCTGTAAATTGGCAGATTTGGGATATGAAGCGAACGACAACATCAAATTCGCCAGACGAACGCAAACCTGCTTCAAAGCGACCGCCACCCGTGTCCGAAGCAAATTTGCGGTATCGCATCGAGATTGAAATGCTTCCAAAGCTAGGAATTTTGCGTGTGGCAAATGAATACCTCGCAGCACTCAATACTGAGGGTGAACTGAGCAAGAGGCGAAAGCCGTTCTTGGAAAAGATTGCGAGTCGGTTGCATTTGCGAATGGAGGGTCAAGCGCGTCCAACCCACTATGAACGTTATCTTGACTATAGCATCCTTTCGATGCCACATTATCCACCCCATTACCCGCATTTGGTTGCCATGCGGCAAGAATTGGCGAGTTGGTTCACCTTTTACCTCGAACCCCGAGAGCGTATGCGGCTCCCAAATCCTGTTAAAGAAGTTCACCATATCGGGTTAATGGGAGAAGACCTTGCCGCCTTTCCCAATACCTTACGAGGTCTTGATGGGCAACAGTTTGAGTCGGTTGAGAAATCGATTCACACAATGATTCCATCAATAACGGGCATTGATGTCAGTATCAATAAGCTAGGTGAGGTTGAATTGGACATGCGTGAAGGCGAAAAGCTTGTTTCTGCGCGGGTTTTATCGGAAGGAACACTCCGCATTTTAGGGCTTTTGGCGCTCGTCAGCGCCAAAGAGCCTCCGGCGTTGATTGGATTCGAGGAGCCCGAAAACGGAATTCATCCTCGTAGGATCAAGCGCATTGCTCGGTTTTTGGAAACTCGTATGATTCGCAAAGATATCCAATTCATTGTGACAACGCATTCATCGATCTTGCCCGACCTCGTTCCTCCAGAATCATTGTATGTTTGTCGTAAGGTTGATGGTAACACAGAAATTGAGCCTTTTAAGATGATGCATGTCGGTCCCTTATGGAAAAAGTCAGATATTAAGGTGGCGTTGGAAGACGAAGATGCCTTATCACCTTCCGAGCGTATCTTGCGAGGGGACTTTGATGCGTAATATCTATCTATCTATTTGTTGAAGATGCGGCTCATGAAGACTTTCTCGTGGCACTGGTCCAACGGCTTGCTAATGAGTACAATGTCACAACCAATATCAAAGCCTCTGGCGTACGCCGTGGGCATGGTAAGGTCATTACGGAATTGAAACAATACCAACGAGATTTACAACGCAATAAAGAGGATTTGCCAGATCTCGTCATCGTTGGGACAGATAGCAATTGCAAGAAGATCTTGGAGCGGGAACGGGAGATTAATCAGGTCACGTCGGATTTGGGCGATATAGTCATTAGCATGATTCCCGATCCGCATATTGAGCGATGGTTACTCCTAGATTCGGAGGCGTTCAAGGCGGTATTTGGCAAAGGCTGTTCCATGCCCGATCAGAAATGTGAGCGAGGTCGATACAAGCACATGTCACTCAACGCGATTTATGACGCAACCATGGTTCCGCCTTTAGATGGACTTGAACGCGTGGAGGAGCTTGTCAATGCTATGAATCTCCAACACATGGAGCAATACGACAACTCTGTCCAAAGGTTTTTAAGCCCATTGCGCCGCCAGTTCAGAACATGGCAACAAACGGAAAGCTAAGGACTGCAATGCCTGGCAACTGCGAATTTAAAACTTTGGATTGAAAACCTTCTATCGTTTCTCGCCCAAACCTGCTGCCTGACAATCGTTAAATTGTCGACCTCCCTTCTTACCACAATCAAGTGAGTGGATAGCGTGCGAGACAGAAACCTTACCGGCCTCCTAAAAGCACCCACACGCCCCCCAATCACTACCGCGCAATCATCCTCCGTACCCCGTTTTCGTACCTCACATCATAATCACCATCCGGAATCGGGAGTGCCCGCAACGCCAATTCCCCGAACGATACTAAAGGATCGGTCACCAATAGCAGTTCATCCAAGGATTCCTCCGGCGTCTTGTCTGTTGTGTCAATCACGACCCTTTTGCCAGTTCTCGTAAGGAAAGACTTTTCCACCTCCTCTTCGAAGCGGCGCTTGATTACCGGAATGTCGGGCTCTTTGATAATCTCGTACTCGTGAGGATTTGCCTTCATGCGTTCACGAATGGCTTCATCGCTCGCCGTAACGTGAATCAACACGATATCCGGAAAATGCATCGCGAAAATCTCGCCTTCATACGTCGTCTGAGCAGCGTATCTATAGTCTGCATAGTACGGACTGTCGGGATTATTGCCGTAAATCTCGGAGTAGATGGCTTCCTCAATGTACCAACCCGAAATCATCGGATTCGTGCAATCCCTGGCGACTCCAAAATGATAGTTAATCTGCATGCGCTGCAGACGCTCCTTCACGTCATCGGGGAAATCCAACATGAGGGCGCGTGACTCAGGACTCAACGTTCGGTCGGGGATTGTGAAATGATCGTCGTCGTGCGTGGGTAACTTCAGGCGATGATAATACTCGGTTAAAAGGTCAATTAACGTCGATTTTCCAGCGTATTCGATGCCAACAAAATAGCTTCTCATAATTTCAACTCCTCTCTTTCAATCGGTCACTAAGGATGTGGAATCTGCAGAAGTTAGTCTATCACAACGCTAGGTATCTGTAAAGCGTCTCAATCAGTGCATTGCATTCGTGTGTTGCGGAGATCATTGCTCCGCAAATAGTTGCAAGGGACTGCACCGTACCGTCCAAAGACTTAGCTTGCGTAGAAAAGAACACTTGAGAAAATTCCAATATTGGATTACGATTACTGAGTTCAGCCCTACCTGCGAACTGTCGTCGCAATGAACCCAACTCCTGGCAACCCGCGTTGATTTATTGTGCATTGTAAAACGACCGATGAAAATCATAACGGGCATTCCAAGCGTAATGACGGGTCACCTTGTACCGCACCAACAAAAATTTACATAGCTACTAGCACACTATTTATAAGAGAGAACATAGAAAAGCGTTATAATTACAAACTTCCTCTTTTCTCAGATAGGTTCCCATGTTAGAAGAACGCCTTCACTCATCGTCCATTTTCCGTTTCCGAAATCTTTCCGATCAGGGCGGAGTAAACCACTTCGTTTCGACCCGCATTGGCGGTTTGAGCCTGCCGCCATACGAATCTCTGAATTTGGGATTTCATGTCGGAGATTCCCTTGAAACTGTTCTGAAAAATCGTGAACGTCTTGCAACCACTGTCAAAATCCCTCTGTACGATTTTGCTCTCGCCAAACAGATTCACAGTGGTGCGGTGACCATCGTCACGGAGCAGATGAGAGGTCGCGGTGCGGATAACTATGACACAGCAGTTGAAGCGACAGATGCGATGGTAACGGCTGTTCCCGGCGTATGTCTAGCAGTACTCACGGCGGATTGTGTGCCGGTGCTCCTCTTCGATCCGTGCAAGCGAGTGGTAGCTGCCGTACATGCCGGATGGCGAGGAAGCGTCAAATTGATAGCTCGAAAAACTGTAGAAATCCTAAGCCAAGAATTCAACTGCAAACCGGGGGACCTGTTGGCAGGAATTGGTCCCTCTATCGGTCCGTGTCACTACGAAATTGGTCCCGATGTCATTGCGCAAGTTAAGGACACGTTTGGCGGTACAGAGGGTTATATCAACGACGAGTCCCCTGATGGCAAGGGATACTTCAACCTTTGGGAAGCCAACAAACGGCAAATCATGGAAGCGGGGGTTCCGCCGCAAAATATAGAGGTTGCCCGGATATGCACCTATTGCAACGCACACCTATTCTTCTCTGTGCGGCACCAAAAAGGTAGGACGGGAAGATTCGGAACAGGAATTATGTTGGCAACCTAAACAGAAACCGAGTTTTTTCCATCTAGAAACACATGATTGGCGAAAATCAGACCGTCTCACTTATTATGTAGTGAACGTACACCAAAAACTCGGTTTCTTTGTTTTGAGTAGCAACTTGGATTAACACAACGCAATCAATTAGGGAATACCCATAATGAAATCCTTTTTCAAACTATCTGTCAACAATCCGGTACTGGTTCACATGATTACCATCGCGGTAATTGTTTTCGGCTCATACGCGCTCATCAATATGCCGCGCGAACTTGAACGCGATATGTCGTTCAACTGGGCGATAATTTGGGTGACGTACCCTGGTGTTTCGCCCGAAGAAATCGAAAAACTAATCGTCAAACCGATTGAGGACGAAATCGCCGATGTGGATAAAATTGAGTCTATCACGTCAACCGCCGCTGAAGGATCCGCCGGCCTCAGTATAAAATTCGATCAAAATGTCTCACGAGACGAGTTTGACAAACTGTACCAAGACCTCCGTACAGAGCTGGATAAAGTCCAAAATCTTCCCGAAGATGCGGAAGAGCCCGAGATGTTAAAACTGGAGTCAAATACGGCAACGCCGGTGATTGACGTTGTCGTGTCAGGCAATCTTCCCGAAAGAAAGATGCAAGAACTGGCAGAAGCGCTCCAAGATGAAATTGAAGCCGTGGAAGGCGTTTCGGAAGTCTCGATCTTTGGGGTTCGTGACCGCCAAATTTGGGTCGAAGTTGAACCCGACCGCCTTGATCGCTATTCTCTGACGTTGGGACAAGTAGTCGGTGCGCTGGCGGCAAAGAACATGGACGTTCCCGCGGGCGAATTGAAGATTGGACGTTCGGAATACCTGTTGCGCACGGTCGGCGAATTTGATGCAATCAACGAAATCCAAAATGTGATAGTAAAACAGATTCCCGGAGGCGGCAAAATCCGCATCGGACACGTTGCACAGGTTCGCGATACCTTCGAAGAACCGACTGTAATTTCTCGTTTGAATGGGGAACCGGGTATCACACTTTCGGTAGCAAAACGAGGCGAAGGCAGTACGATTCAGATTGTTGATACGGTGCGAACCATAGCGGAGACATATCGGACAAATCAACTGCCGGAAGGTACAGAAATCACATTGGTGAACGATAGCTCAATCTATATTCGTAACTCACTAAGCAAACTTCAAAATAACGCACTTTTCGGTGTAATTCTTGTTCTGCTTGTTTTATATCTATTCATGGGATTGAGGAACGCGATCTTTGTCGCTGTCGGCATCCCGTTGACGCTCCTCATCACTTTTGGTCTCATGGGGGTTGCGGACGAATCAATCAACAGTATGTCGCTGTTTGGATTGGTGTTAGTGCTCGGTATCATTGTAGATGATGCCATTATCGTAATGGAAAATGTCTATCGTCGTATGCAGGAAGGCGAGCCGCCCATCCAAGCAGCCATCAACGGCGCTCAGGAGGTCGCCTGGCCCGTGATAACCGCCTCATTGACAACCGCTTCAATCTTCCTTCCGCTTGCGCTATTGCCGGGGATTGTCGGCAAATTCATGAGAATTATCCCAATCATCGTCGCTTTGACGCTCGCCGCATCCCTGTTTGAATGTTTCTTCATTTTGCCATCCCACATTGCGGAATGGGGCAGAGTCCGCCATTCCAAATCTCGGGATAGGCTCATGCGCTACCTGCTAAAACCCTACACGAAACTGTTGGGATTCGTTCTGCGCCGCCGTTACTGGGTGCTGGGCGGCGTTGTCGCGTGCCTAGTGCTGAGTTTCGTTCCAATCCCCCTCGGACTGGTTGAAGTCGACATGTTCCACGGTGATGAGTACCCAATAGTATTCGCCTACGTCACGATGCCTGTGGGCACTCGCTTGGAAACGACGGATGACGTCATGCGTAATTTCGAGGCGGTTGCGCTTTCGTTGTCCAAATCTGAGATCAAAGCGGTCATCGCGAGAACCGGGTGGCACACGATTGAAAACGACTTTAGCGAGCGCAATGGCAACCTCGGAACGCTCCAGATCGAGTTTGTCGAAGCACGGCATCGCGAGCGCACACTTGATGAAATTATCGCGGAACTCCGGAGTAGATTTAGTCGAATTACGGGTCCCGAGCAGATTAAATTTCAGACAAGAGAAGAAGGTCCTCCTGCCGGCGCGGATGTCGAGATAATAGTGAAAGGAAAATATTTCGACGAACTGGATGCAATCACTAGTGAGCTGAAAGCGGAACTGGCGAAGATTCCCGGAGTCACCGACATCAATGACAACTATGCTCTGGGCCAAGAGGAAATCAAGCTGTACATTGATGAAGACAAAGCTAACGAATACGGACTGACAATCCGGCAGATTGCGTTCACCGCCCGCAACGCGTTTGAAGGCGCGAACGCCACTGTATTCCGCGATGGTGATGAAGAGATAGATGTGGTCATTAAATTAAGTGAATCCGGGCGCGCGACGCTCAAAGATGTGGCAAACCTGAAATTGATTGGGGGGACGGGGGTGCCGGTTCCTCTCCGAGATGTCGCCCGACTGGATGTGGTGCCAGGTTATTCCACAATTTATCGCTACAAACAGGAGAGAGCCATCACAATCACCGCCAATGTGGATGAGAACGTGACATCGACGGTGAACGTTAACCAAAGGCTTCGTGCACATTTCGATCAGATTAGTCCGCGCTATCCGGGTTACACACTCGAATCTGGCGGCGAATTTGCCGAATTTCAGAAAGTTTTCACGGGCATTCCTCTCTTCTTCGGCTTCGGTATGTTGCTGGTTTTTTTCATTTTGGGCACGCAGTTCAAGTCCTTCCTCCAACCGTTCATCATCCTGACGACCATACCTTTCGCATTCATCGGTGCAATGGTGGGACTCCTTACCTCTGGCAACCCTCTGAGCGTGGCTTCAACATACGGGCTTGTCGCGCTCGCCGGCATCGTCGTTAACGACTCGATTGTGCTGGTTGAGTTTATCAATCGTCTACGGGCGGCAGGAGTCGATAAGTGGCGGGCAATTATCACTGCGGGACGCACACGTCTACGTCCGATCCTACTCACCTCGATTACGACGGTGTGCGGTCTGCTGCCGATGGCATTGGGGGTCGGCGGGAAATCGGCAATATGGATGCCGATGGCAAGCACCGTCGTCTGGGGGCTGTCGGTGGCAACCCTCCTGACACTGTTCGTGATTCCTGCGTTCTATGCAATCAGCGATGACATTCGTCCATGGCGGGGCGTTCGTCTTGAATCAAAGAACACAGAGACTGTTGAAGAATAGATTGGCGAACTAGACTTGGCAACGGAGATCGAAAGAGGTGATAAAAAATTGTAATTACCCCCAAAAAAACTAGACACTGACAATCAAGGCAATCACAAGAATCCATCAAGCGAGTGAATAGCGAGTGCGATAGAGATCTCATAAATCACAGTTCAGACAATCTTCAAGCAAAAAAAAAAACAGCACAATCCCGGAAGCTTGTTTGTTGGTGATTGTCAGAACTGTAATGCCATCAGGTTCTAGGATTATTCTGGAAAAATGTCTACTACCGTCCTAGCCATCACACACGCTATCTCGGTGTTTTCCCCTTGACACCAATCCCTTTTTCGATTAGGATGAATCAACGTTCCACACGCAGTCGAGAGTTGGCATACAGCCCCTTTATAACGTCATATTCCCTACGCTAAGACCACCCTGATCATCCTGATATTGTCCAAAGAATCAACCCGGAGGTAAATGCACGATGGCTGAAAAGAAAGAGTACAAGGTTGTTGGCACCCGTCCCATCCGACACGACGGCGTTGACAAAGTAACCGGTCGCGCCCTCTATGGGGCGGATTTTCAGGCGGCTGGACTGCTGCACGGCAGAGTGTTGCGCAGTCCGCACGCCCATGCACGCATTAAATCAATTGACACCACTCGGGCGGAAGCCTATCCCGGCGTGAAGGCGGTCATAACGGCAAAAGATTTTCCCCAAGTGGGAAACACCATAGCCGATCTTGGGGAGGGCGCCGTTCGCCTGAAAGATCTCCAAGACAACGTGTTGGCAGGCGAGAAAGCGCTGTACAAGGGGCACCAAGTCGCGGCGGTTGCGGCGATTAACCCGCATATTGCCGAAGAAGCGCTCGAACTCATTGACGTGGAATACGAAGTGCTTCCGCCCGTCGTTGACGTGCGCGAAGCCATGAAATCCGATGCGCCGCTGCTGCACGAGGATTTGAGAACCGATGAGATGGGGAAGGAATCCGAGAATCCGAGCAACGTCGCCAGCCACTTCCAACACAAAAAAGGAAATCTGGAGAGAGGCTTCGCAGAAGCCGATGTTGTAGTTGAGCACGAGTTTACGACGCAGACGGTGCATCAAGGCTACATTGAGCCTCACAATGCAACGGCGCTGCACAATCCTGACGGGCAATTGACAATCTGGTGTAGCACACAAGGCGCTTTTGGCGTCAGGCAGCAGGTGTCGTCAATCCTTCAGATTCCCCTCTCGAAAATAAAGGTCGTCCCCATGGAGATCGGCGGCGGTTTTGGCGGGAAGATTCAAGTCTACATCAAGCCCATTGCCGCAATGCTATCCATGAAAACCGGAAGACCGGTGAAAGTGCTGATGAACCGCGCCGATGTATTTGAAGGCACCGGACCGACACCCGGATCCTACGTGCGCGTAAAGATCGGCGCAACCAATGAAGGACAAATCACGGCTGCCGAAGGTTACCTCGCCTACGAAGCCGGCGCTTATCCCGGATCACCGGTAGGTGCCGGAGCCATGTGTATCTACTCCTGCTACAATATCGAAAACGCCCTTGTTGACGGATATGATGTCGTTGTCAACAAACCCAAGACTTCGGCGTATCGTGCCCCGGGCGCAACCAATACGGCGTTTGCGGTCGAAACCATCGTTGACGAGATTTGCGAGAAGATTCAGATGGATCCGCTTGAATTCCGAATCCTAAATAGCGCAAAAGAGGGAGACACGCGCGTGGACGGACCTCCGTTGCCCCGCGTCGGTTTCATCGAAACGGTTGAAGCCGCGAAGGAACACCCTCACTATTCCGCGCCATTGGAAGGGAAGAACACCGGTCGGGGAGTCGCCTCCGGTTTTTGGCCAAATTTCGGTCTCAAGTCGAGCGTTTCCATCAATGTGAATACCGACGGGACAATCAGCCTCGTCGAAGGCTCCACCGACATCGGCGGCACGCGCGCGGCAATCGCCATGCAAGCCGCGGAGGTGTTGGGCATTCCCGCGGAATCGGTGACGCCGACGGTCGTTGACACCGATTCGGTCGGTTACACCGATGTCACGGGTGGCAGCCGCACCGCATTCGCAACCGGATACGCCGCTTACAATGCCGCCCAAGATGTCAAAGAACAGATGATTCAGCGCGCCGCAAAATTGTGGGAAGTTGATGTGGAAGAGGTGGAGTTCTCCGACGGTCTGTTTCGATGTGTCAACGGAAAAGCGGAGCAGATTGATTTCAAGGAGCTGGCGGGCAAACTCGATGAAACCGGCGGGCCCATAGTCGGACGTGCTTCTGCCGATCCAACGCAGCCTGGTCCTTCGATTGGCACACACGTTGTTGACGTCGAGGTCGATCCCGACACCGGCAAGGTGGAAATTCTACGTTATACGACATCTCAAGACGCTGGAATAGCCATCCATCCGAGCTATGTCGAAGGACAGATGCAGGGCGGAGCCGTTCAAGGCATCGGTTGGGCGCTGAACGAGGAATACATATACAACGAAGACGGTGAGATGACCAACGCCAGTTTTCTGGACTACCGCATACCTACCTCCTTTGACCTACCGATGATCGACGCGGTAATCGTTGAAGTGCCGAATCCGGGTCATCCTTACGGCGTGCGGGGCGTTGGTGAAACGCCGATCGTTGCGCCGCCCGCCGCCATTGCAAACGCCATCTACCGAGCAGTCGGCGTTCGGATGAAAGACCTGCCCATGTCGCCCGGCCGTATCCTCAAGGCATTGGGGAATATTTAACTAAGCATCATACATCCAGACGGCAATAGTGGCTGGCTGTTGACGGCGCAGGAGGGCAATTCATTACCTGTTCGTAAGTGGCTGCGGTTGTTTTTCCTCCTAGATGAGGATTTACTCTCAAGACAGGAACACTTCGCATGAAAACAACCTCAATATTACTAATATTACTGACTCTTTTCACCCTAATCTCGCTCAACATCGTTGCGCAAGATTCGCCGCAATGGCACCTCCCCGATGGCGCAAAAGCGAGACTTGGCAAAGGCAAGATAAATCAGATAGCGTATTCACCCGACGGGACTCGTCTAGCAGTCGGCGGTAGCATCGGTATTTGGCTTTATGATACCGGAACCGGAAAAGAACCCGCCCTGCTCCCCACGCGCTGGAGCCCAATCTTTTGCGTGGCATTCAGTCCGGACGGTCGCATCATAGCCGGTGGCGGTATATCTTACATCCATTTGTGGGATGCGATGACGGGGGCACTACTGCGTTCAATACTGGTAGCGCATAGCTACGTCAATAGCATAGCGTTCAGTCCGGACAATCTCACACTGGCCAGTGGGAATAAGAGAAATACTATCCAACTGTTAGATGTGATGACGGGGAGTCTGATTCGTACACTCCACGGGCATGGGGATTGGGTCACTAGCGTAGCGTTCAGCCCGGATGGTGGTACGCTTGCCAGTGGTAGTCGGGATAGCACTGTCCGTCTGTGGGACCCAGAGACGGGGGCGCACATACGGACACTGGAAGAGCCTACGAATCTGGCATATAGGAATATGGTATATAGCGCGGCGTTCAGCCCGGATGGTCGCACCCTTGCCAGTGGTGTCAATTGGCCAGATCAGAACATTCGTCTTTGGGATACCGCGACGGGAGAACTCAATCGGTCGCTAGACGGGCACACGGGACGTGTCGCTAGCCTAGCATTTAGCCCTGACGGTCGTACGCTTGCTAGTGGGAGCTATGACAAAACTATCCGTCTGTGGAATATGGCGACGGGCGCGCCCAAACGGACAATACAAGGGCATGAAGATTGGGTCATTGGTGTAGCGTTCGCTCCAGATGGACGCACACTTGCCAGTGCGAGTCGCGACGGCGCTATAAGACTGTTGGATACGGCAACGGGCGCGCCCAAACAATCGCTGCGCGGGCATACAAGCCGAAACGCTGGCGTATGGTTTAGCCCGGACGGTCGTACGCTTGCCAGTGTCCATCCGCGTGTAATCACCTTTTGGGATGTGATGACGCACAGGAAGGTGCGGACGTTGGAAAGGGATGCGGATTCGCACCGTGTCGTAGAGTTTAGCCCGGACCGTCGTACGTTTGCGAGTTGCATTGAGCGTGATGTCCGTTTGTGGAATGCGGCGACAGGTACGCTGGTGCGGACACTGGAAGGAGATAGCTTTTGTGAAGGTGGCGTAGCGTTCAGCCCGGATGGTCTTGCGCTTGCCATCAAGTACGGGGCGACCATCCGTCTGCTGGATTTGAAGACGGAGGAAGATGTATGGATACGGACAAGACACCAGAGTGTGATAAGTAGTCTAGCGTTCAGCCCGGATAGTCTTACGCTTGCCAGTGGGAGCTGGGACAAAACTGTCAGCTTGTGGGATACGGTGACGGGCGCCCACAAATGGACACTGAGAGGACATACGTGGGACGTCGATAGAGTAGCATTCAGCCCGAATGGCCGCATGCTTGCTAGTGGGAGTTACCGTGAGATTCTACTATGGAATACGATGACGGGTGCGCATCTGCGGACGTTGGAAGGAGATCGCGATTGGGTCAAGAGTCTTGTGTTTAGCCCGGACGGTCGCACGCTTGCCAGCGGGAGTTACCGCAAGGTTCTTCTGAGAGATACGATTACCTGGTCGCATATTGGGACATCTGAAGGACATACAGGCGTGGTCCACGACCTAGCATTCAGCCCGAATAGTCGTATACTCGCCAGCGGTAGTTCGGATGGCACGGTGCTCCTGTGGGAACTCAGACTTGCCACGACTTGGGGCGGTATTAAGCGAATCGAAGCGGTGAATGGTAGCGTACACTTTCGGCGCCTCTCGCCACCAGCCAATGGGTTTGCTCCGACATCAACGAACTTGCTGCCAAACTACCCTAATCCGTTCAATCCGGAGACGTGGATTCCGTATCAGTTGGCGCGGGACGCTGATGTGCAGATTCTAATTTATGACGTGCACGGCACCATCGTCAGACGGTTGGCGTTAGGGCAGCAGTCAGCAGGATTCTACACCAATCGAACCCGTGCGGCACACTGGGACGGTCGCAATAGCTTCGGCGAAGATGTTGCAAATGGTGTCTATTTCTACCAACTCCATACAGGCGATATTTCATCGCTGAGAAAGATGTTAATACTAAAATAGTAGATGTAGGTCGGGTTGAACGGTAGCGATACCCAACATGCCAAAAACCACGAGATTACGCATCACGTTCCAGTTGGGTTTCCCTACATATTAGGAGATTTCAATCCGGATCATTTAATAAACTCACGAAGGGGCAGGCACTTTGTTTTTTTACAAACCCCGTTCAAGCCGCCCTACAATTTGCGTATTACGCATTGCGCATTATGGTTCTCACGTTTTATTCTTCGCTTCACTGGGGACGCCTAATCCATAAACAATGGTGACTTCTAAAAATAAATAGACACTTTCGCCCTCGGTAGGTGCGGTTTCCAACCGCACCGCATCGGCACTGTTGGAAACAGTGCCTACCAAACGAGAGAACGGTAGATACGCTATCCTAACCGCACTGGTTTGGAGTGTCTCATTAATTCTAAGATCCACTATATATGGAAGGATAACCTAGAATGGTGACATCAACGCAAACCACAGAGACAAAAGATGTCCACGACATCCCAACCGGTGCACCGGTGCCAATGACCCCAGAGCAGAAATTCTTTTTTGACCTCCGCGGCTGGATACTCCTACCTGCCGTGCTATCAGAGGCTGATATCGAGGAGACGAAGGCGGAGGCGTATGCCGGTGCTAGACAGAGTTATGAAGGCGCACTCCAGAACCTACTCGATCATCCGGCGATTGTCGGAATTCTGTCCGAAATCTTGTCCGAAGAACCCTTTGTGAAAGACGATTGCTACGGTTTTCGATGCGAAGGTTCCTTTATTACCGTCCGACCGCCCGGTTGGAGTAAATCGGATCGAAGCGACAATGGACTGCCACACGTCGTGCGTCCGCCGCAGCAAGCCAACGCCATGCGGTATCAGGTCGCAGGCGGAAAGATATTCTCTGGGCTTACGCGTGTAGTGTGGGAACTTGAGGAGGTAAAAACGGGAACCGGAGGCACCTCCTTCCTCAGCGGGTCACACAAAGCGCATTTCAACTATGGGGGACCAGACCCCTACCGTCCCAACATCAGCGATTCGCCATGGGAGCTGAGTATGCGAGCCCAAATGGATGACTACAGTTGCCCACCGGGGTCGGTGGTCGTCTTCACGGAAAGCCTCGTTCACGCGGCAAACGACTGGACTAATCCGGACAATCCCCGCTGTGCCGTCTTTAACTGTTACAATTCTATATGGGCACAGTGGCATCGACTCAACCTTAACCACGAAACGATCGCAGCAATGCCGCGGAAGCGACAGTCCCTCTTCCGCGGGACGTGGGCAATTGGCGGGGGTCCTGAGGGCAACCGTGAATACTCGCTGGACAACAGAACGGTATAGCGATGTAGGTTAGGTTGAGCTCTGTAGGAGCAATCTCGGAATCGCGACGTTATGATGATAGTCGGGGATCGGAGCTCCCTCCTATAGAAGCCAACATGTTATTACGGGTAGGGGCGTTCCTTCCGATTTGCGAAAAAAATATCTGGTACGGACCGTATTAGATGATGAAAACATAAACGAGCCCCAACGGATACCGTCGCTCCGGGAGGAATATATCAATAGAGGTGGGACTTACGAATCTCGCGCTCCAGCGGAGCGCAATGCAACAGCACTGCAATAAGGCTAATCTAATTACAATATGCAATTACGACCATAGTGCTTACGTGCGCACATCCCTCACCTAATCCCTTGCAATGGTTGTCACGCAAAAATATGAGGTACTTTACGAATGGCTGATACCAACGTCTTCAGCAACGAACAGCTGGCCGACTATCGTGAGAACGGATTTCTCATCGTTAGGAATGTCTTGCCTCCGGACGAAACTGAAGCAGTTCGGAAAATCGTTGAAGCTCAGGCGGAGCACACTGCCTTCCCTCTGTCACTCGAATACCCGGAACCAGGCAAGTACACCGTCAGCGGCAACATGATGAGCGCCCACCCCGGATTGGCGTCGATCGCCGAACACCCCACGATTGTCCAATGTATCGAGAACCTGTTAGGCGAACAGGCACACCTGGCTGCCTTTGTCGCTTACGTACGCACACCCGGTGACACGGGAGCAAATCCGCACAACGACTACAAACGTTGGCGCCCGGTCGGCTCGTCGATGAATTGGTTATTTGCGATTGTTCCCCTGACCGATTTCGACGTCGAACATGGCCCGCTCCTGGTTTCGCCCAAATCTCATGAGTTGCATCAGGTCATCGACCCCGATGCCAAGATACTGGACGTGACGCCTCCCGACAGGAGCAAATTACCGGAGTTTGTCGATCCCGAACTAAAAGCCGGCGATCTGCTGCTCCTAAACATGTATACTTGGCATTGGGCGCCGGGTGGCACCGGAGGGAGGTTTCGCAGCGGTATCTTCCACAAATACTGTGCCGTGAGTGCACCGCCCGCCGCCGGTCATTACCCGTACAACGAGGCGGCGTATCGTTCCCTGAGCGATGCGGGCAAACGCCTGTTAGCCCTTCATTCCGATGTCCCGTTGACGACATCGCGCCTCTTGGTAGAGCGCGAACCGACCCAGGAACCGGCTTACTTCCTTCACTACGACCATCAGGCGTGGCAGTTGCCAGGTGGTACGAGTTGGGAGGAAGATGACGAGATTGGCTGGGACGTTGGTTCCCGAATCGCGTCCATGCAAACACTCACCAAAGAACAACTCGGTGTCGATGTTCCGTGGATGTCCTACATTACAGATCACGAGGAGAGGAACGGATTGTGTAGGGTCTATGGCTACCCGGATGAGAACGGACACTTTGATGCTCTAACCAAGTCTAATACTCGTTGCGGGTGGTTCACGAGCGAAGATGCGCAAGAGATGCTCGGCGGGGAGGCGGAAATCGGAGACATTATTCGCACATGGCGGCAAGAGAATGTTGTTCGAGGCAAAGGGGTGGCGTTCGGTCAAAAAGAACACCAATTTGTGTGATTGACGCGCGAACGTCTACAATACGCTTTGGCGCAGTGTGGCTAGTTATAGGTAACGCATGTTGCTACCCATTCCCATAAGTCGGGCTTATAGCCCGATCCGCTCACAGCATGCGTCGCAAACCGGGTCAATGTGCGTTAAATCGACGGAAACTGCTCGCAGTGGATTGACAAATCCACTGCAATCGGATACGGTTTGGATATGTCTATCCAAACCGAGCAGGACTACAATTTGACACTCGGAAAATCTCAAGTTCAACTATTAACAATAGGTAGCAACTTGGGTTATAGGTAACGTCGGAGGTCTTCGTGGCTCGCTGTTCCGATTCCACCTGCGGAATTTCGCCAACCGCCGTCAATTATGAACTCCTCTCCGGTGGTGTACGTCGCTTCCGCCGCAATGTACAGAACCAATTCGGCGATTTCTTCCGGCGTGGCTACGCGCCCCATCGCTTGGCGGGCTTCAAACGCTTGGCGTAGTTCGGGTGTGGTTGCCCGTTCATTTCGCCAAGATTCCGTGTTCACGGTTCCCGGACAAACGCAATTTATCCGAAAACCGAGTTGTACATGATCGTGTGCGAGTGATTTGGTCAGGGCGATAACCGCTCCCTTGGTTACCATATACAGGTATCGATTCGCCGTCGCAAGTACGCTCGACGCCACGGAAGCCGTGTTCACGATACATTTGTCCCCTTCCGGGTTTTTTGCGTCCATTCGTGGAATGAACGCTTTGCACATATTGTGAACAGACTTTGTGTTGATTTCGATTGCCCGGTGCCACTGTGCATCGTCGCACTCGTGAATAGTCCCCTCGGGAACGTGTCCCACACAGTTGAAAAGCAGGTCAATGGTCTTCTGTTCTTGCTCGACACGAGCGGCGAAGTTTCGCACAGCTAATGCATCGGTTACGTCAAGCGTGACCGGGATAACTGCATCGCCAACTTCGATTTTCAGTTGTTTAATTTTGTCTTCCTGCACGTCGCAGGCATATACGGTTGCGCCTTCTTGAACAAACCGTTTTACCGCCGCTCGGCCGATGCCTTGCGCCGCGGCCGTGGCCACAGCTACTTTGTCGCTTAAACGCCCCATATCTAAAACTCCGTGAGATGAGTAACAGTCTCAGGGTGCTGTGGGTTTCCTGATTATTGAAAAGTTGCCATAGTATCAGGATGCCCTGTTCTGGAAATAGCCCCAAGAATTCATGCCCCTACAAAAAATTTCTTGAATTGACCCGATCGCCTCTAACAGGATACCATAGAGGTTTGAGGCAATCAATGCTTTGTAATACATGACGGAATTAACGAGGCACACGAGGCACATGAGAATACAAGTGGGTGCTAAACAGCCACGATGGTCTCATAGAGCATAACTGCTAAGAATTAGACACGAGAACACAATGAGTTTCCTGATAGCAGAATTTGGAATGCTGGAAGACAGAGTGAGGGCGGCTACGACAGCTCATTGAATTGAACCAGGTGAAGAGCCATGTCTATCGCAATGACGGGACAGCAGGAGAAAGACTTCGAAGAAAAGGGATTTATCATCCTCGAGAACTTCCTGACCGAGGGTGAGTTAGAGACGCTGTTGTCAGCGGTGAACGACGTAGCTTCGAGGATTCAGAAGACACAAGGCTTGAACCCCGATGAGCCGTTCGCTATCCGCAACGCGCTTGCCCACCACACGGCATTTCTCGACCTAGTCGACCATCCGAGGATGTTGCCGCTCGTTGTTGACGCGATCGGATGGAACATTCAAATTCGGACCTCACATCTGGACTACCGCCCTCCATATCCGCGCGAACTCAAGGCTGGCGAAGTAGGCAGGGGCGATGGCGAGGACCATCAGAAGGGTTACCGTAACGTACTCTGGCATCCGGATTTGGCAGGTGATTATCTGTTCGAAGCGCCTTCACTAGACGGACGGCTCCCCTTCATGGAGGTCAAAGTTTTCTACGTACTTTCGGATTTGAGAGAGTCCAACTGCGGCAACCTGTGGATGCTGCCGGGCAGTCACAAGCGTCCGCCGCAGGAACTGAGAGATTCGGACCGCGAGGTGGATGCTAGTAAGGCGGTTGAACTCAAGCTGGCGCCGGGCGCTGCCGTATTGTGGCGCACTGCCACCTGGCACTGTGTAGGCCCAAACCTGTCAAGAAAGATTCGCAAGATAATGCACGTGGGCTATCACTACCGCTGGATGCGTCCCGCCGACTACATTCAGCAGGATCCGGAACTGGTCGCCAACAGTTCGCCGATTCGGCGTCAATTGCTGGGCGCATTGAGCACCGGCAAGAATCCGCTGGGTGACGATCCCGATTTTCACCCATCCTCCCAATACTGGATCCCCCGAGATTGGGACGATGTTCCGTTGAAGGCGTGGGCAGAAGAACGCAACGGCGGCGAATCCGCGATGAATCCGCCGCTCTAATTGTGCCACGTTCGTATCGCGCGAACCGATGCGCCCAACAAAAGACGTATGTTTAACATTTAAGTGTGAGATTAGACAAGGACCGGATAATCAAATTGTCAAACGTCAAATATACTAGGGAGATATCTTATGAGTGACACAATACGCGTGCTCTGCGTGGGCTGCGGCAATATGGGAGCGTCGCACGCCCGGGCATATCATACACTGGATGGATTCGAGATAGTCGGTGTGGTCAGCCGTGGACCGGAAACGCGCGGCAATTTGTCCGCGGAGTTGGGCGGATTGGCGCAATTCGACAATTTCTATACGGCGCTTGATGCCACGAAGCCCGATGCAGTCTCGATTAACACGCTGCCCGACACTCATGCGGAGTTTGCGCTGAAATCCTTGGAATCGGGAGCGCATATCTTCGTTGAAAAGCCGATTGCTCTCACCGTTGAACAAGCCGAATCGGTGAAACAGACCGCGCTGAGGTTGGGCAAAAAAGTGGTAGTGGGATACATTTTAAGACAGCATCCCTCGTGGACGCTATTCATAGAGAAGGCGCAGACACTTGGCAAACCGCTCGTCATGCGCATGAACCTTAATCAGCAAAGTACGGGGGAAGAGTGGGCGTGGCACAAGCGCTTAATGGACAGTTTTTCGCCCATCGTAGACTGTGGCGTGCATTACGTCGATGTCATGTGCCAGATGACCGGAGCGCAACCGACGAAAGTACACGCCATCGGCGCCCGGTTGAGCGACGAACTGAAATCCGATATGTACAACTACGGCCAGCTTCAAGTTATATTTGACGATGGATCTGTGGGTTGGTACGAAGCCGCTTGGGGCCCCATGATAAGTGAGGAAGCGTTTTTTGTTAAGGATGTGTCGGGGCCAAAGGGCTGCGCCAGCATTGTCAAAGCCGCGGATGGGGATGACGCCGATTCGTCCGACATCGATTCACACACAAAAACTAACAGGATTCTCGTGCACCATGCCGCGCTTGACGAAAGTGGCAATCCTCTTAGAGAAGACGATATCATTGACACGACGGACGAGCCGGACCACCAAGAACTGTGTGACCGCGAGCAGGCGTACTTCCTAAAGGCAATTCGTGAAGACTTAGACTTGACAGATCATATGAGCGACGCCGTCAATAGCCTCCGCATTGTGCTCGCTGCCGATGAGTCGGTGCGCACCGGAGAGGTGGTTGCCCTCTAAACCTCCATAAACTGATATGCTGCTTTCGAATCTCCATCTGCGGGCAAGTTTGCGGCGCGGGGATTCTAGTTTGGACTAGATAAACTCCGATCAGATGTTTGGCTCGGCCAATGACTCTCTGTTACATACGGCATCTGATCGTCGGCTATTCCTCTTAGCAACCCGACATCGACCCTGACGACATCCTCCGATGTCACATAGGTCAGACTCCGGTTTAGGTAGCGCATGATACCGTGAATCAACCTGAAAAGGCTCCCACTGAAGAATCTAGATTTCAACTTTCTGATAGCGCATACGCGGCGACGCTATCAACAATCTTTCTCCTGCTCGGCGGATTCATCGCGTGGCACCATGAGATGTGGCGTGATGAGATTCAGGCGTGGTTGATTGCGAGAGACAGCGCCTCGCCGATCGAAGTCTTGTACCACTTGAACCGAGGTGATGGTCATCCGGGATTGTGGCATCTTTGTCTCTATTACCTTAAGCAGATCACCTGGTCGCCCGTCATCATGCAGCCGTTTCATCTCATCATCGCCTGCACAAGTGTCTACATCTTTGTAAGATTTGCGCCGTTCTCCAGATTACACAAAGCACTCTTCCCATTTGGATATCTGGCATTTTATGAATACGCTATCATCTGCCGTAATTACGCCCTGGGAGTGCTTCTGCTCTTCCTGTTTTGTGCGCTATTTAAAGAATGGAAAACCAGATTCCCGCTTCTCGGACTCATTCTGCTGCTATTAGCCCACACAAATATCGTCACACTGATTGTTACCATCGCGATTGCGGTCGGACTGTCTTGGGAACTGATTTCTTCACCGGACCGTCCAAAAAAACGGGATATTCAGGTGGGTCTGTCGCTGATTTTATTTGGGATTCTCACGTCGATTATCCAGTTGAAACCGTCTAATCCCGGGCGCTTTGAATGGGCAGATTTGACACGCGGCGTTTCAGATTTCGAAAGATTTCAAAATGCCGTGAACATTATCCCGAAAGCGTTTTTCCCGATACCCGACATTACCTTACGATTTTGGAACACATTCCTTCTCGACGCAATTCCCGGCGCTGATAGCGCGATGTTTGCCTTGGCAACCCTGATCTTCCTTTTTGCCGTAATCTTGCTACTTAGGAAGCCAGCGGCACTCCTGATTTATCTGATTGGGACTCTCGGTATATTGGCTTTCTTTGCGTCCTATTTTGGATTCATACGACATTGGGGCAATCTATTCATACTATTTCTTGCTGCAATTTGGATATCTCGCTATTGTGCCGATGCGGCACCTCGCAACCGGGCGAGGCATGGACCTTTTTGGAAGCGACTTAATCGATTGAGCCTTGCAACGGAAAGAAGCCTAACCTATGTCTTGATACTATTGCTGACGGTCCAATTGATTGGTGGCGTTGCGGCGGCAAGTTTGGACTACAAATATCCATTCTCGGAAGGTAAGGCGGTCGCCCGTTTCATTAAGGAAGAAAAGCTTGATGACATGATGATTGTGCCGGAGGTTCGCAGTGATGTTTCATTGGAAATCCTTGGATACTTGGAAAGGGACCAATTTTACTATCCAAGACCCAGGAGGTTCGGCTCGTTCGTTTCTTGGGATCCGATATACGCTAGCACCGCGTACCTGCCAACTGAGGATGTGCTTCAGGAAATCCGCCGGTTCTGCGACGAAACGTCTGAAGACGTTCTGATAATTTCGGGTCAGGTTTACCCTGAAGCCATTCGATTGAAATACGACCTCAAAAATCTCAAAGTTTTTCGACCGTCTGTCATTCGAGAGAGCGTGCAGAATTTCGTACTGTATCGTATGACGCCGCGTTCCTAGGACATCTTCTATCCCCGTCCCCTATTGCCGCTACCCTTGTTTGGCAGAAATCTTAGTACATCGTGAAAACTATAGATTGATGGGGTCATCACTTGATTAAGGAGCCTTAAACCGAGATGGAATACATTGACGCACATGTTCACGTATGGACGGACGACCTGAATGCTTACCCCTTAGCAGATGCTTACTCCAAAAGTGATATGCAGCCTGAGACCTTCTATCCCGATGACATTCTCGCTCATGCCGCGCCATCCGGTGTCAATCGAATCGTGCTTATCCAAATGAGTTACTACGGCTTTGACAATTCATATATGCTTGATGTGATGGAAAAGCAGCCTGACGTATTCTCGGGAATTGCCATCATCGACTGGAACGGTGCACACCCCGATGAGGACATGCGGAGACTTGCGGATCGAGGAGTTCGTGGCTTTCGACTGTATGTCAGGGATGAACATGCGCTGGATGGGAGAGGTATTGAGAAGATGTTCGCGGCCGGTGCTAGGCATAATCTCGCCATCTGTCCATTGATTAATCCGGTAGCGTTGCCCTCTCTGAATAGACGCTGTTCCCAATTTCCCGACACCCCTGTCATCATTGATCATCTCGCACGAATCGGCGCCGCACAACCGATAGATGAAGCTTACATTGAGGACCTGTGCGCAATGGCAAAACATGCCAACGTGATGGTGAAAATTTCAGCCTTTTATGCGCTCGGTAGAAAGGCGCCACCTTATGCAGATCTTGTGCCTCTAATTCACCGCGTGCATGACGCCTTCGGCCCCGAACGCCTCATGTGGGCGAGTGATTGCCCATTCCAAGTTGTCGATCATACCTACGAAGATAGCATCGGATTAATTCGCGATCGACTGGATTTTCTCTCCGACACCGATAAACAGCAGATTCTTCGGAAAACCGCTGAGGATTTCTTTTTTCGATCTTAGCACACGATCACCGTTTCGCCAGCATGGGCCGAACCAATTAACGCGGGAATTCATCGCTTGAATGCTGGAACGTTTATACGCGATGAATCAGTCAATCACCTTATATTTCCACCTCCCTTTCCCCCGATTTAGCAGTTGACAGCACGGCTCGTTAAGGCTATTATAACCACGCTCTTCTACACGACTGTCCGAACACCGACACAACAATTCATCAAGTTCTCGAATCGCGGAGAAAATAACCTTATGAATCTCCTTATCACTGGAGCAGCAAGTGAGTTGGCTCAGGCACTCGCCTCGCGCTTGAGCGAAAATCATCATGTTCGATTGACCGATATCGTGAACATCAAGACCGAGTTTGAGTTCATTGAGTGCGAGTTGGGGCACGACGAAACCACTAATGAGTTGGTTAGAGGAATGGATTGCATCATCCATCTCGCAGAACTTCCCTCCGATTATTCTGATGATTCGCTGGACTCGGACAATCTGACAATAGACTTTATGACCAGATGTACCTACAATCTGTTGTGGGCGGCGGTAGAAGAGAAAGTTAAAAAAGCGGTTTACGGGAGCACGCTCAAGCTATTCGAAAAGTACGATGACGACCTAACCGTCAATGAAAATTGGAGACCGCTCCCGTCTACCGACCCGTATGTGCTGGGAAAGCACTTGGGAGAGTTTACCTGCAAAGAATTTGCAAGGACAGGCAAACTTCAGATCACTTGTCTGAGATTCGGGCAAGTTGTTCGAGTCGAAGATGTCAAAGACCAACCCTACGATCCCACTTGGATTGAGATCAGAGATTTAGTCCACGCGTTTGAATGTGCTTTGGGTGAAAAGACTCCCGGCTTGAACCGGGATTGGTCGGTTTTTCACATCGAAGCCGACGCCCCCGACGCTGATTATCCGCCGGCTAGAAGGGCTAGAGGCTCAATAGGTTTCGACCCGAAGTATCGGTTCAGGGAATAGACGATGAACGTTTTGATTCTAGGCGGAACCGGTAATCTGGGACCTTTCGTAGTTAACGCTCTCGAACCTTACCATACGTTGAGGGTGACCGATGTCAATCCTCCGGAAGATACTGCACACGAATTTCGCTATGTTGACATGGCTTCCATGACTCAAGTGGTGGAAGCGGCGGAAGGAATGGATGCAATTGTCAACTGCTCCGTTCTGCGGGAGCACCGGAAAATTGCTTTTGATGTGAACACGCTTGGAAGCTATCACATGATGAGCGCGGCGGTCACGCATGGCATCAAGAGAGTGATCAACACCGGTCCCCATGCCATACTTACAGGACCGACGTACGATAACATTGACTTCATGTTAACGGAGGAAATTCCGCCGCATTCGGGAGTGGACCTGGTCGGAGGCGACAATCCATACTCAATAAGTAAATCTCTGGGACAGGAGATATGCAAGGTATTCACGGAAAATTTCGATGTCCACGTGATGTGCTTGCTGTTTTGCGGTCTCAAGAATCCGGAGCATCCGCGTTTCTTCCCCGGTCGGGATGTGACGCCTTTTGTCGTGTCAGTACGTGATGCAGCGGAAGCGTGCCGTTTGGGGCTCGCCGTTGACCTGAAGAGTCTTCCGTCGAAGAATGAAGTGTTCTATATAACCACCGACATACCACATGGTAAGTTCTCAAACGCCAAAGCGAAGCGGATACTCGGCTTTGCGCCGAATGATAAATTTGAAGTGGTGTGGCATAAAGTAACAGACCACTGAATCCGTATTGGCTGCCATTGCATTTCTCAAAAATATCCCTTGCGGGGAGGAATTAACCTATGAAATGTGCTCGACATTGGTTGGATTGCCCATCTTCGCTGACTCACGGAAACATGATTCAGCGCGTAATATTTACTAGGGAGGATCCGAAAAACCCGCACAATGAGGGGGCTATCATGCGGGTAATAGACAGCTTTGCCAGGGCATACTTGGAGCCTGGCGTTTCGTCCGTGCCTCACGTTAATGAAGGCATTCAAGAGACATTCTTCGTGATCGACGGATCAGGAACGCTGGTTGCCGACGGACATGAACGCTCCATTCGCGATGGCGATGGCATCTACGTGCCGCCTGGGGTTGAACACACTTTCGTGAACAACGGTGACACACCCCTCGAATTCCTGATTGTGGTGGAATTAATACCCGACGGGGCGGAAGTCGAGAGTAAAACTGCAAATATCAAGAACTACCGCGAGAGCAATCTCGGTATGGGTCACTGGAAGCATATAGTTCACGACGTTTTTTCCGGATCCCCGTATGAACTAATCCACGACAAGAAAAATCGTATGGTGCAGCGGCATGCAATTCTTGTGGTGCTAATGGATCCGATGCAGACCTCCGACAGCCACGGGCATATAACGGACAAGGATGAGATATGGTATATGTTAAAAGGCGAGGGTGTTCACGTTGTTGGCGACGAGATGGTCATTCATAAGCCCGGCATGGCGATACAAGTTGCACCGTGCGACCCGGGGCATTCGCTCATCAACCATACGGAGGAGCCTCTGATGGCGTTCTACATTGCGGCGGCAGTTTATCGCGTTGAAGACGATGGGAGCTATACACGAGTTCTTGAAACGCTGCCAGAGGTGTGCGACAGCTGAGTGCCAGCCAATCCTGTGGGTGCCATCTAAGTATTTCAAACGGTTTCTCTCGTATGATTCCGTAAATTGCTTCCTCTTTGCCTTCCCCAACCCGCACTGGGGAGAGGCGCGACAATAAACCTCCAAGAATCGGTGGTGGGCAACGGTGCCCCAGCGATAGTGTTAAAGCGGCCGGCACCAACCGCTCTGCGGCTTCCACTACGACTCTTCAATCCGTAAAATCGAATTCTCCTATACTCGGAGCGCGACGATGAAATGTGCTAGACATTGGCTGGATTGTCCATCCTCACTGACTCACGGGAATATGATTCAGCGTGTCATATTCACCAGAGAAGATCCGGAAAACCCGGGGGTAGAGGGCGCAGTAATGCGGAATATCGAAAGTTTCGCTCGTGCCTATTTGGAACCTGGAGTCTCATCCGTTCCGCATGTCAATCGGGGCATTCAGGAAACCTTCTTCGTTGTCGATGGTGAGGGCATCCTTCTCACTGACGATGGAGAGCAGCCAATCCGGCAAGGAAACGGTATCTACGTGCCGCCGGATGTCAGTCACACCTTCATTAACAGCGGGAATAAGCCGTTGGAGTTCGTTATCGTAGTGGAGGTTGTGCCGAACGGAACGGAAGTTGAAGCCAAGACTGCCCTCATCAGTAACTACTGCGGAAACCCCATGGGTATAGGGCACTGGAAATTCCTTGACCGCGCTGTTTTTGCCGGAACGCCAAATGAACTCATCCACGACAGGAAGAATCGCATGGTGCAGCGTCATGCCGTCCTTGTAGTCGTGATGGATCCGATGCAGACTTCCGACAGCCATCCGCACACCACGGACAAGGACGAGATTTGGTATATGTTGAAGGGAGAAGGTGTCCACGTGGTGGGGGAGGAGATGGTCATACATAAACCCGGTATGGCGATACAGGTTGCTCCCTGCAGTCCCGGACACACGCTCATCAACCATACCGACGAACCGCTTATGGCTTTTTATATCGCAGCCGCCGTATATCGCGTTGAAGACGACGGAAGCTATACCAGAGTCCTCGAACCCCTGCCCGGCTCCCGCGCCGCGAAGAAGTGAGAGGTAAGGCATTCAACTCCCTTAGAGGACTATTGCAACCGTTACTACGTTAAGGACTACTATCCAAAACCGAGTCGCCAGTTCGCGAGACTGTTGACATCTTATCGTTGCCGGGTAATTGACGAAGGAAAAAATAGGTTCGCTCATGTATGCGGATTGGACGAATCAACCTTGAGTCCGTAAGGGTTGAGTCTTCCAACCCGTTGAGTGCATTCTCCAAATTGCGCACGCCCCAAACACGAACGCCAACAGAGTCCAGCGGCGTAAATTTCATCAAAGCCATATTTTGCATTCTTGGATTTACAATACCAACCAACTGGAGGAGAGCGGGTTTCATGAAAGGTGCAGTACTCTATGAAGTCAATAAACCGCTGAGAATCGAAGAATTTGAACTGCCGCAGACAGGTGCAGACATGATACGAGTGGGCTTGAGGGCGGCGGGCGTTTGTCATTCGGATTTTCACGTCGCGAAAGGCGATTGGCCTCAACACCCTATTCCAACGATTCTTGGCCACGAAGGCGCGGGGGTTGTCGAGGAGGTCGGATCGCAAGTGAGTGGCATCAACGAAGGCGACCACGTCATTCTTTCATGGAAACGGCAGTGCGGGCACTGTGAGATGTGTCAGAACGGGTTTCCAAATCTGTGCGACCTTCCACCTTACGAATTTGGTTTGCCCCGTACCAAGAGTGGCGAGACGATGAATAAGTTCGTCGGTATGGGCACCTTTAGTACCTCTACGCTTGTTCCTCAAGATGCCATCATTCGAATCGATAAAGACTTTCCCTTTGCGCAGGCGGCACTCGTCGGTTGCGGCGTGATGACGGGAGTCGGAGCGGTCATCAACACCGCCAAAGTCGAGCCTGGAAGCAGTGTGGCGATTTTTGGCTGCGGCGGCGTTGGACTGAACTGCATTCAAGGAGCTGCCTTGGCAAGTGCCGAGCCGATTATTGCCGTTGATATTCGTGACAACAAACTGAAAATGGCGCGTCAATTTGGTGCCACTCATACGGTCAATTCCTCTCAAGAAGATCCCGTTGAACGTATTCAGGAGATTAGTGGTGGACCCGGTGTGCACTATGCATTCGAGGCGATCGGTTTAACCGGGGAACCGTTTGTCCAGAGCATCGAATGTACGCGCAAGCGTGGAGTGACAGTCTTCGTCGGCCACGCCCCCGTAAACACGCCGCTCGCCATGGACGCCCGAATGCTACTGCACGAGAAGTCAATCATCGGTTGTTACTACGGATCTGCGCGTACGCATGTGGACTTTTACCGGTTGATCGGCTTGTACAGGGCAGGAAAACTGAAACTGGACGAACTGGTTTCGCGATCTTATCCGCTTGAAGGGGTGAACGACGCTTTTGACGCGCTCGCCAAGGGCGAAGTCGCACGAAGTGTGTTGTCGATGGAGTGATTCTGCAGTGCCTATCCGCGACCTCCTGCTCTCCCGAGAACGAAAGCATCGCTTGGAGCAATCATGAAAAAGCTCGTAGTTGTCGGACCGGGCGGCATTGGCGGCACCATCGCCGCTCTCTTGGCACGAACAGGTGAATGCGACGTGACCGTTATCGGTCGTCCCGGTACTCACATTGATACCATCAGGCAAGACGGACTCCGGCTTACGGGGCTAAAGGAATTCACGGCTCATATTGGCGCAACCGACAATGCGGGGAGTATCCGGGAGTGCGACATCCTAATCAACGCCGTGAGAGCCCAGGATACACAGGCGGCGCTTGCGATGACCGCACACATCCATGTGCATGAGTTCGCAGCCTCACTACAGAATGGTGTGCTGAAAGACGAGGAATTGGCTGAGGTTTTCGGCCGGGAGCAAGTCGTCGGAGCACTGGCGGTCGTTGCTGGTGAGCGTCCATCGCCAGGGGTCGTGAAATGGACGCTCGATGCCGGAACGCTATTTGGCGAACTGAACGGTCAATCCTCGGAGCGCGTCAACGGCATTGTAGATATCTTTCAAGGTGCGAGACTCAATACACAGGCTTCCAATGAGATCGTGTCCGCTACGTGGTCAAAGATGGTCGGTTGGACACCCGCCGGACTACTTGGAGCGCTTTCTAGACAGAACAACGCAGGTGTTTTTTCGAACGGACTGCTTGCGGCGGAATACGTCGGAATGGTCCGAGAACTGAGCGCACTGGCCGCCGCGAAAGGCATTCCCTTAATCGATTTCGGTCCATTTCATATCAAGACGTGGTGTCGAGGAGACGCTAAAGAGGCAATCGAAAAGGTGTTAGCATCGTCACTTGCGAGTAGCCAATCGACGAATTCCGCTCTCCAAGCCATACATAAAGGTCAAATGACAGAATTCAGCGCGTGTCTCGGCCCCCTGCTCGAGGACGCTATACAACATAAGATCCCCATGACAAGAGTCCAGTTGCTGTATTCCACACTCATGGCACTGGAGGAAACGCTGCAGTAAGCGTCAAGGTACAGCTTCCTACGACACAGCCACGGAAATATGTAGCTCCCGATCCGCGAGCCAAGCTAAAGAAATTGGAAATATTGAATTGCGAAAACTAAAATTGTCAATTTCCTATTGCTTTACTGGTCATAATTTGGATAATTGTCTAATGAATAGTTGTGGTCATTTGCATTCATATTTGCACATATCTTGGTGGTATGTTACTTGATTTGAAAATTAATGTGAAAATCCAACTGTAGGAGATCAAGCGAACGAAGAGTGAGTGCGATAGAGATCTTCTCCCGGTCACGACAGCCTTCCGCGAGCAGAACGCGTATCCCGAAAAAATACGCGGAAAACTGCGTTACTAATGGCCGCCCTCTATTTCTAAGTGTAAAATCCTTTTTTGAATGCCTGTAAAATGCCCGAGCGCAAGAGAATCGCTGCCATAATTACCGAGTACAAAGAGCTGTCCCACGCCGACGTGATAGTAACGAAGTACCTGAAAGGCTTTCCTACGGATGAAGGCTTTTTCGCGCCTCGGGTAGACATAGCCTCGATGTACATCGACCAATTCCCTGACGACGATATCGGTCGTCACATCGCCGATGAACATGGTGTGCCAATCTATCCAAGCATTGTAAAAGCATTGTGCCTCGGCGGGAACAAGTTGGCAGTTGACGGAGTGCTCCTCATCGGAGAACACGGAGATTACGCCTGGAACGAAAAGGAACAGCATCTGTTCCCACGCAAGTATTTCATGGAACAGATTTGCGGCGTAATGGCAACCAGCGGTCGGTCCGCCCCAATCTTCAACGATAAACATCTGTCTTACAACTGGCACGATGCCAAGTGGATGTATGACCGAGCCAGAACGCTTGGGGCATCATTCATGGCAGGCTCTTCTCAGCCACTAGCTTGGCGCGATCCCTGGCTTGAACACGAACTGGAGACGCCGATAGAGGAAGCCATAGCCATAGGTTTCTCCGGCTTGGATATCTATGGCTTCCACACCCTTGAGGTGTTACAGTGCATGGTTGAGCGGCGCGTGGGTGGGGAGACGGGAGTGGAGGCGGTCACCTGCTTGGAGGGCGATCGGGTGTGGCAAGCTGCGGATGACGGTCTGTTTTCTCGCGAGTTGGCTGAAGCCGCCTGCGCTTGTATTGACGACAAACCAGCAGGTAGCATGGAGGAAAACTGTGCGACGCCAGCGCTATTCGTTGTGGAATACTGTGATGGGCTTAAGGGCGCTATCTTGATGCTAAGAGGGTACGTGGATCAACTGGCTTACGCGGCAAGAGTGGACGGTAAAATTCAAGCCTGCGGGATTTTCTCACAGGGGCATGGAGGACCTTCTGGACTCCCTTACGCGCACTTCAGTTACTTGAGTCTCAATATTGAGGAGATGTTCCTTACCGGCATCCCCCAATATCCTGTGGAACGCACCTTACTTGTCAGCGGCGTATTGGAAGCCGCACTGACATCGCGTTATGAGGGGGAAAAACGGATTGAAACACCCTGGCTGAATCTGGCATATGAATCGTTTGAAGGATTGAAGTGGCGCCCCCGTGGGCCGCGTCCAAGTGGGGCATGTCTGGCGCCTTGGCCTCCGCCCGATCAGGAACAACACGCGAATGCGCGTCACGGATAATCACTCTAGGAGGAACCGTGTCACAGAATAACATGGTGCTGATACCCGCCGGTAGTTTTGAAATGGGCGACCATCTCGACAATATAAAGGATGCCCTGCCGGTGCATTCAGTCGAATTGGACAGTTTCTACATGGACGCACATCCGGTTACAGTGGGTCAGTTCAGGCAGTTCGTAGAAGAAAGTGGGTATAATTACACTCGTAAGATTGTTGACGAGGATGGATATAATTACAGTCGCCACAACTGGAATAATGTTGCTCGGTATTCTCCCAGTGATGAGCATCTGATGGTCTATGTAAGTTGGAGTGACGCGGCTGCGTATGCAACTTGGGCGGGCAAACGCTTGCCTACCGAAGCGGAGTGGGAATACGCTGCCAGGGGTGGGCTGATTGCGCAACGTTATCCTTGGGGAAATGAAATCACATTGGAAAACGCCAACTACGCCGGAATGGACGGTTCTTCCCGAGTAGGCAACTATAGCTCCAACGGGTATGGTCTCTACGACATGGCGGGAAATGTGTGGGAATGGTGCGCGGATTGGTATGATGAAAACTATTATGGTCAATCACCAGTGAAGAATCCTCCAGGTCCCGATGATGGCTACTATCGAGTGGCGCGGGGAGGTTCTTGGCGCCACGATGCGCAGACCCTTCGCGTAGCCGCTCGCAACCACGACTCGCCAACTGCCAATAGCTATTGCGTCGGGTTCCGCTGCGTCCGTGATTGAGTCGGAGGTGCGAGTTGGTGTTCTTATCTACAGTCATTCACATCCATATTTACACATATTTTGATTGATTGCTAATCAACGATGACGACATGTGTAGACACGCTAAATCAGACGTCCTCTTGTAGCGCAAACTGTCAGTTTGCGCATTCCACAATCTGTATGAAGTTTACTTGTTTGACCCAAGTTGCTACCCATTCCCGTAGGATCAACTGAGCGAATACCGAAGGCGATAGAAATCCCCCGGGCTTCTAGCCTGATCTTTTTATAGGATACGTCGCAAACCGGCGCAATGTAAGGTAAATTGACTCAATTTGCTCGCAGTGGATTGGCAAATCCACTGCGCACATGCAGGTGCGGCTGGGATATGTCTATCTAAGCCGAGCGGGAACGACAGGTAGCAACTTGGGTTATTTAAATCAATAATTCTAATATTCTCCAGACCCGTAGGTGTGGTTTCTAACCTCATCGGGCTTCGCTAAAAAATCACCGAAATAATTTATTTTAACTTCATACAGATTGTGGTACAGAAAAATCTGATTACTTGCAAGGTTGTGTTGTTATTAGTTGCAATGACTATAGTTGGGAGGATTTATGTTAGACGATAGCATGGCGCTGATACCCGCTGGCAGTTTCGAGATGGGTGACCACCTTGACGATATTTTTGACGCCATGACGGTTCACAGCGTAGAACTCGATGCCTTTTACATGGACATTCATCAGGTCACGGTGGGTAAATTTCGAGAGTTCGTCGAAACGAGTGGTTACGAATTCGACGACAATCGCTGGAACAATGTCCTCAAGTATTCACTCGGCGATGACCATCCGATGATTTTCGCCAGTTGGTTCGATGCCAGCGCTTACGCAAGTTGGGCAGGCAAGAGGTTGCCCACTGAAGCGGAGTGGGAATACGCCGCCAGAGGCGGTCTTGCCGGCAAGCGCTATGCGTGGGGCGATGAATTGTCGCGCGAAAATGCCAACTATCTGGGACTTGGCAGCACGATGCCGGTAGGAAGTTATGAACCAAACGGATATGGCCTTTACGATGTTGCGGGAAATGTCTGGGAGTGGTGCGCGGATTGGTACGAGGAAGACTATTACAGCCGCTCGCCTGTCAAGAATCCCAAGGGCCCCGAATCGGGAGAAGTGCGCTGTGTGCGCGGAGGCACTTGGAACAATTGGAGATGTTTCCTACGCGTCGCCACACGCAAAGAGTGTCGTCCTGACCAGATGTATCGCAACTTCGGATTTCGTTGCGCCGCAGATTTTTCCGGCGAATAATTCCGTACTCTTGGTTCATCCGCGGACGGCGTCCACGTCTCAAAAAGAGTGCGGTATAGGCTCTTTTGCGGCGAACTTTACGGAACAACTCCGAAAACAGCGCTCTACTGACACCTCAAATTCAATAGGAGCGCGACTTCACTCGCGGATTGCAATAGAACTTCGCCACGATGATTCGCGATTCTCACAACCCTCGGCGCATCTGGGCCTTCTGTCCAGTTTGCTTCGTCGAAACCCCTTCTCGTGGTAAAGCTATGGATGCGGCTAGACATTGGTTGGACAGTCCATCTTCGCTAACTCATGGAAATATGATTCAGCGTGTCATCTTTACCAAGGAAGACTTGGAAGCCCCTCAGAAGGAAGGGGCTGTCCTCAGGGTATTCGACAGCCTCGCCAGAGCGTACCTTGAGCCGGGAGTGTCCTCGCTGCCCGAGGTCAACGAGGGGTTTCAGGAGATCTTCTTTGTCGCTGATGGGACGGGAACTCTCGTCACCGACGGTGGGGAACATCGCATACGGGAAGGCAACGGTATCCACGTGCCACCGGGTGTTGAGCACACATTTGTCAATGACGGAGATGTCCCCCTAGAACTCATTATCGTGGTGGAGTTGGTTCCGGAAGGAACGGAGGTGGAGAGTGATACCGCCATTATCAGCAACTACAGAGACAATAACCTGACTACGGGCCACTGGCAACAGACTGTTCACGGCGTCTTTGAGGGGAGTTCCACCGACCTTATCCATGATAGGGCAAATAACCTGGTGCAGCGCCACGCCATTCTCATCGTACGCATCGAAGCGATGCAGACATGTGACAATCACGAACTCAGAGCGGACAAGGATGACGTATGGTATATGTTGAAGGGTGAAGGTGTTCACGTGGTCGGGGAAGAGGTCATCGTGCAGACACCCGGGATGGCCATACAGGTTGCTCCGCCCGGACATTCTTTGATCAATCACACAGAGGAGCCGATGGTAGCCCTCTGTTATAACGCCGCCGTGTATCATGTCGAGAAAGACGGAAGCTACACCCGAGTTACCGAGAGTCTGCCAGGCAGAAGCGGCGACGGTTAGATAGATTTAAATGAACTAAACTTTTTTCATTACTCTTGGGGATTCTATGTCCGATTTACTCTTTCAATCAGGTGACAAAATCCTGTTTATCGGTGACAGCATTACCGACTGCGGTCGACGCGATGAATACGCGCCGTTCGGCAACGGCTATGTCGGTAAAATAGTCGAACTCATAACGGCGAAATACCCTGAGCGGCGAATCGACTACGTCAACAAGGGTATTGGGGGCGATGTTGTCGAGGGGCTGGAGCAGCGCTGGGAGGCGGACGTAATCGCCGAGAGACCGAATTGGCTTTCCGTGAAAATTGGAATCAACAACGCAAGCAGACAGTTGACCGCGGGACTGCCAACGGAAGAATATCTACCGGAGTGGGAGGCTAGCTACCGGCGTATCCTTTCCCGCGCAAAGACTGAGCTTAGCGCGGAATTGTTCATGTTTGAAATCTTCTACGTCGCTACGGATGCCGCGGAACCTCGACCAATGCCTGTCGACGCTTATAACGAAGTCATCCACCGCCTTGCAGACGAATTCAACGCTCGACTAGTTGGGACAAGTGACGCGTTTCAGCACGCCGTGACAGCACGCCCCGGGGAATTGTGGACCACTCAAGATGGCGTCCACCCGAACCCTGAAGGTCACATGCTGATGGCGTTGGAATTCCTTAAGCAGGCGGGATGGTAGACTCCATTTCTTTTAGCCAACCCTTTGTGTCCACCATTTCAACTAGGCCAAAGACTGCCTCTCCCCCTATCTGTTGACCAACATTTTGCGTGTAGCGGCGAAATCGCCTGCCGTCAACGTGTAAAAATAGACGCCGCTCACCACAGGTTCACCTAGCTGGTTGCGCCCATCCCAATACGCGGCACGGCTTCGGCTCTGGTATAAACCGGCGGGCCGGCTTCCTGCTGCCAGTTCCCGAATCCTAAGTCCATTGCCGTTATAAATCGTGATTGTCACCTCTAACGGCTCTGCCAATTGATACGGTATCCAAGTCTCGGGGTTGAACGGATTAGGAAAGTTCGGCAGCAGCGATGTCTCGGTCGGAATGTACGAACGTTCTGTCAACTCTACCAATAATCGCTTAAGAACGACAACTCCTCTATTTAGCGACGAGTCAGAGGAGTCAAGGCGTTCCGCCTGGCTTAACCAAGACTTTATCTCGGTAGCGGTGACTTCCTCACGGATATCCAAGCTTTCAGACGGAGCAGCGGCTGCGTTCGCAAATGCCGCCGCCACTAGAACCAAGTCTTGAATGTTCACCACGCCATCACCGTTAACATCGGCTCCCTCCTCCCCTGGCTGTCCAAAACGCGTGGCAACTAACACCAAATCTTGGATATTTACGACTCCGTCGCTATTCACGTCTCCCTTAGGGCTGGGACGTACGATTATCTTCCCGTTACGAACACGCGGCTTAGACGAGAATCCCGTGATGTCCGACAATTCGACTCCGGACAAAGTCAGATCCGATTCCTTCTCCGCCACTACCTCAAAGACCAATATGGCGAGCGTGCCATCACCGCTGTTTTCTCCCACCAACGATGTGGCCGCAACTGTCACCGAATTCTTCGTCACGACCGGCGGTATCTCAAACAACGTGCCGGGCAGATAGACCGAATTGTATTGTTCTACATATCGTAGAGCCGTCGAATCAAACCCCACCGTGCATTGGTATCCTGCAACTCCCGCTCCGCCCACGATCCCAACTTCAAGGATTAACTGACTGCCAACTGCAGGGGACGTTAGTTTCGCCGGTAGGATCTGAACTATGGCTCGCGTATTTGGCGAGGTATTCCAAAGCAAGACCGTGCCGTCGTCGCTGCCGCTAGCGAGTATGCGTCCATTAGGAGCAAACGCCACCGAGTTGACGCTATTGGTGTGCCCGCTAAACGACTCCAGCGGTTCCGCTGTCTCCGAATCCCACAAGCGAACCCTGTTGTCGGTCCAACCGCCGCCGCCGCTGGCAAGTCTCTTACCATCCGGTGAAAACGCCACGGTATACACAAGATGCTCGTGGCGTATAAATGTCCGAATATGATCCCCGGTGTGCGAATCCCACAATCGAAGCCCGCCTCGTCCTTGTGCTTCGGGTTCCCCGCCTGCACTGGCGATTTTAGTACCGTCCGGAGAATACGCTATCGACTCTACCCCCGAAGAGTGCCCCAACAAAATCTCTTTCTGTCTTCCGCGAGCAATATCCCATAATCGAATGGTTTCATCCCTACTCCCGCTGGCAAGCGTAAGTCCATCGACAGAAAATGCTACCGCTGTAACGAAGTCGGTGTGACCCAAGTATAATCGAGGTAGTTGACCTGCCTTTAGCTCCCATACGCGGATCGAGGCATCCCAATGCCCGCTGGCAAGCCGCACGCCGTCACGAGAGAACGCTATAGAAGAAACCAATGCACCTGGAGTGCTCAACTGCCGATAATCTCCGGAACGTAAATCCCACAAGCGGATGGTTCCATCCCGACTTCCACTGGCAAGAGTGAACCCGTCGGGAGAATACGTCACCGTATCTACCGTATCGGAATGCCCTTCAAACGTTTGTAGCGGACGCCATGTGCGTGCATCCCACAGATGAACTCCATTGTCATAACTTCCGCTAGCGATTATGTCACCTTCGAGAGAAAAGGTCACAGACGAAACTCCAGCCGTATGATTCTCAAGTGTTTTTATATTCTTCCCGGCGTGCACATCCCACAGGCTAATCGTCTGATCTCGACCACTAGCCGCGCTAACAATTTTGGCTCCGTCTGGCGAAAATGCGACTCCGCGTATCTTCCCTCGATGACCGCTGAGTTTGTGCCTGCGTATGCCAGTTGCGAGATCCCAAACCTCAACCGCGCCGGAATTGCCTCCACTTGCGAGCAGGTTCCCGTCTCGAGAAATTGCTACAACGGCGCCTCCTGTCGAAGGACCGTGCAGAGGAAACCTCCGGTCACGAGTTGGTATATCCCAGACGCCGACAATCCCATCTGCGCTCCCGCTGGCGAGCGTGCGGCCATCAGACGAGAAGGCTACGGAGTAAACTGAATCCTTGTGCCCTTCTAGAGAACCAAGAGGCTGTTTTCCGCGGGTATCCCATAAACGAATTATTGTATTCCTACCGCCACTAGCGAGCGTACGTCCATCTATGGAGTACGCGACGGTCCAAACTGCTTCATTATGACCCGTAAAGGTATGCACTACGGTTCCGGTGCGCGCATTCCATAGATGAACCGCTCCATCTCGACCTGCACTTGCAATCATGGATGCGTCGGGGGATACTGCAACGGCGGTCACTCCGTCTCTGTGGCCGGTCTCAATAGTAAGACGGTGTTCCCCTGTTCGGCCATCCCAAAGACAAATCGTCTCGTCATAGCTTGCACTTGCAAGTGTACGCCCGTCCTTAGAATATGATAACGAAGAGACCGGCGCCGTGTGCCGCATAAGAAGGTCTATCTCATTACCAGTACGGGCATCATAAAGCCAGACTCCAATACTGCTGGAGACCGCGAGTCGCTCTCCATTCGGCGAATACACTGCACTACCGGTGATTCTCCCATTTCCAAGACGAGCTATCGCACCATCTGGTAAACTCAATTGTGAAATATTTTGGGAATGACTATTGTATGGGAGCAGAGTAGAAACAAGCAAGATGCCGCTCAAGACGGAATATATACATTTCATCAGGTGATTCTCCTTGATACGTATGTAATGTTCGATCGGAAGCGATTGATGTCCGTTGTTGACACGGGACCTGCGAAATCCATCTGTAACTACACTGAAAGCCCTCTTGCCGCAAATGATTAAGATGTCAATGTACCCCTCGCCTTTAATTACTATGGTAATGTGACAAACTGCAAGCACACAGGCGCCGGCACCTCGGTGACCTGCCCTGCCGGATTAAGATTGCCCGTCTCTTGGTCTATTTGGAACGTGATAATCGTGTCGGTATTCTGATTGGCTGCGAGTAATAACGTTCCGCCAGGATCAATCCCAAAATTACGCGGCGTCTCTCCCTGTGTTGGCTCATAACCGATCAAGCGGAGTCTGCCGGAAGTCTCGTCAATCTCAAATATGGCAATACTGTCGTGACCCCGGTTGGAGCCGTAGAGGAATCTTCCTGACAGATGGACGTGCACATCGGCGGTATGGCTCTTGCCGGAGAAATCCTCGGGAAGAGTCGAAATCGTTTGAATCTCGCTTAGAGTGCCGCTAGCTTCGTCATAGTCGAATCCGGTAATGGTAGAATCGAGCTCATTGATCACGTAGGCAAATCTACGGTTGGGATGGAAATCAAAATGGCGTGGTCCTGCGCCGGCTCCAACCGCCGCGTGAGGAGTAGTATTCGGGACTAACTTTCCTGCATTCAAATCAAGCCGGTAACTCTTGATTTTGTCAAGTCCCAGATCTGGCGCGAAGGCATATTGGTTGGAAGGATCGGTAACAATAGAATGCGCGTGCGGTGCCGACTGTCGACCGGAATCGGCGCTTGAACCCTCGTGCTGGACAAAGTCTGTTGCGTCTCCGAGCCGTCCATCGTCAAGTATCGGCAGCATACATACACTGCCGCCGCCGTAATTTGCCGCTAACACATAGTTGCCGGTGCTGTCAACGACCAGGTGACAAGGTCCATCCCCTACTGAGGACTTTCGGTTCAAAAACGTCAATTCTCCGTTCGTCTGGTCAATGGCAAACGCACTGACGCTCCCGCTTGGTTTCCCATCAAACTCGCTGATTTCGTTGACAGCGTAAAGATATCGACGATTGGGATGGATAGCCAAGAATGTAGGATTTTCCCCTGCGTCCGTAATACTAGCCAATTCCAAGGCGCCGGTAATTGGATGCATACGATAGACGTAGATGCCTTCACTCTCGCCTTCGGTATAAGTGCCAACGTAAAGGTAAAGTGTTTCGCCGCGATTTTCGGACATGATAGTTGTCTCCCCGATTTTTGAGGTGGTGATTCCACGGACATAATGACGGACCGGAAGTCTATCAAAGAGCTCAACCAACGTCAATGGAATTACACTGTGCCGCTTCTAGCTACGGAAATCCTATAGCCAATTCCATTCATACACATATATCGGTAGGTGCGGTTTCCAACCGCACCTACGAGACTGGACAAATACCGGTTCGGTTAGGAAACCGAACCTACCGATGTGTATAGTTAACTATGTGGTTTTACTATAACAAGCAATCATCAACCTAAAAAGAGGGAGTTTAGGAGAGGTAGGAGAAGATGAGCGTCTGGCACACGAGGCAAGAGGTTGCCAAACCGGGCAAAGGCGGAAAAGAAAGATAATAGTTAGACTTCATCCTTACTTCAGTATATGCACTCGGTTCTTTCCGCGCACGGTCTCATCCGGCATGACAATCGGCGTCTCAACCACGGCGATAAGCCTTCCGTCGCCGCTGATGTCTACGGTATCGTAAGGAAGTTTTCCCTCCGTACGATAGGTGTAAAGGTACTTCTCAAGCCCACCGCCCTTTGTCTGCAGATTAAAGACGGAGACACCATGAAACTGCTGAACACCGGTTCGGCTATATTTCGATTGACTAACAACAGCATATTTTCCTGTACGATCAATTTGCAACGCCTGAGGCATGTTCTCCAGCTTCCACTGCCAAATCTTATTCCCCGTCCACGAATAGGCAAATAACGTCATACCATTTGGATGCGCTGACGGTGGCTGTTGCGCACCTTTCTTAAGATGATAGGGAATATAGGTGTCGCCGGTTACAAACAAGGCAAACTCGTCTGTGGCGCCAATAGTACCCGTAGTCGCGGTGATGGGAACATCGCTGACCTTCAGAGGTGTTGTGAGATCGGCTTTCCAATGTCTGTCGGTGTCGGCCGAGTTAAAGATAAAAACTCTTCCGTCGTCTGTCGAAACATTTATCCACGATCCATCGGGTGAAACAGCCACGCCTCGCCAGAACGTCACTGCCTGATAGAAGGGCTTCAGCGAGTCGAACGTGTAACTCCATCGGTCTGCCCCGGTTTCGCCGTCAATGACGTACAGCGTGCCCGACTTGTATCGTGGCGACCCTCCGATGACTCCTCCATCGCAGACTAGGGCGACAGTCTTACCGTCATTGCTGTAGTCAAACCATTTGATAATCATTGGAAGGGCTCGATCACTCGGCCATTTCCATTTTACTTTACCCGTGGTGCCATCGAATCGGTAAAGCTGCGATTTCTTTAGGCTTTTTCCGTCCTCGGTCCACGAATGATTCGCCGACGCCAAGAGGTCGCCGTCTTCCGTCATAGCCATGCGATAAGGTCCGGGATATTGTACCCACCCGTATACATCGTCCGGGTTTGCTGGGCGGGATGTATCAATGTCGTCCGCTGTCCGGTATCTCCATAACAGGGCGGGCTTATCGTCCGATAGCTTGTATGCGTAAATCAAGCCGTCGGCGGATTGTTCGCCAATGAAAAAGCGAGTGCCGTCAGGACTGAATGTCGCATGTTTGGCATAACCTTCCGAAATTCGTGTGGTCCAGATGCTTGTTCCCGTTAGCGGGTTCACAATCGCCAGATGGCCGGCATCCGTTGCTATAGCGAGCTGACCGCCATCCGGGGAGAAGGCGACGGTGGTTGGAACGGCAGGACGCTTCAGATTTGCCAACAGTGAAAGCATCGAATCCAGCTCAATCACACGCACCCGATAGGCGCTTGGTTTGAGCGGCGAGACATGACGACCCTTAAGGTTTAAAGAATCGATACGAATCTGATAGGGTGTCGCGGGTTGCCATTCAAATTGAAGAAAAAGGCGGCCGCCATCAATCGGGAACACTTTGACCGGCACCAAGCCTGCATCAGATTGGACTTGCGCCTGAATGTGCTTCGCCGAATCGTTCCGTACCTCAATGACTACCCCTTGCCTGGTAAATGTAATGTCATCGTCTTGAATCTCCGCCCCGTAAGCGGTGTAGACCGGAACTAATATGCAGATTAAAAGGGCAAGACATGCCTTCAACCGTAGTTTTTCATCTTTCATGCGATGCCTCCCAAGCGTCGAACTGACTTTGTCAGTGTTAGAAATCCACATTCGTAAGGTTTTGTAGGGTGGGCACTGCCCACCAGTCTATAAGGTGCCAGCCGCAATAAAGCGAACAATCAACCGAGTGAACAATGAGGCGATAGAACTCCCGTTCGAATCGCGATCCGAGACACGAGATATCGTAGAGCAGAATGCCATCCCTTAAAATAGCAGACTGCGTCGCAGAACACGAGAAGAGGTAAAAGCCTATATCCATTCACACACTATTCCGCCACGCGCCACAATCCCCATCCCAAACGCCTGCCTAAAAGCACACCTACAAACGTGTAGATAAACCCGTCGACCACGCAACGGGAAACGATATACCATTCGGCATAAAAAAGACGGTATAGCGTCATACTGATCTGGAAATCCACGTAAACGGCGATGGAGTCGCAAGCGCCAAACGCCAACGCAAGCGGTAACAGGTGACGGCCGTTTCGGGCAATCTTAAACCCCGTTTCCAAGAGCAAGACGCTCACGCCAGTATACACCAACGTTATTGGGTTGAATAAGCCCAGTACCACGCCGCCGAGCAAAAGTCGAGCGAGGGATACCAACGTTATAACACCCGGCTTGGGAACGAGCATTAACAACGCAGTCAGCAGCGCGTAATACAGCGTCTCGTTTATCAGTCCCGTAACCAAAAACGAGGCGGGACCGAGCAACGCCGACACCAAATTCGCGAGCAATGTTGACGGGATGCTAACAGTGACGAAGATGGTTGTCCCAAAAAGTGCGACCAAGATGAGCCGCTTCGTGGTAAAGCGAGAAAAGATTGATCGGTGAAAACCGAAAAATAGAACAAGCCCGGCCAATGTGCCGGCGAACGCACATGCCGTAATAACTAAGGCTTGCTGGTTTGGTGTCGTGATGTGCAAAGGTCTCGCTGCACGAAGTATTGTTGTGTCGCTTCCCCAAACCCTTACTTCTATCTCCCGTTCATAACTACCTCTCCCCTGAAATCCGCGCGATGCCCCCTCTTGGGCGATTGACGGATTGAAGAAAATCGGCAAGGGCACATCCGTAGAGTTTTGAGGAGCCAAACTTGCAAATGCAAAACTTCGGTTTGTGCCTGCGTTAAATTCGTCCGGCGGAGCGAGGAAGGGGACCGGACTTCCGCTCGTTGTGTCAAGGTTTACGGCCGAAACAAGTAAATGGATAGTTTGTTCACCATCATTTCGAAGACGCACTGATTGGTACGAAATCGGCTCATAATAGTCCGACTGTTCCGCTTTCACTCCCAACCACTTGCCAAGACGCCCAAGCACAGGGCGTGGATAGGAGATCACATCCGGCTGTTGACGCGCGTCAAAAATGCCCGCTTCGTCGGTCGGCATAAAAACGTCCTCAATCGAGATCAGTGTAGCGATTTCATCAATCGTCGTCGATTGCAACGATACGGAAGTTTGCCGCTCCCAAGACTCCCCGTCGGCGGCTTTGAAGAGTGCGCGTCCGGAAATCCGCGTTGAATCGGGAAGAGGCTCCGCCGGGACATACAACTCCACCTGCCGGTACCATACCTCCGACTCAACCGCGAAACTGCCCGAAGCGGACAATCGCCAAATCCTGTCTTCGTTACCATCATGGGCTGAATTAGACATCTCGACGGCGTGTTTGGCGCCGAGATCCTCAGGAACCTTCGCCGCCTGAAGCGGATAGGGAATCTCGACATTTATTTCAAACCGAACGGGCGCTCTAAAGCCATTTCGTAGGAGCAAAGTCATTGTGATGTTGCTATCCTGAAGCACCAATGATTTGCTAGATGAAATAACAGTGGGATCGGAATCCCCGATTCTCTCTTTCGCGGCAGTACCATACGGAAGGGCGATTTCAAGTTTTCCATGTGGGCCGGCCTGCGGTGATCGTAACGTCTTGGTTGAAGTTTGCCCCGATTCTTCCTGAACCTCGAACCGGTATTCTATACCATTCTCCCACCGAAAGTAGAGCGGCTCCGCCGTACGGGCGTAGCCCCTTAGATCAAGTTGGGCAACTACCACCTCATCCGCACCTGGCACACTCAAAACGCGAATTTGTCGGATTGTTCTCCGACTGGCCGAGTCAAAGTGAACTTCAGCCCCGCGCGATACAAATCTGACGTGCCAAGAAAGCGGCGCCTGCTCCCTCCTGCCCGAACAATTGGCGAATGCGGTAACAAGAAAAATCAATACAAAGGGACAAAACGCCAGTCTTAAATTACAGAGCATGGTGTGCATTGATTTTAGTCCGTCGCCTCTGCGGAAACAGAGATGCGCTGGCGCCGCTTGATAGGGTTTTAGTTACGGGATTTGAGTTTGCCCCAGCTTGTTGCCAGCTTACCTTGTGGGTTGACTGCTGTCAGGATTGTCTCAACTTGGGCGAGTGCAACTCCCGACGCACCGTGTCCCACGCGATAGGTTTCTAGCAACACCGCGTTGGGCGAAACAACATACAACTCGTCCATTCCGCCGCCCGACCAATCCGCTTTGGTGATATAAAGGTTGTCGTCTTCGTCAATTGCTCCTACACCGCCCAGATCAGAGAACGGATTGTCCGGGCCATGTAGCCATTCATCGCTTATCAAGTCGTAAACCAGAAGTCCGCCGGAACTTATGAACAGGCGCTTCATGCTATCCACCGCGGGGCTTCCTGCTCTCTTTTCCAAGTCGATGGTATCAACGATTTCATCGGTGATCGTGTCAATAATGACAATCGCACCCGGTATCCCGCCGGGAATGATCCAGTCGCCGACTCCTGCTGAAACCGCAACCACTCTGGATTCGCCGTCGTTTGCAATGCTTGAAGTATTAATCGGCATCGGTATGGTTTTCAACACGGTGTCTGTCGCAATTTCAATTACCGTGACACTGCTATTGTCGTCATAACTGATGTTCCAAGTGCCCTCCTCCTTCGAATATGCGGAATTTGCCACGTAAGCCTTGCCATTGAGTACCGTTATTCCGTCAGGCATTTGACCGGCGGGAATGCGCTTGATGACTCGGTATCGGTTCAGATCCAGAACATCAACTTTGTCGCTATATAGCCCCGTAACATACGCCTTGGAAGGCTCCACTAACGCGATCTGTTTCGGCGTTGTGTCGGATTCAATCGTGATCTTCTCTACGGTAGAATGAGTCAGTAAGTCAATTACTTCGACATATCCCCCGCGAGGATCAAAGAATGGGTCACGTATCTGGTTGACCACATATAACAGGTTTTCTTGTGCAACCAGATCGCTAGGTATTATGTCACCGAGAGGTATTTCCTCATCTGCGACAGCTCGGTCCGTGTCGGGTTCGTCAAGATTGACGATTGACAGCGACGGGAAAATGTCGGCTTCGGGTTTGGTTAAACCGTTGACGACAATGGCCAGATTGCTAGCCTGATCCTGCGCCGCAACCGCAGTCGGAATCAGGAGTAGTGCCGACACAAATAGTGCGAATATTCTAAACAAATCAAAACGCCCCTTGGAGGAGCGGGAAAACGCGCTAGAACAGTGTGTAAACATCGGTGAATCCTTTCGTCCATCTGGGACAATGTGCTATTGCAACAAAAAACCCCAGCCTCCGCGAGGGAAACTGGGGTACAGTTCACTGTTCATCGAATGCGCACATTGCACGGCGTGCCGAATTTTCTGCCGCACTGTCCAGATAAGACGAAACCGATCTCTGTCTCACAACTTTCCCGCGAAAGCCGATGTGTGAAACCGAATTCAGGCAGGTCTCCTGACTCACGACAACTCGTCTCCACCTTCCCATCCGTATGACTCTGGACAGTGGTGTTGTCGGGACGATTTTCAGTCGCTTACAGTGGCGGGGCCGTGGCGGATTTTCACCGCGCTTCCCTATTCTCTGGCAACTCATCGTAGTTGCCAGCCCCTGAATCCGAAACTATTCAAATGTAAGCCGATTCTAACACATGGAATCAAACATGTCAACTAAAAAAAATTTTCTCGCTTTGCAATGCAATCGCACCCAATTCCGGCGGATTGACAATGACAAAATGGGAAATTGGGTTTTCAACTATCGTTAGGCTTCGTGGACATTTATTCGTGGCACGATGGAAGATAAAATAAAATCGACCGTGTGAACATGGTTCATCTGACTGATTAAGCAGATGATGGTGAATTGCGGGTGATAAAGATCTCGAAGCGAGTGTGAGTGAGGCTGCATTGCAAATCGTAGGCGTCGGGTTTCCCAACCCGTGGGGTACGATGTTCGTATGGGTAGATGTCTCACACACGTGCCAACACGCCTCAGGAATTCCGGAATCTCTTTCACCATGCATTTGCACGTAATCAAACTGGCAAAATACGAGTCCTTTAGTAGTCTTCATAGGAACTGAACAACCCACGTGACCAAAATGAGATTGCCGCCAGTTTTTTAAGCAAGAATCTTAACGAATCTCGCTCGGCAGAATCCCGCAGTCTTGGGTGGAATTGTTTAATGAAATCGTGGTAAAATAATCAAGAGCTGATCATGCCGAAGTGTAGCCGTTGAAGGGCTATTGGCTCCCATAAAATTGTCTCTCTTCCCGCTGTTCATCGGTGAAAGGACAAGATTGTGTTGACTTATAAAGCAATGTATAAATTTCTGGATGAAGGGATTCATGCCGAAATTTTGGACTTTCCCGGGGTTATCACCTGGGCAACTAATCTCGAAGAAGCTCGACGATTGCTGGCAAGTGCGTTGACGGATATGGCAGAAACCAATCTACTTCTCGGTGAATCTCTTCCACAACCGGACGCGACAATTACCTATATAGATGCAGATTTGGATGAGTCAACATACTTGTCACTTAATTATACCAATCAGCCCGCGCTGCCCGCGTAGACGGATTGCATTTCTTATTTATTCAAGGAGGAATCACGAATGAGTATACCCGTGAAAGTTGCGATTATAACTGGAGGAGGAAGCGGTATTGGCAAGCGAACCGCGCTTGCGCTTGCTGCGGAGGGATATTCCGTCGCCATTGCCGGGCGTCGCGTAGAACGATTGCAGGAAACCGTCGCGGAAGCCGGTGATGACGGATCACGCATTTTGGCTGTGCCTACCGATGTAACTGATCACGCTGCCATCCGAAACCTTTTCGCAAAAACAGTAGAAGCATTCGGACGGCTGGACTTGCTTTTCAACAATGCCGGTCTCGGCGCCCCCGGTGTTCCAATGGAAGAACTTACGCTAGAGCAGTGGCAAACGGTTGTTGACACAAATCTGACCGCCTCCTTCCTGTGCACACAGGAAGCGATTAAAATCATGAAGAATCAAGATCCTAGAGGCGGACGCATAATCAACAACGGTTCCGTATCAGCCCACGTGCCTAGGCCTAACTCCGCGCCGTATACCGCCACGAAGCACGCAATAACCGGCCTCACGAGGTCAACCTCGCTTGATGGACGGAACTTCGACATATTGTGTGGGCAGATCGACATCGGCAACGCTGCGACTGACATGACCGCACGCTCTGACAGCGGTAGCCTTCAACCTCACGGCGCCGTTATGGTCGAACCGAGAATGGATGCGGACAACGTCGCTCGCGCCGTAGTGTACATGGCGAACCTTCCGCTAGATACAAACGTCCCTTTCATCACGGTCATGGCGAACGGGATGCCGTATATCGGACGCGGCTAAAGATAAGCAGAGTTGGAACTGCAGTAGGTTTACAATCGCCCGCTAATTCACGGCGATGGCGAAGCCGTCGGGTGCCCTAGGCGCGAGATAAGAGGTTTTAGGAGAGAGGGCGATGCGCGAGGAAGTTTCTCACGCTTTGTGCCTTAGCGCGGCGATTCGCTCCCTCTGCGCATTTTTTGCATTACTGAAGGTTTGCAGCGTTTCGTGGGTAGGAATTTGCATCCGAGTTTAACCACGGCGCAAGATGGTTCCCTTTGCGCCAACCACCCAACTCCGATTCTTGTGTAAATAGATATCCAGCAGGTTTAGAGTCGTAGATGTAGGCTGAGGTGTCCACGTTATGCCCGCGTCGGCAGTGTGCAGAATTAACCCCTCCTCACCGACTGCCCACCCCTGCTGTGGACTAACGAATGCCACGTCGCGCAAGCTCTTTTTCACCGGCACTGTTTGGCGCTCCCACGTATTTCCGCCATTCGCAGTGTGCAAAATCAACCCGTTAGCGCCAACAATCCAGCCAGTGTTTGCGTTAGTGAAGAAGACACCCAGTAGTGGCTGTTCGGTGTTGCTCCGTTGCTCCAACCAGACCTTGCCGCCGTTCCGTGTGTGAACGATGGCTCCCTTCTCACCGACAGCCCATCCGTTCCGACTGTCCGCGAAATGCACCGCCCAAAGATGTGAATTGGAAGATGTTCGTTGCTTCTCCCAACGCCCACCCCCATCGGCCGTGTGGAGAATAGTGCCATACCCGCCGATTGCCCAACCTTCAGTGGCATTGACAAAATGGAGGGCGAGTAATCCGTTCTCAACCGGTGTAACTTGCTTCGACCAAGATTTTCCGCTGCTACCCGTATAATGTACCTCCCCCATCCGGCTTACCGCCCAACCGTTGGATGCAGTGGAAAAATGGACTTTATTGAGAGGATGTCTAGTGATAGCCTTCCTGGGCGATTGTTCGTTCCACGTCAATCCGCCATCGGAGGTGGCCAGAACCAGCCCTTCCGTACCAACCGCCCATCCGCGTTTGCCATCGACAAAGTGCACCCCGTGCAGGTGTGCCTCCGTTCCCGATTCAATGAGTCGCCAATTATCGCCGCCCCCATCTTGGCTGCACCCAAGATGACCGACCATGCAGATGAGAACAATCAAAGCTAGACAGATTCGCGTTATCAAGGTTGTACCCCCTTCGCTAATTTGGTCAGAAATTCTAGTGTCCATGACGAGTGTGTTCCGCTGAATACATGTGAAGAAAAAATTTTCAACATGAGAATCTCATGCAATTTTCATGACTATTCGACAGAACGCCAAATTTTACCGAAACTACCGGCGCGAAGGGAATCTAACCACACTTGGCAAATGCCAAGTCGTTCATAATCTGCACATGCCGTCCGAAATCTAGTCAATTTAACGTGGCTAGAGGGTTGATTGTCAGGGGCAACGAAGTCTACTTTGAATCGGATTTCACCAACTAGCTCAAATGGAAGATTGCCATCTTGGTTTCGGTCATCTCTTCCACCGCATACTTCGGTCCCTCTTTGCCCATGCCGCTCTCTTTGAGACCGCCGTAAGGCATTAAGTCCGCCCGCCACTGTGTCCCCCAATTCACCATCAGGTTGCCGGAGTCCACTTCACGCACGAACCGCATCGCCCAATTGATGTTCTCGGTGAAAATCGCGGCGCTCAAACCGTAGTTCGTGTCGTTTGCGAGCGTGATTGCTTCGTCGATATCATTTACGCGCGTCACGCCAACCGCGGGCCCGAAAACCTCATCACAGGAAATCTGCATATCCGGCTTGACATCTGACAGGATGGCGGGCGTCACGAACTGGTCGTGTTTTTCCCCACCGGTTAATAACTTTGCACCGCCATTGACGGCGTCCTGAATCCACTCACTGACGCGAGAGGCATCCGATTCGCGAATCATCGGGCCCATCTTCGTCGGTTCATCAAGCGGGTCGCCGATGCTAATCTGCTCAACTTCAGACTTGAAAGCGTCCAGAAAATCGCCGTAAATCCTATCGTGGGCGATTACCCGTTGGGTGGAAATACAGACCTGTCCGGCATTTGAGAAACCTGACATCGTAGCCGCCTTCGCCACTTTTTCAGGATCGGCGTCGGGCATAACTATCAGAGGCGAATTCGAACCGAGTTCCATTGTTACCCGTTTCAATCCGGCGACATGACAGATGTGTTCGCCGATGTCACGGCTGCCGGTGAAAGTAATCTTCCGCACACGGCTGTCCGAGCAGAGCGCATCTCCAATCTCGCTGCCCGCACCCGTCACGCATTGGATGGCTTCGGGAGGCGTGCCCGCTTCCACAAAGAGTTCGACCAGTTTTAGCGCGGATAGCGGTGTATCCGTGGCGGGCTTGAGGATAATCGCATTACCGGCGGCGATGGCAGGACCCGCTTTGTGGCAAACCAGGTGCAGCGGAAAATTGAAAGGACTAATCCCGGCAACGATACCGCAGGGTACGCGCACCGTAAACCCGAACTTACCTTCAACTCCGGGAGCGCCTTCTAAGGGAATTACCTCGCCGTAAAGCCTCTTGGCTTCCTCTGCCGAGAGCGCAATTATTTCGGCTGCCCGTGTTGCCTCTATTCGTCCCTCGGCGAGAATCTTACCCTCCTCCATCGTGATAATTCGTGCAAGTTCCTCCGATCGCTCGGCCATCATCTCGGAGACTTTGTGCAGGATTTCGTACCGCTCGAATCCTGTCATCTGAGCCATAATCTTCGCGCCGCGTTCCGCAGTTTGCAATGCTGTCTCAATATCATTCGCATCGCCCTTGGGAACCGTATCAACGACTGATCCATCGTATGGGCTCAGAACCTCAATTTTTTGCGATTTATCAACCCATTCGCCACCAAGGTGCATTCTCATCGGTATTTCCTCCGTTAGTATAGTTGCCGTATTTGGGGTCGGACCGTCGAAATTAGTCGTCCGACCACAGTTTGAAAAAGTGCGGGAACCCCCTGGTTTAACCTGACTCTATTACATCCGGATTCTCTTCCGTCGCTTATCTTGATATGTCTCAAAATTACCATCTCCAACCACTGTTGTCAATCTGAAATTCGAGGCATTACTGGCGTTAATCATCAGCGGAGAAATTTCTCCTGAGAAGAAGCAATACCGGCGATCAACGCACGAATCTTCGTCGTGATTGGCGTGGCTTTTTTCTTGACCTACATTGATTCATAGGATAAATTATCGACAAATCTACGCGAAGCTCGTCTTGCACCGACAAAACATGGCATGTCTATGGCTCCCACTTACGAACTCCTGCCCGTCTTGATGCAGTGGCTGCATGTTGGCTCCGTCGTGTTGATGATCGGCGGCTTCTTCTTTCTGCGCGTTGTTCTGCTGCCTGCCGCCAAAGTCCTGCCCGCCCCTCAGCAAGCTGAGATAATTGATGCGGCATTTCGGCGATTCAGAGTTATTGTTTGGATTGCGCTCATTACCATTCTTGTAAGTGGAGTCTACAATTTTATCGCCTTCCTTATATCGACGGGAAATCAAACAGTGACAGATCCGAAATTAGCGCCAGATTACTCCATGTATATCGTGGTACTTGGCGTAAAATTCCTCATTGTAACTCTTATCTTCATACTTGGAATTGCATTGACCTTTCCATACCCCGTCTATGCGCCCATCCAGAAGCGTCCCGCTCCGTGGCTAAACGTAACCCTGATTCTAGGTCTCATTGTTATTTTTCTATCCACATTCCTGCGCCGGATGTATTGAAATCGAATCCGCTGGCGCAGGCGCAATGATGAGATGTAGATGCCGTGTCGTTTAAATGCTGAAACCGAAGTTCATTTTACTCAACCTCAACGACACTCTGCCCCAACATTTGCGTCAGGCTCTGACCGGTGGCGTCCAATCCCCTGCGAACTTCGGCATCGGTCGGCGAAAGATTCATCGCTGACTGGTATTTTGCCGTCGCCTTTTCATACTCGCCGCGATTCAAGTAGCACATGGCAAGTTGATTCCGCGTACGTGCGAGAAGATTACCGATTTCATCCCGAGTCAGTCTGTGCGGAGGCTGACGGATTAGCTGAGATTCACTCGCCAGCAGGTTTTGATACGCGATTTGATTGGTTGGTGCGTCAGCCAATGCAGACTCAAATGCGGTGAGGGCTTCTGCGAAGTTGCGCCTTATTAAATAAAGATAACCGATGGAATTGTGAATATCGACGCTTCTCTCAGGCCGCGGAATAGCCTTAAACTCGGTCAAGGCGGCGCTATACCTTCGCGCATTCAAGAGTTTATTAGCACGAATTGTCCTAAGATAGATCGATTCACGCCGTACCGAATCGCTGTCCGGTTGAATTCGCAGTGCGCTCGTGAACGCCGCCTGTGCCCGATCCAAATCACCGGAGCGCTGATAAACTCGGCCAAGACTCACGTGAAGGTTAACCTGCGTTGGCGCAACGGCAAGCGCTTGTTGCAGTTGTGTGATAGCCTCGTCGTGCCGGTTGTGCATATCAAGGTATTTGGCAAAAGTGGAAAAGGCAACAACGAGATTGTGTCGAGTTTGGGATGCGTTCGGTTTCAGCTCGTAAGCCGATTGAAACGACTCAATCGCTTGTGTGTACGCTTCCTGTTCCAGGTAAAGTTCACCCAGACGGCTGTGTGCATCACTGTTCCCGCTTTCGAATGCCGCGAGTTCGCGGTAACCGGCAATCGCTTTGTCAATGTTTCCCGTTTCGCGATGGAATTTGGCACGTTGCACGAGTGCGTCAATCAGATTGGACTGCGCAACTGTAAGCGTTGGCGCTAAGGCTAATGCGCGATTATAGGCGTTTATGGCGTCGTCCCATCGATTCGCATTTCTCAATTCCACGCCGTGATTGTTGTGACACTGCGCAAGCGCATCTTGGATTTCCCGATCGACAGGGTTGGCGTCAAGCGCGTTTTGGTAATGCAGAGAAGCTGTGGCAAAATCGCCGCGCCTTTCGTAACTTTGCCCCATCAGACGGTAAACCGCGCTCGCGTCGCGAGCGGCATACTGGAGTGCTTTTTGGAAATACGCGTCGGCTTCGGTATAATTCGCGGTATGAAGCGCCGCAATCCCTTTCTCCCTAAAAATTTGGTGAAGATTATGCTGCGCGGCAAGGTCGTGCGAGTTCTGATTGATTGAGCTTTGAAAAGCGGTGATTGATTCGTCGATTTTCCCGTTTCGGTAGTACATCACGCCAAGTGTGTTGTAGGCATCGTGCGACGGGGCTTCAGTCAACACGTCGTTGAGCATCGCGATGGCTTGTTCGTAATATCCAAAGTCCTGATAGACTTGGATTAACTTTTGGCGCGCGGGTTCCGAGGACGGATCAATCGCGAGCGCGGTCTTGAAATGTCCTATTGCCTCCTTGATATTTCCCTTGTCCTCGGTAATGGTGCCTAAGAGGTAGAGTCGGCGGGCATCGGCGTCGGATCCATCAAGGCTTTCCTTGATTGTCTTGATTGCAATCTCATGCTGCGGCGTGTTCTGGGGCGTGGCGTAAACGCGCAGGAGGGTATTGATGTCGTTCGGCGACGGCAGTTCCTTGGCGGAGGTGTGAAATTCGGCGTCGCCGGGGTCGGGGCTATGTCCCCACAATCCGATCGCGTGCCCAAATTCGTGGAGACAGGTCGCCCGCAATTGCTCAGGGCTGCTAACCTCTTCCAGCTGAGACTCGTGCGGCACCAGAACAATCTCAACCCTGATACGATCTCGATCAAGGCGTGTAAGTTCGGCTTTGGCTCCCGTTACCTCGGTGATTGGCCAAAGTCCGGTTGTCCCCCAACTCACCCGGATATCGGCGTCACCATTGGCTTCAATCTCCTCAAATTGGATGATTCCTCCCGACGCCGATTCCCACTGGCGCATGCCGTAACGTATCGCATCCAGATATGCTTCCGTTCGTAACATCGGGGATATGTAAACACGAATCGGCATCTCGGTGAAACGCGCGATTCTACCACTGGAGAAGATGGTAATGTAGTCGAAATAATCCTCTTCAGAGGCCGAGACGTTCGGTAGTCTGATAATTGCCGAACAGAGGCACAAGATGAGTGCTATCCTACTGCGTTTTCGATTCGTGTCTCCCATCGGTAATCTCCATCGTTTACGAGCTCGCGAATCAATCATTCGCTTGCTACTGCGGGGCGGTGGAATTGCGAAATTTCAACGGGGGCGCCGTCATCAACGATATCCGGGTCCGTGACGCCTTCCAACTGGGGCTCGTTCTTAATTGCCAAGCATTCTTGGAAATACGAAGCCTCGGACGATCAAACGAATGAATAATGATTACGAATGAAGGGTGGGGGCTGCCCACCAGCCTCTAAAACCCAAAGGATCAAGCGAATGAATAATGAGATCAAACGAGTGAATAGATCAAACAAACGAATAGTGAGTGCGATAGAGATCCCAGCGCGATAGCCTATCCTGCGATAGAATATCTTACACAAGTGACCAAAAATTGCTTCGCCGCCTATTGTCAAACAGATTCTACAGGTCAGGCCCACAAAGAACTGCTTCGTCTATTCGTCGATACTCGAGGATCTCCCCTTCGTCAAATAGGATACTCAGTTCGCGCTCGGCGTTCTCTGGGCTGTCCGAAGCGTGAACAACATTGTGGGTAATATCGATCGAGAAATCACCGCGGATGCTGCCCGGTGCAGATTCCAACGGCTTGGTCGCGCCATTAATCAGGCGGACAAGTTCAATGGCGTTGTTGCCCTCAACCGCAAGCGCCACGATCGGATCTGACGTCATAAACTGAACCAAATAGTCGTAAAAGAACTTGCCGAGGTGGGGGGAATAAAGCTCCTCTGCCTTGCCTTTGGGGAGGGTGAGAAGTTTGAGGCCAATCAATTTGAGACCCTTGCGTTCAAATCTGGCGATTATTTCACCAATCAAACCGCGCTGAACGCCATCGGGTTTAATCAGTATAAGTGTTTTCTCCTGATCCATCTATACTCCTGTCAAGTAGATTATTGATTTTGCCAAAACAACTAATCGAATTTTCATCAACTTGCGGCGAAAAGCGGCGCACGGGCGGCATGGCGTTTCGCCCATCGCTTAGGTCCGCGCTCCTATGAAACCCGCTTGATACAGAAATCCTCGAACCGGATCCAGTGTACCCCTTCCGGCGGACCGTTATAACACTGTATACTCACCTGATCGTCGCCCGGCGGTGGAAGCTCTCCCGTCGCCGCCGTTTGGAAATCCGTGTCTCCTTCGGCGCGGTATTGCGCCTCCCATGAATCAGCCGTGACGACAAGACGCAATCGAACGCTCGCCGCCGGCATTGGCGCCCTCCCAGGGATAATGAATAGCTCGCCGTCAACCAATTCCTTCACCTCTTTGAACACCGGCTTGCCATCGCTGTACCACGTGATGCCTGCCTGCTCGAACTGTTCCGTGGGGCTGGTGTGATTGGTGACGGTCACCTCAATGGCAAATGTGCCCTCATTACGGTCTGGTGCGGGTCTGACCAATGCATTTCTGACCGTATCTGCCTTGCCCGGTTCCACCTGGATCTCCAATCCGCCATCCCTGATTCGCCAAAATCCCGAATGCTCTCGAATCCAAGACCAGCCGGAATCCACGATACCATCGAATTTATCCTCAAAAATAACCTGTTCATCGGTTGAATTCATACAAACCTCTCGCTGATTGTTACGTCGGTATTTGAATTGGATATATGTTTATTTCGGAGCAAATGTGTGTAACCACAAAACAGACAAAGCACGTTATCATTCCCGTGGTGTAACACTCCATTCGCCAAAGTTTCAGATACCAATCTTATGGAGATTATATCATGTATACGAACAGAGTAAAACAGAAAATACCGACAATTACGACCCCGAGAAACGTCATCGCGGTGGACTTCGTCCCGCCTGGACGCTTCTACGAATTGTGCGAGATCCGCGTAGGATTATCCTGAAGGCAATAGCACTTGATTATAAGCGGAGGCCATCCTGCCGAACCATCGTTTCTGCTGTCAAATCGGCACAGAGTGCTTTTTTGGCATGTCGGTGCACCAATCTGTTGATAAAGCCTTGACGTGATCGCATGCTGTGGGGCGCTGCATATCGACGTTGTTATCGACGATTAGGAATTGCCGAAATGGCAGGTAGCCTGAAACTCAAGAGGAATGCCGTGGCGTCCGGCGGATGTCAACGCGCAGGAGATAAGCCGGCCCGAGAAACTACTTCAGGTTATTCTGGTATACGATTTGCATAACTTCTAATTCGGAACCATAAAACTACTGGCAGATATGACACACCCTAATCTGAAAGTGGACGTATTCGATCCCCCGGGGCGTCAACCTCTAAAGCGGCGATGACGTCTTAAGGATTGTAAACTCCACCGTGCTGTAAGGAGGCAATGCGTTGAAATCGAAACCACGGCGAATGGTTGACGAATTCTACGAAATAAATCAAGAATTTGATCGCGCTTTTGAATCTTTCGGTATTCCTCGTCGGAGCGTGAAGGGTGAAACCAGCAACTGGCGTCCACCCATGGACATTTACGAAACGGTCGAGCATTTTATTGTCAAGATTGAACTTGCAGGCGTTCAACCGGACGAAGACGTTAGGCTCCGATTGGACAATAACGTTCTCAAGATAACGGGATATCGACGAGATCGAACGCAGCTCAAAAAACAACACTACCATCAAGCCGAGTTGAGTTATGGTCCATTTGAGCGCTCGGTAGTTCTTCCAATGGTGTTGGACGAAGATTGTGAGCCGATTGCCAGCTATGAAAACGGTTTTATTGAAATCAAAATCCCGAAAATGAAACAAAGTTCAACCAAAGAAATCTCCGTGCATGTAAAAGATGAAGCCAAATCCGTCAAACCTGTCAACGAAGAATAGAAGGAGTTAGATGATGTCGAAGAAAAATGTAACTGAAAATGAAGACGAACTAAATCCTGAAATCGCCGCCGAGATTCCTATTCTTCCTGTTGACGATCTCGTTGTGTTCCCCTATATGCCGCCAGTACCGCCGTTCGCGCCGCATCACATCGCGCTTTCCGGCGACTGGGTCACCAAGGCAGTCGATGATGCCATGGTGAACGGGGAACGGGCACTGTGCGTTTTTCGGCAGGTCGGAAACCGGGAATCGGATCCTAAGGTCGTGGAAGACCTCGCTCCTGTCGGCACGCTGATTCAAATCCTGAGATACAAGAAGGACGATGAAAGCGTTCTTTTTTTGGCACACGGTCGTGCGCGGGTAAGAATTGAGGAAATCCATGAAACAAAACCTTTCCTCAAAGCGCGCGTGCAGATCGTAGAGGAGGAAGCAGAGGGAGATCTTGAAGATGAGAACGTTGAAGTCGAAGCCCTCGTTCGCAGTGCGCTTGACATTGTCCAAAAGATAGTGAAGCTGTCATCTCGGTATCAGGAAGAGTTGGCGATTGTTGCGGAAAATATTGAGGAGCCTGGCAGGCTCGCGGATTATATTGCGGCGATTCTTGACTTTAGGTCCGATGACAAACAACTGATTCTTGAGTCGATTTCGGTTAAAGATCGGCTGAACCATCTGATTGTAATACTGACGAAGGAACACGACCTGCTGGAGTTGGAAAGCAAGATTCAATCCGATGCGCAAGCGGTAATCAACAAAGGACAACGTGAATATTTTCTGCGTGAGCAGTTGAAAGCCATCCAAAAAGAACTGGGCGAATCCGACGACCTTCTGCTGGAAGTGGATGAGATGCGCTCACAGCTTGATGACGCCGATATGCCCGAAAAAGCCCGCGAAGCTGCTGTAAAGGAACTTAACCGCCTCTCCAAAATGCATTCCTCCTCACCGGAATCCACCGTCTCGCGGAATTACTTGGACTGGCTGATAAACCTTCCGTGGAACGCCAGCACCGAAGACAATCTTGACATCGCCCACGCGAAAGAGATTCTTGATGAAGACCACTACAATCTGGAAAAGATTAAGGACCGTATCTTGGAGTATCTCGCCGTGCGGATGCTTAAGCAGGATATGAAGGGACCAATACTCTGTTTCGTCGGTCCGCCCGGAGTAGGAAAAACATCACTGGGTAAATCCGTCGCGCGTGCCATGGGACGGAAATTCGTGCGAATTTCACTGGGCGGGACACACGACGAAGCGGAAATCCGTGGACATAGAAGGACGTATATCGGATCGATGCCGGGGCGCATTATCAAAGGCATCCGTCAAGCAGAATCCAACAATCCGGTATTCATGTTGGACGAAATTGACAAACTCGGATCGGATTTTCGAGGGGATCCCGCGGCGGCGATGCTTGAGGTACTTGATCCGGAGCAGAATGACACGTTCACGGACAACTATCTTGACGTGCCATTCGATCTTTCCAAGATCATGTTCATTACGACGGCAAATCAGCTCCACACCATTCCGCCCCCGTTGCGCGATCGTATGGAAACCTTGGAGTTGCCCGGCTACACCGCAATCGAGAAATCCATGATTGCCAAACAGTATCTAATTCCCCGTCAACTCGAAGCCCACGGCATCACAGAGGATCAGTTTGCCATTGGAGACGAAGCAATCAATCGCGTCATTGACGAGTACACGCGTGAGGCAGGTGTGCGCAATCTTGAGCGAGAACTGGGGACACTTTGCCGCAAGTCGGCTCGCAACATCGCCGAGGGCGAAACCGATCCGATAGACCTGACCGCCGACAATCTTCCCAATTATTTGGGGCCTCCGAAATTCTATTCGGAAGTGGCGGATCGAAAGGAGGAAGTCGGCACGGCAACGGGACTCTCGGTAACCCCTGCGGGCGGAGAGATCCTGTTCATCGAAGCCACGCGAATGGTTGGTGAGGGAAAACTGACATTGACCGGCCAAATCGGCGATGTCATGCAAGAGTCGGCAAAAGCCGCGCTGAGTTACATCAAATCGCAGAGCGACGAGTTACACTTTGACACCGATTTTTGGAATAGTGACATCCACATCCATGTGCCAGCCGGAGCGATTCCGAAAGACGGACCATCTGCCGGGGTGACCATTGCGACCGCTTTGGCATCGTTAGCCACTGGACGTCCGGTCGCGCCCGAGGTCGCCATGACCGGAGAAATCACGCTCCGTGGACGGGTGCTGCCCATCGGCGGGTTGAAAGAGAAGGTGATCGCGGCGAAGCAGGCGGGCATAAAAACCGTTATTGCGCCGAGCCGAAACGAAAAAGATTTGGTAGAAATTCCTGACGACGCGACGGACGGACTTGAGTTCGTATTCTCGGATCACATTGACCAAGTGCTGATCCGTGCACTAAAACAGGTGGAGCACACGATAGAATCCAAAGCGACTGACTCCCCCAATCCTTCAATCCAACCCGACTCGGCGCCTCCCCCTCCGTCAGTCGGGTAGACTAGCGCGGTAGCGTCAGCCCCTCCCCTGTGTGAGAGTCAGAGTAAAACGCCCCGGCTCTCAAGGTTCAATTCCATGGCTTACGTTGGGGTGTCGGCACCGCGTGAATTTACACCATCACGGGTTGCCGGTGCGTTTGAGAACTCCCCAAGATATCGGCAATTTTCCGTTTGGTTCGACTGCTAAAGCACTTGGCGGCCAGGAAGGAGATACGTTGTCAGTACCGGGCGGACTTCTCGTGAGTTTGACCACGTTCCTTCCGCTGGTGTCCATCAAATAAATATTTTTATCTCCGTCACGCGTTGACACAAAGGCAATTTTTCTCCCATCCGGCGAAAAGGTTGGCATGCTGCTGTTCCCCTCTTCCGTAAGCCGCTCTAACTTTTTCCCTTCGGCGGTCATCACGTAAATGTCATAACCCACGAAGATGAACCGCGAGCTGAAAGCTATTTTGCTTCCATCTGGCGACCAAGTAGGACTGAAACTGTCCGTCAGGTCGGTGCCGCCGGTGAGATTACGCCGTCCCTTTCCATCCGCATTCATCACGAATATATGACGAGATTCGAACGCGCCGCCATCACGGAAGGAGACAAACGCAATTTGGCTACCGTCTGGCGACCAACTCGGCAAAACATCCTGCATCTCGTGTTGTGACAAATTTTTCTCGTTAGTGCCATCGGCGTCCATCGCGTAGATTTCCGAGTTGCCAACGTCCAAGCGGAACGATGAAAAGGCAATCCTCTTGCCATCCGGCGACCAACTAGGACGGCTTTTTAGAAAACTGTCATGGGTGAGTCTGATTACATTATTGCCATCGCTGTCCATCACATACAGTTCAGGTGAAAGGCCGCGATTTGAATTGAATGCAATCCTTCTCCCATTCGGCGAGAAAGCGGGGTACTCGTCAGTTGTCCGGTGGTTGGTGAGTTGGAGGAGATTATCTCCGTTTATATCCATGGAGTAGATGTCCCAATCGCCATCGCGGTTCGATGCAAAGACAATTCTCTTTTCGAATCTCTGCGCCGCGCTGTCCGACGTAACCATTAACGCCAATAACAATAGAAGCAGGCATCTTCTCAAATACGGGCTGATGTTGTCCATTGGTCATTTTCTCCTTTTTCGGCTCTATCGTCATTTGCGTTCATTTTTACTCATATATTAACTACATATCATTCGATTTGAACATTGAAGATTGTTGTGCAATCCATCTATCTGTAGGAGCCATCTCCTGTTCGCGACCTCGTGTAGCGCGCGAAACTCGCTCCGATAGAGGCGGCGTTATAAATTGTGCTATGTCGAGCGGAACCAAGTAAATCCTACACGTGTGATTCTTGAGTGCAATGACAATAGTCCCTATCATCAAGATCTGTAGTTCAATAGGCAATCGTGCATACTATCGGAGATCGGAGGCGCGTTTCTTCACCCTACCCCAAATTGCGGAGGTTTTGGAAGTGGGGGAAACCGCTAATCCGAACGAGCGAATGTCGGGCTGAGAATCGTTCGCACCATCGACAACGCTAAGTTGCTTAACATATTGTCCATCGGAGGTCATCAAGTGAATCGTTGAAGAACCATCATTACTGACACTATATGCCATCCTCCGTCCGGAGACAGACCATGCAGGTTCTCCATGATGCTCTAGTTTGTGTGTAATCCTCACCCGATTCTCGCCATCCGTTCCCACCACAAAAATGTGATAGAATGATCCGTGCATGGAAACGAATGCAATCCGTTTTCCGTCAGGAGAAAACGCTGGACTGAATCCACTCCATAATTCATCCGTCAACCTTCTAAGCCCCTGTCCGTCAGCGCCTATCACGTAGACATCAGACCACGCCCCTTTACCATCTCTCGTGGATGAGAATGCAATCTCACGCCCATCAGGAGACCATGACGGCTGCGCCGCGTCGTTTACAAGCATCACACGATTTTTGCCATCGGCATCCATCACGTCAATATGATCATCCCAATCGTCGACCCAGAACGCAATCTTACCCCCATCGGGAAACCAGTCCGGTTGCCGTTTCTCCATCGGTCCATCTGTCAGTCTAATCTGGTTCGTTCCATCGGCGTCCATGACGTAGATCTGATATTCGGGGTCGTTTCTGTCGGAAACGAATGCGATCTTCGTCCCGTCAGGGGACCAATCCGGCTCCATGTCGTGCACTGGATGGTTCGATAGGTTCTCTCGGTTTCCCCCATCGGCGTCCATTACATAGATTTCATAGTTGTCATCTCTCAAGGATGTAAAAACAATTTGACCTGTGTTGGAGGCGAGCGCGTTTTTCAACCACAGCTCCTCACTCGTCAGACAGACGCATAGTCCTGCAAACAGTAGGCATCTACCTATCAGTTTGAATCGCATTGTTTCCTCTATTGTTGTGGATAAAATGAGAAGCAGAGAAACTGATTTTGAGCGCGATTGGCGATTAAGGCGGCACTCTCGACGCTAACGAGGTTTTCAGAGCCGGTTTGAAAACCTATTTTTACAACAACTCCGTTTTCCTTGAAACTGATACTTGTGCGTCAAATCCGCCTAATTCGTCAATATCGCTGTAGGGAATAACAATCAAGCGAGTGGATAGCGAGTGCGATAGAAATCCCTCGTTATTCCCTACAAAAACCAAGATTGCCATCACTATTCAAACAAGGTCTAAATGAGCGACCGCGCTGTATCTCCTCACAAGCACAATCTAACAGATCAAGCGACTGGATAAGGAGTGCGATAGAGATCCTCGTGCTACAGGGCGGCTACGCAGATTGAGGCAATCGCGCAAATTATTGGAGGTTGGGCGTGCGTGTCTTCACCCTACCCCATAGCGTGGATACATTGGACGTGGGTGACACAGCGGTCGGGGGCACTGCTAGTCCGGCCGGGCTGAAATCGGGATAATATTCGTTCCCGTTGTGGTCACCGCTAAGTTGCTTCAGATATTTTCCATCGGCGGTCATCAAGTGAATCTTTGCCAGCGGGTTTACAAAAATATCAGGGGACCACACATAGGCTATCAGTTGTCCATCCGGTGACCATGTGGGGTCCATATGATGCTCCGGCTTGTGCGTAAGCCTCACCCGATTTCCACCATCCGCATCCATCACATAGAGTTGAAAGGTTTCTTCCTGCAGCAAGGCCATGTAGGCAATTTGTCTCCCGTCAGGAGACCATGCCGGCGTGGCTTTAATCGCTATGTCGTCCGTCACTCTTTCAAGCGCGTTTCCGTCAGCGCCAATCACGAAGATTTGATCTTCCCAATCGAACCCGGATACGAATGCAATCCTTCGACCATCGGGCGACCATGACGGTTCCTGTCCGTCGGTTAACTCGAATGCGTTGTTTCCATCCGCATCTATCACGGTGATACGGGGATTCTGCCTATCCTGTCCATTCCATGAAGTGAACGCAATTTTCTTGCCGTCAGGTGACCAGTCTAGATCCCCCTTCCTCCGCGGTCCATCTGTCAATCTAATTGGGTTCGTTCCATCGGCGTCCATTACAAAAATTTGAAGCAACTCGCGGTCTCGGTTGGAAACAAACGCAATCTTCGTCTGATCGGGAGACCATGTTGGATAGTTGTCATACGCCGTATTGCGAGTCAGTCTTTCTTGGTTGCCCCCATCGAAATCCATTACATAAATTTCGGTGTAGGCATGTCTCGTAGTTGAAAAAACAATCTGCGCGTTCTGCGCGGCAAGTGTGTTCCTCAACAAAAACTCCGCACTTGATAGCAGCAAGGTTAATCCGATAAACGCCGCGAACTTTCGTCCAAATTGCATTTTTATTCTCCTTAGTTATAGGTTAAATGAGCACCAACGTGGTTGATATTGATACTCTCGACGCCGGGGAGGTTTAAATGACTCAACCCGTGGCTTGCCTCCCCCATCATTAGAAATCCAAGTTCATAATCTAATCGCGCAAACTATCAGAAGTTGGGCGCGAGTGTCTTCAACCTACCCCAAATTGTGATTCTGCTGGAAGCGGAAGACACAGCTAGGCTAACCGGGCCAAAGTCGGGGTAATAATCGTTCCCTCTTTGGTCATCGCTAAGTTGCTTCAGATATTTTCCATTGACGGTCATCAAGCGAATCTTTGCCGGGGGGTTTACAAAAATGTCCGGGGACCACACATAGGCGATCAGCCGCCCATCGGGAGACCATGTAGGGTCCATATGATTCTCTTGCTTGCGGGTAAGCCTTTTGCGATTTCTCCCATCCACCCCTATCACATAGATTTGAAAAGTTTCTCTCTCCAGCAAGGCCATGTACGCAATTCGTTTCCCGTCAGGAGACCATGCCGGCGTATCCTTGATCGCCCTATCTTGTGTCACTTTTTCTAGTCCGTCTCCATCGACGCCTATCACGCAAATCTGATCTCTCCAATCTCTGCCGGACGAGAATGCAATCCTCCGACCATCGGGAGACCATGACGGAGACTTCCCGTCTGTTAGCTTGAAATCGTTGTTTCCGTCTGCATCCATCACCATGACACGGGGGTTCTGCCTATCCTGTCCTTCCCATGAAGTAAACGCTATTTTCTTGCCGTCAGGAGACCAGTCCAAATCCCCCTTCTCCCGCGGCCCATTTGTGAGTCTAATTGTGTGCTTTCCATGGGCGTCCATTACAAAGATTTGAAGCAACCCGTGGTCCCGGTTGGATACAAACGCAATCTTCGTCCGGTCGGGAGACCATGTCGGATAGACATCACGTGCTGTATTGTTTGTCAGTCTTTCTTGGTTGCCTCCATCGGCCTCCATTACAAAAATTTCGGAGTGGGTAACGCCTACCCAACGTCGATCATGTATCGCGGATGTAAAAACAATTCGCGAGTTTGGCGCGGCGAATCCTTCTCTCAACAGCATGTCTACACTCGTTAGACAGACGCACAGCCCTACAAACAGTAGACATAGAGCTATCAGTTTGAATCGCATTTTATCCTCCTTAGTTGTGGACAAAATGAGCACGAAATTAACGTACATTACGCGCGGTTGCACGGGTACTGCTAGGACGCACTCCCAATAATTTAATGACGACCTCGGCGCTAACAAGGTTATCTATGATCCACACCGCCGAATTGTTCTCGTTATCAGCATTTATAGTTCAAAAGGCAATCGCGCAAACTATCGGAAGTCGGATGCGCGTTTCATAGCCGGACTTTGCACATTTAAGCGTAATAGCAAACGGTGTCAATCAAGCTATGGAGAATAGCCAGGGAGATTTTAACCATCTGGTCTTTAAGATTGACGATTGAAAAAGTCGCCAGCGGCTTCTGGTACAATACAGTCTCTCGCCCGTTGCTCTTTCAAATGCTGGTGCGCAGTGCGCACCCTACGGACTGGTCAAGCCTGATGGCATTCTCTGGAACAGCAAGCCACACCCCAAGACTTTGAAATGCCCTTTGACACGCCCGCCGTGTGTTCGCCGACTCGCCAGCTTTAACCAATTCCGCTGTGTCGCCGCTGACAGCCAGTGCGTTGGCCTACCTGATTGCCAATTCATTCATGATGTCATCCGCCTCACTCCAAACGATTACCGTTCTCGTCCCACGAGGAAAAACCGCCGCTGCCGTCCTTATTGACGCCCATCCTCGCCCCCGCGCCTTTGCCCCACACGTTCACCGCTCCTCCATCTCCCTCAATGCTCATCGCCGCCTTTTTGAGCTCGTCGCTCTCTTTGCCCTCCACGGACACCCTACCGCCGAGTTCGTCGATGCTCATCGTCGCCTCTTTGAAGCCTCTGCCCTCCACGTACACCTTCCCTCCGAATCCGTCGAGGTGCATGCCAGCCCCACCCTTTGCCTCTTTGCCCCACACGAACACCGCCCCTCCGTATTTGGTGACGTGCATCTCCGCTCCTTTGCCCAGTTTTCCTACCACGAACACACTCCCGCCGAATTCGGAGGTGTTCAACCCCGCACGGAGATTCCCCTTCGCATCAAGCACGTCCAACTCCCTGCAGGTAATCCTCCCCGCGATAAGGTCTTTCGGTTCGTCTTGCGCCCCCAGCGGAGCCAATGCCCCCACCGCCATTGTCAGAACTGCTCCGACGATGCCGCCTATCACCGCATACAACACCTCTTTCCTACGCATAAGATTCTCCTTTCAAATTCAGTGGCCAGATGCCAGTAAAAGGCTTTTGCTTTTCGCCGGTTTCTGACACCAGATCGATGATACCGAGATTGTATGATTTATCGTCAAACCAACTTACACGTGATAAGCCCAATTATACAGTATAAGCAAGTTTGTGAGGATTCTTCAGAGTTCATGCTCATCTTCCGCATTATCGATCACCTAAAAGTTTAATTTCTTGGTTGGTCGTATCCCGCATCATAATTGCAGCATACCATTATCCCTGTCGGAAGAATTCTTTCCGCAAGTAACACTTGCTAGTCGGAGTCCTTTCCTCGATCCAGAGGATCAAACGAGTGAATAGCGAGTGCGATAGAGATCTTAGATGTCAATAGAATGCGAAATGTCCAGAGCCCCGCGCTCCAGAGGAGCGCAATGTGGTGTGTTACTTAGTAAAAATGAAGTTGATGATGGAAGGGCAAAACCGGTCAATCAATCGGACTCACGGTAGTACCTTGGCGATTTTTTCTCGTCTGTGAGTATATACCCCAAGATTTGCTATGTGAAAATTCGAGATTGCACAAGTCTATTATGCGGAAGATGAGTTCATGTGTTGCAGTTTCTTTAGATTTGCCCTCCACTGTTTGCAGCCGGCATCGGTAACCACCCCTTCCCACACCCAATACGCGTCACCGTCGAAGGTCTCGCGGTCAAAGGCATCAAGCACTTCAAATCGAAGCAGGTCAAGTATGGTACCCGCGCTTGTCTCGTCGTTACAGCCACTATGGGTATCTGTGCTCATGGTTATCTGTTTCTTGGCGGTTCCGAGGCATTCCTTCAAACTCGACTTTGTACATTTGTAGAGCGCGATCAAGCGAACGGATAATGAGTAATCAAGCAGGATCAACCGAGTGAATAAGGAAAGGATGGGCTATCGCGTTGGGATCTCTATCCCCCTCACTGTCCGTTCAGTTGATCTATCCACTCACTTGATCTATAGAACTCCCACAGAAAACGGGGCTCCGATTGCCAAATTATGTCTTTTTCTTCTATTATTCAAACAGGATTTTGAGCCTACCCCAAATTGCGGCCGTTTTAGAAGCGGGGGACACAGCCCATCCTAGCGGGCTAATGTCGGGCTGATAATCCCGCGCATGACGGCCATGGCTAAGCTGCCTAAGATATATTCCGTCGGATGTCATCAAGTGAATCGTGCCGTGAAGTTTTCCCTCCAAGATGCCGTCCCAGATTCCATATGCAATTGTCCGTCCATCGGGAGACCATGTGGGGTCCCAATGATGCTCTTCATTGTGCGTAAGCTTTTCGGGATTCCTGCCATCAGGGCCCACAACAAAGATCTGAAAGAAGCCGTTGTGCTCCGCCATGTATGCAATCCGTCGTCCGTCGGGAGAAAACGATGGGCTCCATTTACCTACTAAATCCTGCGTCACCCTTTTGCGCCCCTGTCCGCCAACGCCTATCACGAAAATTTCAGCGCCCCCGTCTCTCGGAGACACGAATGCAATCCGTTTTCCATCCGGAGACCATGATGGATACAACGCTTGGTCTACAAGCTTCTTGCGATTCCTACCATCGGCACTCATCACGGCGATATGATCTACCACATCATCGACGTCGAACACAATCTTACCCCCGTCGGGAGACCAGTCTGGAGCCCCCTTCTGCCCCGGTCCATCTGTTACTCTAATCACGTTCTTTCCGTCGGCGTCCATTACGTGGATCTGAGATGCGGCGCCGTCTCGACTGGAAACGAACGCGATCTTCCTTCCGTCAGGAGACCAATCCGGTTGGGAGTCATACGCTGGGTGGTTTGTCAGGTTTTCTTGGTTCCCTCCATCGGCATCCATCACATAGATTTCATTGTTGCCATCCCTCCTGGATGTAAAAACAACTCGACCGGTGTTGGACGCGAGAGCGTTTTTCAACCACAGTTCCTCACTCGTCAGACAGACGCACAGCCCTGCAAACAGTAGGCATCTACCTATCAGTTTGAATCGCATTGTTTCCTCCATTGTTGTGGACAAAATGAGCTGTAGAGCAACTTGATTTTAACGCGAGTAATGAGTAAGGCGGCACTCTCGACGCTGGCGAGGTTTTCGGAGCCTGTTTGAAATCCCATTTGCAACAACCCCGTTCTCCTTGAAACTGATTCTTGTGCATTAAATCCGCCTAATTCGTCAATATCGCTGTAGGGAATAACGATCAAGCGAGTGGATAGCGAGTGCGATAGAAATCCCTCGTTATTCCCTACAAAAACCAAGAGCGGCTACGATACGGCATTGCCATCACTATTCAAACAGGCTCTAAATGAGCAACCGCGCTGTATCTCCTCACAAGCACAATCTAACAGATTAAGCGACTGGATAAGGAGTGATTAAGGGAATGAATAATGACCGATCAAGTGAGTGAATAGCGAATGCGATAGCCAATCCCGATAGAACTCCTATAGAGATCCTCGTGCGACAGGGCGGCTAGCAGATTGAGACAATCGCGCACATTATCGGAGGTTGGGTGTGAGTGTCTTCAATCTCCCCCAAATTGTGACTTTGTTGGATGTGGGGGACACAGCCCATCCTAGCGGGCTAATGTCGGGATCACCATCGCGCGCACCACGGGCATCGCTAAGTTGCTTAATATATTTTCCATCGGAGGCGATCAAGTGAATCGTGCCGTGAAAATCCCCGTCCTCAATAACATCATATGCGATCGTCCGTCCATCGGGAGACCATGTGGAGGTCGCATGATGCTTTTTTATGTGGGTAAGCCTCATCCGATTTTTGCCATCCGCCCCCATCACAAAGATTTGTAAGAACCCTTCGTGCTTCGCCCCGTATGCTATCCGTCGTCCATCGGGAGAAAACGATGGGTTCCATTTAGCTGCTAAGTCCTGCGTCAACCTTTTGCGTCCCTGTCCGTCAACGCCTATCACGTAAATTTCAGTGTGCCCGTCTCTCCAAGACGCGAATGCAATCTGTGTTCCATCCGGAGACCATGATGGATACAACGCCTGGTCTTCAAGCTTCTCAAAATTATCTCCATCCGCATCCATCACGGCGATATGATCTACCACATCATCGACGGAGAACGCAATCCTTCGCCCATCGGGAGACCAGTCCGGATCCTTCTTACCGCCCCGCCCATCTGTCAACCTAATCGGGTCCTTTCCATCGGCATCCATTACGAAAATTTGAGTGCGGCCGCCGCCTCGGTCGGAAATGAATGCAATCTTCCTTCCGTCGGGGGACCAATCCGGTTGGGAGTCATACGCCGGGTTGTTTGTCAGTCTTTCTTGGTTGCCTCCATCGGCATCCATTACATAGATTTCAAAGTTGCCATCTCTCATGGATGTAAAAACAATTCGACCTGTGTTGGAGGCGAGCGCGTTTTTCAACCGTAGCTCTTCACTCATCAGACAGATGCTCAGTCCTGCAAACATTAGATATCTAGCTGCCAGTCTGAATCGCATTTTTGTTCTCCTTAGTTGTGCCGAGCGAGAAACAACATGACCGATAACGGTGCTGTTGACGTTGGAGAGTCGTTCAATGACCCACCTCGCCGTATTCCTGTCAGTGTCAACATTCGCGGTCCATAAGCTAATCATGTAAACTATCAGAAGTTGGACGCCGGTTTCTTCAACCTACCCCAAATTGTGGTTGTTTTGGAAGCGGGAGACACCGCTAATCCTATCGGGCTAATGTCAGGCGCAAAATCGCGTGCATTACGGCTATGATGGCTAAGTCGCCTAATATATCTTCCATCGGCGGTCATCAAGTGAATCGCGCCGTGAAAATCCCCGTCCACGATAACATAATATGCGATCGTCCGTCCATCGGGAGACCATGCGGGTCCCCAACTATTCTCTTCATTGTGCGTAAGCCTCACCCGCTTTTTGCCATCCACACCCACCACATAAATCTGACCGGGGGCGTCGTGCTTATGCACCACGTATGCTATCCGTCCTCCATCGGGAGAAAATGATGGATTCCATTTACGCGTTAAATCGTGTGTTACTCTTTCAAGTCTCTGTCCGATAGCGCCTACCAGGTAGATGTCATGGCCTCTATCTCTCCAAGAAACGAATGCAATCTTTCCCCCATCCGGAGACCATGATGGATCCGTCGCCTGGTCTACAAGCTTCTGAAGATTATTTCCATCCGCATCCATCACGGCGATATGATCTTCCTCCGGAGTGTCGACGGAGAACGCAATCTTTCGCCCATCAGGAGACCAGTCTGGCTCCATCTTACCACCCCGTCCGTCTGTGAGTCTAATCACGTTCTTTCCATCGGCGTCCATTATGTGGATTTGAGATGGGCCAGCGTCTCGACTGGAAACGAATGCAATCTTCGTCCCGTCGGGAGACCAATCTGGTTGGGTGTCGGACGCTGGATGGTTTGTCAGGTTCTCTTGGTTCCCTCCATGGGCATCCATTACATAGATTTCGAAGTTGCCATCTCTAAAGGATGAGAAAACGATTCGACCTGTGTTGGACGCGAGCGCGTTTCTCAACCACAGTTCGTCACTCGTCAGACAGACGCACAGTCCTGCAAACAGTAGAAATCTAGCTGTCAGTTTGAATCGCATTTTGTCCTCCCGTCGCCCAGCCCCGATCATCAATAATCCAAATTCACAGGATTTTTGCGCAAATTATCGGAGGGTGGGCGCGAGTTTCTTCAGTCTGCCCCAGATTGTGATTTGGTTGCCTGCCGGCGAGGCAGCAAGCGTGGCAGAATTAAACCAGTCAGGATCCCAATCTCCACGTTCGGGTGGGCTGCTTAGTTTTTTGATGTGCTTGCCATCGGCAGTCATCAAGTGGATTTCGCTTATGCCATCGGGCCTTCTCCAAGACTCGTATGCAATCATCTCGCTGTCCGGTGACCAAGTTGGATGCAAGGCGATCAGTCCGTCTGTTAACTTCCTCGGATTCTCCCCGTCGCTATCCATAACGGAGACTTGACTGTTGAGCAAAAAAGCGATGCTTTTCCCATCTGGCGACCATGAGGGATCACGTTTACTACCGTCATCGCCTGTTAATCTCGTCGTATTTTCGCCGTTGCTGTCCATCACGTAGATTTCGGGACCCCACCCCCATCCAGAGTTTACAAATGCAATCCTTTGACTGTCTGGCGACCACGATGGATTGGAGTTATTCCCGGCAATGCGGGTTAACCGTTTGCGATTCTTTCCGTCCGGGTCAATGACGTAGATATCCTTATTCCATGCTTCACCGTGAACTCCCACATCTTTATACCCGGTAAATGCAATTTTTTGCCCGTCCGGTGACCAGTCCGGATCCTGGTCCCACACTTCGTTTGTTAATCTAATCGGGTTTTGTCCATCGCTATCCATCACGAAAATTTGCCTATTGCCGCCATTTCTATAGGACGTGAATGCAATCTTTTTACCGTCCGGGGACCATGATGGATGAAGGTCAGACGCCGGATGGTCTGTTAGTCTCGTCTGATTTTTTCCATCGGCAGCCATCACATAGATTTCAGGATTCCCATCCCTGACAGTAGCAAATACAATCATTTTGTGGTGTGCGGCGAATGCTTCTCTCAACAAGATCTCCCCACTCGTCAGACAGACGCACAGCCCTGCAAACAGTATAAATCTAGGTGTCAGTTTGAATCGCATTTTTTCCTCTCTTCGCCTAGCCGCCATCATCAAGAAATACAGGCTGACAAGGTTTTTGCCAAATCATCGGAGGTTGGAGGCGCGTTTCTTCACTCTGCCCCAAGTTATGGTTGTTTTGGAGGTGGGGGACACAGCTAATCCCACCGAGCGCATGTCGGGTTGAGAATCGTACGCACCATCGACAGCGCTAAGTCGCTTTATATATTGTCCATCGGAGGTCATCAAGTGAATCGCTGAAGGAGCATCATTGTCCAACATGTTGTCCCAGACAACATATGCGATCCTCCGTCCGGAGACAGACCATGCAGGTTGATCATGATTCTCTGGTTTGTGCGTTAGCCTTTTGCGATTTCCGCCATCTGCCTCCACCACAAAAATGTGAGGGTATGAGTCGTCAATGGCCACGTATGCAATCCGTTTCCCGTCAGGAGAAAACGCTGGACTGTATCCACCCCATAATTCCCGTAATTCATGCGTCACCCTTCTAAGCCGCTGTCCGTCGGTGCCTATCACGTAGATATCAGACCACCACTCACCAGCTCTCAAGGATGAGAACGCAATTTCACGCCCATCAGGCGACCATGATGGATCGCTCGCGTGGTTTTTAAACCTCACCCGATTATTTCCATCCGCATCCATCACGGCGATGTGAGATTCCCTTATTGCAGCCGGTTGCACGGTGAAGGCAATTTTACCCCCATCGGGAGACCAGTCTGGGGCCAACTTGGTCAGCGGTCCATCTGTCAATCTAATCGGGTTCTTTCCATCGGCGCCCATCACGTAAATTTGAGATCTGCCGCCGTCTCGGTTGGAAACGAATGCAATCTTCGTCCTGTCGGGAGACCAATCCGGACTATGGTCATACGCCGGATGGTTTGTCAGATTTTCTCGGTTTTCTCCATCGGCATCCATTACATAGATGTCAGTGCGGTCAGGTTTCGCGTAGAATGTAAAAACAATTCGATTTGAGTTGAAGGCGAGCCCATTTCTTAACCACAATTCCCCACTTAACAGCATCACGGTCAACCCGATAAACCAAACAAGTGTACGTCCGAATCGCATTTTTCCTCTCCTTAGCTGTAGGCAAAATGAACGGTAAAGTAACCGGTTTTGAGCGGGTGCACAGCCACAGTTAGGACGCGCCTCCAACCATTTAATGACGACCTCAACGCCAAGGAGGCCTTCAATGCCTCACCCCGTCGCATTCTCCCCATTATCAGGATTCGTAGTTCAAAAGGCAATCGCGCAAACTATGGGCGGTTAAACTCGACTTTCTTCAGCTTGCCCCAAGTTGTGGTTGTTTTGGAAGCGGGGGACACAGCTAGTCCTACCGGGCTAAAGTTGGGCTGATCATCGCTCGCATTGTGGTCATCGCTAAGTTGCTTCAGATATTGTCCATCTGCGGTCATCAAGTGAATCGTTGATTTGAAAGGGAATTCATCGTTAAAAACCACATATGCAATCGTCTGTCCGTCAGGAGACCATGCGGGGTCCCCATGATGCTCTTCATTGTGCGTAATCCTCTTACGATTTGTACCATCTGCCCCCACCACATAGATGTGAAAAAAACCTCCGTGCAGGGACATGTATGCAATCCGTCCCCCGTCGGGAGAAAACGATGGTCTGGCTTTATACGCTAAATCGTGTGTCACCCTTTTAAGCCCCTGTCTGTTAGCGCCTATCACGTAAATGTCATAGTTCCAATCATCTCTCCAAGATGTGAACGCAATCTGTTGCCCATCGGGCGACCATTCTGGATGCGTCTCCCACAGCCCATCTGTCAGTCTAATCGGGTTCTTTCCGTCGGCGTCCATTACGTGGATTTGAACAAAGCCACCGTTTCGGTTGGAAACGAATGCAATCTTCGTCCCGTCAGGAGACCATGCCGGAAATAAATCGTCCCCTTGTACTGCTGTTAATCTTTTCTGGTTTGTCCCGTCACTGTCCATCATATAGATTTCCAGATTTCCGTCTCTCCTAGACGTAAAGACAATTTGACCTGTGTTGGATGCGAGTGTGTTTCTTAACCACAATTCCCCAATGGTTAGACAGACGCCCAGACCTGCAAACAGTATAAACCTAGCTATCAGTTTGAATCGCATTCTTCCTCTTTAGCTGCGGGTGAAGCGAGAAGTAAAGGTAGCTTGTGCATGTTGGTAAAATAGTCGAGCAAATTCAATGATTTGGAGTGCCCTTTGTTCGTCCGCTCAATCCGTAAACAATCTCTGAATCCGATCTTCAAGATTCCCGGGATACACGGAACCCGTAATCTCTCCCGCCGCGTTAATCAGCACAATCGAACTGCTCCCTCCATTAGCGTAGCGATTAAAGGTTTCGCCTTTCGCACCAACGACCTCCGTTGGGTTGTCCAGACCGATTGAGTAGATTAGTGTATGTTCCGCTATCTGTTGTTTGATCGTGTCGACATCCGCTTTAGCGGGACAGATAGTGACGCAAACGAGTCCCTTTTCCCCATAAATCTCCTGCAATATATTCAACAAGCGCATTGATTGAACATTATCGGAGTCGTCGGGAACCCAGAAATCGAGAGCGACCGTTTTTCCTTTTAGATGGCCAACGGAGGTTGAAGAGCCGGATAACCACTTTTCAACCGCCAACTCCGGTGCGGGCTTCCCCGCCAGGGCATTGAGACGTCTATCGGCATCCTCCGCATCCTCCCATCCCGCACCCCATTCTGGGCGCGGGGCGGACCCCGCGTCAATCGGCTCCAAAGTAAAAACCAAATCTCGCTGATTTACTTTGACACCTTCAAAGACTTGAGATTGATGATTGGTGCCGACGTAGATTGATACCTCCGGGCCCTTGATGTATTTCAGTTCAAACTCACCCTCTCTATTGGTGTAATCGGGACTGTAGACGGCACCGGATTTAGGGTTTTTGCTTGGTTCAATCATCACTGTCGCATGGTCAACTGGCTCGCCGGCGGCGGCAACGACTTTCCCGGCAAGGTATCCGTCCGCTTTGTCCAGCACAATGTCGCGACGCTGATCGGTTTTCAAAATCTCTAACGTGTGGCGTGCGTAGTCCGGATGGGTTATGTTCAGATAGTAGAGAACTGCCATGGGAAGGTTCTCAAGCCGATAATCGCCATTCGCATCGGTAAATGTTTCCCAGTGTTGCCCCTGCTGCCTAGATTCTAACCGCGCTCCGTGAACCGGTTCACCAGACGTATCAATGATGCGCCCCTCAATGGAAAACTGACCGATGGCTGGACGTAGGACGAAATCATCAAATTGGCTCATTCCCTCCGTCGCAGTGAACTCCTCTGTTACCTCCCTCCAATACCCTTTCGCCTTCGCAGTAATTACGTATTGAACACCGACAATAAGCCCTACTTCACGGAACCATCCGTCGCCGTTCGTCACGCCTACGCCTGAAACGATTACTGTATGTCGCAAAGGATCCCGTCGGTGTCGATGGATTCTTGCAGATGGAATCGGTTCTCCATTGGAGTTGACCACTCGTCCGGAAACTTTGACTAACTTGAAGGGTTTCATCCGGATCTCAATCGATGCGTCTGGCTGGAATTCGACCTCTGCGAAACCGTGCAATCTCAGATCGCTTTGCTCGGCGGTAAGAACAAGTCTCTGCCCGAGACGCAGCCCGTGAACGGTAAGTTCACCGTGTTCGTTCGATATGCCGTAATCCCTGCGCCCACCGAACGAATCGGTGATTCTCGTGCCGCGTACCGGGTCTCCAGTCTCCGTCAGTGTTCGGAAAATTGATGGTGTTCCCTTCGAAAACTGAAAATCAGTGACGATTGTTTCACCTTCAACGACATCAACATTTTCGTCAATATAGTCATCATCTTGATATCCCGATGGTGAGGAACCAACGATAAGCCCGGGACCCGGTGCAGCACTAAAGCGGTAAGTCCCGGATTCGTCCGTTTGCACACTATGGCTTCTCTTTTGAGGCGCCGGACGAGCTGCGTCGTACATACTGATTTTATAATTGGCAATCGGATCGTTTGTGTTGCGGTCTGTCACTCGCCCTGTAACATAGCCGGCCCGAACCAAAGTCATGTCTACCTTAGAAGCTGTCTGTCCCTCGGCAACTTTGACGACTGCGTTGGCGGCAGCCGTCCACCCTGCCGGTCCCTCCTGAAGATAGACGTTGTAAGTACCGGGGGGAAGATTCCTCACGACGTAATGCCCATTCACATCAACGCTTCCCCGTCCACCCCCCGCAGTTGGATGGATGCTCTCAACCGAGATTGTCGCGCTTTCGACCGGCGCACCGGAATCTACATAGCTTAGGCGCCCCTCAATCTGTGCCTCACGTTCCAGCTTGAACTCCAGTCCCTTTGTACCCGTTGGCACGGCGGATTGCCTCTCTCTTGCGTATCCTTGCCCTTGAACAGAAAGAGTCGCCGTTCTAGCTTGCGGCAGTCTCTGGAAAATGAAAATTCCATTCGCATCACTCTTGACGGGGGCAATGGGAATAAGATTCAGAACTGAATGATCGTCTAAACCGAGATATATTAGGTTATCCCTCAAAAATTCCTTGAGTTGTACTTCCGCATTTTGAACCGGTTCCCCCGCTGTGTTCAATATCCTTCCAGATATGATTGTCGGCTTGTCAAGTTGAATCTCAACATTCGCTGTACTTTGTGCCCGAAGGTTTTGCCAGCCGCTGGCGTATTGGGGGTGCACCGCAACGATGTCTACTCGATTCCACTCTTCGGATTCGGGACGAGGGAACTCAAAATCAAACGTCCCATCCTCCGCGGTGCGAGCGACGGACTTGGGTGGATTGGATTGTAAAGAATACAGAACTTCAGCGTTCGCGACCGGTTCACCGCCGCTGTCTACAACTCGACCGGAAAAGGTTAGTCTCTCGGCCGCCGCCTCCGTCACGACGGCGGAGAATCCTCGATTTTGGGGCGCTCTGCCATTTTCGGTAGAAGTCCCATTTCGACCTATTGACCGATTGCCCGGCTCTATTGAAACGCGGTTGGAGGCAGCTAGCGGACGCTTTCCTGTCGCCGCCGGAATACCTGAAACTGACGATTGCGCGGAATATGGAACAGACTCAATAAGCGCGACCTCAATTGGCGATCGGTTCATGACCGATGGCGACGACGCAATCTGGTTTGTCGAGGACGATGTCGGCAGATCGCTCCGCACTCTGGCAAGACCAAACAAGATGCACAATGCCGTAATCAGCGCAAATAAAGATTTGCCGACGGTAGCGCTACTCCACGCAAATCCTATCGCTGGCGCCGGTACGTATCGGATCTGCTCCATTATCTGCATGAGAAATCCTGCTCTTAATTTGTGGCTTTTCAACAGTCTGCCGTAGTGCTGAGACATGGCGCTCCCAAGTTGCTGACGTGCCCGATGCAATTTGCCTTTGACCGTGTTCACGGACACACCGAGGAATTCTGAAATCTCCTTCAGCGAACAGTTCCCCATGTAGAACATCGATACGGCGACCCGATTTTCATCGGGCAGTGCGGACATTGCCTGTTCAAGATCCACCTGCCAGCCTTCTACGGGCGCGGCGTGAGGAGGTTCAATTTTTAGCGCGTCCTCGGCAGCCTCCTCTAGGATAATTTCGCGCTTGCGCTTTTTCACGACGCGCTCCATCCAACGTTTGCACTCGTTGGACATGATTGTATACAGCCAGGTCCGGAAGAGATGCGGGTGCCGGAGCTTAAAAAGGCGGCGATATGCCCGTATGAAGACCTCCTGCGTGATATCCTGTGCATCGGCCTCATTCCTGACCTTCTGAAAGGCGTAGGTATAGACCATATCCTGATATTTGTGCACAAGCACACCGAAGGCTTCGCGATCACCTGTGAGTGTTTGGGACACTAATTTTTCGTCGGCTGAATACATAGCACTCATTAAATCCAAAAATGAAAGCAAGGGTGCCTCTGCTTATTAGACCACACCATGTGGATTGGAAGTTATGTCCGATTAAAAAAATCTGGGAAAAATGCGAAATAGCCTACTCGGAGGCAGGAATTTTGGCTAGGTTCGTTGGGAAGGTAGTTTGATTAGCGCCGCAGCGGATTGGATAGATAAAGCGAGTGTTTAACGAGCGCGATAGAACTCCCACAGAGAACGGGACTCCAATCGCCAAATAATGTCTTTTTTCTATTATTCAAACAGGATTTTGAGCCTACCCCAAATTATGGTTGTTTTGGAAGCGGGGGACACAGCTAGTCCTGTGGGGCGAAAGTGCGGATCATAATCCCCACCATTGTGGGCGTCGCTAAGTTGCTTAATATATTGTCCATCGGCGGTCATCAAGTGAATCGTTCCTATGAGGCGATTATCACGTGCCGACACATAGGCGATCGTCCGTCCATCAGGAGACCATGCGGGCAGCCAATTATTCTGTGAACCGTGCGTAAGCCTCACCCGTTTTTTACCATCCGCCCTCATCACATAGATTTGAAAATAAAGAGACGCTTCGTCTATGCACCAGTATACAATCCGTCCCCCGTCGGGAGACCATGATGGCCTGCCTTTAACCCGTAAATCGTGCGTCAACCTTCTGCGGCCCCGTTTGTTTGCGCCTATCACGTAAATTTCTTCCACCCCATCTGTCAAGGATACATACGCAATCTCTTTCCCATCCGGAGACCATGACGGCTGCATAGCGTGGTGTTCAAGCTTCACACGATTATTTCCATCAGCATCCATCACGGCGATATGAACTATCTTTTTCCCATCTGGACTAGAGGAGAATGCGATCTTTTTCCCGTCGGGAGACCACGCCGGATAATCGTTCCATACTGCGCCTGTGAGTCTAATCGGATTCTTTCCATCGTCGTCCATTAGGTAGATCTGATCGAACCCACCATTTCGGTTGGAAACGAACGCAATCTTCGTCCCGTCGAGAGACCACGCCGGACGGAAGTTCTCGGCTTGATTTGCTGCTAATCTTCTACGGTTTGTGCCGTCACTATCCATCACATAAATCTGGTTATTCCGATCTCTGGTAGACCAAAATATAATTTGAGTTTTGTGGTGTTCGGCGGGTGCGCTTTTTAACCACGGTTCCTCACTTAACAACATCACCGTTAATCCGATAATCGACACAAGTGTTCGTCCGAATCGCATTTTTACCTCCTTAGCTGTAGGTAAAATGAACTGTAAAGTAACCGGTTTTGAGTCGGTGCACAGGTACCGTTTGTACGCGGTCCCAACCATTAAGTGACGCCCTCAACGCTGGCAAGGTTTTCAATGACCGTCCTGTCTTCCAGCCCCATTGACATCATCACGGCTTCCCGATGCGTTTGAGAACTCCCCAAGATAGGGGCAATTTTCCGCTTGGGTTGACTGCGAATGCACTGGACAACCAGTTGGGAGATCTGTTCTCGGTGCTGGGAGGAGTCTTCGTAAGTTTGACCGTGCCCCCTCCGTCCGTATCCATCAAATAGATGTTCCAATCGCTGTCGCGGGTTGACTCAAATACGATTTTTGTCCCGTCCGGCGAATAGGCAGGTCTCCCGTTGTAATCCTTTCCCGTAATTGTTTAGTCCATTGACTCCTTGCAGCGAATACAAGGCGCTCCCTTTATTCCACGACCGATGGCAATTTCTCCCATGTACCCAACATGCGAGCGATATCCCTTGTGGGAGGGGCATCTTGCCCCGATGCAGGAGCG
>JAJDTR010000041.1 GCA_022827055.1 Candidatus Poribacteria bacterium | reverse complement strand
CTTGTAGAGTCCATTCTTTCGATCCAGAGGATCGGCATGTTGATAGCATGCGGTATGTCCAAATTCCCGCGCTCCAGAGGAGATCAAGCGACTGAATAAGGAATGCGATAGAGATCTTCAATGTCGAGTGTTACTTGGTAGACTAGCAAAAAAACTGTTCTACCACGCCGGTAAGATCAACTGAGCGAATAGCAAAGGATCAATCGAACGGATAGTGAGTGCGATAGAAATCCCATAGCGATCCCTTTCTAACCGCACCGGCACCCAACACTAACCACATTTTTTGGGAAAATAAACCATTTAGTGTGGAGAATGAAATCAAACACGGCAAGAACATATTCCGTCGACGAGTGCACGGTTTCGCGGTGTTGAACACTTAGGTTTTGGAGGTGTATCATGAGAACTCTGGTCGCGTTACTCACAGCTCTGGCATTATTTAGCTGTTCGACAGAGGAACCTAAAACTCGGACTTCCCCGATTATTCTTAAACCGGAAACTCCCGCTGATAACCAGCCTAATACGCTTCACGGAAGTTACAAGTTGGTTAAAGTTGATACCATACACACATCTCCGATTGATAACGCTACAACCACATATGCACCCCCGGAAGCAACAGGCAAAATGACGTTAGACATTCAGAGACGCACACAATGCTGCATGTATGGATATGTTTCAATTGACGTGACTGTTCCTGTGCAGCAAATTAATATCAATGGCTTCTACATAAGTTCAAGCGAAGACAGTTTAACATTAGAATGGGAATTAAAGAATGAGGCAGGCGAAAGTATCGGTAGGATAATTGGGGGCCTACAGATTGAATGGGATGGTGATGTATTGGTAATGCAATTTCTGAGGTTATCTGATTCAGATTATTATCACAGGTGCCATTGGATCAAAAATCAACCCTAGTAACCTGAAGGCATCTCTACAACTAGCTCCTTTTCCACACTTAACTCTGACGAGCCAAATGCAAGAAGAAATCACGAACACCGAGAAAACGTCCAGTGTTCCATTTCGATAGAGATCCACTAGCTCACAGGAACTAGGCACTAATCACTGCCTTACGCCGACGACCGCTGCGGCTGGTACTCAATCCTGCGCATGAATCGCTCGACGTAAAACACATGTAATATCATTTCGTTTGAATAACAGTGCATATAGTGCTTTCCATATACTATTTTGACAACTGTTTCCCTTATACCAAACACCGTAGGCGGGAATCAAGCGAGTGAACAACGAGCGCGATAGAGATCTTCTTGCCCCGCTTTGGACAGACTTGATTGACGCTATTAATGCACTGCTAATATATAGAAATGGTATAAGGTGCAATCAAGCGGCTGGATAAGGATCAAACGGCGACCAATAGGAGAATGACCACGTTGACGAGAAAAACACGGTTTGTCAGATCTAGTCTTCTCTTCTTTTCCATCCTCTTTTCACTCAAGGCTGCCGCCAATGACTCCCCGAAATGGAGCCTTCCCGACGGCGCCAAAATGCGGTTGGGCAAAGGTCGAGTATCTCAGATCGCCTATTCGCCGGATGGTAGCCGCCTCGCCGCCGCGAGTACCATCGGCGTCTGGCTCTACGATACGACCGCCAATCAGGAAGTGGCGCTGTTCACCATCAATTCCACCATTTTCACGTGCGTTGCGTTCAGCCCGAATGGGGACACCCTTGCGGGCGGCACTTGGGACGGAGATATTCATCTGTGGGATGCGGCTACGGGCGCTCGAATTCGCGAGATTAACGGGACCGGAATCGTGAACAGCGTCGCATTCAGCACGGATGGGAAGACACTTGCCAGTGGAAAGTGGAACGGAAGTATTTATCTGTGGGATGCGGTTACAGGGGCAGAGGTAGGAACGATTGAGGCGCAGAGTTCGTGGAAGAACAGTGTGGTGTATAGCCCCGATGGACGGGCACTCGCGAATACGAATTGGCATGACCTTCGTATTTTGAATGCAAAAACGGGGGCGCACGTGCACACGCTTGAAGGACACGGGTGGGAAGTTGTTAGCGCGGCGTTCAGCCCCGATGGTTTGACGCTCGCGAGTGGGAGTTGGGACCGCACCGTACGGCTGTGGGACGCAACTACCGGCGCGCATCTGGGGACGCTCGAAGGGCACACCGCTGTGGTCAACAGCGTTGCCTTCAGCCCCGACGGTGGGGCGCTCGCCAGTGCAGATTCGGAAGGTACGGTTATACTTTGGGATGCCGTCACGGGGAAGCAGATACGGCCCCTTACAGGGCATACACCTTGGATGTCGAGTGTGGCGTTCAACCCGGATGGCCTGACGCTTGCCGGAGCGAGCCTGGATGGCGGTATTCGTATTTGGAACGCTGACACCGGTGTGCAGGTGTGGACATCTGAAGGGTACACTGCCGGGATCGGTAGCGCGGCGTACAGCCCGGATGGGTTGGCTCTTGCCGTTGGAAACGAGGACGGCGCCGTCCATGTATGGGATACGGTCACGGGTGTTCAGCTGCGAACGCTCAGAGGGCATACGAAGAATGTAACTGCCGTTGCATACAGTCCCGACGGCTCGACCCTCGCGAGCGGGAGCGAGGACTACACGGTCAGGTTGTGGCACGCGGCGACCGGTGCGGGGGTTCGGGTTCTGGAGGGACATACGGTAGATGTGACTTGTGCGGCGTTTAGCCCGGATAGAGAAACGCTTGCCAGCGGGGATAAGGGCGGCAGCATCCTTCTGTGGAATTCGGTGACGGGTAAGCAGATACGGACGCTTGAGGGGCATGGGTGGCGCATCAAGAGCTTGGCGTTCAGCCCGGATGGTTTGACGCTTGCGAGCGGGGATAGGGACGGAATCACCCTGTGGGAAGTGAATACTGGTACGCAACTGACGATGCTAAAGGCGAGGACGCCTAGGGAACGTTTGTCCAGCGTATATAGCCTGGGATTCAGCCCGGATGGGCAGACACTTGCCAGTGGGGGACTGGGTGAAATTCACCTGTGGGACGTCGATTCAGGTACACCACGGCGGGCGCTTGAAGTGCGAACATCCAAAGGATACGCTTCAAAGGTCGACAGCCTAACGTTCAGTCCGGATGGTTCGTTGCTTGCCGGCGGGAGTTGGAGGTTAGAAGATGTTGTCCGACTGTGGGATGCAGAAACAGGCGAACTGCTGCGTAAGTTCACGGGACACTCGCTTGATGTTACGAGCATAGCTTTCAACCCGGATGGCTTGGCGCTTGCCAGCGGCAGCATGGACGGGACCGTCCTAATCTGGGACGTCACACCGTACACAGACCTCATTCGAGCAAAGGCGGCAGATGTCAACCGCGATGGAATCGTGAGCATCCTGGACTTGGTGTTGGTCGCTGCGCATTTCGGACAGATGGGACAGATTCGTGCGGATATCAACCGAGATGGGGCGGTGAACCTTCAGGATTTGGAGTGGGTTGCCGAGGAGTTCGGAAACGCCGCAGCTTCTCCTCCCGGCCGCACGGGAAGGCGTGAAACTCTCACGGCAGAGGATATACGGACGTGGCTGGCTGATGCAAAGGGGTTAGATACAACTAATTCAACCGTGCAGCGAGGAATACGCACGCTTGAACAACTCTTAGCCTCACTGACCGATTCGCCGCGCATTCCAACAGAGACGGCATTACTGCCGAATTATCCCAATCCGTTCAATCCGGAGACTTGGATGCCCTATCAACTGAAGACGCCGGCGCATGTCGCTCTAACAATCCACGACGTGCACGGGAGGATCGTACAAACACTTGAAATCGGCTTCCAATCCGCAGGGATGTATCAAACCCGAGACCGCGCCGCATATTGGGACGGACGAAACAAACGCGGCGAACCCGTCGCCTCCGGCATCTACTTCTGCACCCTCACCGCCGACAATTTCACCTCCACCCGCAGAATGTTGGTCGGAAAGTAGATTTTTTTCTTGTTGGCTGGGATCAAAAGAGCCTGTAGGTTGGGTTGAGCGAAAATCCAAGCGAACCCACGAACACCAAGAAAACGTCCAAAGTTCCATTCCGCGCGAAAACCCCGCAATTCGAGCGAAACCCAACGCTTCACGCAAGATCGACTGACTGATTAGAGACGGCGATAGTAAATCCTGCGATAGAACTCCGATGAGATCCACTAGCCACTGCTTCACACCGACATCCGCTGCGGTTGATACTCGATCCTCCGCATAAACCGCTCTCCCATATCGTAATCCGGCTGATCCGAAACATACCGCCACAACTGAACGCGCTTCATTAGTTCATACCGCATGTCGTTGCCTTCCCAGCCGTGACCCTTCGAGAGGATGCTTCCGATCTTGGGGTCGTCGATATCCGTCGTGTCGAAATTTCGCACTTGGGGTTGCGACGGGTTGAGCCGAAGTTTGTACATGTAGCGATCCTGATCGGTAAAGTTGCTCCGCGCACCGTGCCAAACCCGCGTGTTCCACACATACATCGTCCCCGCCGGGCATGTCGCCCAGATTTTGCCGGGGATCTGCTGGTAATAGCGGATCTCACCGGTGCGCACATTTCGGAAATGCGAGCCGGGAACTAGGAACGTGCCACCCATCTCGTCGGGCGTGTCGTGCGCGAAGAACGACAACTGGATGTCGAAATAGTTGTCGCGAAAGTCGATGACCGAGTCCTGGTGCATATCTGGTCCGATCATACTGTTCGCCCGCAACAGATGCACCGCGTGATGGTCATAGACCGGATTCGGACCGACCAACGAATGGATCAACCCTTTGACCTGCGGCAAACGGAACACATCGCCCAACGCCGTGCCCTTTGGCCACGTCTCCTCGAACGGAGTGCCCACCTCAAGATAACCGCGGTGGTTTTTCATGTCCTCAAGGCATGCCTCGGACACATCCTTCGGCACCATCTCCTCGAATTTCAGGTAACCGGATGCCACAAACTGCGCCATTTCCTTTGACGAGATCAGATGTTCACTCAATTTAGTTCTCCTCCATGTCTTCAAAACCGCCGAACAGCGGGGGTATCGTAACCTTGATGCGCACTCGTCATAACACGGAATCATCGTACCACACTTTGAATTCGATGCCAATGACAATCAATGAAGACCGAACGATTCCCGTTCGAAACAAAGCCGGGGATAGTAGATTCCATAGAGATCGTGTTCGGAATCTTGTCAATCTAAGCGAAGCCCAACTCTTGTACTTGCACGCACAGAATCTGAACGACAATCCCGACTCTTGCACGGTGCAGGGCACGGAACACAACAACCCTGCCCTATCCGGTGCGCTCAATGAACGTACTTCGCCGACATCCCCCGTAAAAATGGACTTTCACTGATGGCACAGAACTTGCTCAGTGCTCTGACTAAACTAATTTAATCTGGCGCGGAAAGGAATCTTCCAACCTTCCGTTCTTCCATCCTTCCAATCCCATACTTCCTAGCCGCTTCAGAAGACACACGTTGATACTGAAATTCGATTGCATTTTCAACTATCAAATCTCGGAGGACACATCATGAGATTCAAGAAACTTTCCTGTGCGTTAACGGCTTCTTTGATGATACACACCGCTGTCGTGTTACTTATTGGCGCCTATTGGGTGACGAAAACCCCACGGCCAAGTGATTCGATCAGTGTTGCATTTTTGTCGGAGATGGATCACCCAAAACCAAAAATTCGGAAACCTGCCATGGCGGGCAGAAATTCCGCAGTCGGAACGCATCCATCGCCGCCCACTGCCCGCCCTCCCATGCTTGCGAATCAGGCGAATTCCAATTACCAGCCCAGTTCAGTGTTGGAGTTTTCCTCAAAGGTGGCACGCATAGATTCCCCGACAGCGACGCGCGTTGATTCCCTTATGGGTTCACCGGCACCAAATCCCGCGGTGCCGGGATCGCATAATAACGCACCTTCCAACAACCAACCGCAGGCCGGTTCAACACCCACAGATAGAGTCAATCACATACGTTTATCGACAGCGACAGATAAATCACCCCATCGAATAGCTTCTCAGCCCGAACCGCCGAACAGCGCCGTCAAACCCTTCATCGATCCGGAAGACGAACGCCTTAAATTAAAGTCTGGCTCAACGTTCAAAGATATGGGCAATTACATTAGTCAATCGACAGTGCCGGTAGAATCACTCCATCGAACAGCTCCTCAACTCAAACAAGTGAAGGTAGCCGTTCCTCGCAGAGGACTGGCTATGGTGGAGGCGATAGGCGCGCAGCCATCGCCGCCCACTACTGTTGCCGCGAAGTCGCTTGCATCGGCAGCGCAGGTAGAGCCACTCCATCGAATAGCTCCCCAACTCAAACCGCCAAACGCTGCCGCCTATCCCGATATGTACTTCAAGGGCAGCGGCGTGAATCCCTTCCTTGACACGGAGGACGAACACCTTTCAACCTTTGCGATGGATGTCGATACCGCCTCCTATTCGGTTGCACGCCGGTACTTGACGGAGGGCCACATACCCCCGTCGGAAGCGGTGCGCGTCGAGGAGTTCGTCAACGCCTTCAAATACGACTATGCCGCGCCGACCGAAGGCGCATTCGCCATCCATCTTGAAGGCGCGCCGTCAATATTTGCGGATAGCAAGCGTACCCACCTACTCAGAATCGGATTGAAGGGCCGCGTGATTCCCGACGAGAATCGAAAAGACGCAATGCTTACCTTTGTGATTGACGTGTCCGGCTCAATGGAAATGGAAAACCGTTTGGGGCTGGTGAAGAGGTCGTTGAGGCTGCTTGTAGATCGGCTTCGTCCCACCGACAAAGTGGGTATTGTCGTCTACGGCTCTCAGGGAAGGTTGGTGTTGTCGCATACGGGAGTCAACCGCCGAACCGAGATTTTATCAGCCATTGATTCCCTGTATCCGGATGGATCGACCAATGCCGAAGAGGGGCTGCGCATCGGGTACGACCTCGCCTGGCGTAACTCGGAAATCGATCATATCAACCGCGTGATTTTATGCTCGGATGGTGTCGCCAATGTCGGACAAACGGGGCCTGAAGAGATATTGAAGGAGATACGCGCCCATGTCAAACGCGGAATTACATTGTCGACCGTCGGCTTCGGCATGGGGAATTACAACGACATCCTCATGGAGAAACTCGCGAACGCGGGGAACGGGAACTATGCCTATGTTGACACGCTCAGCGAGGCGAGGCGCATCTTTGTCGAAGATTTGACGGGAACGTTGCAGGTCATCGCCAAAGACGCCAAGATTCAGGTGGATTTCAATCCGGAGGTGGTCAGCCGATTCCGACTGCTCGGCTATGAGAACCGTTTCCTTGAAAATCACCAATTCCGCGATGATACCGTTGACGCCGGGGAGGTCGGATCCGGGCACTGCGTGACCGCGCTGTACGAGGTCAAACTCCACGACGGAGCGTCCGGCAAAATCGCGACCGCCTCGATCCGCTACGCCGATCCTGACAGCCAGCAGGTCACCGAAATTGGAGAAGACATCTTCTCATCGGATCTGCATGACTCGTTTGAGACGGCTTCTGCGCCGTTTCGCCTCACGGCTGCCGTGGCGGAATTCGCCGAAATCCTGCGCGAAAGCTACTGGGCAAAGGACGGGAGTTTGGAAGAGGTTCGCCGCGTTGCCAAGGCCGTCTATCCCGAACTCGACAACGAGGGGGTTGTAGAACTGATATATTTGATCGGCAAAGCCATCGACCACAAATCTCAACTCGATTCATAACCAAACCATTCACGCTGAATCCCATCAACTGACTGAGTAATGTACTGTAGCCTTCGAATACTCCTGCCGAGTAGGCGGGAATCAAGCGAGTGGACAACGAGATCAAACGAGTGAATAGATTAAGCGACTGAATAAGGAGCGCGATAGAGATCCCAGTGCGATAGTAAATCCTGCGATAGAACTCCCCTTGCCTCGCCGCCTTTGAGCCGGAACTAAGAAGACGTTCCATACCGACCGTTTTCGTAGGGGCGGGGTTCCCCCGCCCGATAGGGACGACAGTCAGGAATTTCACGAGAGAATTCCCCGGCAACACTAAGGGGCCGGAAAAGAATAACCTTTCACCAGTTTTGGGGGTTTAATAGCGCAGGGCATAGCACAGTTTGGTATATATTGAAAGATTATTTATTTCCATCCCCTAAGCGAAATCTCTTAAATTGATCCGAATGGTGAGCGCGATTGGAACCTCTGCAGGGTGCACACAAATCAGAGGAATGGCTAATGACTGTGATTGAGATCCTGCTCCAGCCCTGTTGAGAACCAGTCCGTAGGTTGGGTTGAGCGGTCAATAACCTTGTTCCATGAAATTTCCAAGAGGGATTCCGCTTTCCGATGATCCGTCAATAAAAAATGTCATAGCGAAACCCAACTACCACTCCACCCTGCACAAATTCCCCCCGGCGATAGCGAGTAATGAAATTGCTCTTATGTCTTGCACTCCAGCGGAGTGCGATGTCAGTAGAAA
>JAJDTR010000057.1 GCA_022827055.1 Candidatus Poribacteria bacterium | reverse complement strand
GGTATCCACGTCTCCGGGTTGAACGGATTCGGATAGTTTGGGAGGAGTGCGGTTTCCGTTGGGACTATAGCAGTAGTTGAAGGTAAAAGCTCGGGCAACTGCCTCATCTCGTCAGCGACAGTTCCTCCTTTAATGCCGCCCCAAGTCGTCGGACGCCTGAGATTCCAGAATAACATCGTGCCATCTGAGCTCGCGCTGGAAAGTTCGCGCCCATCGGGCGAAAACGCTATGAAACGAACTGCCCTCGAATGACCTTCAAACGTCTGCAAATGTTCGCCAGTGGACACATCCCATATACGCACCGTGCGGTCCCATCTCGACCCTCTACTGGCAATCGTTAAACCGTCAAAAGAAAACACGACGCTATGCACTGAAGTCGCACGCGCCTTAAATGTCGACAGGTGCTCTCCGGTACGGGCATCCCACAGAACTATCGTATTCGCACCCCCAGCGGCAAACGTAGAACCATCGGGCGAGAAAGCGACGGTATTGACCCAACCCCTATGTCCTTCAAACATCATCAGACGTTTCCCGGTACGTGCATTCCACACATGAATCTTTCCATCGGCAGCCGCGCTAGCAATCATGGATCCATCGGGGGAAAACGCAATAGAGTCGATTCTGCCCGAATGTCCCTGAAGGGTGTCCAGATTTGCGCCGGTGTGCGCGTTCCACAGACGAATCATCTGCCCGTCAACGCCGGCAAGCGTAGCGCCGTCAGGAGAGAAAGCAATGGTGTCGACCGAACTTCTTTGTCCTGCAAGAGTTCTCAAGTGTTCCCCGCTGCGGGTGTCCCACAGACGAATCATCAAATCCTCGCTCCCGCAGGCGAGCGTGAATCCATCAGGGGACAACGCAACGGAGACGACCCAGCCTATGTTTCCCACAATTGTGCGCCTGTGTTTTCCCGTGCGCGCATCCCACAGATGTATCGTGTTGTCGCTGCGCCGGGTAACAAGCGTCGACGCGCCGGGAGAATAGCTCAAGAAAAGAGGATTATCTGCATGCCACTCAAGTGTTTGAATGTGTTCACCGGTGCGCGTGTCCCACAGACGAACCGTGTCATCAGCACCACCCGCACTGACAAGCGTGGAGCCATCGGGCGAGAACGCCACGGATTCTACGCTCCGGTTATGCCCCACGAGGGTATACGTCTGTTCCAATGTGCGCGTGTCCCACAGACGAACCGTGTCGTCATACCATCCTCCTCCACTGGCAAGCGTGTTTCCATCGGGTGAAAAAGCTATACAACCAACTGTCGCTTTATGCCCCTCAAGGGTCTGCACTTTTTCCCAAGTTCGGGTATCCCACAACTCAATCCTGCCGCGCGAAGGCGGCAAGCGGAACCCGTTCGGAATCCTTCCACCGGCAAGCGTAAGTCCGTCAGGGGAGAACGCTACGGCGTAACTCCCCCGGAGCGAAGCATCGCCCAGCGTTTGTACCGCTTCCCCGGTGCGGACATCCCATAGTCGAATCGTGTCGTCGTCACTCCCGCTGGCAAGCGTGAGGCCATCGGGCGAGAACGCTAAGGACTCAACATCATCCGAATGCCCTTCAAGCGTGTGCAAACGCTCCCCGGTGCGGGCATCCCACAGCCGAATTGTACTGTCCCTACTTCCACTGGCAAGCGTGAAGCCGACAGGAGAAAATGCGACGCAATTAACCCTATCATCATGTCCGTCGAGCGTTCGTACCTGTTTCCCATTGTGCGCATTCCACAAACGAATCGTACTGTCCGGGCTCCCACTGGCGAGCATGGAGCTATTAGCCGAGAACGCTATGGAATCTACCACGCGCGTATGCCCGGTGAGAAGGTTGACTTCGGCGCCGGTGTACCCATCGTAGAGCCAGATGCCGATGCTCGTTGCAACTGCGAGCAAGGCTCCGTCTGGCGAATATGCGATATTGCTTGATATCCAGCCTTTTCCGACCCGCATTTTGGCGCCATCGGGCAACCCCCATCGGGTATAGTCTTGGGCATAACTGCTCGGTACAAACAGAGCAGCGGCAAGCAATAGGCTGAGTTGCAAGAATCGCACTGTCTTCATTTGGCTGTCCTCCCGATGACGACAGGTGTTTTGATTAATTCCCCTTTATTCCTGTGGTTGGCACTGTCGCCATGCCCCTACCCGTGATCTGATTCCTTCTGTACGAGCAAATGCCATGCCACGAGGTGATAATGCCGCGAGACATGCCACAGCGCGGGCTTCTCGCGCCATGCGGCGTACTCGCGGGGATTCAGACTGTTCAGTTTCTGGACAGGATTGTTCAATAATGGGTTTAACAAGTGTCCGAAAAAGGGCAGGTAGGCGTCTGTTGACAGGTTTGGATTACCACTTATTGAAGGTCGCCGAAGGCAGGCTTATCGAAAGGATAAGGGATTTAAGATAGAAAATCCGGCTAGTTTTGGGGGGATGATTACAGAAATGCTGCTAGGCGGAAGGACGGGTCATATTCTTGACTTTTAGTGGTTCGATGCTATAATACCCAGGTGCTAATGGTTGGAAAACGTCGGATTCAAGATCACGGAATCGTCAACTCATCAGGGGCAACTATACACTGACAATCAAGGTAATCCCATAATCCTATAAATCACAGTTCAGACAATTATTCAAACGCCCTATCTGCATTCTCTACAGAATAAACCGCACACTCGGGTCAGGAAATAGACGGGCTTGTCCGTGAATAATCGCCATACATCGTCGAATCCGCATGCCGTCGTAGGTCGAAACTCCGTGCTGGAACTCTTGCGCGCGGGTGACCGCGAGATTGAGGGTATCCAAATCGCCCAAGGCCGGGACCACCCGCGACTGCGCCAAATTATCTCGCTCGCCAAGAAAAAGGGGATCCGCTGCGAGTTCGTTCCCCGCAGTGAGCTTGATCTGCTGGAACCAACCATCCCCCATCAGGGGGTTATAGCCCTTGCCAGCCCAAAGAAATACTTGCAAATCGAATCGCTGCTTGACCAAATCCAAGCCAAGCAGGGGGACCGCCCGCCCCTGATGGTCATGTTGGATGGGGTTCAGGATCCGCGCAACCTCGGCGCCGTCGTGCGGACAGCCGATGCCGTGGGAGTCGATGGGATAGTGATTCCTAAGAATAGAGCGGCGGGGGTAACGACGACCGTCCACAAAGCGTCGGCGGGCAGTGCGGAATACATCCCGGTTGCCCAAGTCACGAATCTCGCTCGAACGATCGAACGCATAAAGGCCTCCGATATCTGGGTTATCGGGGCTGACCAAGGCGCGCCGCAGATCTACACTCAAGCGGATTTTACGCTGCCGCTTTGTCTGGTCTTGGGGAATGAGGCGGAGGGGCTGCGGAGGTTGGTGAGAGAGAAATGCGATTCGCTGGTTCGTCTACCGATGCACGGTCATCTGCCGTCTCTGAACGTGTCGGTGGCGGCGGGTGTGTTGCTGTACGAGGTTCTTCGGCAAAGGACTTAGGGGATGACCATGTTATGTAGACTCTACGCGCCGCTTGCTGCGCTTGTTTTACTCACCTCTATCGCGACCGCCCAGGTCGTCAACATACCTGACCCGAATCTACGAGTAGCAATTCACGCAACTCTTGAACTTCCCAGTGGCGCGAACATTACCCAACAAGATATGCTACAACTGGAAAGATTTGAGTCCAAAGATAACCGGATAAAAGATTTGACCGGTATCGAATATGCCGCCAACCTAACATTTCTGGTACTATCTGTGAACGAGATTCATGACATAACTCCGATAGCCGGACTAACGAAATTGGATTTTCTGATTATTCGAGACAATCCAGTCGAAGACCTTGATGTACTCAGACATTTGACGGCACTTAGATATCTGAATATATCGGGTATCCTTGTCAGAGACTTGTCTTTCATTTCATCACTTAGGAATCTGCAAGAACTTGTGGCAATAAACTGTAGATTGTCGGATATAAGTGCTCTTGCTGGCATGACTCAACTTAGGATGTTGAATATGCCAATGAACCAGATTACTGACATAAGTCCTCTGTCAGATTTGGTCAATCTGGAAAGTTTGCGATTAGGCAGAAATCAGATTGTCGATATAAGTCCTCTGGCGAACTTAACAGCACTCAAAGTGTTGCAGCTGCATCTTAACCCAATCGCGGACGTGTCCCCTGTGTCGGGGCTTGAGCTAAACGTGTTTACCCATGATGAGGAATGCGACTCGCCCGGGCTTCCTGTTCAAGACAGGATCGAGAACCGAAGTCTGCCATCTATCTTTCTTCCATGGGAAAATGGAATACGGAACGTGGGAGGTGAATGGTGGGACGAGTCGATCCTATACGAGGAACGTATCACGTCTCACGACCTATGGTGGCACTTCCCGGGTCGATTTGGCATCCAGTTCAAACTGGGACCTCAAGGCTACCGATTAGTCGGAAACATGCCGGAGGCGATAGAATTTCGGGATGATCTCCTGTCCAAGAATCCCAATATGATAATCTTGGCTGACCTGCGCCAACGCTACGCTCCTGTAAGCGTTTTTGGAGAGGACTGGTTTGGCTGGCTAAGAGACGATGATGGTAACCTCTTAGTGCATGGCGGTGATGACTTTGGTCAGATTCTGATTGATTTCATTCGCCCCGAAGTCCAAGATGTTATTGTGCAGAGAGCAGTAGCTGTTGCACAGTGTGGTCTGGTTGATGGAATAATATTCGACGCTTGGGGCATTGATAGGTCTGATCCAGTAGAAGATCGTTACTCTATCCTGAATAGAATCCGCGAACAAGTGCCTGAAAATTTCCTGATTCTATTCAACACCAACCATTTCTATATCCCAGAATTAGCCCCTCTCATCAACGGCTCGTTTATGGAAACTTTTCCAGACGTACGCGATGAGGGTTATACTCGGGACCGGATTATTGAGATTGAAACGAATCTTATCAGGTACGAGTTAAATACCAGAGAACCGCACATTAACTGTCTAAGAGGCTTTGGAGTGGGCTCTGAGCCTCCAGATAGTTCTAACAACCTTCGATGGATGCGCCTCTTTGCAACAATGAGCCTCACTTGTTCCGACGGATACTCAATATATACGTTGGGCGATCTCGGTGGGCAACGGCAATTCCAAAGGCATATCTGGCATCCTTTCTGGGGCGCTGATTTAGGTCAACCAATCGGGGAAACAACGCAACGCTATGATAATATCGAAGGATTGTATATTCGGGATTTCACAAATGGGTGGGCGGTATACAATCGGAGTGGGTCGGCAAATGTCGTGGAGTTGCCGGAACAGGTTCAGTCCGTGCAAAGCGGAATTGAGAATGTTTCGCATGTCGTACTGGACTTGGACGGCGATATATTCCTGCGCGTTGCGACCGTCGCCCCAGCAGATATTAATGGAGATGGCGTTGTAAATATCCTAGACCTAGTGATAGTAGCCCAGTCACTAGGCACAGGCGAAAACGATGTGAACGGGGACGGCGTTACCAATGTCTTCGACTTGGTGATAATAGCTAACGCCATCAACCGATAACATAACAGCCCGGATCTTCTAACAGATGCGGTCCTGCATTCGGGGCGATCCTTATTCGTCCACCGATGTACTGTCATCTGCCGTCTTGGAACGTGTCGGTGGCGGCGGGTGTGCTATTGTACGAGGTTCTTCGGCAGAGAAATTCGGAGTGAGTTATCGCACGAGTTAAAACGAAACGACCGAATCAGATTGCGCCCTCCTCCTTCAAGCTGGTATAGACTCCGTCTCCGATGATGATGTGATCCAGCACAGGAATCTGGATGTGATTGCCCGCCGCGATTAACTCCTTTGTCGCCCGAATGTCCTCTTTGCTCGGAGCGGGATCCCCCGACGGATGGTTGTGAACCAAGAGAATGGCGGCAGCCGCCTCCTCAATCGCGAATCGAAAAACCTCGCGCGGATGGATGATGCTGGCGTTCAAGCTGCCTTCAAAGATTTGACGCCGTTTGATCACGTTGTGCTTGGTATCAAGACAGAGGACATACAACACCTCCTGCTTTAGATCCCGCATGGATGACATCATCAACCGCGCAACGTCGGCCGGCGCGGAGATCTGATATTTCTCTTCATAATAGGATGCCATGCGCCTGCCCAACTCAATCGACGCCTTGATTTGAGCCGCTTTTACGGGGGTCAAGCCCTTGACACCCTTTCCCAATTGCTGCGACGTCTCCTCCCTGATTCGTTTCAGGTTGCCGTCGTATTTCTTCAACAACTGTTCCGCCACCTGCACGGCGGTGGCTTGACCGGATCCGGTGCGGATAATGACTGCCAACAACTCCGACGTTTTCAACCTCTCTGGACCATGTTCTTGCAGCCGCTCTTCCGCCGGAGGTTCTTTCAATCGAATGTGATACTCAGATTCCATCGTGGAATGCCGTGGCTAGTGGTCAGTGGCTAGTAAAGCAATACAGCATTACGCAGCCATTGCAGTTTCTGAATGCGAGTAGAATGTTCACAGTGCACGTTATTGTGGTCTCTATCGAGAGAAGCGGGGTTTTCAAGAAAAAAAACGGAGCCGATAAGCACCAGATGTATAGCGAATGCACCGTTGAATTGAGCGCTGCTTATAGATTTATTTGCTTGCCTTGGGCGAAGGACTCACTCGCCGCCAGCGTAACTGCCAAGGTTTTCAAGCCTTCGGCGTAAGGAGCGCGAATCTCCGATGAATCTCCGCTCTTGACGGCGTCGATAAAGACGCGATCCTCGCGCAACCCCCCGTTGGTGTCGTTTCCGATCGACTCTGTTTCCCCGTCGCGGTTGACTGCGGCGTCGCCCGAATTGACCTCGACGACCAGCCCGCGGCACAGCACCTCAAGCTTTACCCTGCCCCACCCTTGCAGCATACAGGCGGAGGTTATGTTGGCAACGGCGCCGCTGGCAAATTGCAGGTTGACAACGCTCATGTCGTCAACGTCGTAGTTTGGTACGTCGGTCATGCTGCCTTGGACGGCGAACCCGTGCACGGAAACGACATCGCTCCCCACGAGATAGCGGCACAGATCGAAGATGTGGGTCGTCTGCTCTACATGCTGCCCGCCCGACTCGGCGCGAACGCGCCACCACGGAACTCGCGGCAGACCGCCCATCCAGTAGCCCAGTGCGCCCACTACGGTTGCGCCTTCCAGAGCGGCTTTCGCTTCGCGGGTGTGACCTTGATAGCGCCAATGATAACCGACGCTGGTGATATTGCCGCTGCTTAACACGGCTTCATGAATCTCTTGTGTCACGTCCACGCGAGTGCCGACCGGCTTCTCGACAAAAAACGGAATGCCTCTTTCGCATGCAATCAACTCCTGCTCCCCGTGCGCGAAGGGCGGTGTACAGATATATACGGCGTCCAACTCCTCTTTGTCATACATTTCCTTGTAGTCGGTGTAGGGAGTGCCGCCGTAATCTTGAGAGGCTTTGTTCGCTCGCTCCTCCGAGATGTCGCACATTGCGGCATATTCGACATCGTCGAATCCCGTCAAATTCCTTATGTGACCGCCCGCCATTCCACCAACGCCAATCGCGCCAATTCTTACTTTATCCATATGTTTTCCTCTCTTAATTCCGCCTCCCGTGCATCGCGAACCAAATTGCTCCTGCGCAGTTGAACACCATAGTACCTCGTAATGTGGACGCTCTGAGGGTAATACGTAATGAGTAACGGGTGTTCTTACGTATTACGCAATACGCACTACGTATTAATTTTGCGATCTCATCTATTTCTACGAATCGCGGCAATCCGAGTGAGAAACACAAAAGTCGGCTCTAAAGCCACTGTTTCATATACGCCGCCGATTTCGGGAGCTCGACGTCGTTGGGGCCCGGGATGGCGCATTCCAACGCCATGTAGTCCCGAAATCCGATGCGTTTCAACGCCGCAAATCCGGCAGCAAAATCTGTGTGCCCGTATCCCGGAAGTTCACGCGTGCTGTCCGCCAAATGGACGTGCCTGATGTACTCGCCCGCCGCCTCAATGCTCTCCGGAATGTCTCGCTCCTGAAGGCTCATGTGAAAGAAGTCCGCCATAATCGCCACGTTGGGGCTGTCTACCCGCTTGCAGATTTCAACTCCGTCGTTGAGACTCTTGATGAAGTGCGTTTCATAGCGGTTGAGGGGTTCGACCAGCACAATAGACCCGACCTCCTCGGCATAGCCCGCGATATCCTTCAGAATTGCCACGAGCAGTTCGGTTTCCAGCTCCTCCGTCGTCTTATACGGACTTAAGTCACGGATACGCGGCGCGCCAAAAATGGGCACCATAATCAACCCGACGACGCCTATCTCCGCGCCAATCTTCAGCAGCGATTTGATTCCCGCGATCGCAAGCTCGCGTTGCTCGGGATCGCTGTCCAAGAGACACCCGGGATAACCGGCGCAAATTGTACTGGCTTTGACAGGATGATTCTCGGTTGCTTTGACTATCTCATCACACCGTTCCTCCAGACCCCTACCCCCAAATTCAATCCCTTCGTATCCGTATGCCGCCAGGTTGTCGAGTTTCTCTACCAGTTCCGCTCCGGGCACCATCTTCTCTTGGCTTGCAAGTTTCATTCAGTGTCCTCCATTTGGTAGAACGATATGACAGTATCGCCGTATCGTTCCTGCCGTTTCAATTTTAGTTCGTGAGACGCTTCAGGCGCCGCGGGATCTGTCCTTCGTTCTCTTCGCCGCTCCACGACAACTTGCCCGGAGGGCGACAGCATCCTGTTGGTTCCAATCCGCGCCAAGCACGCTTCATGGATGCCCGAATCGTAAGGCGGATCGAAGTAGATTAAATCAAATCGGGCGTTGCGCCGAGCGAGATAAGCTAGTCCCCTGAGCGCATCCAACTTGACGATATTCACGTTAGGATCGCCGCTATTCACGTCGCAACCCGCAAGATTGGATTTTATGATGCGGATGCAGTGCGGACTCCGATCAACGAACGTCACGGATTTTGCTCCGCGGCTCAATGCTTCAAGCCCGATGTTGCCCGTGCCTGCACATAGATCCAGGAAATTTGAGTTAATGACGCAATCGCCCAGAATGCCAAACACGGACTCTTTCACGCGATCTGACGTTGGGCGCACCGTGTTCGCCTTGACCGAAATCAAACGTTTGCCTTTGAACCTTCCGGTGATGATTCTCATCAGTTTTTTGTTCCGTAAGCATAACCTGAAAGGGTTCGTGTGTCAATCGGTTTTTCAGACGGTTTTGTGTTGTCAAAACCCTTGTCGGGAGGGTTGGTTGGGCTGAACGGCATTCCTACCTCTGTAGAAGGGGCATCTTGCCCCGAGGTGTCCGCCCCGGTTCGATAGTAAATCTCCCGATACGAAATGCTTCCTTCCTACCTTTGTAGGAGGGGCATCTTGCCCCGACCTAGGTGTGGTTTCCAACCGCCACTACGAGACTGGTAAATACCGGTTCGGTTAGGAAACCGAACCTACCGCAGTGTATAAATGATTATTGGTTTTACTATAATGTGTCGAGTCACAACCGTGGTGAACCATGTCAACCATTTGACAGATGTGGGAGTTTTGCAGCACCCTTTCAAAACCGTATTTCCGCCGAGATGAAATCCGACGTAAATTCGTCTTCATAGATTCTAGCGTAGTCAATGCGCCCCCATTTCCAATCCAAGCCGACGCCTCCGGTCCAATCGTGATCGGAATAACCGGTGCGCACGTATAGGAACGGCGCGGCTGCCCACTCGATTCCGACGTAGAGGTCGGGGCGCCCCGAACGAGGGACGGCGATGTCCGAGGCAAACAGCACCTGTCGAAGTTGGAATGCGGCGCCAAGCGTGATCCACCGAATCCCCCGCGTGTTGGGAAGGTGTCCCGCAAGTAGACCGAATTTAAGATTGGCGCGGGGCTTGACGAGCAGAGCGAAATCGTAGGAGGGATCCGTGCCGAAGAACTGGTAACGATCGCTTGGATGTTCACGCTGAAATTTAAGGTTGGCGCCGCCCGCGACGTGCGAACTTATCTGGTACGCGAGCCCGTAGTAGTTGAAATCCGGGGTTCCCGATTCGACGCCCAGTGCAATCTTGTTGCCCCAGAATAAGCCGAACCTGCGATAGGAGTAGCCGATGCCCTTCGGATCGAAGGCGTAATCCGAGCGGTCACGAAATTTGTTGACGCCAAAGAGTTTTACACCCGTCCACTGAATAAGACCCGCGGGATTCCAGAAGCCCGCCGAAGCGTCATCGGCGACAGCGGTAAACGCATTCCCCATTCCCAAGGCTCGTGCCCCGGTATAGTGCGGACGCGCGTCTTCAAACGGGAATTCGGTGGAGAGGGCGAGAGAGGAGGTGAGAAAGAGAAGGGCAAGCGTTAATGTGAGTCTTAACAGGTTTGGGGTGCAAACAAGCGAAATGAAGCGGGAAAGCGCCTTTGTCATTTCCTCATTTGTTGGCCTTCCCATTGGAACCGCTTAGTCTTCAAGTTTGAACTGATAGGGAATAGCTATTCTGAAGGGAACACTCTTTATGCCCCGTTTGGCAGGGGTGAAGCGCGACGCTTTCAAAGCCTGGATGGCGGCTCTGGCGCACCCAAATCCCGCCTTGTCCTCCTTAATTACAATATCTTGGGCATTTCCATCCACATCAATGGTAGCTTCCAGAACAACCTTTCCCTCTTTTTGGGCGAGACGAGCAGCTCTCGGGTATTTTGGCTCAATCTTCGTACGAAACGCGGGCGGCCGAGTAATGTCGAGAGAACTGGGACCGTCGCGGTGAATTGGATCAGGACTAGGAATAGAACACTCTGCCTGCTCAGACGGATCCGACGAATCTTCCAGTTTGAAGTCATACGGAGCGGTTACCCTCACGGGGACGCTCTTCCCGTCCCTCAGTTTGGCAGGGATGAAGCGCGACGCTTTCAAAGCCTGAATGGCGGCTCCGGCGCACCCAAATCCTACGGCGTCCTCCTTGATTACAATATCTTTCGCTTTACCCTCCAAGTCAATGGTAGCTTCCAGAACAACCTTTCCCTCTTTCCCGGCGCGCTTCCCCTCGCTCGGGTGTTTCGGTTCTATCTTCGTAAGCCACGACGGTGGTCTCGTAACTTCAAGCAGTGGTTTGAAAGCGTCGCGGCGAATCTTCTCATAACCCGGAGTAGGGGTCCACCATTCCGATGGATTCGGATTTGGTATCAAACAGCCATTGCGTGGGAAATTGTCCTCTCCGATATTACAGATTTGCCCTCGGACACCGCGGGAATCTGTCGGTCCTGAGCGGACAACGTCGACGATAGCCACCTCGGCATCAAGGCGGGCGGGCGAAACGATAAAATATGTCGCAAGCAGCACGGCAATTAAGTGAAGTCCTAAGGCAGCCATTACGGACACGCGTTTCGGTGTCACGATTCTATGCTTCCGGTCAACATGTGGTCGAAATTGGAAGTCGGTAAATTCCCTCTGCTGCGCGGAACTCAACGCCATGGTCTTCAAAGAGACGTCAACCGGCTTGCCGACTTCAATCGCTCTTTGGCGCCGGATTCGATTCATACGGCGCTGCCGTACTGTTTCCAACCGAGTTGCAGAGATGTTCAGACCGGATTTCATTGCTCCACCTCGTTCAAGCAGCGGGATGCGGTTTCTAAACCGAGGCCGGTCAATTCGGATTCAAGGTGAGATGTGTTTTACGTGTCTGTTGGCCGTTTCGCCGAACTGCTTAATCTTCGATTTTGAAGATATACGGAACGGTTATCCTCTGGGAAACGCTCTTTCCGCCCCGTTTGGCAGGGTTCAAGCGCGACGCTTTCAACGCCTGTATGGCGGCTCTGGCACACCCAAATCCAACAGTGTCCTCCTTGACCTCAATGTCTTTGACCTTCCCATCCGCGTCAATGGTAGCTTCCAGAACAACCTTGCCCTCTTTCCCTGCGCGCTTCGCCTCGCTCGGGTATTTCGGCTCCGCTTTATAGCGGAAACTGGGCGGTCTTAATATCTCCGTGGGCTTGAAGGCATCGCCTCCGGAAGGGTCGATACCGGGAGAAGGATCCACGTCCAGCGGCTCGCTAGTGATCCCCAGATCGGTTTCGTCGAATCTTTCCGAGAAAGTCTTCATTGGATCGCCGGTAACAACTGTCGGTGGTTTGATAGGCCCAACTCCGCCTAATCCGGCGAGACCGCCAGTCTGTATGTTGGCATCAGCGACGGGACCTGAATCAATGGTACCAGCCATCCTGGTATCTCCCAAGGTGCTGTCGCTGTCTGAAGTGATGGGACGCACCGGCACCTTCGGTACGGGCAGGACAATTGGCTTAAGCGGCTCGGTAGGCAGTGGTTTAGGTTTTACTATAAGTTCGCGGTCACGGGTTTTGCGTTTATCCGGAATGGCATTAACAAAGTCGGCGACAAAAGCGTCGTCCTCTACCTGGGCGGTTCTGACGACATAGAACGCCGCTATGAACACGGCAATCCCATGAATCACCAAGGAACCCAATACAGATAGGCGGCTGCGCGCGGCATCCCGATGCTTCTGGTCATCGTGGTGATGCAGTCCGAGACCGGAGAGGTCCTTTTTCTGCTCCGTACTCAACGCCATGGGTTTCAAAGAGACATCAACGGGTTTCCCGACTTCAATCGCTCTTTGACGTTTCATTCGATTCATGCGGCGCTGCCGCATGTCTCCGAGATGTTCCGTGGAGTTGCTCCGACCTGATTTCATTGATTCACCTCGTTCAAGCAATGGAAAGCAGTTTTACTAAACCGAATTATGTCGAGAGGCGTTAGAGGGGAGTTATGCTTTACACGTGTTTGATGACCTTTCCAACGAGTTATTTAATCTTCAAGTTTAAACTGATACGGAATCGAGATTCTGATAGCGACACTCTCTTCGCCCCGTTTGGCAGGGTTGAACCGCGAAGCCTCCAGAGCCTCTATGGCCGATGTTGCGCATCCAAATCCGACAGTGTCTTCCTTGACTTCAATGTCTTTGGCTTTTCCGTCTACGTCAATGGTAGCCAATAGAACTACCTTTCCTTCTTTCTGGTTGCGGCGGGCGACGCTCGGGTATTTCGGTTCAACCTTCTTGCGCCATTGAGGACGTCTCGTCACCTCTTGGGGCTTGACATCAACACCTTCGGAGAGATCCGGCTCGGGCCCCTGATCAATGTCCGGAGGATCGCCGAAGTCACCAAGGGTGGAATCGTCGAATTTCTGTCGAATAATGTCTTCGGGAGTGTCGGTATCAAACTTTGGTTTGACGGGGCCAAGCCTATTTTCAAAACGGGATGTATCAATACCCGATCCTGCGTCAGAAGGACCTATGTCAGGAACATTGTCTATCCCCTCCTCGGGCAAATCAAACTCAGCGTCCGATTGCGGCAATTTCACTACCGGTTTCAGTAAAGGTTGCTTTAGCACCTGCGGTTGCCTAGTGGGTTGGGGTTGAGACTTTACTATAGGTTTACGGTCGGGCGGGTCGCGTTTCTCCAGAATCTCTTGAAAAAAGGCGACGCTGACAGCGTCGTCATCTACCTGAGCGGTTCTGACGACGTAGAATGCTGCGATAAACACCATAATCCCGTGAAGCCCCAAGGAAACTAATACGGAAACCCCGCTTCGCTTCGCCTCCTGATGTTTCTGGTCGCCGTGAGCGTATAGGCGCAGTCCGGAAAGTTCCTTCTTCTGTACAGAATTCAATGCCATGGCTTTCAGGGAGGTATCGACGGGTTTTCCCGCTTCGATCGCTCGCTGCCGCCTGGTTCGCTTCATGCGTCGGTGCCGCATGTTCTCCAAATGTGCTGCGGAATTGTTTTGGCTAGATCCCATTGTTCACTCTCGTTGAATCAGTTATTGGGGTGGAGTGTTTGTACCAATTTATAAAATATCACGCCAAGTTTAGCACATCTGTATTTAGATTTCAATCAGAAACTCCCGTTATTTCGGGGTTTTCTACAAAATAACCAAGAAATAACGATGTTTATAGGGTTCCATGGCTTGTGGACTGTGTGGGATCAAGCGAGTGGACAGCGAGCGCGATAGTAGATCCCTCAACTGACCAATTAGCTCGACTTTGTACAAAAGTGTAACGATTGGATTAGACGGGAAGCCATATAACACCGAACCCGCGTAGGCGGGGCATCTTGCCCCGCTGTGATGGTACTGAAACCACCAGCGACTTTTTCAAAGGTTAACCAAAAAAGCCAGATGGTTAAAATCTCTGCCGCTTTTCTGGAACGCTCAATTGACAACCTTTGTTATGCCACTTACATGTACAAAGTCGCGATTAGGGAACGCGATAGAAATCTCAGGCCGATAGTAAAGCCCATGCGGTAGAGAACCTAGAGTAAATTACGTAGTAAGGGCGATAAAAGATTCTAATCTTTTTCCACTCGCTCAATCTTACAAATGTACAACGTCAAGCTTCGGGCTTGTGCACTGCAGATTGTAGGGGACGCAGATCTGCCTCCCCTACGCTCACCTGCCATTGCTTTTACTCACCACAGACTACTGCTCTTACCAATTTCGCCTTTTTGTTCATTACTTGATCTATTCGTTCGCTTGATCTCCTACAAATCTTCGGTGCACAATTACGCAAAATTAACCGATGCTGAGTATTATAATCTCTCAAAGTCTTTTCAACTCTTCCTGTAATGCACGCAAAGTTTTGTTGTTTTCTCGTAGATTTTCAACGTATTTTTCCCATTTGTGCGGGGTGTTGAGCACAGTTTGATGGATATACTTGATTTTCTTTAAATACCCCACCGCTGTCCGATAGTTCTCCCGCCCTCGCTTTTCAATCATGCGATTAACCACGTTGGCGTATTGTCCCAAATAGATGTCAGGACTATGTACCAACAACTTGGATTCATATCTGGCAAGCAGAGCGAAGTCTTCGGAGATGACTTTCACCAGATTATCTCGGTCATCCTCGTACGCGTATATCTCGGCAAGTGTCTGGGTATCGGATATTACATTACGTGCCAGCCAGGGATCTGCAGGCTGATTTCCTTGGCAGGTCTTTTTCAGTCGCTGGATAATTCGCTTTTGAAACTTTGACAAATCCATTGGGGTTAGAATGCTTTCCGCCGCCTTGTACAGACTTAGAGCCTGTTTGAAAAGTCCGAATCCGTCTTTGAAAGAGGCTATTTTGAGGAAAAATTCCTTGAAAATCCGATGACTCCGCCCCTCAAATGACCAAGAAATTGCTTTACTACCTACTTTTCAAACAGGCTCTTAGACTAACTTCGCCGTGCGAGAAGCGCAATTTCAGCAAATTGACTTTTCCTTGGTAGTCGCACGTGTCATTATAATGTGCCAATAAATATTGATAAATACTATCATCCTCGACGTTTCTTCGACCACCTAGATATAAATCTTCCATCTTTCTCTTGAGCAACTGAAAAATACCGTTTATATCCCCCTGTGTTTGCAGATGGTTTTGCATGTAGTCATAAAGTTTCGTTTTCCCTCCTTCAGCCTTGTCTAGCCCTTCCTTAACAACCTTCAGAACTTTTTCTTTTTCGTCCCTTTCGAGCCAATATGACGCTAGAAGCCAGTAATCCGTGCCGTTTTCGAGCCCACGCTCCAGCACAGCCAACTGAGAATCTGTATCTCCGATTTGTGCGTACAGATTAGCAAGCATAGATTTATAGTATGATTGAAACGAACTGAGGGGCAGCTTGTCCTCTAACCTCTGAATCACAATTCGATAATCAGATTCTTCAACACAAATCAATTCTGCCGTCTCATAAATAGCGTCTACTATCCCACAATTGCCGTGTATATAGTAATTCATTAACTCGGCAATAATCGTCTGCCTGTCTTGGCGGGATTGTTCATCCCCATTCAATGATTCGGCCAAGAGTTCCATCGTATCAATGGCAAGCGTTTCTAGAGACTCGTCGCTCATTCCGTACTCGTTTAGTTCCTCAAGCGTCCGATCAACGATTGCCCAGTAAACCTTCACACGCATATCAGCCGATGAATCTTCAACTGATTTTAGGATTGCTCTGAGTTGTTTGGCGATTGCCGTCTCCGAGTAGTGATGAGATTCAATGTTCGGAAAAGTTTTTTTCACCTGTTTCAAAATTGTGTTCAAAGTCAGTTTCTCATCCGATGCCAAACGCACCGCCATATCTCGCCAAAAGTCGGGATATTTGTCCAGGCAAGAAATTACAATTTCCATCAGGTCAGTCCGCGATAATTTCCTAATTTTGTCTTTTAATGAAGAGATTTCGCTTTGATGTTGTGAGGCCTGCTGAATATACTTCTCTTTATCGTGAATAAACGTTAGCAACACTGCGGCGATGTGTTTGCAGGGGCAACCCTCGTAAGCGCAGCTACAATGTGCTTCAACTTCTCCCCCTTCGGACATGATTTCAACTTCGTAGTCTCCGTAGTTGCCGTAAACCTCCGCAACAATCCGATTGGAATCATAGTTTAATTCATAAACCATTTCCTGTTCGAAATAATCGTATCCACGATTGAAAATGGTTGCTCCGGCAAACTTTCGAATACCGGCTTCCGTTAGTTCTGTCAGTTTTGACATTAACATCCTCTGTCGTTCCTTTTATAATTGGCTCTTCAGAGTTAAGTGTGGAAATGAACCGGGACGTGTTAGCATTTCATCGTCACTAAATAATCAAGGGAGGCATAAATAGGTTTGCTCATATAAGCAAATTGAGAAAAGCCAGCGAGTTTGCGTTAAGTCAGGGCGGGGCAACCCCGCCCCTACGAGTTCTCTTTGTACGCTGCTCCTTTCTTCTTGACGTTTTCAGCCATCTCCGAGCGAACTGGAGGGCAACACCAAAACCTTCACCGAGCCGTGTTCATCACGTCCATCGGCGACGGCAAACGCCTGTTGAATCTCATCAAGCGGGAAGCGGTGGGTGATTAACGGTATCGGGTCGAGTTTGCCGACCGCCATCAGGTCGAGCGCAATCTGAAACTCACGCTTTCCATCTCGCCGACCGTAACAGAATGACCACATGACGGTCAATTCGCGCCTCCTCGCGTATCGCGTGTCCAACTCAAGTGCCCCGGTGTGTCCACCGACCATACAGATTTTCCCCCGTACCGTGGCAATCTGTGTCGCTTGCTGGAGCGTTTGCGCCCTTCCGCCGACCGCCTCGAAAACGACATTCGCTCCGCGGCCGTCTGTCCACGCCCGGACTGCCTCGACCGCGTCAACTGTGCCTACGTTAATCGGGACGATCCCCATCGACTCTTCGGCAAGTTGCAACGGCGCGTCCGGTTTGCCCAAGACGGCAACTGACGCGGCGCCAGCCAGCTGTGCCATCTGCGCGAGCGCCAAACCGACGGGCCCGCTGCCGATGACCGCCACGCTATCTCCCGGATTGACCGGAGCCATCGACAAGGCGTGGACGGCAACGGCGTAAACTTCAGCCATTGCTCCCGCCTCAAACGAAACCTTATCGGGTAATTCGTAGACGTTTCCTTCGGGCGCCACCATGTACTCGGCGAATCCCCCGCTGAAAACATTACCCAAACGGTTTCCTATGGAACCGCCCACGTGAACGAGTCTTGAACAAAGATTGTAATTGCCGTTTAGACATTCCGGGCAATCGTTGCATGGAACTGTCGGCTCGATAGCGACTCGATCGCCGATCCGGTATTGACACACGGCGTTGCCAACTCCGGCGACTCGTCCCGTGAGTTCGTGTCCGCCTGTTGTAGGGGAACGTGGTTTTTCCGGCTGACGGTGGTAACCGTGCAGGTCACTTCCACAGATGCCGGTCGCTCTGACTTCAACGAGTACCTCGCGCTCCTCCGGCTGCGGTTCCGACACAGTTTCGACGCGAATGTCTTTACCTCCATAAAAACGTGCAGCTCTCATCTGTTCCTCCGGGGTTGATATTGGTCGTTGCGGCGGGGCTTTCGGCAACTTTCCCCGATTCATGGAATATGAAAAGGGTGTAAGATGATGGGATCTCTACAGGGATTAACTATCGCGCGGGATTATCTATGGGAATTCTATCGCACTCACTGTTCGTTCGTTTGATCTCCCTTGATCTTTTCGTTCCTGTGAACGCTCCTTGATCTCGCTTGGTTCATGTCTCTTCGGATTAAAGCGACGTGACATGACGTAGCTTTTCCTACGCTTGAAAGCGCGCCATTATCCCTACTCGGAATAATTCATTCAGCAAGTAACACTTCTTTTTCGCTCAATGACTAGCCGTGAAAAGTGTTCCTTCGTGGTCTGGTTTTCACTCCAGAGGATCAAGCGAGTGGATAGCGAGCGCGATAGAGATCTTAGATGTCAATAGAATCGTGATGCGCCCAATCTCCGCACTCCAGAGGAGTGCAATGTTGAGTGTTACTTGATAGCGCCCCATTATTCCTAGCGGAATAATTCTTTCAGCAAGTAAACGCCTCAAATTTCCATGTAGGAGGGAATCAAGCGAACGGATAGTGAGTGCGATAGAGATCTTCTTGCCCCGACGGTTTGTCTTTAGCGCACATTATCCTTGGCGGAATAATTTCTTCATCAAGTGACACTCAACTCTCGCTCTATAGCTAGTTCTGAAAAAGTGTTACTTGAAAGGATGTCATGACAATGATACGGTAATTCATACCTCTTTGCAACGTGGAAAGGTGTTTTTCAGTCGGTAGATGGTGCGCAATGCCCACCCTACTCTTTTCCTAAAATAAGGAACGCGAGAGCCAATCCGGATAGAGATTCCGTTCATTGCCCGTCCTATGGCTCTAGGGTTTTACTGATCACTGACCAGCAACTGAGTGAATAGATCAAGGGAGTGGATAACGACCGCGATAGAGATCCCAAGGCGATAGAGATCCACTCGCCACTAAACACTGTCCTACTGTTCTTACTCTTGACGGTGGTTCCGGTTCGTGATAGTATAATTTCACCATGACGAGAAAAGAGTGGCGAGTCAAATCTCCCGACATTGAGAAAAGTTCCGCGTTGGCGGTGAGGCTTGAAGTGTCTCCACTCCTCGCGCAACTGCTGGTCAATCGCGGAATTGAAACGGTTGAAGCGGCGCAGGCGTATCTGTACCCAACGCTCGACAATCTCCACGATCCGTTCCTGATGCATGGCATGGAGAAGGCTGTGGATCGGATTCGCGCGGCAAGAGAAAATGGCGAACGGATTTGGGTCTACGGCGACTACGACACAGACGGCACTACCGCTGTCGCGGTACTGTTAAGCGTGTTTCGCGCGCTCGATGTGCCCGTTGACTACTACATTCCCAATCGGTTTAGGGAGGGGTATGGGCTAAACCGAGAAGCCGTGAAAGATCTCAAAGCGAAGGGGTGCGATCTTGTCATCACGGTCGATTGCGGGATTACGTCGATAAACGAAGTACAACTCGCGAATGACGCCGGAATGGATGTCATCGTCACCGATCACCATCAAGCGCCCCCGGATGCGTTACCCCCCGCCCATGCGGTCATTACCCCCAAGACGGTGGACAGCGAGTATTTGCTCGACGGCTTGGCGGGAGTCGGTCTGGCGTTCAAGCTCGCTCACGGCTTGATGGGAGGCGGCGAACCCACACAACTGCTCATTGACCAACTCGATCTTGTCGTCCTCGGAACTGTCGTCGATATGGCTACGCTGACTGGGGAGAATCGGACGCTAACGAGGTTGGGGTTGGACGAAATCAATCGTCGGAAACGTCCGGGAATTCACGCTCTATGCGAGGTCGCCAGTTTTAGCGAGAACAAGCCCATTGTCGGACATACACTCGGATTTGTGCTTGGCCCTCGCATCAATGCTGCCGGACGTATGGATACAGCTTCAAAGGTCGTTGAATTGCTGACAGCGGAATCCTATGAAGCCGCGCTGCCGATTGCCCAAGAGTTAGATGCCAACAATACGGAACGACGGGAAGTCGAGGCGAAAATCCATGACCAGGCAATTGATTTGGTCAAAAAGTCGGTTAATCTGGATGAAGACAAGGGGTTGGTATTGGCTCAGGAGGGTTGGCATCAAGGGGTGGTCGGGATTGTTGCGTCACGCGTTATGCAACGATTCCATCGCCCGGTTTTTCTGTTGGCAATCGATGGCAAGGAAGCGCACGGATCCGGACGCAGTATTGAAGGCCTCAATCTGGCGGACAGTTTGAATGCCGCCACGCACCTGCTGGTCAAGCACGGCGGTCACCAAGCTGCAGCAGGGTTAACGATCGAAACGGAAAATATCGGGGAATTCAGGGAGAGTTTCAGCAAATATGCTTCCGAACACCTGTCGGAGGAGGACCTGGTTCCCAAGGTGGATATTGATTTCGAGGCTCAAGCATCTTTCCTCACGTTGAACGCGATTCAGGAGCTAAGTCTGCTGGAGCCTTTCGGGCAGGACAATCCCCCTCCGCAACTGGCAATTCGAGGACTCGTGCTTCAACGCCCCGCGCTTCGCATGGGCAAAGAGAAACAACACCTGAAGTTGTTTGTGACGGATGGACAGCACGCGCTAGATGCGGTGGGATGGGGGATGGCAGAATACGAAATCACGTTGAGAGGGCAGAACGTATGCGTCGATCTGGCTGGCTCCCCTCAAATCAACGAATGGGATGGACGTAGTTCGCCCCAACTATCAATCAGGGACATCCACAAAATCGACCGTCACGAACATCAAGCCGTGTTTCCAACGGAGGATACGGATAGTCCGGTAAAGCTCATTGATCGGCGGCACGCAGACAAAAAGGCATATCTCTTCAAACTCCTCGAACAGGAGGAACCTATCGTTTTCTATGTGCGAGATGAGAAAGCCATAGATCGATTCTTGGACTTAATCGGTCCACAAGGGGAATCTGTAGCTAGGTGTGATGCCGATACGCCGGAGTCCGAAATCGAAGGTTTGGTAGGCACGCTCGGAGATGGAAAGTTGCTCGCCATTGTCTCAAGTCGGACACTTCTGACGGTATCTCGGAGCGCGAAGCATCTTGTTTTTTGTCACCCGGTGTGTACTCCGCTGACGTTTTATAATCGGTGTCAGCCGGCGTTCAGAACCCCGGAAACGACCTATATTCATCTGATTTACAGCGCACAAGATGCCGATTCCATGCACACCTTGCTGTCATGGCAATATCCGGACGAAGAGACGCTCAAGAGGTTGTATCAGACAATTAAATCCTTGGGTTCTCGGAGCGACGCGCCGATCCGTTTGGACGACGTGGTTTCCGCAGCCGGGACGAATTCGATTCTGCCCGACGCGGTTTCTAATGGCATGGGCATCTTCCACGAGTTGAAGTTGATCAAAAGCCGGGAACAATCTTCCGGGAAGGTAGTGCAACTCTTGCCAGCGCCATCCGAGAAACGCAAGTTACATCAATCACGTACTTACCTGTATGGGGAACAACTCAAGCAGACGAGCGCAATCTTCTCGGAATTTCAGTTGAAACAATCTGTCCAAGAGATTTGGAAGAGGGTATCGTATGAGTGTCGAAACTCTAGTTGATCATATCGGAGGCTACAATTCCGACGCCGATTTTGACTTTCTGCGTCGAAGTTATGAATTCGCCGAAAAAGCGCACAAAGGGCAGTGGCGCCAATCGGGGGAGCCGTACTTTACGCACTGCGTCGCCACGGCCAACGTCCTTACCGAACTCAAGTTGGATGTTCGCACGATTTGCGCCGGTCTTCTGCACGATGTCATAGAAGACACTCCGGTCACACGCGAGGAACTCACGAGCCTGTTCGGTGAAACCATCGCGCAGTTGGTGCAGGGAGTCAGCAAGATTGGAAGGTACAAGTTCAGGGGAGGCGCACAACAACGGCAGGCGGAAAACTATCTGAAATTGCTCTTGGCTACGGCGGAGGACATTCGGGTTATTCTCATTAAGTTGGCGGACCGCTTACACAACATGGAAACGTTGTCATATTTGCCCTTGCATAGACAGCAGGCGATTTCCAAAGAAACGCTGGAGGTCTATGCCCCGATTGCGCATCGTCTGGGTATTTGGCGCATTATGAGCAGGCTCGAGGATTTGGCGTTTAAGCACCTCTATCCCGCCGAATACAGGGATATTGCCGATTTGCTTGCGGAGAAACTCACCGAGCGCGAAGCGTATGTGGACAAAATGGTGGCAACTATCAAGCGGGAACTCAAGCGATTCGGCATCACAGCGAGTGTCCACGGGCGCACGAAGCACATCTACAGCATCTACCAAAAGATCCACCAGAAGGGAACCCCCTTTGAAGAGATTCGGGATCTGATTGGGATGCGCTTGTTGGTCAATACCGTTCCGGAGTGTTACGCCACTCTTGGAATTTTGCACACGAAGTGGCATCATCTTCCCCAGCGGCTCAGGGATTGGATTGGACCGACGGCGAAGATTAATGGTTACCGCTCCTTGCACACAACGATCTTGGACGGCGGGCGCTCCGTTGAAGTCCAGATTCGCACTCATGAGATGCACAAAGTGGCGGAAGACGGAATTGCCGCGCACTGGAGTTACAAAGAGGGGCTGCCGTTAACGGAGGAGGGGCAATCCATTTTTGCGGGGTACAAACAGATGCTGGAGGACATTCAGGAATCCAAAGACCTGCCCCACCAGTTTATCCAGTCGATGAAACGCGAACTGTTCCCGGATGAGGTCTATGTCTTTTCGCCAAAAGGCGACCTGTACGCACTGCCTGCCGGCGCAACACCGATTGACTTCGCGTACAAGATTCATACCGACATCGGGCACAAATGCTCCAGCGCGGAGGTTAACGGCGCACTGTTGTCGCTCCGGTACCGTCTCCAAAACGGCGACCGCGTGAAGATCTTCACCAATCCCAACGGACATCCGAATCGAAACTGGCTGCAATGGGCAAGAACTGCGCGCGCGCGCAGCAAAATTCGGAACTGGTTCAACGAGCAGGACCGGAAACACGCGCTGGAAGTTGGACAGCGCTTGCTGGAAAACGAAATCAGTCGGCACGGTCTTAACCCGAAGGTATACCTCCAATCCTCAAGTCTCCTCGAAGTTGCCACGAAACTGGGGGCGGGCACCACGGACAACCTGTTAATGCAGATTGGCAACGGCAAACAGTTCGCCAACAAGGTCGCCAGTCTGCTAAAACCGGATGCGGACAAACAGGCGGATGGGAGTTACGAAGCCACGAAGGAGCCGATGCCGGCCGTTCAACTTGAAGACGGTATTGATGCGGCGATGGTTCGCATTATGAAATGCTGTACGCCCATCCCCGGCGATACGATTATCGGGTATATTACCCGGGGGCGGGGAATCTCGATCCACAAGGAGGACTGTCTGCGTTTAGCCAATGAACCGGAACGACTCGTCCATGTTGAATGGAAATCCGCCGATCAGGTCACCTACATGGCGCGCATCTCCGTCGAGTGCGAGGATGCACCCGGTATGATCGGGGTGATTGGCAGTGCGGTCGCTCAGTGCGGGGTTAATATACAAGCGGGGAGTTTCGGCGCCGGCAGCGGCAGGAGGGGAGTAGACGGCAGGGTTTCCAATCTGTTGACGCTTGAGGTAACCGGTGTCGAACAACTTGAAGAGGTAATGGGAAAAATCCTGCTCTTGGATGGGGTGAGGCGGGTGAAACGCGAAGTTTAGTAAATGGGGATTGTCACGCCGCCTTCGGTGCTCCTGACACAACTTTGACGATTCTACCGGATCGAATACACTTCGCGCACACACGCACACGCTTGTGACCTACGCGATTTTCGCCGTACTGGACTTCGATGCGCACACGCTGCAAATTGGGGAGCCATCTTCGCTTTGTATGATTGCGAGACTTACTTATCCGGTTGCCAGCCATCGGTTTTTTGCCGCACACATGACAGATACGAGCCACGTCGCCCACCTCCTTTCGCCCGTTCCGAGCTACTATCCGAATTGCGCGCTTAGAATATCATAACACCCGCGTGAATTGCAAGTTTTTTTCTATCGCGCATAAAAACGGTTGGCTCTTCAGAGTTTAAGTGTGGAGGTTCGTCAGGGCTAAGTGTGGGAATGAAACTTGCTACAGGAAGACGCGTTTGCCCTATGAGTTCAAGTTGATTGCAATAATTCCCGATCTATGCGCTTTTGATGATTTCGGCAATGATTTGATGTTGCGACAAGGCATTTGTAGGGAATAACGATCGTTATTCCCTACTGGAGGTTGCGTGTTCTCAACGGATTCTATCCCGATGGCGATAGATTCCCGTACCACGATCTGTTAGATTGTGATCGCATCTGTACGACGATAGATTCCTCCACCAAGCTATCTGTGCCAGTAAAGCGTCCAAATCCGCTTGTAGGAGCGATTAACTGAGTGGTTAGCGAAGGATCAAGCGACTGAATAAGGAGCGCGATAGTAGATCCCTCAAGTGAGTGGACAACGAACGCGATAGCACATCCTGATAGAACTCCCATAGAGTTCCCTCTCCGAATCGCGACCTGCTGGTACTGGGTAAACCCTATTACAAACCATTATTGTTGAGAAAACAAGCGCAATATTACCCAACGCATGGTATAGATGAAATCCAAAGTTCACATACGGCTATTCTTCACAATCTATCTGACGTTGCTCTTCGCTGGATGCGGCGAAGATTCGCCCGTTACACCCGTGGCACCGGTTGAAACTGTCGGGATGGTGTCCGGCACGATTACCAACGCCCGTACCGGACTCCCGGTGCGCGGCGCGGTTGTCACGATATCCGGGCGTCAGTGGGAATCGGATGCGGAAGGGAAATACAGATTTTCCCAAGTTGATTTTTCGGACGCCGTAACTATCGCGGTCGAGGCACTCGATTATGCGGATGAATCGCAGACTGTCGCTCTCAATACTGAGAATTTGACGGTGGACATATCTTTGACGCCCCTAACCAATCCGGGGGAAGAGATTCGGAGCTTTCTGGATAAGTTCTCGGCGCTTATTGAAACGGCGGACACTGGTAGGCTCTTGGAAATCGAAGATCTGTTCACGGGAGAATATCTCGCATCGGACGATTTGGTCACTCGATTTTTCGGGCTGAACACCGGTCTCATTCCGGTTAATCGCAACGCGGTGACGCCGGTTTTTACGGCGCTATTCGAGGAGTTCAATCTCGTCCAATTTCAGTTCCGCGACATCGAGATGGACGTTCCCCACCCGCGGCAAGCCTCTGCGAAATTGGGTGTGGACATTATAACGGAGAAGGGAGCCCGATCGGTTCGGAGAGAGATTGTTACCCGATGTGAACTCTATTTTCGGAAAGGGGAGTCGGGGTGGAAAATTTTTTTCTGGCAGTTTCTTGACGCGGATGTTCACTTATAACCTAGCTTCCACGTGATTACGGTAGGAGCGATCTCCGAATCGTGCCCTTCCGACAGAAATCACACACAAAAGAAGGCTTTCAGAACCTGTTTGAAAAGTCGTTTCGATTAGAATCATGCGTGTCGAAACCGAGTTTTTTCCTCAAAACTTGGTTTCTTTCTCGCACAATTCTGTAAGGAGCGCAGTGCACACCCCACAAATTGTACTCTTCAAACTGGTTCTCAAAGTTTCATCTCACCCAAAATAACTGAAAATCTCGTGAAACCCAGTGCCTCGATTACATAAAATCCCCCATGTCCAACACTTTACGCGAGTCCGAAAGTAGAGCTGTACTCAATTCCCTGGAATCAACCTACTGCCCCCATGCAATACAAGAGGCGCGTGACCGGCAGGATGAAATCCTACTTGAGAGATTTCGAGGTCACCGCTACGCTATAGCCGATGTCGGTTGCGGCACCGGATACCACGGCTCCATCTTTGCCCCGGTGTGCGAACTGTATCACGGCTTTGAGATATCGGATCACATTGGCGAAATCGCTCGGGAGAGATGGCGAGAGGATGGACTTACCAACACGGAGCTATTTCTGGGCGATGCGACCGAAGCGGCGCCTGAGCGCGATTTTTACGATTTGGTCTTCTGCTTGTACTTTACGCCGGGAAATTTCCGAGAACCGTCCACGGATTTGAGCCTTTATACGGACGCCTATCTTAATCGGAACCCGAGTTTTATTGCGATATTCTCAAGGTTCTATCAGGCGCTGAAGCCGGGCGGGTTGATGTTCCTGACAATCTACAAGGATGTCCCCAAGGCTGAAGCGGCGCAGATTGAGTTCTATGAACACACCAATCAGCATGTCGTGACGCCGCGCGGGTCTCGATTTGTGGCTACTGCGGAGCATTTCTGGTCGGCACGATGGACGCGGGAAAGCCTCTCGTCCAACCTGAAGGCGTGCGGGATTTCCGAGCGGGATACCATCTGCCATGACCTGAATCACATCGCATGGCTGGTTGAAATCGAAAAGCATGATACGTAATGCGTAAAAAGGCGCGTCTGCATACGCATTGAGGGCGCGGACGATACGTCGAAAGGAGGATTGTTATGGCAGGAAAGATGGTGACCGTTGCTACGTTTGACATGCCTACGGAGGCGCACCTTGCCAAGGGGTTGCTCGAAGCCAATGGGTTAACGGCTTTTCTCGCCGACGAATTGACGGTGGGAGTGGCGTGGCATCTAAGCAACGCGATTGGCGGGATTAAATTGCAGGTCGCCGAGAACGATGTCGAACGCGCCACCGGCATTCTTGCGACGCGAGAAGATAGGTCTATTGAGACGGGCACAGAGCTAACCAACGTTGCGGAGATGGAGGAATCCGAGGATGAACCCCCTCCGTCAGCGGGCGACAACGCCGTCGATCGCGCGGTGCGCGCCGCCCTGCTCGGCTTGATTCTCTTCCCCTTTTTCCCTCTGTACTTTTACTCGCTCTGGCTGCTCGGACGACTGACCTTCTCCAGCGAGAAAGTCAGTCCTCACAAACGTCGTAGAATGCGCCTCGCCGTTCTGCTTAATCTACCGATGCTCGTTTTCTTGGGCGTCGCTGTACTTTGGCTGATCCAGAAATTCTGAGGTGCCCCGCTTTGCGTTGAAACGGAGTATTTTGCATGGGTGTGGATTTCTATCGCGCTCATTATCCATTCGCTTGATCCGTCGCTTTTCGCTCAGCCGATTCTATCCGGCCGCTTGATCTTATTCACTCGGTTGATTCCATTCGGTCAACTAGTCGGTTTTTCCTTCCCTCCTTCCCCTCTTCCGATACGAAGCGCTGAATTTACAGAAATCGCTTGCCTAAGTCGGGGGATAGGGCTATAATGTTTTTCATGCCGCCGGAGATTGCTTCGACGCTTGCCTTCAAACATACTTGTCACCGGAATAATTCAATCCCGAAATCACGCTAAGGAAACGACATCATGCCCAAAATGACAGGAGCGAAGTTCCTCGCAGACACCGTCCACGGATATGGGATTACCCATGTCTTCTTTATGCCCTATATCGGTCCCCGCGCGTTAATGGAGATGGAGAAGTTGGGGATTAAGCGCGTTCAAACGCACGGTGAGAAGGGCGCGGCATACATGGCGGATGCTTATGCCCGTGTAAAGCGCGCTCCGAGCCTCTGTATGGCGCAGTCCGTGGGCGCCGTCAATCTCGCCGCCGGGCTGCAGGACGCCTATCTGGCGTGCTCTCCGGTCATCGCCATAACGGGGCGCGAGAACCAGATTAGCCAGCTACGCCACGCATATCAGGAAGTAAATCACGCGAACCCTTTCTCCGCGGTCACGAAATACAGCGCTCTCGTCAACACAACGGAGCAACTCCCGATTTACTTGCGGCAAGCGTTCCGATCTGCCACCTCGGGTACTCCCGGACCGACACATCTGGATCTGGAAGGACTCGCCGGGCAGGAGGTTATAGATGAAGAGGCGGACGTGGATGTCGTCGTCGAGGATATGTTCGCTCAACTCCCGCCTTGCCGACCGGAGGCGGAGGTGGAAAAGGTGACGGCGGCGCTTCAGCTTCTGGACGTTGCGGCGCGGCCGGTCATCGTAGCGGGCGGCGGCGTGACCGCCTCCGGCGCCAGAAACGAACTCATCGCATTCGCCGAAAAGCTATCCATCCCGGTCGCCACGGCGCTGAATGCCAAGGCGATGTTCCCGCCCGATCACCCGTTGGCGGTGGGCGTGCCCGGTTCCTACTCTCGCGAGTGCGCCAACCGAGTTTTATGCGAAACCGACCTCGTGTTCTTCATCGGGAGTCACACGGGCGGGCAAGTGACCAACGGTTATACCGTCCCGCCCCAAGGAACGCCCGCAATTCAGCTTGACATCAACGCTGAGGAACTGGGACGCAACTATCCAATCAAGGTCGGACTCCAGGGCGATGTGAGGGATTCGCTGCGCCGAATGATTGAGCACTCGGAAACGCGTGAGCCGCGGACGAAATGGGTCAACCGAGTACAGGAGTTGGTACGGGAATGGAAAGCGAGCGTAAGCGGCGAAGTCAATTCCGAGGTGTTGCCGATGCGTCCGGAACGCCTGTGCCGCGAACTCAGCGACTATCTGCCCTCCGATGCGATTCTTGTCTCCGATACGGGGCACTCCGGCGTTTGGACGGGCACCATGCTCGACCTCAAACACGCCGACCAGTCTTACATCCGTTGTTCGGGATCGCTGGGATGGGGAGTGCCCGCCGCAATGGGCGCCAAGTGCGCCGCACCGGATAGACCGGTGCTTTGCTTTACCGGAGACGGCGGAATCTGGTACCACATATCGGATTTGGAGACCGCCGTAAGATGCGGGATTAATGCAGTCATTCTCGTCAACAATAATCATTCGCTCAATCAGGAACAGGGAGGTGTCGAGTCCGTCTACGGCGGACGGACGGCTGGTTCGGACGAACTGTGGCTCTTCCCTGATACCGATTTCGCCAAGATTGCCGAATCGATGGGCTGCTTTGGAATCACCGTCGACAAACCGAGCGAGCTTGCGGGAGCGCTGGATCAGGCGTTTGCCGCGGGCAAACCGGCTGTCGTTGATGTGAAGACACACGTTGAAGGGATCGCACCGCGAGCATGGACGCCGTAACTTAATACGTGCTGCACAATTCGTAAGAATCTCAATGGCAGGGGAGTTTGTCCCCGATTTCTACTCTATTCCATCCGGCTGCCGGAACACGATCTCCGAATCGCGGCCTCCTGTGGCTGTGTATGACCTAACGGAGTTCCATTATGCGCGACTACCCGTATCCAAGGGGGGACGCCGTCAGAAGCATTGTACTCGGGATAATCTTCAGCATTCTGACGTGCGGGATTTACACCCTGTATTGGCAATATAAACAGATGGAAACGCTCAATGCCTGGCTGCATCGGAATGAATATAGTTTTTGGCTATGGCTTTTCCTCAGCATACTGACCTGCGGCATCTTCGGCTTATACTACGAATACAAAATGGCGAACGGAATCAACGAGATCCAGGAAAACAACGGTTGGCGCGTCTCCGACAGTTTAGCGGTTATCTGTGTTTTACTCGCTTTATTCGGTGTCGGTATCGCGTCTCTGGCAATCCAGCAATTTGAAATTCACAAATTCTACGGTGAGCACTCTGACATGTAATCACGTACATCTTGTGCGAGTTTTCCTGATTGGGCTTGCCCTTGTCAGCCTCTACACGGGGTGGTCGGGGCTTCGGCTCAGCGATCTTACACTGATCCCGTGCCCATTCCGTCTGGTCACCGATACATCGTGTCCGGGCTGCGGTATGACTCGCGCTTGTGTTTCTCTCACTCAAGGTAGGTTTGGCGCGGCTTGGGACCATCATCCGTTTTCGTTTTTTATTGTCCCGTTAGCCATCGGCACCCTCTGCTTTCCGAGAAAACTCCCGCAGGCTTGGCAGAGTATCCGCGCTTCCATTCGAAATTGCCTTGGGGGATTTGTGCTGGCTCTGGTCCTGGGGCTTTGGATTTACCGCTTGATGAATTTCTAAATGGGGCTTACGAAGTTAAATTCCCAAAAATTCGCGGTAGGAGCGATCTCCGAATCGCGACTTTCCATCCGGTGGAAATTTTTTGTAGGTCAGGTGCTGGACCCCTATTTCCGGTGCGATGCCTCCGCGGCCCGTAGGTTGGGTTGAACGAAATAAGCGGAACCTATCAAGCATTAGGCTTGGATTTTGGGAATGAATGTTGATTGAACTCTCAAGCAGATAGTGACACCCAACATTTGATAGTGTGTTGGATTGAGTTGGGTTTCACTCTGTCGTTACGTACAAGAGATGTTTTTATAGTGCTGAATCCCTTGTGTCGCGGGTAGGGACACGTGTTTCTCCGCTCAACCCAACCTACGTGCTGTAGGGAACGCAGATCAGCGTTCCCGAAAGCACGTTTGCGTTAATACTATTATGAGAACAAAGAGTCATATCATGAGTGAAGCAGGAGCC
>JAJDTR010000102.1 GCA_022827055.1 Candidatus Poribacteria bacterium | reverse complement strand
ATGTAGGAGATCAACTGACTGAATAAGGAAGGCGATAGAAATCTTCTCCAGGTCGCGATTTCCTGTTGGCGCATAAGTTCTGGACTGAACTAAACAATTACCTAAATTGTTTGTACGTTACGACGTGTTCTTTTGTGTTTTCTGAATTTTCGCCCAAGTGTCTCGCAATGTTACCGTTCGATTGAACACCGGTTTCTTGTCGGAAGAGTCGGGATCTACACAGAAATAACCTTTCCTAAGGAATTGGTAGTAGCCGCCAAGTGTCGCCCTCGCAAGGCTAGGCTCAACCTTAGCGGAATTCAGTATCTTCAGCGAATTGGGGTTGAGATAATCTGTAAACTCGCGTCCTTCCTCCACGTCGTTAGGATTCTCCTTGGTGAACAGGTGTTCATACAAGCGTACTTCAGCCTCAATCGCATGTCGAGCAGAGACCCAATGCAGCGTACCGCGCACCTTCCGGCCGTCTTCAGACCACCCTCCGCGCGTGGTTGGGTCGTAGGTACAGTGGACTTCGACAATCTCGCCGGTGTTTTCATCCTTGACCACACGCTCGCATTTGACGTAATAAGCATGTTTGAGACGCACCTCCCGTCCCGGCGCGAGACGGAAATACTTCTTTGGTGGATCTTCCATGAAGTCCTCGCGTTCAATATAAAGTTCTCGCGAGAAGGGTATTTCACGCGCTCCCATCGTCGTATCTTCCGGATTGTTTTCGGCTTCCAGAAATTCGACCTTGTCTTCGGGATAGTTATCAATAATGACTTTAAGCGGGTCTAACACCGCCATGACACGCAGCGCTCGTTGGTTCAGATCCTGGCGAAGGCAGTATTCCAGCAATGTAATCTCAACGAGATTATCCGCCTTTGCGATTCCAATCCGCTTACAAAAGTCCTTGATTGCTTCCGGGGTGTAGCCGCCGCGACGTAAACCCGCCAACGTAGGCATCCGAGGATCGTCCCACCCGCTAACGTGCCCGTCTTCTACCAACTGAATCAACTTCCGTTTGCCGAGTACGGTGTTGGTGAGATACAACTTCGCAAACTCAATCTGCTGCGGATGATAGATGTCCAACTGATCGAGGAACCAGTCATATAGAGGACGATTGATTTCAAACTCAAGAGAACACAGAGAGTGTGTAATGCCTTCGATCGAGTCGGAAATACAATGGGTAAAGTCGTACATGGGATAGATGCACCACTCATCGCCCGTGTTGTGATGTGTCGCGTAAAGGATCCGATACATGACCGGATCGCGCATAACCAGATTCGGAGATGCCATGTCAATTTTTGCCCGAAGCGTGCGCGAACCCTCTTCAAACTCACCTGCTCTCATACGCTCGAAGAGGTCTAGGTTCTCTTCGACGGAGCGGTCGCGAAATGGGCTATCCACTCCCGGTTCGGTTAACGTACCCCGATATTTTCCGTAGCTTATTTCTTCCGCCGTCAAGTCACAAACATAGGCTACGCCCTTTTTTATTAGCTGTGCGGCATATTGATAGAGTTGCGCAAAGTAGTCGGACGCATAGAATTCCCGCTGTTCCCAATCGAAACCGAGCCATCGTATGTCTTCTTTGATTGATTCCACATACTCGACATCTTCCTTGATTGGATTGGTGTCATCGAATCGTAGGTTATAGAGTCCACTGTAATCTTCGGCAATGCCGAAATTGATACAAATAGCTTTCGCGCTGCCAAGGTGTATGTAGCCGTTCGGTTCCGGCGGGAATCGCGTATGCACTCGACCGCCGTGTTTATCGGTTCTCAAATCCTCCTCGATTATCTGTCGAATAAAGTCAGCGGGCGCCGCAGAAAAATTGACGGCGTCGTCTTTATTGTCAACCCCGCCTCCTCCTGCGGTCGTTTCATGTACCATTGAATCTCTCCTCTAGCTGGCGCAAAGTGTCTCGTTCAAGCTTGGCAATTGAACGAGTTATCACCAAATGTTTTGATTAGGGTTAGGCAATTCGGTTTGTATGTATTTTGTACGTATTTAGGTGGACTCCAAGTCTCACAACATTATACCACAGGCATTGCGGGAAGTCACGAAAGACCTTTGGAGAATTTCGAGTAGAGTCATTGAAGGGATACAAATGGAACCTGTCACAAAGATTTAGTGGCGACAATCACACCGCTTGATAGATTGGCGCGCGTGTGATATAATTTCCGGTGATCGCCTAGCTTAGTTCAATCAAACGATAATGTCGCGCGTCCCACATAAATTTCTCGGAGAAAAATTCCTTATGCCACGCAAGTTAACCCTTATATTTTGCATCATCATCGTAGGTATAACCTGCTGTTTTGAGGGTATTTCCCAGCCCTTTCATGACCCGGCAATCCAAACCTCGATTCACAAACTAGACACCTTACTAAAGCCGCTTGTCATGAGACACGCAGGCTCTATTCAGAAAGGCCATGCCTCCCCGTTGATCCGGTATTCTGAAAGGTATGGTACGGATGTAATTAAAGCGATGCTTTTAATGTCGGACTCGCCGCACACACTTCGCGCTCTCGGCGTAGAATTACAATCGGTTATACGACTGAACTATCATTCGCACGGCTTCTTGGTCACAACTGAGCTCCCGGTTAATTTACTTCCAGAAGTCGTCATGATGCGAAATGTAACCTATATTCATGCCGCCCGTCGGGCCCAATTGGCTGCCCCTTCACTGGATAGAAGTGCTCTCGCTACCGGTGCAGATCAGGTGTGGAAAAGTAACCCCACCTATACCGGGAAGGATGTCGTCGTCGGAATAATTGATTCGGGCATTGATTGGGCTCACGAAGATTTTAAGAATCCGGACGGAAGTTCGAGAATCCTGTGGATCTGGGATCAGACGCAAACAGCAGCCGGTCAAGTCCCTCAAGACTTTGGCTATGGAACAGAATGGACGCAGATGCAGATCAACGAGGGTACACCAAATCAGAACGATTATGATGGGCACGGCACCCATATCGCTTCAATAGCCGCCGGTAATGGCAGGGGTACGGGTGTTCAACGCTCCGCTCCAAGATTCGTGGGGATGGCACCGGAAGCTGACATAATTGCAGTTAAATCGCACTTGTTCGAGAATGAGGTGTTGGATGCGGCGCGCTATATCTTTGAAAAAGCGGAATCGCTTGGAAAACCGGCAGTTGTGAATATGAGCTTCGCATACCAAATAGGCCCGCACGATGGACGAACGCTATTGGAACAGGGGTTGAACCAACTTGTTGAAGAAACGTCCGGCAGGGCGATTGTCGCGAGCGCGGGGAACAGGGGAGAAAGTACAATCCATGCCGGAGCAGTTCTGGTGCCTCCGGAAGGAGAAAACTATCCAAAGCTAATTCCTGTGCCGGATTTCAACGACGCCACTCTCTATACAATAATCTGGTATTCATCCAAGGAATCCATCTCTGTGCGGGTGAGGGTTCCGGGGACCAATCCAGGAGAAACCGTTGATTTCGAGTGGGTTCCTCCCGGACAGGTGGATGATTTCGATATCCCGAAGGGGCCATGGGAAGGTGCGACGTTGATTGTCGATTCCCAGCAGCAGCATCCGGTTTATCCGGATCTTGCATCTATCATCGTTTGGCTGTGGAATGGCGGCGATATAAGCTTGCCACTTGATCGGTACGAGATGACGATTGAACTTGACGGGCCAGGAGTTCCTTTCGATGCCTACTATTTGTCTAGTGAAATTGACGGCGGGTTCAGAACGGATAGCCCTGATCCATGGCTAATCCCGGGCGATGCCAATAAAACCATCGGCATGCCGTCAACGGCAAGAGGTGTCATCAGTGTCACCTCCTATGTTACGCGAAACGACTGGGTGGATATGTTTGGCTTTCTGAGAGCGGTTGATGCAACTGTCGGAGAAATCTCTAGTATATCTAGTGTAGGACCAAGTCGTGATGAAAAAGAAAAGCCGAATCTCGCCGCTCCGGGAGAAATGATAGTTGCGGCGCTCGCCGGGAGGAGCTGGGGATACCCTCCATTGGTTCTGGAAGACCAAAGCCATATTGCACTCCGGGGATCGAGTGTTGCCGCCGCTCATGTTACGGGTGCGGTGGCACTTTTGCTTCAGCAGGAACCCGCGAGAACGGTGGGAGATTTACAGCGCCTTCTGATGGAGCGTGCCGTGGATAGCGGAGATCCGGGCTGGGACAGCTACTGGGGTGCGGGGCAACTGAATATTCTAGCATCATTGGACGTTCCTGCAGTCCCACAGGGCTTTACCGCTGTTTCAGAAGACGGGGCGGTGAGTTTAAGCTGGATGGCAAATGTCGAATCCAACATCGCCGGGTATAGACTCCACATCTCGGACCAGACGTTTGATCTCGGAAATGTCGAGGCCCTTAGGTTAACCGACCTCCAGAACGGTGTACCCATCGTTGTCGCGTTAAGCGCATTCAACACCGCCGGAAATGAGAGTGCCAAGACGAGGCCGTTGATTGTAATCCCAACAGCAAATCCCGGAGGAGAAGACACCACTTCACCGACGCCGCCTACCGGCTTGATTGTGACGCCGGGAGATGGCAGCGTTGGACTGATCTGGAACCCAAATCCGGAGCCGGACGTTGCAGGTTACATAGTTTTGTTTGGTGGTGCGCCGGGCGAGTATTTTGCTCGCTTTGATGTGCAAAACGAGACCTTTCTGCGAGTAACGGGAGCAGAAAATGATGTGCCCCTCTATGTTGTCGTTGTTGCTTTTGATTCGGCAGGAAATGTGAGCGAACTTTCCGAAGAAGTAGAATTCACTCCCACTGCCCAAGAGTCCACCTTAGTTCCCGACCAAGAGGGATGGCCATTTCAAACCGAAAGCGAGGTGTTTTCCTCGCCGGTGCTCGTCGACCTTGATGGAGACGGCACCCTCGAAATTATTGTAGGTTCTAAGGATGGATTGCTCCAAGTTTGGAATCATGACGGATCATCGGTTGCCGGTTGGCCGCAAGAAACCGACGGCGAGTTGATAGCCACGCCGTCTGTGGGCGACCTTGACGCAGATGGCAGCCTTGAGATTGTGCTTCCGGTCGAAAGGCGAGTCTACATTTTCCGCCGCGACGGTACTCGTTTCAACTCCGAATGGCCGAAACGCTTCAAGAGCCGCATTATTGCCACGGCTACCCTCACCGATCTCGACAAAGATTTCGACAAGGAAATAATTATTGTCACCAAAACAGACGGCGTGCATGTACTCCATCATGACGGAGACAATCTTGACGGGTGGCCACAGGAAATAGAGGATTACGGCTTAACGCCGGCGGCAGTAGGTGACCTGAACCGAGACGCTTCGCTGGAGCTTGTCGTCACCACCAGCGGAGCCAATGTTTACGCATGGGAATCCGATGGCACCGCATTGGAGGGATGGCCCATTGAACCAAGACCGGGAACCGGAGCTAACGCGCCGCCGGTATTGGCTGACCTTAATTCGGACGGCATCTTGGAAATTATCCTGATGTTTAGGAACGGAAGCATCTATGTTCTCTCTCAAAAAGGCGAAGTCCGCGACGGATGGCCCCAGCGAATCGGATATACACCATATGCTGCGCCGGCAGTCGGCGATTTGAACGGTGATGGGGAACTCGAAATCATCGCTGGCGATTTGGGCACATCAAGCATTGTCGCCTTGAATGAAGACGGCACACTGGCGCCGGGATGGCCAATCTCAATTTTCGGATCAACGGTTACATCGATTCCCGTGCTGGGAGACATTAACGGTGACGACGAGGTTGAGGTCGTCGTTGCAACCAACTGGGGAAGTTTCTTTGGGCAATTACACGCCTTTAGTTCTGACGGTGTTGAGCTTGACGGTTGGCCCCTGATTACCACTGGCAATCTTCAATCTTCACCTGCTATAGGTGACCTTGACAACGACGGGGATGTGGAAATCTGTATCGGTTCTCTGCGGGCACCTAGTCAGGGTGAGTTTATCCCCGGATCGGTCTATGTATGGGATTTGGAAGGCCAATCCACTGATGCGAAAGTTGAGTGGGGCATGTTTCAGGCAAATCCGGAGCATACCGGGGTTTACGTCAACAACCTCCCTCCGTCAAACGTGTTCTCATCGCTTACGGGTGCGCGAGAATTCAATCAGATTCGCCTCAACTGGACGACAATGGGAGAGTACGGCAATCTCGGATGGCGAATCTACCGAAACGAGACTCCGGACGGAGAATTTAAGCCCCTAATTGACGCCTTCCGGTCGACAATTGACCGTCCGGTAAAAGTATTGATAAAGGGCAGAGGATACAGCAATTCAGAACGCGATTATGTCTTTTTTGACGAAGATACCTCTCCCCTCAAGACCTATTCGTACTATTTAGAAAACAGAGGTCTCTTGGGCAGAGTCAGCCTTTCGCCAATTATCACGGTCGAGGGCTTGAAGGCCGTCACCATCGGTGGACTCAAGACAGAACTTTACCAGAATTTTCCGAATCCCGGCAATCCCGAAACTTGGCTTCCATTCGCGCTTGGCGCCACCGCGAAGGTCTCGGTCGCTATACGCAACACATCTGGCGATTTAGTGAGGGAACTAGACTTGGGAGAAAGACCTTCGGGACTGTATTCCACCAGGTCAAACGCGGGATATTGGGACGGCCGCAACGAATTGGGTGAAACAGTCGCCAGCGGTATCTATTACTACACATTCACGATTTCCGAACGCGATGGCTCTCATGCGCAGGAGATGACGCGGCGGTTGGTTATCTTGAAATAGCCGAGAGGCTCTTTAGGAGAATCTCGGGGCACGTTAACAGAATATTCTTCAAGAAATGGCGAGCGTTAGCACGATAGCTGGATAGGAATATTGAAGGGAAGGGTATGTCTAACTATTCTGCCGCGCCGGTTTACCGGATCGGCATCGTGGGAACAGGCGGAATCGCAAAGGCGCACGGCAGGGCGTGTAAAGAACTCGAATGCGCCGAACTCCACGCCATTTGTGACATTTCCGAGGAAGCTCTGCATCGCTACGCTGAAGCATTTGGCGTGAAACGTCTCTACGACAATCTCGATCAGATGTTGGCTAGCGAAGAACTCGATATCGCCATCGTCGCCAACTGGGGGGCGTTTCATGCAGAAACAGGCATTCAAATTGCCAAGTCACGCCGCGTTAAAGCCATTATATGTGAAAAGCCGTTTACATCGAATGCGGCGGAGGCAGAACAACTCGTAAACGCCGCGAATGCAAACGGTATACTTGTTACGGAAGCCTTCAAGTTCCGACATCATCCAATGCATCTAAAGGCGAAGGAACTCATTGACGCAGGAGAAATTGGAGAGGTAAAAACAGTGCGCAGCACCTTCTGCACCGGGGGCAGGGGCGGAGGACCTGAATCTCGCCCACCGGAAAGGAACTGGCGTTTCAATAAGGCAAAGGGCGGCGGAAGCATCTATGACCTAGGGTGCTACTGTATTCATCATGCGCGGTTTGTTTTTGATGCAGAACCTGTTACGGTATTCGCGACTCAGCAGTGGGGAATAGAGGTTGATGACGCAATGTATATGCTTCTCACCTTCCCGGGTGAACGAACCGCACAGATCTCCGTCGGCTTCAATTCGGCAAACGCACAATACGCTGAAATCTGCGGAACAGCGGGGATGTTGCGCTTGGACAGAATCTGGAATAATGAGGGCCGACCCGTGTCAATCGAAAAACACACGGTTGATGGATTGGAATCCATCGAATTTGAGCCGGTGTTTCAGTTCACGAACCAACTCAGGCATCTCTGCGATTGTTTGACAACGGGACAGCCGCACCGTATTTCACCCGAGAACTGCGTCCGTCAAATGAAAGTGATAGATGCCGTTCGCGAATCGGTAGAGACCGGGAATGTCGTGGCGATTTAAAAAATAAAACGAACCTTGCAAGTTTATACCATCGCCGACAGTTACATGGACGTGGTTGGACCTATCTCGTCGCATGTTCCATGATCTCGGTCATTCGCGCGACAAAATCGGTCGGAGAATCCATGTTCCCGTCAATCAGAAGCGTCCCTTCGTAAACCTGCAACACACAACTCTTGAGAAGTGGCTCATCACCTTTTTGCTCGTGAATCTGAGCAAGGTTTTTAATTAACGGGTGAGCGGGATTGATCTCAAGAATCTTCTTTGAGCCGGGAATATCTTGGTTCATCATCTTCATCATCCGTTCCATTTGCCTATCCATTCCGCTGGCTCCTACGACGAGGGTTGCCGCCGAATCGACAAGCCTTTTGGATTCGACCACATCCTCCACCTTGTCCCCGAGTGTTTCTTTGAAAAGCGATATTAGCGACTTGGACTCACCCTCGGTTAAGCTATCAGCCTCGCTCTCTTCATCGGACTTAAGGTCGAGGTCTGCGGATTCGATTCCTTTTATCGGTTTCTCGTCATATTCATGCAACTGCGGAATGTTGAAAATATCAGCCGGATCAATGAAAAACAGGACTTCAATTCCTCTCTTCGTGAAATACTCCAGATTTGGATTTAGTTCTACCGCCGCTCTGGTCTCCCCAGTCAGATAGTATATCTCTTTCTGATCTTCCTGCATGCCAGCCACGTAGTCTTTCAGTGACGTGAACTTCCCTTTTTCAGTTTTTGTGGATTCGAACCGCAAGAGGTCGATCATCCGATCACGGTTTCCAAAATCTGTGCTGAGCCCGGTTTTGAACAACAACCCAAAGTTCGTGAAAAATTTGTCGTACTTCTCTTGCTCATTCTTCGCCCAATCCTCCAGAAGCGACAAGATTCTCCCTGTGAGCACATTTTTGATTTTTCCCATTACCGGGCTCGACTGTGTCACTTCTCGAGAGACGTTTAACGGCAAATCTTCCGTGTCCACCACCCCCGCTACGAAACGCAGATACTCGGGCAGCAATTCCTTGCAGTCGTCTTGGATAAAGATTCTGTTCGCGTAGAGTTGCAACGACTTCAAGTCATCTCCCCTTAGAAAATTGAATGGAGCCGTTTCGGGCACGAAAACCATCGCCTTGAAATTTACCTGTCCCTCGATCGCCAAATGCATATGACCGAGAATCGAGCCGAAGTCGTTGGAAATGAACTTATAAAATTCCTCCAACTCTTCATCAGTCACTTCATTTTTGCTTTTCTGCCATAGCGCGCTTATGGTGTTGACCTGTTCGCCGTTGACATGAATCGGGAAATCGGCGAAGTTGGAGTATTTTTTTATTATCTCGTTTACTCGGTATTCCTCACTGAACTCCTTCGCATCGTCCTTAAGTTTGAACGAGATTGTCGTTCCTCGCCCCTCACGTGGAAATTCTTCAACGGTAAATTTGCTCTCGCCGGTCGATTCCCACCGATACCCCTTTGACCCCGGATCTGCGTGACGGGTTTCGATGACCACCTGATCTGTCACCATAAAGACAGAATAAAAACCGATGCCGAATTGACCGATCATATTTGCGTCGAAGGGTTTGCCCTCCTCTTTCAGCCTCTCCAAGAATGCCACGGTGCCGGAACTTGCAATGGTGCCGACTCTATCCACGAGATCTTCTTTCGTCATACCGATGCCGGTGTCGGCAATCGAGAAGGTTTGTGCTTCCGAGTCAACACTGATGTTGATTCGCAAAGGCGCATCGGGACTTACAATATCCTTGTCGGTCAACTGTCTGAAACGCACCTGATTTAGGGCATCTGAAGCGTTGGAAATTACTTCGCGAAGAAAGACTTCGCGATGGCTGTAGAGCGAATGAACGATAAGATGAAGAAGCTGCTTCATCTCCGCTTGGTATTCGAATTCCTCCAAGGCTTCAGGCTTGTCACTGGACATAGTCGAAAATCCTCCTATTGTTGATGATTGTAAGTATTATGCATAGTTGTCGATTTTGAATGCATACAGTATGTGGCTGTAACAGAATGTGAATCGCCGTACAAGACTTGTCATTACTCGACGCTCACGGTCAACGCGGAAAATCTTATGGTGAGGGGCCGCTGACCTTCCGGTGCTTCAATTCGAATAGGGCTTCCGTAGGGTACACCGTCGGATCCTTCGCGTTCCGCCCGTGAAGACAAAACACCGGCGGTAGGTCGATTGCCTCCTATCTCACCGGTCAGAAATGGCGCACCGGGCGTCGTCAAATCAATCTCAGATAGCTCGGACAAATTATCCCATTCACAGTCCAAGCAGAATAGCTTGTTGTCATTTATCGATTTGATCGAATCATGCTTACAATTCGGACATAGCATTTTTTGTCTCGCCCAAGAAACGATGCGAATCTTGTTGGGGTTGCAAGAGTTAATTTTGCACCGTAAGCGGGTAATTGAATCCGCACCGGCACAAATAAGAAATCGTCTGTAATGGATCGCCTAGATGATTCATAGCCTATCGAGTTCCTTAACGGCTTGGATGCCGCTATCCAACGCTTCAAAAAGAAGCGGCAACCGGCTATTGTCTACTCCGGCATAGGCAAGATTTGGCTCGGACCGATGCGGGTTCCTGTCCCTGAACAGGTAATGAGGTTTCGGAACCGGCATCGCGTGCCCCAGCACTTTGAAAAAAACCTTCTCCACGAGAGGATCGACATCTTGATCGAAGAACTGGTTGATCGTCTTTACCGTCTCTCGGGCAATCTCCTGGGCGTTGCGCCGAATGTTGGCGAGATACGGTCTTTGGCTGGGAGGGAAGCAGTAGTATGCCGTAAACACCCTAGCGTCTCCCACGCGAAATTGAGAGGCGCTGTCCACGAATCCCATGTAGGTCGAATCCTGTCCCAAGAGTTCGTTTTGCCAAAACGCTTCCGATTGTAGATCGTCTTTAAGGACGATGTTTAGCACCAGCCACGGTGCATATATGTTGTCTTGAAAAAGATGGGCGTCGGATGGAAACACATATTTCAGCGCGTGTTTTCCGCCAGCATAGATGACATTCCTTGCGAAGTAGCGGTCAATCCGAGAGTTCTCAATGTTTACTACCAGCACTTCAAAACCTCGCTCGCTCTTTCGTACACTTTTCACCAAGTGGCTTGTCTTGACCCTGTCGATGGGAAGGGTCGCCGCCATTTTGTCCACAAAATATGCGTTTCCCTCCGGCGGCGAAAACAGTTCCACGGATTGGGTGTAGTAAGGTCTACAGGTGTAGTAGTGAATGCCGGCGAGTGCAGAGACCGTTGCCGCGTCGGCGCCGTAGTCATCCCTCATCTGGTAGTCTACCCCCTGCTTAAAGGACGAGTTTAATCTCAAAGCACGCTTAAGAAAGTCAAGAAAACTTATCTCGTCGAGCGGCCATAACTCCTCCCGAATAATCCGTGTCGGCTGCTTCATCTCCTCTAAATAGGGAAGCACAAGTTCCAAGAAATCGGTTCTGAGGCGGCTCGGCTCGAGAATTTCCTCTCGCATTCCTTCCGATGTAAGGGTTTGACCTTCCCGCTGAGCATCAATCAGATACTGACGGTCAACAAAATTCCATGAATCAACCAGACTATCGTAACGAATTATCCCCAGTTCTTCAAGGAAGTTCAAGGTTTCGCGTCCGTAATAGTTTGGGTAGGCTAACTCGTAATGCGCACCTTGCGAAAACACTTCACCGGCGTGAGATTCGCTCGCCGACGTACCACCGAGTTGCGCCGATAGTTCGCACAGGACGAAGTCTCTATCCCGAAGTTGGCATGTCGCCGATAGCCCGGAAATGCCGCCGCCCACGATAAGATAGTCCGTAGAAAACGTGTTTCCGGTCGGCATGGCGGCGCTATTCAAGAGTAGATGTCCCGCCCCCATGTCAGAGTTGATCGATATGTCATACGATTGCGGGTTTGAGTTATCGGATGTTGAATCGCATGATTGAGTGAGGATTCCGGCTAGAGCGAGCGAGGAAAGTCTAATGAACGTTCGGCGGTTCATGGTAGGGTCGATAGGACTGTGGGGATCGGTGCTGCTAGGAAAGAATGAGTACTCTAGAACACTTAACAAAATCATTGAGTGATGATATAATGTCGTTCACCCCTGAAAATATACATCGGAGGAGGCGGCAAGTCAACGATATTTGGCGTCGGATAGTTTGTCTCTTTCTCCGAGAACCGCGCAACCAGTTTCAGAAGACCTCGAAATTCAACTTGGGAGAAAACCGATATGAGACATAATCGAGTGAGGGAAATTTTTAACTCGGACGAACTTTTACTTGACACTCGCATGCACAGTCCATGGGGCAACGAGATCGACATGATTGGCTGTACCGCTCTGAACACGGTGCAGGTCGTCGCGGAGTACGGAGCGCTCGAAACTTTGGATTTTGAGAACCTGTGCCGTGCGGCGGAAGCAAACAACCTCGGTAAAATAATCAAGATTGATAGCGCCGGCCAGGAACTCCGCGTTCAGAGGGCAATCGGCGCAGGATTTGAAGCGGTGGTCTTTGTGGATGTGCACGATCGCGCAGAGGCTGAGGAATGCGTCCGCATCATTCGCGCTTCGACGCCGGGGGATGACGGATTGAATCCGGTGCGGCTCGTTCGGGCGTTCTATCCCGGCTATGGGGGGACGCAAGCCTATATTGAACAGTTGAGAGAGATCGTGGTTATCCTCATGATTGAGAAAGCCGAGGCCGTCGAGAACCTGAACTCGATCCTTGACATTGAAGGTATCGATGGAATCATCTGGGGACCCGGCGACTATTGGCAGAGCATGGGGCAGCCGGAAAAGAGGGGCACTGACGAGGACCGCGCGATACAGACGCATGTGCACCGTGCCGCGTTGGATCGGGGCGTCGAGCCGATTGTTGAAATCAACTCGTTTGAGGAAGCGGCGCCGTGGCTTGATATGGGAATCCGCATGTTCTCATTGGGAACGACCGTCAGCATTCTCCACAAGTATTGGCGCCAACACGGCGACGGTGTCCGAGAACTGCACGCGCAACGCAAACAAACCGCTGCTGCAGCCGATTGACGTTAAGGCGATTTTCCACAACAGAATCGTCAGACTTGCACCGGTTCGTCCGTCACGTTCCTGCCGCTTTGACGATACCCCCGCCACATCTCCCACGACTCGACCGAGTTCGGGTTCTTCCTGCTTCTGGCTATAAAGCCGGGGTATCGTTCAAACAGCCACTCCATGTCGTATCCGGTCGGACTGTAGCGGAGATCGATACTCCAGCGCACCTCTTCGCTTGAGTTTTCCCCGGAGGCATGAAACGTGTACTGCCCAAACGCCAAGATGTCACCGGTCCGCATTGGGAGCGATTTAGGTTCGGCGCGTGCTTCCACATCCTCTGTCGGCTCAAGGTGGGTTCCGTTGGATTGACTCGGAAGCAATCCCCATTTATTGCTCCCCGGAATGACCTTGAGACAGCCGTTCCTCTCATCAACGTCAACCAGAGGAATCCAGAGGCTAAGGATGGGGACGGCAAGCGATGCCGGACCATAATACCCGCTATCTTGGTGCCAAGGGAGCGTTGTGAGTCGTCCGCCGGGCAACTTTGGACGCACCCAGTAGTCTCCGTTGACTGTCAATTCGGGACCGAGCAGCGACTCAGCCACATCCAGAACCGCGGGCGCCATCAAGAGGTCGTAAATGGCGCGGCTGAAGACTTGGTTGTTCCAGGAGAAAGCCTCGGTGCCCGTTTCTTGGCTAATCTTCACTAGACGACGGGTGAAAGACGCCGTTTCATATAGGTCTACAATCTCTTTTTCGGCGTGGAGTTCGTGTGCTTTATCATCGACGGCTGCGGCGATTGCAGCGCGCACAGGCTCCAGTTCCGCATCGCCCAAAACGTCCCGAGCCACGACATAACCCCAATCTTCAAAATGGCGAATCTGCTCCTCGCTAAGCAACATCGAATGTCGTCTCCATCGTTCTATAAGTCAAGTTCTTTGCACACCGTCCGGCACGCATCTTCAGGGCTTACATTTACTAGTTGATTTGGCTAATCAACACCTCTCTCCATAACACCGGCAGTTGGAAGCAAATAAACCGGGTAGAAATCCAGATCAGGAGTGGCGAGTTACCATCTCCTAAATCGTCCAATATTTCCAGAGATTTTTGGGTATTTCGAACCGCATCCTCTCCTTCTTCCGGTACGACCAACGTGAAAAAACGCCGAATCGTGGAACATCTTGAATGTTTGGGGATCCGGTATGGCAGAGGAAGCAGTGCCAAAACATGACATCACCCGCATGGGCGATAAACTCGCGGGGAGCTTCCGGCGACCGGTCGGAGAAGATCTCCCATCCCCAACCTTCAATCTCTTTGAAGCTGCCATCAATGTGGCTTGGATGATTCAAGAAATAGGTGTGTGTTGTCAGATGGCTCTTTGGCCAATAGATGAATGCCCCACCGTTCGGTTGAACGTCATACATGTAGGTGGTTGCACCTAACATAAAACCGCCGCTCCACCCGTTCGGTCCATAACCGTCAATATGACCGTCGGTCGGTATGTGCCACGTTTCTCTTTCCTTTTCGGGCCACTTGGTAAGCACCTGTCCACCGCCGCCGTCGAACATGCCGCCGCCAAGTTGATCCACGACTGCGCGAACTTGCGGGAGTTGTCCGAAAACCTGTGACTCAGGCTCAATCTTCAATCCATCGAATACAAACTGATCGGGCCAACCACTTGGATCGGATAGGTCCGCATCAAGGTAATTCCAGGTCTGCTCTCGCCAATTTTGGAGGACATCGTTTCCGACGAAATCCTCCAGAATCAAGAAGCCGTTAGTCTTAAAGTATTCGATTTGTTCAGATGTCAGCATTTCGTTATCGATCGCGGTTCCAGCAACCATGCGAATTCAACCCAACCTCCTTCTCGTTCAGAGTTCGAATACCTGTTCCATAGTTGCCCACCACTCACCCGGTTTGGCTTCCGGCACCCGTTCTTGAAAGTTTCGCATGAGCACATCCCACTCGTGACAGCGTGGATGTATCTTCAAGTAACGTGGGAAGTCGTGTTCGGGGTCGAAACCATCAACGGTTTCTATCGCCATGAACAGCCGGTTCCCGAGTAGGTAAATGTCCATGTGCGTGATTCCTACCTCCCGCAGACTATCCAGCACCTCGGGCCAAACGTTGCGATGGTACTCTTTGTATTGTTCAATGATGTCAGGATCATTCTTCAGATTCAAGCATAAACCAAAACGCGGCATAGATATTCCTTCCTTATAAGATCGGATTGGAATCGACAATTCGCCGACATAAAGAGACCTATACTAGCCATTGCCTTGGCACACCAAACTCCGTAGTCGGGAATCAAACGAGTGAACAACGAGTGAACAACGTGTGCGATAGAGATCCCTTTGCCCGCATTGGAGAGTCTTGATTGCGCCAGTAATGCACTGAGAGTCTAATTGACTGTAGGGTGGGCACTGCCCACCATTACTTGTTAGGTACGATTGCCAATTTTGTCTTCTACCGTCCGTCAATTCACCCCGGACCGGGCTGCAGCGCATGTTGACACCTGATTAGTTTGGACCGTCAAGCATGGCACGCAAGAGCGGTAATTTGTCCCTATATTCGTTTATAACGGGGTTGTCGGCGCTGTTGTCCTCGGGATGCGGTGTTGGATTGCTCCATCCCTGATAGTGCCCGCCCCAGATGTGACGTGGCCCCCGGCTTGTGCCGCGCCGAGAACAGTGCCATAAAGCGGTGTCAAAGATAACCGAGTCTCCGGGAGACATCACCACTTCCTCTTCGCCCTCCCACGCTGCGTCCCCATCGCCCATTGCTTCAAGGGAGTCGTTTAACTGCCGTGGAAGCACGATGAGAGGACCAATCTCACTATCGGATCCATCAATATAGGTGCCACATAGAATCCGCTCCGGATTCTCGCGTTGCAAACCCCCCGTCGGAATCTCCCAAGCGTAGTGCACATGCCATGTGGTTAAAATAGGTTGAATAGGGGCGTTGTTGAAGGCTGCCGCACCGGTGTGCGCGAGTCGAACATCGTCTTGAAGCACCTCTTCCATCGCTTCGACTAGAATCGGCTTCACATAGAAAGGTGCCATTTCTGGTCCCAACTCCAACAGCGGGTGAAATCCTATGGTAGGCTGTTCCTCAGAGAACCCTCCTCTCTTGTCACAGAGTCGCTTGAAAATTGCGCGAATCTGGTCGCACTCCTTTTCGTCGTATGCCGACTCAATCAAACAATACCCGCGCTCTTTCACTTCGCGCGCCTTCGACTTTAGGTCTATCATCCGTATCACCTTTCCTCAGTCAGTTCTATTCAATTTTCACATACGAAACAGGACAAATGCCGGACCGGTTAGGAAACCGAACCTGCAGCGGTAGATAAATGAATATTCGTTTTATTACAACCAGATATATAGGTGCAGATGGGTACGATACATCCCAATTTGCGGTCAAAATAATCACAGGTGTTGGGACTCAGTTTTATGGAGGATTACTTTGGGCCATCCAATAGCGATCGAAGAAGCGGCAACTCATTCCGGAATCCGGTTAGCGTCGGATTGTCGGATGCGTTGTCCTCGGGATGGGGCGTCGGATTATGCCAGCCCTGATAATGCCCACCCCAAATGCGGCGTATGCCCTTGGCGTTCCCGCGCTGTGAGCAATGCCATACAGCGGTGTCAAAAATTACGGCTGCACCGGGCGGCACCTGTACCACGTCTTGCCCCTCCCAATCGACCGACACATCGTCTTTGCGGTCGACTGATTCATTCAGTTGCCGTGGAAACACTATGAGAGGACCGACATCAAGGCTGGAGCCGTCTACATAGATGTTACACAGGATACGCTCCGGATTGTCGCGTTGGAGTCCCCCGTCGGGAATGTCCCAAGCGTAGTGCACATGCCATTGCGTAAGATAGGGCTTCGTGTATGAGTTGTCAAATACGGCTGCGCCGCTGTGCGAGAGCCGAACATCGTCCTGCAACACTTCTTCCATCGCATCTACGAGCACCGATTTTGCATAATAGGGTGCCATCTCGGGTCCCCATTCGAGGAGCGGATGAAAGCCGAACGAGGGCTGATCGGCGGAAAGCCCTCCCTTTTTCACGCATAGCGCGTCGAAGATAGCTCGCATCCCCTCGCACTCTTGGTCGTCGTAAGCCGATTCAATGACACAGTAACCGTGATCCTTAACCTCTTGCGCTTTTGATTTTAGGTCAACCATATGCGTTGCCTTTCTGATGAAATTATGAGCAAGATTCTGCCACAAAACTAATGCAGTTGTCTATGATTTTTGACTCGGACGGAAAACCCTTTTGCTACGCACGCTAACCCAATCGCCTAGCGATGCAATATCTCTATTACTCAATAATTAGTACTTCGTGAATCTGCGAAGTCTGAAGCGTCACGGTATCACCCGTCACGGAGACCGTGGAATTCGCACTTTCGCCGCTTGCCTTTGAAAACGGTCTCTTCACCGTAACCTCAGCCGTGTAATCAAATGTCTCCTCCATCAGCGGCGGCAATACCATTCGTCCTTGCCCCTGTCTTCCCATTGCTGAAGTTGCCGTACCCCAGAAAGCAACGAAATGCACCAATAGGCGTTGGCGATCCATATCCTCTGTCACGACGGTCTCGACGTTTAGCGGCGCCTGAATGAGCACTTCCGGATCCGGATTTAGATAACGCACCAAATTTCGAATCGTGTCGCGGTGTTCCGGCACTCGATACGACTCGCCCCATGCGGCATCTACACAACAAGCGACAAAGACGGCTTTGCCTTTTCCAAAATCGTTGACGGTAATCGCTGGACCGATTGCGCGACCGGCGGACATGTGGTCGCGCCAAGAATTGCCGACGCCTTCGACGGAACGGTGAGCGGCAAGTACCTCGCCGTAACCTCGTGCTGAGCTCGTCTCCACTTCGATTATCGGCCCAAATGTCAAAATCGAGTGGTCAGTAGGCAGGCAATCCACCAATGAAGACACATCGCTTTCACACAGGGTTGATGGAAAACGCAAGTAGTTATCTCGGTGATCGGTAAACGCCTTGACGGATTGCAGTCCAAGAAGCTCGGCAAGATCACAAGTGTCTCTCAGCTCGCCGCGGGATTCACACATTCCCGTCATCGCGGTTGCGATTAGGTTTCCCCCATCTGCCACATAGTCTCGGAATAACCCTACCTCCCGCTCCGTCAAGATGGCGGCATTGGGAACAAACACTACGGGGAGTTCCCGAAGCCGTTCCGACGAGACATTTTCATCCATAACCATGCTCATGGGGATGTGCGACTGAAGCAGTGCCTTGTGCGCCCCTACGAAAGCCGAAAAATATTTGGGCCCATCCTCGCGGCCGTACCAATTGCGACTGCGGGAGGAATAGTACAGCCCCACCTCCGGTAACGCGGGGTAGCCAAAATACTCGCGTTTTCGCCGACCCTCGCCAAACGCTTCACCGATACGCTCGAAAGCGACCGGTGCCAAGCACCCATCGTAGTCGGCTTTGTCGACAATTGTGCATTGGCATCCGTGGGACAGATAAGTCAAGACTTCCCATGTCATGTCCGCGGCGGGGCGTACGGTGTAATCATGGTAGTTGTAAACGAAGCGAGAGGTAACTCCTTGTACCAGTCCCTCCGGTTTGGCGCCACGCATGAAGAGTGAAAGCAGGCTGGGGTTTGTATTTCCGAACGCCCACGGCAATCCTTCCGCGGTCACGAAGTCGCCGCTCTGCGCGTGTTGCACCGGTTGCTCGCCCGCCTCCCACGAGAAGGGAGGGTAACCGTGGTAATTGAAATCGACGCTCAGCGCCGGGTTCTGATTTTTGACGAAAGCCTCCAATTCTTGGCAAAAGTTTGCATTAGAGTTGCACCGAAAATCCAGCATCTTATCCCAAGCGTCGTCCCACGTGACGCCATCAGGCATCTCGATACCGTAGGTTTCTCTAAATTGTCGCCGGCAGCAGTCGCACCAGCACCCGATAGGTGCGCCGAAGCCGAAATCAAGCATATCGAAATGGAAGCCTACAATCTCATATTCCATCATCTCCGCAGCGAACACTTTTCGATCTTCCAAGTATCCGGAGTTATAGCAGAGGCGGCTCGGAATATCCTGCCCCTTGCTGTCTTTCATACGCCATTCGGGATGAGCGTGCCACGAAGAGTTGTCATACTGAATCTGGAGATAGGCTGCCACCGCAATCCCCGTTCCCTTGGCTTCGTCGATACACTCTTGAAGCAAATCTCGATCTCCGAGGTTCGGCGCTTTTCTTCCCGCCCTGGAATTGTAATACGCGAAGTCATGGTCTTTCATGAATACGATGATATATTCGGCATTGGCTCGCCGCACATTATCAATAATCTCCCGACCGGTGATGCCAGCCATGTAGACATCATCGCCATCGTTTGCGCCGGTGGGGCCGTATTCCAAGCCGACCAACATTCGGCGGAACCACGGTTGTTCACCCATTTCGGCTTGTGATTCGATTTCGTTTCCTGTGATGCTCACGAGTGCTACCTCCTCTTACATCAACTCTGTATTTATAGCGTGGGACTGTGGTAGTTTTTGGCGCAATAAAATACTCTAACATTTGCGAGGCATTGCCGGTCTCACCGGTGTTCGCACGTGAATCTTGCTAATCTTTTCGGGGGAAAGATGACCTCTCAACTTGCGTCGCACCGTGTACTTGTCGAGTTTCTCAAGTTGGATGAGCACACATTGCGTTCGGGATGGGAGCAGCCATAGGCGCTCAAAATCGGACTCAGTCCTTATGTTCGTGTTGCCCCCTCCCCACCGTGGATCTTGCAAAATGATGTGCCCGGAATCGTCATAGCCAACAACCAGCCATGGGTTTGATTCCAACAGCACAAGCGACCACCAGCCTACGTCAATAAAGGCTTTCAACACCTCTATGTCGCAATGTGTAATGACGGCGACGTTGTAGTTCTTTGGAATAAGCGCGGTATCAGGATTTTCTGTTTTTTGTTGTTTCCGCAGTCCTCCGGTTAGGCGAGGGTATTCCGGTACTAGGACCGCTTCAAGATCATTCAAACTTTTCAACTGACGCAGGGGCTTCGTCCTGAATAACCGATCTAACCACATCCGCTCGCGTACGTCTGTGTAGACTCTATTGGATTGAACTGTTGCCGACGACGCTTTCGAACCCGTAGCAGAGTGTGATGGAACTGCTGCAGCCTTTGAGGAAGCCGGCAACTCTGGAATATAAAACTTTTGGTTTTGCGGCGATGGCGCGCAACTAAGTACGACCAAACAAAACAGCGCAACCAAGGCGACTCGATGGAACTGACTTTTCATGATTCTCTCCTTTTAAACCACGGTAGTCACGCGAAATTTGATGGCGTCCGATATTACCACTTTTTGGTCATGCAGCCAACCGGAAAATATCCACCGTCATTCTTGATATGACGCGTCCATGAATCGTACGTCATCCACCCAAGCACTGCCGGTGGCACCTTCCTTGTGAAACCTTATCCGGGCACGCAAAGCACCCGGCGGGGCAATGCTCTCACACGTCACAAGCTTCCAGTCACTGGCGGACGCCGGTTGGATAACTGACGTGGTATCGATAATCGTACCATTCTCATCCAGATATTCGATTGCGGCCTGTATCGCTTCATTGCCCCCTATCTTCGAAAATTTGACATGGAACTCAAGCTGGCATCTTATCCCGCCAGGTATATCCACCGGAAGTGAATACTGTTTACGTTCAATCACGCGAAGAGAATACTCGCCGTTACGCTTTTCTTCACTATCCGGATGGCTTACCCTTGGCCAATCTCCCTCCTCCCGCCAGTCGGCAAGATCTCTGCCGTTTCCAATCTCGCATCCGGATTCAAGCAGTATCCCCCGTTCTCGAAGGGTCGCCCGTCTTTGACTAAGTTCCTCTCTTTCGGCTTCAAGTCCGGCGGCCAACTGTTTGGCCCGCTGGTTAGCGAGTTGCCGCAATGTTCCGAAGCGTCTACTGAGTTCCACCCCGACTTTAAGCGCTCCAATCACGATCAATTCCGTCGTTTTCAATTCGGGAAGATTGAGAGCCATTGAGTGGTTGCCGCCATCGGTCGAGAACTCAAGCTCTCGAATTCCGTTACCATCTACAGCTAGTGCCGCTCCATGATGTCCCCACGGCGGCAGTTGGAGTTCAAGTCGAACATCATTCAGTGGTTCACTTGAAAACCCCTTCGCATCGGAGTTGAAATCATGATTCACCAGAATGAGTAGTACCGTCCCATCCGCACACAGAAGCGCCCGATGCCACAACGCATCAGAATTGGCTTCCGATTCCACGCTGTGCCGTGACACTATACCATCACATGGATATGCGCTCAAGAGCAACGGTGTTAGTGTCTGAACGGTCAGGTTTATCTGCCCTATCGTGTCGAGCAGCGTTAGATTCGCCTCGACGCCGTGGTCCCCCGATCCTCCCGGTTTTGAATCGTCATAAGTATAGTAACACAGCCCCTTACCGCCGGAAGCCAAGCAGTAGTACGCCATCATCTTTTCCTCTTGAGGTGTGGGAAAGCGTGGTACGCCGATGCTCTTTTCCCACGCCGCATAGATAAGTGTATTGAATGCTCCCGGCATGGCAGCCCATCGCAAGGCGTTCACTGCATCGTAAACGGCGATGGGTTGTTTGGCGCCTTGACCCGCATAATCCCCGCTGGATGCAATATCTGCCCCTCTAGCGTGAATAAAGTAATTTGCCGGGTGCCCCCATCCATCAAGTTGAAGCCAACCAAGCGCCGCCGCGTCCTCATCTAACTTACCCTTCATGAAATCGATGACATCGGTCTGAGCCATGCACCCTAGGCGTTTGGACTCGGGAAAGGATTTGAGATGAACCCCCTCCCAGATGTCTATTTCGTCCCGCACGTACCAATGCTTGTCATCCGCGTCAAGCAGCATGATATCGTTGCGCCTAGCCAGCTCCCTTCCCTCTGCCGAATCTCGCATTGCACTATCCTTGGGCCAGATGAAGACGAGGTCGGTGTTGAAGTGATGTGCTTTTAATGAACGGTAAAAGTCATACATGCGTTCAACGGCTGTTTCTCCTTTGGAACTCCAGCCATAGACGCCGATCGGAAAGAAATCCTTTCTTGCCCTGACCATGTCCACAATCTCGACGCCCTGTTTTGTAGTCAGACGCAACAGGTGATGCGATCCCTCTACCAGCGGTGTCTCCAAGGCAACTGTCAGAATCCCCAAATCATTCCAGAAATCCTGCGTTGCAAACCTGCATTGAGCGGTGATATCAACTTCGTCTAAGAATACTCGGCCAAGGGTTAAATCCTCAGGCGTCAGTTTCCTGGCAAAGACAGTCATCTGGTCGCAGTTTGCTCCGAAACCTACATACGCCATCCGAGCCTTTGGCTCTTCCGGCGTAACAACTGCGGTATATGCCGTGTCTTTATCGTCGGTAACACTAACCTCGACCGGATGACCTGGAACAATTCTTGTCCGAATCAGAACGAATCCCAAGCCACCCGGAGCGATGGAAGCCGGTCTAATTTTGTACCAGATTGGTCCGCCGGCTTCCGCCAATTTCCGGATTGGCGCTGATGGTTCGGCTAGGTCTTCCCCATGCCAAATACTAGCCGACTTGAGCTCCCCTTGTGTCTTTAGCCCCTCAACTACCGATACTCCGTCAAGAAGGATATCCGCCACCTCCATCGGAGTTTTCCCTATATTGCGGACGGCAATCAGATAGTGACCGCCAGGAGGCCATCTCCAATGCTCCACCTCGGGCATCGTATCCGGGATGAACTGTGCCGTTACCACAGAGATGCTATCACTCTTACCTGAATTGTCCCCGTATGTCATACCGATGTTGGCAACCCCCATAATAACAATCGCGGCAACCGTGGCTGAAATTTGAACCATTTCCATGTGTAATTAGCGCTCCAAACGCCACTGAGAGTCCTCAACGTGCAATACCGTCGCGCCTTGATAGGTGTCAAAAACTCGTTCCATTTCGGACGGGTGTTCAAACCAACCGACGAGATGCACAGCACCAAAACTTTCACCGGCTTCCACTCGCATGCCTCCGATTTCTTGAATCATGCAGACGTAGCCCCGTTGATGGCACCATGCTTCATGCACTACGGACGGTTCCAGCGTCATCCCCGCCAACCACAGACCGCCGCGCAACTGATAACCTCGGATGAACCGCTGTGGCACGTTGTCTTCGCGCCTTCGATACAGGAAGCGGGCACCGGGCGGGAAATTCTCAAGAAACGCCTGCGAGGGGATGCAGCCGTGATAGCTCAGATAAACCTGTTCGAAGGTGTCCCCGCTATCGTGTCTGATGTGTCCCGGCATGTCAATCCGCAGTATGAGCGCGTCCACCGTGTTGACACTGGTGATCCTGTCGTAAGCGAGGAACCAGCGGGCGCCATCTGGAAAAACGAGCCACTGCTCCCAGCGCGACCCCGGTTTGTACGGCGGGCAGGCAACCGTCCAGGTGAATTCTTGACGCACGGCGACGAAACCGTCACCCTCCAGGATTTCGGCGGACAACGCCTTCGCTTGCGTGCAAATCTGCGGCAATTCTACGTAGCGCTTGGGAATCTGACCATGAACGAAATCGCCCCATCGATATTGAACTGCCGGAGGTGTCGAATCGTCGTCATACCCCGGCTCCAGCAGAAAATCCACAATGCACAGTCCAAAACCCTGGTCGCACGCACCGGTAGATTTGTCTATGAAACTACCTCCCTTTACGCCACTGACGTAGCCCTCCGTCTGTACCGCCGCATGGTATCTATCCGTCTCAATACTCAATACCGAGCCGTCTCGTTGTATTGTCCCCATTATTCCAATCAGTCGTCGCTGAATGAATTGCCTGCCGGCGGTGTTACGTTATAGTCTCGATCTTTGAGCCATCCCCACGTCGTAAATTGCCTTCCTGCAGGAGAAATCGAGAGAACCGCGCGGGACCAGTCCGGGTTGTCGTCTGTATCGACATGTCTGGTGAGATTTCTAACGTTGCGACCGTTAAGATCCATCACGTAGACATCATGAATTCCATCTCTATCGGATCCGAAGGCGATGCGATCACTGAATGGTGACCATGAAGGATACCAATCAGTCGCACTATGTCTTGTCAGATTTCGCTGGTTTTTACCGTCAGGACGCATAATGTATATCTCTCTGTTCCCATCCCTATTGGACATAAACGCAATGTGTTCTCCATTCGGCGACCAGGAGGGCATATTTTCTAACGAACGATTTTCTGTTAATCTTTGCACGTTCGAACCATCAGAATTCATCACGTGAATTTCAGTGAAGGCGTCTCTTTCGGACACGAACACGATTTGTTCGCCGCTAGGGGACCATGAGACATGCCAATCATCTTTGACGTGCTTCGTGAGGTTTTGAGGATTCTGACCATCAGCATCCATGACGTAGATTTCCAAGTTTCCATGTCTCCTTGTATTAAATACAATGCGTTTGCCGTCGGGCGACCATGAAGGCGACCCATCACTCCAAGGATGCCGTGTTAACCTTTGAGGACTGCCACCGTCGACCTCCATTACATAGATGTCATGGTTCCCATCATGTCTATCAGACATGAATGCAATGCGACTGCCGTTCGGCGACAAGGCTGGTGTCCAATCGTCAGCAGGATGTCTTGTTATGTTGCGAGGACTTCGACCATCGGCGCCCATCACATAAATCTCTTTATTACCATCTCTTTCAGACATAAAAGCAATCTGTGCGTGCGCTTGAACACCTGCCATAGACAAAGCCAGATATAGGATTGGAATCCTGGCCGGAATGAAATATAATCGGCTATATCGTACTTGCATCTTTTGACCTCCGTTTTTACCGAAAACCCATAGCTCGCCTTTTGGACTGATGCGAATGTCTCAGTCCTTTACTGCCGGATTGGCTATAGTTGGCGCGATGTCGTAGTCTCCACTCTTGAGCCGCCCCCACATTATCGGTTGCCTGCTTGTGGGAGAAACCGAAAATGCCGAGCGAGCCCAGTCAGGGCCGTAGTCTGATGCGCCGTTTCTCGTGAGTCTTTGGAGATTGCCACCGTCAGCATTCATTATGTAGATGTCAGAATTATCCCTATGTCTTGTAGATGAGAAGACAATACGTTCGCCACTAGGTGACCACGACGGGCTATAGTCATTTTCTTCGCTGTCTGTTAGGTTCTGAAAATTGTTGCCATCCGCGTCCATCACGTAGATTTCCCAGTTCCCGTCTCTGTCGGTATTAAAGGCAATGTGTTCACCACTAGGCGACCATGTAGCGCAATTGTCATACGCGAAATGCCGGGTTAACCTCTGGGGATTGCCACCGTCGGTGTCCATCACGTAGATTTCAGAGTTCCCATCTCTATTGGAGTTGAACGCAATGCGCTCGTCGGTAGGTGACCAAGAGGGACAACTATCTACTCCGTGATTGTTTGTCAGGTTTCGAGGATTACCGCCATCTGCCTCCATTACGTAGATTTCACGGTTCTCGTCTCTGTGGGTACAAAAGGCAATGTGTTCACCACTAGGCGACCATGAAGCAAATTCGTCAAGTGAATGATTATTTGTCAAGTTTCGAGGATTCAGTCCCTTAGCGTCCATCACATAGATTTCGAAGTTTCCATCTCTATTGGACGTGAAGGCAATGCGTCCGCCATCGGGAGACCACGCCGGTGCATAGTCGTACGCAGGGTTTCTGGTTAGGTTTCGGCGCTTATTTCCATACGCATCCATTACGTAGATTTCGTGATTGCCAGTTCTATCAGACACAAACGCAATCTGCGCATGCGCGTGAAAACTTAGCGTGGTCGACATCAGACCGCAAACAAGACAAACGCCTAGCATGGGATTCGCGAAACTATATCTCGATTGCATCTTTAATACCCTCATCTTTGTCGTACTTTATAATCGCCCAAAAATTTGCATCTTACCGTGTTAGCCCCCTCAACATACGGCGCGCAGTTTGGTTGTTCGGGTCTAACCGCAGAACAGTCTCAAACTCAGCAATGGCGGCGGCGCGGTTGCCGAGTTTGAGGTGCACCGTTCCCAAGGCGCCGTGCGCAAGCAGATCATCCGGCTGAATCTCCAACACACGATTAAACTTCTCTATCGCTTCCGAGTACATGCGCTTGCCCATGTAGATAACGCCAAGTTGGTGAAGCGCGCCCTTGTCGTCGGGCTTGAGGCGGAGGATGTTGTCGTATACCTCGGCTGCGTTATTGTACAATTTCGCCCGCCAATAAACCGTCGCCAAGCTGCGCCGGAGCTCAATGTTATCAGGCGCCAGTTGGGTAGCTTTCTTACACAGCGCTATCCCTTCACGAATCCTCCCTGTCCTGGCATAAAGCACGCCAAGTCCTGAATAAGCGTTCGCCAAATCGGGTTTCAACTCTATGGCTCGCTTGTAAGCGGCAATCGCCTTCACTCTCTGTCCCGTGCGTTCATAAACATAGCCTAAATTGTAATTGCTGTGAATCTCCAAGAATGCTATCTCTTTCGGCGTTTTTGGCGACATGCCCCCTTCCAGGTCGTTTTCGTCGATGATAAACAGTGCGTGTTCGAGCGCTTCCCGAGCCTTACCGTATCGATTGGTGTTGAGCAATACAATGCCATAATTGAACCAGATTTCGGCATCCTTCGGCTTGCTTGAGGCAGCTACCGAAAGTTCAGTCGCGGCACTCTTGAAATCTCCGGTTTTCATGTATCGGGTGCCGCGCTCGGCATAACGTTTTGCCGTTACACCAACTCTCACCACCTCCCACCAGAGAGGGTCGTCCATCTCTGTGTGTTTTGACGGTTTGCGCGCCGCTTTAGCATGGTGACTGGCGGCTTCCTTATCTCCCAATGCCAGAGACACCTGTGCCATAGCGGCATGGGCTTCGCTCTGATCAGGATTCAGTTCCAAAGCCCGTTCGAGGTGTATCCGGGCATCGTCAAATTGCTTGGCAGCTAAAGAAAGCTCACCGAGCGCCAATTCTGCGAACGGATTATTCGGGTCTAATTCAATGACATGTAGGAGTTGCTGTCGGGCTTCCTCAAACTGCCCCAAGCGCCTAAGTGCATGGGCATAGTTCACATAAAGGGGCGGGTACTTGGGATCAAGCGCAATCGCCGTCTTGAACGCATCTACGGCGATTTGAGCGTTAGCCTTGTGAGTACTTAAGCCGAGGTAGTAGAACCAGCGGAATTCGGTGGGACTGATGTTCACGGCGCGTTGGTAGCACCGGGCAGCTTCGGCTTCCCAGCCGTGCACGAGATAGACGTTGCCCAAAGCGCCCCAGGCGTCGGCTGTATCCGGTGCCTCCGCCACCGCTTTTTGGGCGGACTCGGTTGCTTGTAGAAGTCGAGGTTCCGATACCAGGGCTAGGTCAGCGGGCTGCGGTATCCATTCGGGGGGCGCCGCAGGTTTGGAATGACAATTGGTGGGAAAGGTATAATCTAGGCTTATGCCCGTGAAGGTAAGCGTTACGATGAGTAGGAGCGGTATCCGGTATGCTCGGTTCATTGGGAGGGCCACATCGGACAGCCTAAAGGACAATCGACGATTAGGAATGTTTGATGCTTAACACGTGCGCGAATATTCCGAGACGAATGCCGGCAAGGAAAGTCTCTACATTCCCTGTTTAATCCGTCCCCAGAATGTCACATCTTTTCCAACCCGTGCCACAGACAGCGCGTAGATGGGATCGAACCAGTCAAAGTCGCCGTGCGGATGCCCTCCGAATGTAATCTGTTTTAGTTCTACCTGGGCTCTTGTAATGTCCGCCACGAACACTTCATATTCCTTGCAACCGTCACCGCAATTTCTGTTCGCTTGGAACACGATGAATTTACCGTCAGGTGACACCGCGGCATCGCGGTCATTGCCGTCCTTGGGGACAATCTGCTTGCGGTTTTTGCCGTCAGCGTCCATAATCCAGACACGATTGCTGTTCACACTGCTGTAGACAATCTTCTTGCCATCGGCAGTCCACGAAGGGAGGGAGTCGCGCGCATTGGCCAGCCTTAGTCCTTCGGGGCCATCAATGTCCTTCTCTGTCAGGTTTCTTGGCCGGTTGCCATTCGGCTGCATCACGAAAATGTCTTCATTCCCGTCCCTGTTGGAAGTGAAGGCAATTGTGCCTCCGTCGGGTGACCACGCCGGGTGCTGCTCGCGGGAATCGGCTTTATTTGTGACGTTGCGACTGTTTTTGCCGTTGGCACTCATGATGAAAATATCGTAGTGCCCGGTGTCCTTCGATTGATATGCGATGTTCTCTTCATCGGGAGACCAGTCAGGCTCACGGTCATCCGTGTCGGCACTGTTCGTCAGGTTAATCTGATTGTTTCCGTTCGCGTCCATGACAAAGATGTCATAATCTCCGCTCCGATTCGAGTGAAAGGCAATCTTCTTTCCGCTGGGAGACCAGGATGGCCCCGCATCTATCGCGGGATTGATTGTCAACCGTTGAGGGTTCTTGCCATCAACATCCATTACGTAGATTTCGAAATTCCCATCCCTATTGGAATAAAAGGCAATTTGTTGTTTCGTCGGCGCTTCCGCTTGAACGCCAATCGCAAGCACCAGCGTGCTCATTGCGAACGTGATGGTTAGTATAAATACTAGGAAGGAATTTGAAAACGCACGGTGTCCGACGATCATCTGTCCTCCATCCATATTGCGGAGATTCCTAATGAAGGCATGTGTACGCGACGTGAAGAAAACTGGCAGGTCGATTGTTGAGATTGGCGTGTGACGATCTCCTAGAGGTCCCAGCGCTCGTTGATGGGCTTTTGGTACGCATCCACCTTGCCGTCAACGACATCGTCATAACTAACCACTTGGCCGCAGGTGTTGGACTCGTAAATGGCTTCGCAAATCGCCTTTGCGCGCAACCCGAGTTCGCCGTCTACTTCGACAGGACGGTTATTCTCAATGGCATCGACAAAATCGTAGCATTCAAGCAATACACCGTCTGTGATGCCGTGCGGGAAGAGGTTATTTCGCTCAGTCTCGGTCAATCCCGCCATGTATTCCTTGACCAAGTCTTCCATGGAATACCGCGTCCCGTTCTTAAGAATGACCGTGGCGCCGTCATGAGGACCGTGAAAGATGTCGCCATCATCCACCAAGCAGCCTTCGGTGCCGTAATACACAATGTGGGTAAAGTCGTGGGCGGGGGCTGCTCTGCTCCATGTCCAAAGTCCCGTAGCGCCGGACTTGAAATTTATGGTTGCGGCCCACATATCCTCGTTCTCATCGTTCACTAACTCTCCCGCTTTTGTTATCTTGTGTTCGGCAACTTGTCGAACGCGGGCATAAACAGTATCGGGATCTCCGAATAGATAGCGAAGGGTGTCGCAATAATGCGCGCCGGAATCCATCACCATGCCACCGCCGCCCAACATCAAATCGAGACGCCAGTGCCAAGGGCTCTGCGGGTCGGCAATTTGGTAGCTTGCGTGTTGGGAGAAGAACATGGTGATATCGCCGAGCATCTTCTTCTCGTTCATTAACCACCAAGCTGTTCGGCGACTCGGCATGCGACGAATATTCTCTGCGGTTGCGGCTATTTTTCCGTTTGCGTTCGCCGCTTCAATAATGGCGCGGGTGGCTTTAATCGTGATACCGATGGGCTTCTCTACGATGACATTGACTCCGGCGTTCAGGCACTTGATGGCGTTAATGTGGTGGTAGCAGTGAGGAGTACAAATATCCGCGCCGTCAAGATCTTCCGCGCCAAGCATGGCATCCGTGTCCTCATACACCACCGGCGTCTTCCCGGTGGCGTCCTTTACGCGGCTCGCAAAGTCTTCCGCGTTTTTCCGCACCGGATCGCACATTGCAACCAGTTCCACCTTGCCCGGTACAATCTCTTGGATGCGAAGATAGGCATTCAGGTGTCCGCGAGCCATGCCGCCGCACCCGATAATTGCAACCCGAATTGCCATAAATGGACTTCCTCTCACCTACGGGGTTGATTCAATCAGTGTCGTTCGCTTTTGAGGGTACCTATAGCCTTATTGTAACTGTTTAGTTCAGCCAAAACGAGTGGCAATATTAGTTTGGCAGTGTATCGCGCCTGACTATCGGCAGTGGGGCATTCTTGAATTATATGTAGGAGGGGATCTACTACCGCGCTCCCTATCCGGTCGCTTGCTGGCATCTTGCCCCGATATTCCGCGTTCACGATAAATCAACTCCCTAAACAACTATGCAATGAAAATTCACTTTCGGTAGGGAATTACTCCTGCATCGGGGCAAGGGGGATCTCTATCGTGGTCGCTATTCGCTCCCTTGATCCCCTCCAACAAGGGATATCGTTCGCATGTTGGGTACGTGAGAGAAATTGCCATCGGTCGTGGAATAAAGGGTACGCCTTGTATTCGCCACAAGGAGTCAATGGACTAAACAATTACGCCTTATTTATCGCCCAGTTGAAGAGGATGGAGTCGATTCGGCTGTCTCTTTTCTTCCACAAGTGTTGAATAATGTCAACACCCGCATCAAAATGGGATTGCCTCTAACACCCCATGACTTCGATTCAACGGCCCTCCCACTACGCACCGAATAGAAGTCTAGAAAGACTATAAGCCTCGTCTTATCGCGCCTGCGGAACAGACGTATCTACCGATTGCGCTTTAACTCGCCCCAAGTGATAGCAAGTTTATCCGGAGAATCTTCGACAGCAAGAGCCTTCGCTTTTTCATAATTCCTCACAATCTCAGCCGGAGTCAAGGCTCTATTGTAGATCTTGACTTCATCGATCACTCCCTCGAAGCCTTCTGGACCGCCCCCGCCAGTCATAGCCCCGATGGTGAGATCTGTCGGATCAACTATAGGGGTACCCGCCCAAGTTCGCTTGTTTCGCAACTCGGTGTCCACGTAGATGAGCATTTCTCTGCCGTTGTAGGTGCCGACGAGGTTATACCAGACATCTGCTTCAAGGGGGTTCTTCCTAGTGCTTGACGCAATGAAAAACCCGCCCGTCATTTGCGCGGAAACGCTCTGGCTGAACTTTTTCCAGTCCACGTGGTGCCAAGTCAAGGCGTAGTTGGCGCCACTGACGCCCTTCGTCAAGATTCGGCTATTCTTCTGTTCGCTCGCCTTCTCGTCAGCTTTGATCCAGGCATCAACCGTAAAGTCTTTGAGTTCCAATTCCTTGGCGCCGAATATTTCAATATATTCGCTGCCGTCAAATTGCATAGCTTTGCGGATTATGCCCTCAACCATTTTTGGATTTCCTTTTATGGATCCATCGTTTGTGCGGACAGCATCTTTAATCTTCCCTTGAGTGATGGCATCAAATGCCCATCGCCCGACAAGACCTTCCGATATAAACTGCGCCTCTGCTACCGTTCCACCGCAAATGGAACCCGCAACAATCGCCACGGCGAGAAGTAGCATTAATGATTTTTCGTTCAACATTTGCTCTCCTTTCATGTAATTCTGAGATGATTCAACATCTACGGCAATTCCGATGGACTTTGGTGAATTTTAACAATCGAATGAATTTTTGCCTACTCGTTTATTGGAATGGGGTAACAGCAGAACGCGGAACTAGATAGACTGTTGACTACGGAATTTTCGCCGGATAGAGGTATCCCATCTATCGCGCACGCTTTATGCTTCCCCACGTGACAGCGAGTTTTGAAGCCGCTTCGACGGCCTGACCGCCCCTAGATCTGAAGTTTTGCTGAACCTCCTTGTCGTTCAATTCTCGGCCATAGAGGAAGACTTCATCAATTGCACCGGGAAAAGTACAGACTGGACCGCAGGGAATATCGTCCCCGATGATGAGGGTGTTGTTGGATTGTGTCGGTACAGCATTACCGAATTCAAATCGCTTTCCGTCTTTATAAAAGATAACCAAATCCGGCGTATAAATAACTACCGTATGTTGCCACTTGTTATAATCTGCTCTTGGTCCCGGTTGCCAATCGCCCCCTTTCCCTACCTGGACCTCCCACTTATCGTGACGGTAACCGTATCCCCGGTCCCAGCCGCCATCATCACCATTCATGACGGAGCCCCACGCGACGTGTCTTCTATATGGCATTGCCCATGCCATCATCGTGAGATTTTCATACTGCTTTGACGTAATCTGCAACCCGGTGTCGACATAATGTCCGTTCTGATTCCCAAATTCTAACGCTTCCCCAAATTTTCCTTTTACACTCTTGATTGAGGCACCGTTGATGGTTGCATCGTTGTTTCCGGCAAGATCCTCAACCTTGTTACCTTTTATGGTATCATCGTCAAAGGACCAATAACCGATTAGACCCTTCCGGACATGCTGCGCCTCTGCCGATATCATTACCAAAAAGGTCAATGAGACAACCACTGTCAACAATACACTAGATTTTTCGGATGTACACTTAATCATTGGTCATTAATTGCCTCCAAGTTGTCAGTGACACGCATGTAATCTTGTACGGTCGAGTACCAACGACTCGGCCGAGCAAGGAATTGAGCTATAACAAAGTCGAACTGTCGCAAAACGGATTCTGGAACAGGGCGACCGGATAAACACTTTGGATTCGGGACTTCTACAAATAAAGAAACTCCACGTCGCAAGAAAGGTGAGACCTCTCTCGCAACGTGAAGCAAAAGGATAAAGACATGATGGCTCGATCTTACCGTAAGGTTTTAATCTCACCCCAAGAAACGGCGATTTTACCGGTACTCTCCACGGCGGTGCCACCTTGGTAGTTCTGCTGCACCTCGGCGTCAGTCAACTCACGCCCGTAGACACGAACCTCATCAACAGCGCCCGGGAAGGTACAATCCGGTCCGCAAGGAATATCGTCGCCGATCATGAAAGGCTGAATCGATTCGGTCGGATCTGCTTCGTCGAATTCATAGCGATCGCCATTCCAATAGAAGATTACGAGCTCCGGCGTATAAATAACAACCGTGTGCTGCCATGTATTAAACACGGCTTCGGGACCTGGCTGCCAGTCGCCGCCCTTGCCAACCTGAATTTCCCACAAATCTTTGCGGTAGCCGTAACCTCTATCCCAACCGCCATCGTCTCCGCCCATCATGGCTCCAAAGGCTTCGTGCTCCCTATACGGATTCGCCCAAGCTTCCATGGTGAGGGACTCGAACTCATTCGAGTTAATGAGTAGATTGGTCTCGGCAAAATGCCCATTTTCGCTATTAAACTCCACCGCTTCATTCACTTGCCCCGGTACATGCTTGATGGGAAAGTTGAATATGGCGTGGTGATTACCGGCGACATCATCGCACGTGTCGCCCGCGCAGGTATCTGCATCGAAAGGAATATAGAGCTCCAGTCCATCCGTAACGTGTTGAGCAGATGCCAATGAGGTGTAACCGGCAAAAGCAACTGTCGCCGACACGATAAAGAGAAGTGTGAAACTCTTGTGAAACGCTGAATGTCTATACACAGTGTGTCCTCCTTAGGGGCTGGAAAAGAATAACCTTTCGCTATTTTCTGGACTTAATAGGGTACACCACAGTCCAACATATAGGACTTACGCAGCAAAGCGCGGTCGCGTTCGGAGATCGCTCCTACATTGGGTTTGTAGTGTAGAAACGGACAATAAATTGCTCTGTCACGAACTTTTAGGCATTCGATGCGTAAGTCCTGAAATATTGAAATGTTATTTATTTACGGCCCCTTAGTAAATTTGTGTTTTAAATGGGAACTTACCCATTTAAATGTCTGCCTGGATCACCCACCTGTGGAAAAATCTCCAAACGGAGGGACTTCGGCATAACTCGATCTTACCGTAAGGTTTTAATCTCACCCCAAGAAACAGCTATTTTGCCGGCACTCTCCACGGCGGTGCCACCCTGGTAGTTCTGTTGCACCTCAGCGTCGGTCAACTCACGACCGTACACGCGAACCTCATCGATAGCGCCCGGGAAGGTACAGTTCGGCCCGCAAGGAATGTCGTCGCCAATCACCAAACTCTGAGTCGACTCGGTCGGGTCTGCCTCGTCAAATTCATAGCGATCGCCATTCCAGTAAAAGATTACGAGATCCGGCGTATAAATGACAACCGTGTGCTGCCATGTATTAAACACGGCTTCGGGACCTGGCTGCCAGTCACCGCCCTTGCCAACCTGAACTTCCCACAAGACATTGCGGTAACCGTAGCCTCTATCCCAACCGCCATCGTCGCCGTTCATTACGGATCCCCAGGCTTCGTGCGCCTGATACGGATTCGCCCAAGCTTCCATGGTCACGGACTCAAACTCATTCGAGTTTACGAGTAGATTGGTCAAGGCAAAATGCCCATTCTCGCCGTCAAACTCCACTGCATCATTCACTTGCCCTGCAACATGCTTGATAGGAAAGTTGAACACGGCGTCGTGATTACCGGCGAGGTCGTCGCACGCATCGTTAGAGCAGGTGTCTGCATCGAAAGGAATATACATTTCCAATCCATCCGTAACGTGTTGAGCAGATGCTAGTGAGGTGTAACCGGCAAAGGCAACCGTCACGGACACGATAATGAGTAGCGTGAAACTCTTGTGAAACGCTGAATTTCTAGACACAGTTTGTCCTCCTATGTAACTTAAGTGTTGTACGGGGGAAATTCCCCATTTGAATGTCTGTCTGAGTCACCCATTTGTGGGTAACACTCCACACAGAGAGACTTTGACATTACAAGAATCGACTATCACCGTTTGTGATAGCCTGTTTTAGGAAGGGTCTAAGACCCTGCCAAACCGTTGAGAAAATGGGCAAGAATTTGTCGCTTTCAATTTCCGATCATGCCTCAGATTCTCGTAAGACCCACATTACCCAAGCAACGAACCATTTCTGAATTCCGTTACAATACATCCAGAACGCATTTCGCGGCGTCGCTTAACCGATCTCGCGTGTCTGCGCTGAGGTATTCTCGCTGGTTGGTTTGTGGTACTTCGTCCCGACGACAGAAAGCCGAATGAATGACACGGCGCGGCTCCCCGGTCTTGTTCAGCGCACCGCCATGCCAAAGGTGCGAGTTAAAAACCAACACCGACCCGGCCGGCGCGAACACCTGAATCTCGTCCGGCTGAGTAGCCACTGCATCGTCAAGCACATCTTGGGGTCTCTTCTCGCTACGATGAGACCCGGGAACGATTCGCGTTGCGCCGTTCTCCGGGGTGAAATCGTCCAACAACCAGCCGGAGTTGCAGACGTAATAATCTCCCGGCGCAACGGGACGGCCCCAATCCGAATGCAATCCCTGTAATCCGGCATTTGGCAACGCGGCTCGACTATTAAGCGAATTCAATTTCAGTTCCGGCCCCAGCATATGCGCCACGGCTGCCAGCAAGCGTGGATGCGTAAAACAGATCTCGAACATCGCGCCTTTATTCACAAGATTCGCAAGCCTTGCGGTACCCTCCTCTTGGTGCACTTCAATGCCCGCCTCATCTCCCTCCTCTTCCAGGAGTTCATCCAATCGGTCGGCAAGTGCATGAATTTGAGCATCCGAGAGCATGTTTGAAAGTATCAGGTATCCGTCTTCGTCAAGCCGGCGTTTTTCCTCGCCCGATAAAGTGTCATCCCTCACACCTAACGATTGAAGGGCATCCTTGATATTCATCGTTCTTCAAATTTCAACGACTGATTGTAGGAAACGAGAGAACCTGTCAACTTCCTATTCTGGTCTAGCGCATGGCACAATACTACAAAAGACAGTCATCCGCACTCAAATCTACCGCTTTGACGCCATGAGCCGTGAATGGCGTATCTTCTACAGTGCGCTCGTCGCTGTTGTCAAGAGAATTAAAGGCGACAATCAATGCCCGCCGCGGATTCTCGGAAATGTTATGGGAGGAGGCGTGCATTATGTTGCTATGCCAAGCGGCGACCGTCCCCGGTGACCCCACAAATTTTACTCGATGATAGCGACGGAAGTGGTTCGGCATTTCCCCCGCCGGAATTGCCAATTGTTTTTCACCTGTTGATTCGCGCGGCCTGTAACGGTGCCCCACCACGCCACCTTGGTGCGAACCCGCAAGCACCTGCATGCAGGCGTTGTCTTCGGTGTGCTCATCAAGCATCAATAAACACGATCCCATGGTTGGCTTGCTGTGATTCCGTCGCCAATAACCGAAGTCTTGATGCCAATACTGCACGGAACCGACGAACGGCGCCTTGAAGGCAAGTTTACTATGGTAAATATAAAGCGGAACCCCCATCAACTCCTGCATTACACCGGCGAGGCGCGGATGACTGCATAGTGGTGCGAAACAGGAATCAGTCTTATGTAGACCAAACTGCAATCGAGGCGTCTCCCCGTCTTCGACCGCCATACCATCCTTGTTCCTGCCAGCGGCGTCAACGATCAAGTGTTCCGTATCCAGACACTTCATATCGTTCATGACGACCCCAACCTCGTGACGGCTAAACATCTCTGGCAAGACGATGTAGCCGTTATCTCGAAAAAAACGTCGCTGGTCAGGTGTCGTTACCATAATTCCTCTTCATAATACGTCCATAGGCTGTGTGGTGACAGGAATCGGTGCCACTAATTCATAGATAGTATCTCCCAACCTTGTATTTTATCATGTCGTATCATTTCTGTCAACATCTAAAAACATAATCATAGCGCGATTCTGTCAAACTATATCGATTCCCACAATCGTCCATACCCCTCGCCCAACATCTCAGGGAAAACGCATCTAATTTCAGGTAATCGACCATCTGAAAATGGAAAAAGAGATTTCTCAAAGTGAGAAGCAACACTGATTCTATACACCTCCCGCACCGCTGGTGCTAAGAACCTGTTTGAAAAGTACAGTTTGTAGGGTGCGCACTGCGCACCAGCCTCTAAAAGCCCCAGAGGGGCGGAAGGTGTGTAGAAATGCCGAACCCTACACACACATCTAAGCCCCAGCGGGGCGACAGGTATATAGCAGGTAATCACACAAATATGAAAAAAACTGTCTTCAAATGACTAAATGTAGCATTGCTACCGACTATTCAAACAGGCTCTAAAGATTGCAAAACCCATGGAGCGGAAAACAACCGCAGTGATTATCTTTGGTGCGAGCATAATCAAGGGATTTTAGATGCGTTTCCCCTACCCAACATCCATATATTGCTTTACAGTAAAGTGTCGTCGGATGTATAATTTAAACTCACGCTTAAGATTATAGCATCAACTTCATTTTCGTTGGTCCCGTAATGGAGATTGGGAGGTCACCGTGGAAACTCGAAATGAACCTATCTCTCCAGAATTGATTGAAACCTTGGAAGAGATTCAGCAGCGCGTGCTATGGCTCGCGACGCAGATGATTCACCATGCGAACCACGCCCGTCCAGGTTCCGACGACGTGAAGGTTGGCGGACATCAGGCTTCCTCTGCGTCTGTGGTCTCGATTATGACGGCGCTCTATTTCGATTTTCTAAGGTCGGGTGACCGCGTGTCCATCAAACCGCACGCCTCACCGGTCTTTCACGCTATTCAATACCTCTTGGGTCAACTGCCTCCCGAATACCTGACCACGTTTCGCTCGTACGGCGGACTGCAAGCGTATCCCAGCAGAACCAAGGACCCCGACATTGTCGATTTTTCTACCGGATCGGTGGGGCTTGGCGCCACGGCGCCCGCCTTCGGCGCATTGGCGCATCGTTACGCTCTGTCCCATTTCGGTGAAGTTAGTTCTCGTCGGTTCGTAGGGCTAATCGGAGATGCCGAGTTGGATGAAGGCAACGTATGGGAGGCGATACTTGAACAAACGCTAACCGGATTGGATAACCTGCTTTGGATTGTTGATCTCAACCGCCAGAGTCTCGATCGGGTTGTTCCCGGTATTCGGGCGGGCCAACTTGAGAAACTCTTTGAAGAGAGCGGCTGGCGTGTTCTCGAAACGAAGTATGGGCGCGTTCTGCAGGGACTTTTCAATCAACCCGGCGGGGATGCACTCAATCGCCGAATTGACGAAATGAGCAATGAGGAATATCAGGCGCTGATTCGGTTGCCGGGTGACGAACTTCGTTCACGCCTCATCTGCGCCGACGGAGTCGATGATTCCGAACTTGCATCGGTCATTCAACATATCTCCGACGAAGAACTTCCGACTGTGTTGAGTAATCTCGGCGGACACGATCTTGAAGAATTGGTGACTCTCCTGCGGCAAGTCAACGCTCAGGAAGACGACCGACCGACCATCATTTTCGCGTACACAATCAAGGGATGGGGTACGCCTATCGCCGGTCACCCGCTCAATCACTCCATGTTCCTATCAGAGGAACAGATGGAGGCGCTCCGAGAAACGTCAGGCGTACCTGATGATGACGATTGGTCACGGTTTACCCCGGATTCCGCCGCGGGCAAACTATGTGGCAAAGTAGCTGAACGCCTCTTTCCTAAAACAAAACCTTCTGTCGAGCAAATTTCACCGGATAGCGTTCCCGAAGTACTTTCGACTCCGACAAGGGGCACCCTGAGTACCCAGCAGGCTTTCGGTCGTTTGCTAATGTCACTCTCTCGCCTGCCTAAGCTCGCGGATCGAATCGTGACCACTTCGCCCGACGTTTCGGTGTCCACCAATCTGTCAGGATGGATTCTCAAAACCGGTGTGTACGCCCCCGAAGAGTTGCCCGATTACGATACCGACGCCAACCAACTGAGAAAATGGCGGTACGGTCCATACGGACAGCATATTGAACTTGGCATCTCCGAGATGAACTTCTTCATGCTTCTCGGTATGCTCGGACTGTCGAATGAACTTTGCGGTCAACATCTAATCCCCATCGGCACGGTCTACGATCCCTTCGTATGCCGCGGTCTTGACGCCCTGATTTACGCCCAATACTCGGGCGCAAAGTTTATATTCGCAGGTACACCATCAGGAATTACGCTGGCGCCGGAGGGAGGAGCGCACCAGTCGATTGTAACCCCTTCGCTATGCGGCGAGCTTCCGGGACTCAACGCCTACGAGCCCTGCTTTGCTCAGGAATTGGAATGGATACTTCTGGACGCAGTACGTCAGTGTTGCGATCGCGACTCCGGAAGATCGACCTATCTCAGGCTATCCACCATGCCAGTCGATCAACAACTGTTTGCCCCCGCCCTAGAACGTCTAGGAGAGGAGGAATTGCAGCGTCAGGTATTAGCCGGCGGTTACCGATTGGTTGACTGGCGCAACGCGGATCCCCTTCAGCCGAGGGAACGCCTCCTCCACATCGCTGCAACTGGCGTGATGATACCGGAAGCTGTGAAAGCCGCGGAGGAGCTCCAAAGCAGGGGCGCCGCGGTCAATGTACTAAACCTGACTAGCTCACGAGGCCTATTTGAAACGTGGCAGAGGTTGCAGTGGGAGCAGAAGCCCGGACCTTTCGATTGGCTCATTCCGCCCAATGAAAGACACGCTCCGATTATCACCGTGCAGGACGGGGCATCGCACACGCTCTCGTGGCTGGGCAGCGTTTACGGAACAACTGTCATGCCCTTGGGAGTGGATGAATTTGGGCAGTCGGGCACTCCGCAGGATTTATATGAGCATTTTGGGATTGACGCCGAAGGGATTGTCGAAGCCGGGTTGGTCGCTTTAAATCGGAGTGGTTTGTTCTCGCGATCCTGAAAGTCCGTGTATGCTAAAACGGAGTCAGAACGGCGACATGGCTTAAGAGCCAAATCATTCCTACCAAGTAACACTTTTTCAAAGCTAGCCATAGAGCGAAAAATGAGTGTCAATTGATGATGTGCTATTCACATTGGGGATCTCTATCGCACTCGCTATCCGCTCGTTTGATCTCCGCTGGAGCGCGGAAATTTGGACATA
>JAJDTR010000107.1 GCA_022827055.1 Candidatus Poribacteria bacterium | reverse complement strand
ACGCTGCTGCAAGCCAATCAACAACGGAATATCATCAAGTCTTTCTATCTGAATTTCATTCAAAGAGGTAGGTTGAGTTGTCATACCTATACTCAACGACAAAATTCAACTTTTCAACTTCAAATAATGCGGATGGTAAGTATAAATTCTCGTTTAGTTACGGGTTTTCTGTTGCTATGTTGTCTGATTTATCTTACCTCAAGCTTTGCATTATGTAAAACCGCGGCGGCTTTGCTCTCAAATTACCGAAGATCGCCTCCCCACCTATCACTCACACAGGCTCTGGGATTGTAGCCCAGCCGCATTCATCCGGTTAATTGGTTAACCGACAACGCCCCGGATCCAAAAATACGCGAATACGTAAGCCCGTCGCTGGACTTCGTTTCCGCGGGCATGTAGCAGACGCTAAACGCCCTCCGCGCCACATCGCTGGAATTCACCCCGGAGCTGTGAAACATCCAATTGTGCAGCAGCACGACCTCGCCCGCTTCCAACTCCAGCGGAATCGACTCGGACTCCGCTACAATCCTCTCCATCTGGGCACGGCGTTCGTCAGGTCGAGTCAGGGGGGCACGGTTACGATGAGAGTTCGGAATAATCCGGACACAACCGTTCTCTGCCGTCGCCGGGTCAAGCGCCGTATAGATAGTGAGCAACGGCTCCCGGTCAAGATGCGACCATCGGTCTTGATGCCAGTTCAACTGAGTGCCTTCACGCGCCGGCTTGTTCATAAACATCGCTCGATAGCAGGCGATGGGCGTCTCGTCGCCGTAAACCTTCGCGCACGCCTCGCGGAAAACCGGTTTCTGCATGTATGAAAGGAAGAGCGGATCGAACTCAAGCGACTGTATCTTTCGATACGACAACGTTGCCCCTTTATGACCATCCGTTTGAGGCCCCGGCGATTCCGTGCCCGGTTCACGGTCAAGTTGCATCAGCATCCGGTCATAGTCCAACGGCGCTTTGCCCAGCATGATATCATCTATTCGGCTTTGAAGCGCTGAGAGTTCCTCATCGGTTGCCACCCGCCCAATTCGAGCAAACCCCTCCTCACGGTAATGCTTCCATTGTGCGTCCGAAATATAGCTTGCCATACATAACCTCCATTCAAATACGGTTTCCACTGACCATCAAGCGGGTGGATTGCGAGTATTAGGTGCTATCGCCTTGGGATCTCTATCGCACTCGCTTGATCTATTCGCTCAGTTGATCGGTAGAGATTCTTAATCCGTGTAATCTGCGTAATCCGTTTAATCCGTGATTCAGAACTGATTCGCCACGAACACCAAATCAAACACATTGACCACCCCATCCCCATTCACATCGCCCTGACCCTTATCCGTTCCTATCGCCTGAGCCACCAACGTCAAGTCGAAGATATTCACCACCCCGTCTCCATTCACGTCCGCAGGATTTTTACTGGTCACTGACAACTGGTCACTGACCACTGCTTTTAGATACATCTCCCCGTCGAGATTCGGCAACGCGTGCTCCGTGTTCACCAACCCGCTCGCCACGCCCTGCGCCTCCTCCGGCAGCGTAATCACCTGTGGCTCTCCACTGTGGTTGTAAACTGCCCACCCGCTCGTAAATTCCCGGATGTAGAGGCCGGGTATTTCTTCATCATAGAGCTGGGCTTTGGGGCTGATGGGGCGGCCGAGGTCGGTATCCCAAAAGTCATACCAATAGTGATCGTGGCTGATACCGTTGTTAAAGAGCACGAACCCGTTGGAATGCGTGAGACTCATCGTGGTAAACGCTCTCAGCCAGCGCAGGTTCGTGGGGCTATCTGGCGGTTCCGTGGGAACACTCCACCCCTCCAAGCCGTTTATCCGCGGTTCCCTTAGATTCGTATCCAGCCATAGAAGAGAGTCTTCTATTTCCAGAAGTCTTTGCTCCAGTTGATCGTCTGTTATGTCCCGCGGTGTCAATGTCTCCATGAAACTGCCGTTGATATACTTGCCGGTTCTAGGTATTTTTGCACGGTTGGTATTGACCCAAATCAAGAAATCGGGATGCGTCGCCGCGCGGATACGCTGAACGATATTTTCGCGCGCTTGTACCTCCGCTCTCCACCCAACATAAACATCCAGCACTGGACCGTCTTCCGTCCACCAATCAAAGAATATCCCGTCATACAAACCGCACTGCGATACCGCGACCGCTTGCTGCACGATTATGTCTTGGACACCGGGTTGAGTAAAATCGATCAAATAACTCCCGGGCCACACCGGATCTGGGACAGGTTCACCATTACTGTCTCGTACGTAATATGGCCAGTAAGGCGAATCTTCGGGTACGCGTCCGAGGGGTTTGTCTCTCATAGTGATTTTAACAAGAAACAACGTATTCGGATTTCGCGAAATGTAATTCTCGCGAATTTCCATGGATCGCTGACTTGCACCCCGCACAACGTATCTGTCTCCGGTATCAAAAAATTCATGGTCAAATGTGAACCCGGCAAGATAAAGGTCATGCAGAGCGATTTGCCCAGCCCCTGAAAGATGGGGAGTGTTGAGAGGCAAGCCCCATGCGGCGAATATTGAAGGGAAAATCCTGTTTTCCAACCTAGACTTTACATCGAATGGTGGAGTCTCGCAAACCTCGTCATACAAAAACTCATCAAGCGATAGATTGTCCAGCGGAGAATGGTCTGCGATAAGGTTACTCCGGATCTCAAGTTTCCGTAACCCGGTCAAACTGCGTAACGCCTCTACATTAGTTATTCGGTTGTCACGAATAGACAAGAGGCGGAGATTGGTTAACCCGGTAAGTGGAGAAATATCGGTAATTACATTCCAAGACAAGATTAATTCTTCCAAGTTGTGAAGATTGGCGAGCGGAGTTAAGTCGGAAATGCGGTTTCCTTCCAAATCCAAGAGCCGCAGGTTTGGAACGTGTTGGAGCCCTTCAAGATTTTCAATCTCTCTACGGGGTGCATCCAACCGCTCAAGTCGCCGCAGGGAAACGACGGTGATTCGGTTAGGGTTGACATTACTCTGCTCAATGATGGCATTCCGCAAATTCGGATCGGGGAAATGAACAACTTGGGCAAACGCCGTGCTGCATAACGCGAAAGCGACCAAGAGATATAATGCAATTTTCTGTTGGAACGTCATTGGTATCTCCTCAAAATTCGCGATAAAAAAACAGAAGGTATCATTGCAGACTTTCGCCCGGGTTAGTATTCCACGGCACCTGTTCCGCCTCCCCGTCATAGACCGGCACCAACGCTCCCGTGACATGCCGCGTCTGATCGACCCAACGGCACCAATCCTCACGTTCGGTGATGTGATTGACAATCAACCTTTTGACATCCTCCGGCAATTCGTCATAGCCGGGCCAATACCAGATAGTGAGCACCGTGCGCCGCTGGTTGCACTGATTGGCGTGGGCGGAATGCATCAGGCGTGAATCGCCGATGACGACATCGCCCGCCTTGACCGGCACATCAACCTCCCCCTCGGCGTACTGGAAGGCGGCGTGATCCAAATCAGAAGCGTTATTCACGCCGTCGTCAGCCTTCCGGCGCACGCCGTGCAGTGCGTGGCGTTTCAGGTGAGAGCCGGGAACGACACGCAGACAGCCGTTGCGGCGGTTCGTGTCCACGAGGTAATACATCAGGAAATACTGCTGCGGCTGGTCGGTGTAGCTGATGGGATGATCCCACAACACGCCGTCTTGACGCCAGAACAGCGGCGGCGCGTGGGGCGGTTTGCTAATCACAAATCCGCTCCAGACCTTGGGGCGGTCGAATCCGAGTTCGGCGAGAACGCCCATCGCGCGCGGATAAACGATTAGCTCAGCGAAAGCGGGGTGGGGAAACCGCCAGTAGGGGATAAGACAACCCTGCGCACGGTGCTGGTCGAAGTGAGCCGGATCCTCCTGCGCGATGGTCCATTCGCTCATGGCGTTTAGCTTGGTCACCATCTCGGGCTGAAGCACGTTCTCGAAGATGCAGTAGCCGTCGCGAATGAGTTGCTCGCGTTTGTCTTTAGCGGTGATGGGCATGAACCTTCCTCTATCCCCTTCATATATAATCGGTTTCAGGGTTATTCGCTTCTATAGTCATTTCGATTAAGAATTACACATTTGGAAATAGCCAGTGTGATCCGTAGTAACGCGGTTTATCACGTATCTTTTGTTGGAACGAGTTCTGTTCGCGACCTGGAGATCGCTCCTACAGCCCGTAGGTTGGGTTGAACGTAGATCCACGAGGGAATCACATGCTGAAGATGGTCTCTCTAGGTACGAACTCCCGCAAAAGCCTCACCAATCCCTCGATTTCCCTTCTTCCAATCTTCCACGCTTCCATCCTTCCCTAAATGGTAATCCCGCAGACGTGCCGCAAGGCACTCAATGTTACGGCATACGGAGTATGCCTACTACTTTGGTATTTCCGGCGGGATTACGACATCGGGCCAGGTGTCCCCGGTGCGCTCGCACCAGTCGCGCAAGCCAGATTTTAGCGTCGCCAGCGCGCCGGCTGACGCGGGGTCGTCAATCAGATTGCGGCATTCGTGCGGGTCGTCGACGAGGTTATAGAGCTCGTGATCGCCGTGATACGACTCGACATATTTCCACTCTTCGGTGCGCCACATACGCAGCGGACCAATCGGGTTTGTCCAGTTGCAGGAGTGAAACTCCGTGACCACACCGGTTCGCCTTCCGTCAAGCCGGTCGGAGTCGGGAGATGCCTCAATTTGCGGGCGCAGTGACATCCCGTCCAAGCCGCCCGGTATGTCCGTGCCGCACCAGTCGAGAATGGTGGGCATCAGATCGATGTGCGAAACGAGCGCCGAGTCCACGCACTCAGAACCGAGTCCTCCCGGGGGCACGATGACGAGCGGTATACGAGCCAGGTCGTCAAACACCGCCGCACCCTTCAGCAGCATGTTGTGCCTACCCATCATCTCGCCGTGATCGGAGGTGAAGATGACGAGGGTATCGTCAAGTTGCCCGGTGTCTATCAGCGCGGACATTAAGCGCCCGACGAGATGGTCGCAGAAACTTACTTGGCCGTAATAGGCTGCCACGATCTCCCGCATCTCCGATTCGGAGAGTCCCATTTCGTTAATTTTTCGGAGCTGATTGTCCTGACGTATTTTGGTGTGCGGGTGGAACGATTTATCGGTAAAGGTCGGCGGGAGCGGCATGTCGTCCGACTGGTACATGGCGTCAAAGGGGCGCGGCGAGACGAACGGCGAGTGCGGCTCGTGCGTGCTGTAGACCAGCATGAACGGATCGTCGCTGTGCTGATGCCGCTGTATGAACGACATGGCGCGGTCGCACATCAGCGTCGCCGGATGATCCGCGAGATGCAGCAGACTCGGACCAACCCGCGTCCTGTTGTTGAACGTCGCCAGATTCGGCTCGGTACCCTGCTGTCTGCCGGAAAGTTCGACCCCGAGTGCACGCGCGCGCTTTATCGCCTCGTTTTGCTCCGGCGTATCCGTATCGAAATCGAAGTGGCTGGCAACATACTCGCCGAAACCCCGCCGGTCACTGCCGGTGCCGAGGTGCCATTTCCCGGTGTAACCGCAGGCATAACCCTCAGGCTTCAGGTAATCGGCAATGAGCTTGACATCCGGGCTGAGATGCATCTGATCGCAACCGGGGCGCGGCTGATGGTTCGCCACCATGCCGTGCTGATGCGGATACAATCCCGAAAGCAGGGAGGCTCTGGCGGGCGAACAGATTGGCGTGGCGCAAAATGCGTGCGTGAACCGGGTGCCGCGCTCGGAAAGCCAATCGATGTGCGGCGTTTCGATAGCCTCCTCTCCGCCGCAGTGGAGCGTGTCGTAACGCTGTTGATCGGTGATAATAAGAAGTACGTTCGGTCTTTTTGGCATCTGTTCCTCGAAAATAGGTATCGTGGTACGAATCAATACAAGACGGCACTATCACAACGGTTTGCAAGGGACGCAGATCTGCGTCCCCTACGCCCTGTTCAATCAATAGGCGCAGGAGGCACGTTTCACGACGTCGCCCACTCCTGCTCCAAGAACCGGTCGAGCGCTCCTTCGGGCAGCGGTTCGCTCACCGCCCGCGCGTTCAGCTCCAACTGCTCGATGTTCAGGCTGCCGATGGGGTTGCCGTGGATGCGCTCCTCTCGCAGGCAGAAACCCAGAGCGATCGCCAACAGGCTGTAGCCGTTGTCGATACACCACTGACGCATCTTGATTGCCCGATCGACCTCGGTGTTGCTGCGGTCGCGCCCGGAGAGATCGATCCCCGTTAGCAGTCCACGCTTGATCGACCAGCCGTTAATCACACCGATGTCTTGTTCCGCGGCGGCGGGTAGGATGTCATCCGCGGCGGTGGTGCCGAACAGATTGTAGTCGTCGAACGTGAGCAGCACGTCAATTTCGCCCGTTTCCATCGTGGTGAGATGGAAATCGTGCGGATTCATGGCGTACCCGATGTTGCGGACGATACCGCGGGACTTTAACGTCTTGAGGCAATCGAACGTCCCGCCCTTTGCCAACGTGGGTTCAATTTCGACCGGGTCGTGGATAAACATGGCGTCGAAATGGTCGGTTCCGGTAAACTCCAACTGTTTCTCGATATTTGCCATAGCGTAGTCGTAGGAATAGTCGGGTTCCTTTGAATTCCGCTCGAAATCCGTTCCGTTCCATTCGTATGTGAGGTTGGCGCAGATACGCGCGCTCAGGATGATCTCGTCGCGCTTGATAGCACCGCTCTTGAGCGCTACGCCGACCTTGCGCTGCGAATCGCCGTAGCAGAGCGAGGCATCGAAATGGTTGATGCCGATGTCTACCGAGCGGCGCATTAGTTCGCAGGCTTCGTCGTCGGTGACATGACCGAAGTTGTTGCCGAATCCCTGAGTGCCGAAGGGGATGACCGGAATTGAAATTTCGCTTTTTCCCCATCTGCGTCGGGGGACGTTGAATGTTTGGCTCACAAGTTAACTCCTTTTGTAACTGTTTAGTTCAGTTTGTAAGAGTGGCGAAATCTGTGCAGCATTGGGCACGGTTGCTTGCTACGGAGGATTCAACGCATCACTATGACGAATACAAGGGAACAACAGTTAATTGCTCGTATTGCCGAATTGGAAGC
>JAJDTR010000080.1 GCA_022827055.1 Candidatus Poribacteria bacterium | reverse complement strand
ACGCTGCTGCAAGCCAATCAACAACGGAATATCATCAAGTCTTTCTATCTGAATTTCATTCAAAGAGGTAGGTTGAGTTGTCATACCTATACTCAACGACAAAATTCAACTTTTCAACTTCAAATAATGCGGATGGTAAGTGGAACATTGTCCTTTCCATTCAGTGTTGAAAGTGCGAAGAACCAAGAATCATCAGCCACACTGAATCGGTGGGAAATCAGGTGTTGTTCAATTGTATGGTCAGTGTGCAGTGCACATTGCTGCCCGGCTTCATTTCCAAAGTTAGTCGCTCTGTTCCGAGCAGACGCTGTAACATTTGGAATTTACCCTCCTTAATTTCACCTCAAACGTCAAACGATCTTGCGACATTCACTAGCGTCTCTATCCAAGAAACAGCGGTTAGTTCTCTGTCTAGTACCGATTTTACTGGTAGTTGTACTGGTGATTGTCGGTCTCATCTATCGTCAAGTCTCGCTCAGAAAACCCACGGAAAATCTTCTTACACTTCTCCCCGAAGATCCAATCTGTTTCGTAGGCGCGAAAAATCTAACGGATGCCGTAGGTGCATTCAGACTCAGCCAATTTGGTCAGCGCACCGCGCAGATGCCGATTCTCGCCGAAATCCAAAGGCAGCGGTGGTGGCGGCAGATTCTTTATCAAAAGCAACTGTGGGAACATGAGATGGGCGGCACGCTCAACTTCAATAAGTTCAAAGGATACTTTGGTGAGGAGGCGATCTTGGCTCTATACCGCAGGAAGGGCAAAATTTCATTCCTTCTTATAAGCGCGGTTGGAGCGAAGGAAAAGTTGGAGATCGCGGCAGTCACAGCGGCTGATCCGCTTAATCCAAGCTTCAAGCGACTTCAAAACGATTACGACGGATTTACAATCAACACCATTACCGGTTATCCTCGTGAGTTTAGCTATGCTTTCATCGGGAATATTGGACTATTGACACTACACCAATCTCTCATAAAAGAAACGCTTGACATTTATGGCGAACAGAGACAAGGATTCAGCGATCTTCACCCGATGCGTGAATCCCTACAGAATCGATACAACTCAGACGGTAGCACAATCTTTGTTGATTTTCCTAGAGTTTCGGATGCGTTTGACGCTATTGGACAACTTGTTCCTTTCGCTAAGGAGATAGAAACCTGGACGATAAGTAATAGTTATCAGAATGGGGCGATTCGGTCGCTCCACCGGATTCAGTGGGGGGCGAAACAGGAACGACGCCTACCCGCACCCGCAACAATTGATCCGAAACTACTATCAATCCTGCCCGGAAAATGCGCCGTATCGTTCATCGATCCAAGCATCAATCCTTCGCAACTTTGGAATCTCTTCAAGGCTAACTTATCAATCCAGCATCAACTGCGTGGGATGAACCTCGTGCGTCATCTTGGAGGCGGAGTCGCAGTTGCACAAATTGACCTGGCTTCAAATTCCGCATTTCAGATGCCATCAATCGTTATGGCGATTCCTGTTACAAATCAAAAGGGTTTTGAAGCAGATTTGGAGAAACTTCGAGAACATCAAGTCGTCATAAACGGAAAACAACTTCAATTCTCCGAGCCGAGGAGTTATCGTGATGTAGTTTTTCAACCGGTTCAACTGCCCTTGGGATTACTGTTCTCGGTCAAAGGCGCACATGCGCTCATCGACAATTATTGGATTATTAGCACAACTGTGTCCGGTTTGAAATCCGTGATTGATACCTCTACCGGCGAGAGGACGGATTTAACGCAGATACAGTTTCCAGAAGCAGTCAATCACCCGAGAGACGGTCACCTTCTCATTCAACCTAACCTCTTGTTTTCGGAACTGAGGCGTCTTAGGCCGATTATTGGTTTGATGGGGCCCATGATGGGTAACAGATTTGATTTTCGCTTGATGCAGCAGATTATTGCCAACCTTTCGCCAATTGAAACTCTGGGGCCAATATCCGCCGGGATTGACTTCGACAGTGAAGGAATGAATGTGGAAGTTCAGGTGGTTGTTCCTTTAGGTGATGAATCCTAGGGGCAATTCCAGGCTTTACCCAAGCTAGCATTTATCAACTCGTGCCTTTCTCCCGCCATGCAATGATTCGTTCCGCGACCGTCACCACAGGCGCCGTCCAGATCTCCGCACGACGCTCCGCCAAATACTTGCAAAGCTCACGAAAGGAGTCCGCAGGTAACGGATTTCCATGAAAGAGCGGCGTCAACAGCCCCTCTCGATTCGGTTCTGTTTGCAATCCATGGAGAGTTAGGATAAGCCACCTCCCATCATCGGTGCCTTTATCGACCAAACTGCACAGATCCGATCCGGACATCCAGCCTGCGACAATAGACGAAGTAAGGTAGTGTAGCTCCGTCAGTAAGGGGTGATTTGCCGTTTCGCCCAATCCGCGTGCGGCAGGGAAGTGCCTGGCGATTATGGGTACGTAGCTCTGCCGATTTATTCCTTCGCCGACATAGCTTTGATAGCAAGGATAGCAGAAGGTGCGAGTCGGTTGCTCGGGGATAAGCGCGTTAAGCCTTCGTTCCGCTTCCAATACGTCCGCTTCAATCTCTTTCAAGCTAAGAGTCTCAAGGCATTTGTCGATATCCCAGCCGAAATTGCGGGCGCAAATGTGTTGAATTGTGTGATTTCCAATCTCGTGTCCAGCCAGCGCCGCATCTCGCCATGGCAAATACCGTTGATCCCAGTCATCACCACGCGGGTTGATATAAAATGTGCCTTGCAATTCGTACTCTGCAAGAATCGGTATGGCTATTTCCAGATGGGATGCGCTGCCATCGTCAAACGTCAATGAAACGGCAGATTGATGATTATCCGGCCAGGGTGACCTATTGGATTTGGACATCTTCTTTTCCTTCACATCATGAGAGTCATTTAGGATGAGAGTTTTCGGTGGTCTGTCTCGAGTTGGGGACTTTTCGACGGTAATCTGTACTCGGTTTAATGGTGCTAGGGTAACACGAGCTGTTCCGTTTGACAATGCGATTTAGGTGTTATAACAGCCAGTTTGCGAGGGAGAAATTATATGGACAACGGCTGACGGTTTTGTTAGAATGCCCGCAGCCGTAAGGGCATTTCAGAAGGGGGATTCCAAAATTAGCTAGGTTTCTGTAATCAAGGCGTTTGGTTTTGGCGCTTCTGCCGGCAGTCAAATGTCATAGAAAAGGAAGGGCTGGAATGAGCGACACGCTGGTCCCGATTGATGACTTAACCGCAATTCAGATTGCTTCCATCTGCGATCATTCTATCTTGGAAACTTACATATCGTTTCTGGGCCAGGCTGAAGATCCAAGACGATTGAGGGATGAGAATCTCCTTGATTTTTTGAAGACGGCGATACATAGCGAACGGGCACCGTACGCAATCTGCGTGCTTCCGGAATGCGTTCCAATTGTCGTTGAGTTCCTTGATGAGCATGACCGAAATGAAATCAACGTGGCTTCGGCGATATATTTCCCTTACGGTTCCGTTGCCACGGCGCTGAAAGTGAGTCAAACAAAAGCCGTCACTGCTTGCGGGGCGGCAGAGATTGATGTCGTCCTAAATTTCGAAGCCTTTGCGTCTGGGGACATTAATACGGCGCGAGATGATGCGAAGGCGGTCACCGACGCGGCGCACGAGAATGGAGCGCTCGCGAAACTCATTATCGAAACGTGTGTTCTTACCCACGATCAGATTAAGGGTGCCTGCGATTTGGCGGAGGAGGCCGGGGCCGACTTTGTGAAGACATCTACCGGAGTATGGTCTTATGGTGCGACGTCCACGGATTTGGTTCTAATCAGAGAATATTTCTCGGGCGGGGTAAAGATATCTGGCGCCGGAGTCGGAGCTAAGAATATTCGAGATCTGTTGTGGGCATCTTCGGGTAGGGTGGACGGTTACATCGACCTAGATCCGGCTAGGATTAGGATTGGCGAAGGCGGCTTAATTCATAGTTTATGATTGACGTTAGCAGAAACGTTAGACAAAGGTACAAGTGAAATGGGTGGACAATTCGATGGTAAAGTTGCATTGGTAACCGGCGGCGGCTCAGGGCTCGGTCGGTCAAGCGCTTTGGCTTTTGCACGAGAGGGAGCCAGAGTAGTTGTCTCCGATGTCAACATGGATATTGGTGAAGAGACTGTGAACATGATCCAAGACGCAAATGGAGAGTGCATCCTTCTGCAAGCTGATATGTTGGAGGCAACCGATATAGAGGAGATGATGGGCAAAGGCGTCGATGCCTACGGACGGCTTGATTACGCCTTTAACAGCGCGGGCGTGGGGCCTGCGAAAAGTGCTCGAATTGACGAGTGTTCAATCAAGGATTGGGATCGGGTTGTAAACATCAATCTTAGAAGCGTATTCCTGTGTATGAAATATGAACTGCGCCAGATGCTCAAGCAGGGTAGTGGTGTGATAGTCAATGTGGCTTCGATTTACGGGTTGGTCGGTCACGGAGGGGGTGGATCATCGTATACGTCAAGCAAACACGCCGTCGTCGGTTTGACGAAGACCGCAGCACTAGAATATGCGAAAGAGGGAATTCGAGTGAATGCCGTGTGCCCCGGTTATACTCGTACACCGCTCATCCAAGGTTTGCTTGATAATCCGGAGAAGACGGCGGAGGTGGAGTCGTGGCATCCCATGGGGCGTCTGGGATGGCCCGAAGAAATCTCCGAGGTTGTGGTGTGGTTGTGCTCGGATGCCGCTTCGTTTGTCACGGGACACGCCATGGCGGTAGATGGCGGCTATGTTGCCCAGTAGACGTTTTTCTTTTCGCCAAGTAAATTCACATTATAATTATGTTTCAACCTGTCTAGGAAGGAACCATCTAAATGAAGAAGCCGAATATCCTCCTGCTAATGTCGGACCAACAGCGTTGGGACAGCCTTGGGTGTAACGGCAATACGTTTGTTTCATCACCGCATATTGATCGCCTAGCGGCAGAGGGGGTACGTTGCGAGAATAGCTTCACCCCTTGGCCCGTTTGTACACCCGCGAGAGCGACGATGTGGACAGGTGTGTACCCGCATCAGCATAAGTTGAAGTTCAACTCTTATCGGATGAGCAATCTGTTTGAGGATGTCTCGTACGAACGACGGACGGTATTCGACGCTCTGAAGGAGGATGACTATACAACGGCATATTTTGGCAAATGGCACCTCGGCGATGACGTACCCCCCATGTTCGATGTATGGGAGGGATTCAATTCTCTTGGAGGGCATTGGGTTGACGGACGCAAGGATGGCGTGTATAAACCTGATTTGCAGACGAATCAACTCATCAAGTTCCTAGAGAAGCAAGCGAACGCAGACAAACCGTTCATCGCGGTGAACGGGTTTTATCCGCCACACGACCCCTATACAGCGCCGAAGCGGTTTTATGAACGTTACCGGGGCAGGGGAATTCCATTTGCCGGGTACTATGCCGCGGTAAGTGCGCTTGACCACAACGTTGGGCGGACAATGGAGGCGTTAGACAGGCTAGGTCTGCGAGACGACACCATCGTGGTTTATTTCTCCGATCACGGGGACACATTCCGATACCGTGAAGGTTGGATGTACAAGTTTGTCTGCCACGAAGACGCTATCAAGGTGCCGTTTATTGTGAACTGTCCGGCAAGGATACAGGGTGGAGTTACACTAGATTCCATGATAGGGCTGCAGGACTTGATGCCCACCATTCTGGATTGGTCGGGTTTGAATAAACCCGACCACCTGCACGGCCAGAGCTTGGTCCCGCTGCTCGCAGGGGATACCGTGGACTGGCGGGACGCTTATTATGTGCAAAATATCTTGTTTCAAGACAACGTAGAACAGCGGTGTATCCGCACGAAGGAATGGAAATTGATACTCAGCGATAGGCCCAGAACGGTTAGAAACTATTCTTCTCCAAACCATTTGTTCGACTTGGTGAATGATCCAGAGGAGGAGTTGGACCTCTACGACGCTCCGTACGAAGACCAGCACAATCAGTTTGCGCATTATCCGCCCTTTACGGACGTGATTGTAGATTTGGCGCAAACACTTAGGAAACATGCAGAGGAGATCGGGGACACGTTCGGGTGTGATGTGGCTGACAACTGTCTGATTGAGATGAAACATCGATCAACACGCAATTCATGAGTCGCTTGGGTTTCTATCATGATTTCTCGGATTCTATAGAAGGGGCGAATGGCAACAGTTTCTCGAGTTAAAGCAGACAATCTCAGGAGTTTTACCGCACGACTCTGCGAGGCAATGGGTACGCCGAGCGATATTGCGGAAGTTGAAGCGGAAATCCTCGTTAACGCCGACCTGAGAGGGCATACCTCACATGGAGTCTACCAATTTCCTAACTACATTAAAGCTGTAGAAGGGAAGTCCCTCATTCCCGACGCCGTTCCAGAAATTGTCAACGATTCACCGTCTGCCGCACTCGTGGATGCACGTAACGGCTGGGGACACTACTCCGCTCGGCGGGCGATGCAACTAGCCATAGACAAGGCAGAGAAAACGGGAATAGGTGCGATAAGTCTGGCGAGCGCGAATCATATTGGCAGGCTGGGCGAATACTGCGAACACGCCGCTGCCGCAGGATATATCAGTTTCGTGACGTTTGGATTGGGCGGGCGAAACGCAGGCGTAGCGACGCCGTTTGGCGGTGCCGAGGCGGTGCTTAGCAGCAATCCCATCGCCTTTGGTGTACCTGCCGCGGATGGCAGACACCTCATTTCGGATTTCGCGACAACCATGCTCGCCAATGCAAAGATAAACATCTATCGGATCAAGGGGCAGGAACTTCCACCGGGATGTATTGTGGATAAAGACGGAAGACCGAGTACCGATCCGAATGATTTCAACGCCGGCGGAAAAAGCCTGGTTTTTGGCGGTTACAAGGGGTACGCATTCTCTCTATTGACGTGTCTGCTAGCTGGACTGAACGGTGGTTTCGATGCACATAAATGCCAGTTGTTGGGCAGTTTCTTTCTTGCCATAAAGGTCGGGGCATTTATGCCCTCCGCTGCATATGGTCAAAATGCCGCGAGTTTTCTTGATTTCATGCGAGATGTCAAACCCGCGCCGGGATTTTCGGAGGTGCTTGTGGCTGGCGATATGGAGCGTCGCAAAACAGAGGAGCAGATGGCTGAAGGTATTGAGTTGCCGGAAGAGGTGATGAACCGCCTCCGAGATTGTGGCGAGGAATTCGGCGTTGACGAAAACTTGGAAACAATGCGTATCGATTCGTAGCAAGTAGGTTAATTGTGGACACCGCACAAGAAATTCAGTTGGCTGTTTCACAACTATCAGCAGATGAATTAGCTCGTTTCCGAGAATGGTTTGATAGATGCGATGCCGAGGTTTGGGATCGACAGTTTGAAGAAGATGCGAAGTCAGGAAAGTTGAATCAGGTGGCTAAACAAGCGATTGCGGATTTTCGGTCCGGGAAGCGTAAGCGATGATGAATTACTATTGCAATTCATTGAATGTCTGACAGATGAGGAATGAACCCAAAAAACCGATTCTTGACGGCTTCCTGTCTCAGTATGAGAATGTGCGCATAGGTCAGATGTTTGGCTATCCGGCGTACTATGTGGGCCGATCCATGTTTGCTTGTTTATACGAGGGGAAGGTTGGGTTAAAGCTCCCCGAGAATACGGCGAACGAGGCGAGGACTAAGGAAGGAATATCCGATTTTCAGCCTTACGGAAAACCCAAAATGCGGGAATGGGTTCAGTTTGATTTTGATTCGGAAGAGGGGCTGCGACGGTACATGGACCTCATAGACGCCGCGATATGGTATGCAGAAACGAGAAAAAGAGAGAAATAAAGGGCTTGCATGAGGAGATTTTGGCTGGCAGTTGTTGCTTCGGGTGCCTGGATGAACCTTTCCGAGTTTACCCCCAACGAATTCGTAATCAAGCATCTTTGGGTCAAAGGGTTTGAGGAGATAAGATTGTCCTATCCGTCGGCACAGTTCAGAAACAACCGAGCCATTTGAACTGACCGAAATTTTCCGTTTGTGAAGACTCGGTTTTCTTAAATCTTGTCAAAAATATTGGCTTCATATACTCATCATTAAGCACTGATTCCACAAGAGCAAAGTTTAGTTCTCATGCCTGACCGATAATCGAGGCCTTGACAATCCTTCCCATGGGTATCAAAAAATCGAGATGCGCTATTGAAAAGATTGAACGGTTTTGTGATAACGCTTTTGGCGGTGTTATCCTTCAGAATCTTTTCCGCTTGATATGAATTGAACCACTTCAAGAACTCTTTAAAGCCGAGTGATAGCCGGATCGTAGCCATAGTTAATCTGCCGCATCAATTCAACGGCTTGCCAGCGTTCCTGTGGCGTTTTGGCATGCCAATATTTCTTGTCGTCTGATTTTTCCAAGATTGATGTCACTGAAAAGGCGCTCTTATCCATTTTGTAAGTATCTACTGCTTTCATGTGTTTCTTCCTTGCTTTCGAGATCGTTTACGTCTTATCCATTCCATGTTTCCTCGGGTATGGAATCTTAACTTTCCGGTTCTTTTTCGTTCAAGAATATCTTCCATATCCTCATAAAGCGGGGATTCCTCATTAAGATTAAAGATTCCTTGCTCCTGCGTGGCAAATTCCATTAGTTCTTCACGAACTACCTTGCGAATAATACCTTCCAACTGCTTAGCGGTCAGCGTGATTTTGCCTTCTTGTGTGGCGGCAGCATCGTTGGTCATTTTGTTTGTCTCCTTGAAAATCATCAACTACTTCCTTGCTAGCCACGAAGTTTGGTTTGACTTTGCACGTATAAGGTAAGTAGCACAAATGCTGGTGTGTACTGCACACCTTACAAGATTGTGCCCCTTTCTAACGAACGCCTCCGCGATCAAGGGCATTAGGTTTATTTAGTAATATTGGGAAATGTGAGGCTTGGTTGTCAACTCGGCAGATATTTGTCGTGGAGTTGTTCCTTAACAACGCCCTCCGATATCCATTCATCAATCTGCTCTTCCGAATAGCCAATCTCGGATAAAACCTTTCTTGTGTCGCTTCCAAACTTTGGCATCGGGTTGCCTAACTTGATGGATGTATTCTTCAAGCGGGCATACAACGGTGCGGGGGTGTCCACCGGATCTCCGATGGGATGGCCCATCATCCGGATAACGGAGATCGAACGACCATCATCCCATTCATTGACCGACGCATCCGAATTGACCTTATGTAGATAGGCGCCGCGAACATCTTCGAGGCAGTCCGCGCGGTGGCAGCCCAAGTCGGCTTCTTGAAATATCCTAATCCAGAAATCCACGGTCTGTGTCTGAATCTCCTCATCCAAGAATTTAGCCTGTTCCTCATTCGATGCGTCCGAAACGGGAAGGTTGGACAATGCCGGAATCTGCTTCAGCTTGCTCTGATCCGATTTTCGCCCGGCAATGTAGCGCCCAAAATCAACGACACGTATACCGGTGAGAGAGGGCTGTACTTCTAGCGATGTGTCCACTATGAAAATCTTTTTTGAAGATTGATGTATTTTTGTTTTAGTAGTTATACTCCGCATCGGTTAATTTTGCGCAATTGTGCGCCGAAGATTTGTAGGAGATCAAGCGAATGAAGAGTGAGTGCGATAGAGATTTCTCCGAATCGCGACGGTCGGGAATCGGTGGGAACTCCTCCTACCACCTGCAAAACTCACGCTCCATTTCTTGACTCTTGAAAAACGCAACTTCCAACAGCGTAGAGTATAGTTGGGTTTCGTTGCGCTCAACCCAACCTACGAACTTTCTGTTGGGAGATCACATTTGCGGTTTCTCTGGCAACAATTATTTCCTCATTCGTCGGAATAACAAGTATCTTTACGCGACTGCCACCGGTAGAGATTTCACCTTCACCGGCATGACGCTCATTTTTGTCCGGATCTAGCCGGATACCGAACCATTCCATCCCTTCACAGATAGCTGACCGAGCGACTGCGCTTTTTTCGCCAATGCCGCCAGCGAAAGCGATAACATCAACTCCTCCGAGCGCGGCGATATAGGCACCGATATATTTCTTGACACCGTAGAAATAGGTATCCATTGCCAGCCGGGCATTGTCATTGCCGGCGCTGGCTGCGGCTTCCAAATCACGCAGATCGCCGCTTACCCCAGAGATTCCGAGTAACCCGGATTTTTGGATTAACTGGCGGCGAATTTCGTTGGTGGTCTGCCCTTCTTGGTCCATCACGTAGAGGACGGCAAACGGATCGAGGTCGCCGCTGCGCGTGGATTGGAGCACGCCGTATTGTGTTGATGAACCCAAGGTTGTGTCGATTGATTTCCCGCCACGGATGGCGCATAAGGACGAACTTCCGCCGAGGTGGCAAGAGATTAGGCGCAATCGAGGGTTTTCTGGCCCCTCAATTAGCTGGGGCACCCGTTCGGAGACGTAGCGGTGTGACGCACCATGAAATCCGTAGCGCCTAATCTTATGATTGTTGACCCAAGTGCGGGGCACACCGAACTCGTAAGCATAATCGGGAATTGTCTGATGGAACCAAGTTTCAAAGACTGCGACAAGCGGTGTGTTCGGAAGGAGTTCCTGAAAGCCGCGGATTGACGCGATGTACGCCGGGTTGTGAGTCGGTGCGAGGGGAATATACGCTTCGAGCGCCGCAATCACATCTTCGGTGATTAGTGCGGAACGCCATATATCCTTGGCAAGGATGGTTTTGAAACCTACGCCTGTCAGTTCTCTGAAATCTTTAATTGCGGGTGGGTCCCCATTCGAAATCAGGTTGATCGCGTATGCAATGGCGTCATTATGGTTTTCCGCTTCGATTTCTCCTCGAAGCTCAGGTTTTCCCGGAACGGAATGGTTGAACATTGATGGTGGGTTGCCAATCCGTTCTACCATCCCTTTGACGAGAGAGCGTGATGTTTCAACATCGATAATCTGGTATTTGAACGAGGTGCTTCCAACGTTAGCGCAGAGAATTAGCATTTCGTTTCTTTGATGAAAGGCTTAAAGTCCAACAAGAAAAAAGCGATGCATTTTAGCATCGCTCTGTTTAATCATTGATAAAATGAATCTCGGTACGAAAGCTGGTTTCCTTAAGCGACTCGGAAGAATACAATTGGAAGGGCAGTAGATATGCCTTCTGGATGGATAATCAATTAGTAAATTTTTGATACACGTTTAAAATCTTGCTGGATTGTGTAAGTGAGAAACCAAGTTTTGAGGAAATATTTGGTTTCAGGTTAATTAGGATTGATCAAATCTTGCCAACGCGGGGCAAGCGGATCTCTATGGGATTTCTATCGCGTTCCCTATCCAGTCGCTTGATCACTCGTTATCCACTCGCTTGATTCCCGCCTACGCCCTAGGGGAAACGCATCTAATTGCAGAAGGAGTCTCATGGTGGTAGAATGTGTTGAGTTTCACTCAAATTTTGGCGCGTTCAAGCAAAATAGGCACTCGAAAACTCTTACAAGATTAGCGATTACTAACGAATTTCCGTTCAACCCAACCTACGAGTCCCAAAATAGTGTCACAAACTTAGCCCGATTTTCTATTTTGTGATGCAGAAATTTTAGATGCGTTTCCCTTGCCAGTGCCCTAGGTTCTGTTGACATTTATGTTAGGCGGGCGCACAAATGAGGGAGGCACCCAACCCCTACGGCTCTTGGGTGCATACCACAATTTCATTGAGCGTAACCTCTTCCTCAATCGTAGGGGCGGGGTTGCCCCGCCCTCACTCAACACAGACATGGTTGTTTTACCCGATTTGATTATATGAGCGTACCTACTTGTGCCCTTCTCAATAATCTGGCGGCGGTGAAATGTAAACAGAATCTTGTGTGTGGGCAAATGGTTGGAAACGGACCCTTTATAATCTCTATTCCGCTCTGACGTGCTGCGATCTGATCCTTCGAGGTTTCCGCCGCTGCGATCTATCTTGCGTTTCCCGTGCCGGAATCGTTCTTGGCTGACGACGCAGGCGTTTAAGCAATCCTTCGACTTCCGCTTCATAGGTTTGAAACGGATCCTCCATTTCAAACGGCTCCTCGTGCGTAAAATATATTTGGTGCCAATCAACAATGCACGGCATATTATTTTGAAACAGGTAGCGCATGACTGCGGAGCGAGCTTTCGCGCGTGTAGTTTCCGGGGCATTGCGAATCGCGGCGTCAGTTTTCTCCGGCGTTACAAGCCGTACCATTTGACCTTGGTTTTCCAATTCGTAATAAAGACTCCGGGCCGGATTAAGATGGTGATATTCCAGGTCGAGGCTTTCGAGCCACGGATCGTCCCAACTTAGCCCTTCGTCTTCCATAAAAGTTTCTAGCAGCCATTTCTTTGCCGCCCAATCAACGCGATCGCGTACGCTTTGCCAATCCTGTTCAAGATCGTTCAATACAGATTCCCAATTTGCCAGCACCCAATCCGTGTCATCGTCTTGCCCCTTCAAAATCTTTTGTGCAAGTTCCAGATATTTGCGTTGGAGGTCAATCGCCGAAATTGTTTCGCCGGTCTCAAGTTCGACAATCCACCGCATGGTTTGATCTCGCGAGATGTCTTTCAACGAACCTACCGGATCGGCTAAAGCAATATTACTCGGTTGATGTCCTCTTTCGATTAGGTCAAGTACTAGCGATGTCGTTCCAATTTTCAGCGCGGTAGCGTATTCGGACATGTTTGTATCCCCAACGAGAAGATGGAGACGCCGATATTTCGTGTAGTCCGATAGCGGCTCATCGCGCGTGTTAATGATTGCCCTACTAAACTGGATCCATTCATAAATCTCGGTGACGATATGATCGGCGCGCTGAGATATTTGAAAGCCGCGAAATGCATCAGCGCCAGGTTGAGCATCCTCGAAATCAAGAATTTCCTCATATCCTCCAACCCTTCCCGCTCCCGCATAGATTTGCCTAGTAACGAAAAACGGCATCAGTGCCGGAATGACAACCTTGTAGAATGGGACGTCACGTCGGAGTTGGTAGTTTTCATGACATCCGAAAGTTGCTCCCGTGAAATGGTCGATGTTGTTTTTGAAGAACGAAACTGCCTCATTTAGCCCCAGCTCATTCGTGACATGCGTTATCAAGCGCTCAATTGCCTTGTCGTAGGCGACGACCGACAATAGATCCACGCACTCGGGGGTGGCGTACTCAAGGTGCCCCATGTCAATGTACAGTCGACCACCATTGAAGAGGAAGCCGCCATTACCCGGCGGTTCGCCGTAATCACGATAGTGTATGTCAGAAATTCCCAGTTGTAGCTCGTGGAAGACGTGGTCTCTGACCACTGAGGCGACTCCTTCGGATGAGACACTCAATTGATTCGCTTCGATCATGCATCCGAATTCTGTTTCAATTCCAAAAATGCGCTTGCTCAAAATCTTCCTCGGACGTTGCGGTGTTAGTCATTAAGAATTGTCTCACAACCAATCGGAGGTTAGATTTTCAATTTCCTCCGACTGGAGTATGCGGAATTTGCTATTACCTCGGCGCGTGTTGTCCAAAACCGCGGCTTCAATCTGCCCCTCTTTCAATTCTTCCTTCAAGACCTCGTGCAACTGCACCCTGTCTACGGGTGACCCTTCAGAATCATCCGATTCGTCATCCTCATGTAAGCTTAGATCCCGTCCTACAGCCCAAATTTCCAAAGCCGTGCGCGCGGTAGAGATGAGTGTTCCATCGCTCGAATTAGAATCAGCCAAATACCGGCGCATCGCACTTTCAATGGCATCGGTGCCTCCGATGAGTTGAGCATGGCTATCGGTCGCGACGGCGCCATCGTAGTTTATGGAACTAAACTGATTTTCCCTACCGAGTGTCCCCAATTCAGCCAATAGCATCTTAATGATGGGAGCGGCTCCAAAAATAGACTCAAATGTCTGTTTTATCGCGGGACCAAGAACAAAGTTTGCTAGTCGGTGTAGGGTCACGTCGTCCACCGAGTTTTGAAATCCTTGCACAGAGGCAGTATCCGTCGCCAACATTCGCAACTGCTCTATGTAGGCGGGGTGCCCGATTGCGCACAGTGCGGTTCGATTGTGTACTTCGAAAATCTTACGTTGACCACTTCCAATCGTTAGGAGCAACATTCCTTCGTTGTAGTTCAAACCAACGACAGGACTACCCGGTCGAAGCTGGTCCTCTATGTAATCCCTACGATCATTAATCGCCTCAATCCAGCGATATGGTTCATCAAGCATAATCTACGTCAACAAATTCGGTATAGATTTCGTCTAGTTGTTGCTCGGGCAAATCGTGAATACCTTCCCGGGTGATAACCTTGGCTGTGGGGAAGATGCGGGATTTTGGGTTGTATCCACTGGTTGCGACATCGTACTCAGATGCTGTGTCAAGAAGTCTCAACACGGTTCGAGTTGCCCGCTGCAAGTCCATCTCTGCGAGCGGTCCGCCCTCCCATCGGTCCAAATAGCGTAAAATTCCTCGAATCCAGACCGAACCGGAACCGGACACCGCAAAAGCAGCATTTTCGAAGTGCGCCCCGAGGGCGTCATAAAAGTAAATTTTTCCGCCGTTCTCATCTTCTGGATGATTCAGGTCGTAAAGTGCGAAGATAGGAATCACTCCGCCAATCCCCTGTAATGCCATTGGCAAGTTTTCGCGAATCAAGCGTGAGAGCATTCTCAACTTTCCTTCCACGCTTAACTCTTGAAGTTGACTTCGACGGAAATACTGGAATGAATGTTCAAGAACTCTAGCCATTTCATAGGCAATAGCTGGAGATCCCGAGATAGCTAGGACGGAATATTCATCTATTGGCAACACTTTTTCAGCCCGGTCGTACATGACGGACGTTCCAGCGGTTGCCCGCCGATCTCCGGCAATCAGAATTCCATCTTGATAGCGCACCGCAATAACGGTTGTTCCCTCTGCTACCTCCAATTGATGGGTGGCCGCATCTCCGGTAGCTCCAAGCGGTAAACTTGCTGAGTTCAAATCGTCAGCGCTGAGCTGGATATGGCAGTTCTGGGATTTTAAGAGGGCGAGGAAGTCCCCTTTGTGGCTCATCAATTATTCCCCTGTTCGCTGGCGATAGTTGCGCGACTGGTTTTTCTTGACGCGCCGCATACGGTTGAGTAATTCCTTTCGGTCGGGACTGTTCGTGTCCGGGCGTTTTGGCCCTTCATCATCGCCGCCATCGCCAGGTCCAAAGGGTTTCACCGGTCGCTGTTGTCGATCTCTCAGGTTCATAAGCACGTCTGCTGTCATGATAATGACCTCCTGTGAATGAAGACAAATCTACGTTTTTGTTTCTATGACATTTAGAAAATCCCTGGATAACTTGAGTTGGGATACGGGGATTCTATTTTCAATTCCGGGGTATCACACCGCCATTTGCATTACGAGGAGATTTAGAGTTTGTTTAAATAATCGGTGGCAAAACTGTTTTTCAGCAATTGAAGACAGTTTTTTGCATGTTACTGTGATTGCCTGCTATTTACCTGTCCCCCGCTGGTGGTTTCCAGTACCATCACGGCGGGGCAAGATGCCCCGCCTACGGGTTTGGTGTTGTACGGCTTTCCGTACAGCCCAACCGTTTTACTTTTGTACAAAGTCGAACTTAGGCGCGCTAATTCCGAATCCCCAAATTGTCTACCAAGGATTCTACCGTTGATGAATTGTTCAGGACGCGGTTGTATTCCGCTGCGAGGGTCGGGTCAGCAAGTTTTTTCATGCACACGGATACAGGCCTTCCCTTAACGTTGAATGTGATGTTATCCCACTGAACTGATCTTACATCGGCACTAAATTTGTTAATCGACTTTCCGCGAAAATACGCTCGTGTATCTGAGGGGGGATGGTGTATAGCGTGTTCAATCTGCCGGTCTGTGACGACGCGGCGCATCAACCCCTGAGCTTGGAGTCCGTAATATAACCCTTTGTCCTCATCGATATTGTGATATTCCAGATCGAGGCTTTGTAACCACGGATCGTCCCAGCTAATTCCCTCTTCGTCAATGAATGTCTCTAGTAACCACTTCTTTGCAACCCAATCCAGGCTGTCCGTCAAACTCATCGGATCTCTTTCGAGACGATTCAGCACCCACTCCCATTCAGCCAACACCCAGTCAGTATCGGAATCGTGACCTGCAAAATGCCGCCGGGCTAAATCCAGATATTTACGTTGCAAATCAACAGCGGAGATTGTATCGCCGTTGCTCAGCCTTAATTTCCATTCGAAAGTTTGATCCCGCGAAACATCCTTAATTGTCTGAATCGGGTCGTCAATGGAAAAGCTATCAGGGATCCGCCGTTGTTCGATTAGACCAATTACTAACGCCGTTGTACCCAGTTTAAGTGCGGTCGAATATTCGGACATGTTGGCATCACCCACAATACCGTGAAGTCGGCGATACTTAGCGGCATCTGCGTGCGGTTCGTCGCGTGTGTTCACAATCGGGCGATTGTGCATCGTATCTACGCTAATTTCTACATGAAAGAAATCTGATCGTTGCGCCAATTGGAAGAATCCGGCGGAACTGATGCCCGACTCGGTTTCGATGCCAACCTTGCCTGCCCCGGCAAAAATCTGTCGCGTCACAAAGAAAGGCATGATGCTTTCTTTCAGGTAATTGAACTCAATCTCCCGCTTCATCAGATAGTTGTCGTGGCAGCCGTAACTGTGTCCATGAAAATCGGTATTGTTTTTATAGAGTAACACCTCGCGTTTCAGTGTTTCGCTGCGACGCGCAGCGCATTGATACAGGATTCGTTCCCCTGCTTTATCGTGCGCAATTAACTCAAACAAACTTTGGCATTCAGGAGTAGAATATTCCGGATGGGCGTGATCATTATATAGACGAGCGCCGTTTGCAAGAATCATATCGCTCTTGATTTCGTTGAATGGAAGGTTGCGTTGACTATCCTGTTCTTGATATTGTCGCTCATCAGGGTGTTCTTGCAGCTCATTAGCGCGAAATCCACGGTCGTCGCGAAACGGATCCTCTCCGTTATAATCCCACATCGGACGAAAGTCGCCCGGTCGATAACTCTTGATGAGTTCGATTGATAACTGAACCGGATCAACATTTTTCTTGCCTTCAAGCGTAATGCCGTATTCCGTTTCAATGCCAAACAGTCTTTGCATAATTAATCGTACTAGACGGGGTGATGTGTTGCCGGTTTACCTTGCCCACTAAGTGCGCGGGGGAAACTCTCATGCGCTGCTCAATCGCCCCCGCCCAATAATGTATGGTCGAATTGATTCGTGCTAGCTGTCTGAGGGGTGCCTCACGGGTATTGCGGCATTACCTCCCCAAGGCACATTAGGAGAAATGTAGCCCTCTAACGATACGCATTACATGGTGACGGATGGTGGGTTGAAATGCATATACTTGAGAGTGCGATGCGTCGCGCATGGAGCTAAATTACTTGTCCGGCGGTCTTTCTCGAAGGCGATTTTTCCGGTCGAATCGGGGAAACTTTGACGACGTTTTCCGCGTCGTAGTCTAGCAACTTCAGCCAGTCCTCAACACTGTCCGTTGAAGGGAAAATATCACTTTCGCTGTACTCCGCGCCAAGCGCATCCATCAAATCCAGCGCCCCAATACCTGTTTCCTGATCCAAGTTGTTAATTGCTCGTTTGATTGCAGATTCCTTCGCGCGCTGTACAATGGATTCGATGATAGCACCACTGCATAAATTACCGCGATAGAGGATATCCCGCCGTCCATTTCGCAACCCAACTTCCAAAAACTTATTCTCTTCAGTTGGCTGAAACATCTCATCGGAGACTCGATCTATCAAATTATTGACAGCCGCCTCGAGATTGCCGTCATGAGTTTTAACAATTTCGGGATCGATAGGGAGTTCCGGCGTCAAGTAGATGCGGAAAATGTCGTTTGCAGCCTCCCTATCGGGGCGCGTCACTTTGATTTTTCGATCGATGCGACCGGGACGCAGGATGGCTGGATCAATAAGGTCGGGTCGATTGGTTGCGAGAATGATGACAACATCTTGAAGTGACTCAATACCATCCATCTCAGCGCAAAACATCGGCACAACGGTGTTCGCTATGTTGTGAGATCTATAAGATCGACGCGTTCCCAAGATTGACTCGGCTTCGTCAATAAACACGAATGACAGATAACCATCTTTGCGTTTTTCTCGAGCAATCTGAAAGATTTCACGAACTTTCCGTTCCGATTCTCCCAGCCACATATTCAAGATTTCGGGGCCCTTGATATGTAGGAAACAGCCTTCAACATCGCTTGCGGTTTCCGCTTTTAACCTTTGTGTCAGGTTATGTGCTGTCGCTTTGCCGATTAGTGTTTTGCCACAGCCCGGGGGACCGTGTAGGAGGAACCCCTTGGGTGCGCTATATTGAAAACTCTCAAATATCTCCGGATGTAGAATAGGGAGTTCAATGGTATCTTTGATAAGATTTATCGTGTCGTTTAATCCACCGACCTTCTCCCAAGGTATCTCCGGAACCTCCTCCAGGTAGTAGTCTTTTACCTCTTGAGTCTCCAACCGTTCGAGCGCAACTTTGAAGTTTGGGTCGATGCGGACTTCGTCGCCCACTTTCAATTTCTTGTTGGCAAGATCTGTAGATCGTTCCAAAATCACGGCCTGTGTCGCAGGTTCCTGTCCAACGCGCAATCTACCATCCGGCAAGATATCGCCAATTTTCCCTATGGGGCCGGCATCGCTATATCCCAGTTCGCCCACTATGACATAAGCCTCGTTGAGGAGAACGCTGAAGCCGATTTTGAACGAGTATGGATCCAACCGGGAGTCAA
>JAJDTR010000163.1 GCA_022827055.1 Candidatus Poribacteria bacterium | reverse complement strand
TTTGCGGGTCGATGCCGATGTTCCGGAAGAAGGACGCCGCCAGGTCATCCGGCGTGAAGCCTTCGCCGACAGGTGCCGAGACGATGTCATCGGTTTCTCCGATTGCTTGGCCGACTTGAACATCTCCGCCTGCCATCAGTGGAAAGTACTTGACTAAATGACTTAGCTCCGCTATACTCATAAAAACTTTTCGAGCTTTGACAAGGTACGAGGTTGCCATGTGCAATACCTGTATGGCGTAAAACCTTGTGCGTAATTGGAAAACTAAATTTCTGTCTATATGGCGGAAATTATCTCTGATTGGCTGTTCCGTTAGAGTATATCTCCGCAAGGAGAACTTACGTTATAATCTTGATGGCTGTCCCGAAAACTTTCGAGATGAGACTTGTTATCCATATGGAGCAAGGACATCGGGAGCTATGCTTAAGGAATCTCATGGATTGTGCATTTATATTTCCATATAAATTGCATCTATTTTCATGTAGAAAGGAACGGTCAATAATTACCGTTGTTACCTAGTTCATAATGCTCTACACAATTAAAAACCATCGCGTAGTTATATTAAAGGAGGATTTCGTGATGAAGAGATTCGCTTTTCTTCTTGCAGCCGCATTGCTTTTAGGGGTTGCTCCCGTTGTTGGGTTCTCACAGGATGACCATACAGTATTGTACTTTCCGTGTGATGACATCCAAGGCGATACTGTCCAAGACCATTCAGGGGCAGGCAACGATGGAACGATTAACGGCCAGATCAATCTGGTCCCAGGGAAGTTCGGTAACGGTTACGAATTCGATGGGGCATCAATGATCCAGGTTCCAAAATCCGGGACGCTGGATATCACGCAAAACATCACCGTTGAGGCATGGACGCTGAAACTCGAGGCGGGGGCCGAGGAGCAATTTGTCTTCGATAAGAGGGCGGGTGGTCCGCGGTTGGGATATGAGTTTGTCCAGATTAACGACGCTTTTGGACCCCATTTTGTCACCCCGCCCGAAGTGAAAGCTATTCTTTTGCAAGATGAGCCCGCGCCTCTTGGTACGTGGCAATACCATGCCGCTACCTATGACGGTGCGATGCTGAGATATTATCTGGATGGTCAGTTCCTTAAGGAAACGGAACAGAGTGGGGACCTTGGCATTGAAAGTGACCTTTTCATCGGTGCGGAGAATGGGACTAAAGGGTTCTATGTGGGTGTTTTGGACAATCTCCGTATTTCGAATGTCGTACGGACAGCAGACGAGATAGCGCAGGGGTTCAATCAAGCCACCGCTGTGAATCCCCAATATAAGCTCGCCCAAACTTGGGGCTTAATCAAAACCCAATAAAGAATCCGGTAGTGCACTACATTTCATAGCATTACATGTAGTGCACTACCCCATTCAGAAAGGGGGCGAAGTGGCCCAAGACAGCAAGTCAAATGTGGTGCTGGCAGAGATCGATCTGTCAGAATGCGCGGCAGGCAAAATTCTGGACTATCGCGAGCCGGATAAACGCGTGGAGGAGAAGGTTTTCAAGGGCTGGAACAATGCCTTGGAATGGGGCCCCAAGCAGGGGAAACGGCCAAGTTCCTATCGGGTGGTTCGGGATGGGGAGGTGCCGGTGCTGGAACATCACAACAAAACCGGCCGCTGCCTTACAACAGGGGAGCCGCTGTGGGCGGATTACACAGTGGAGGCCTTTGTTCGGCAACTGAACGCGTTTACCCAGCCGAACAATGACGAACCACACGCCATTGTGGGCCTCTCAGGCCTGATGGTGCGATATCAGGATCTGCGGCGGTATTATATCTTCGCCATAGAGGGATATGAGCGCTTTGTGCTGTATCGCCGTGAGGATGAGGCATGGACCATGCTCGCCGATTACCGGAATGGGGTGGACCGAAGTCGGTATTACCACCTGAGGGCGGTGTGCGAAGGAGAGCGGTTGGCGTGCTACGTGGATGGAAAGCAAATATTTGTCGCCTATGACGAGAAGTTTCAGACGGGCAAGGTTGGCATCCGGACCAACACGCGCAGCCGGACGTATGGGGTACGGGTTACCGCGTCGGAGCCCGCCCGGGCGGCATACGCAAGCCGTCAGAGTGCCTATGACCGGGAGGTAGCGGAGGCAGCGGAAAAATACCCGAAGCCGGTGCTGTGGAAGCGGATCGACGTAAGCGAATACTGGCCCTGCGAGGTGCGGTTGGGAGATTTCCGTGGGGCCGGGAAGAAGGAGATCGTGCTGCAGCAGGAGACGGAATCGGGCCTTCGGGTGGTGTGCCTGGATGTGGAGGGAGAAAAGCAGTGGGATCAGGTGTATGCCGCGGCGGCGGGTTTAGATAAAAAACACAAGGTAGTACACGATCTGGATGGGGACGGTGTGGAGGACTTCATTGGGGTCGAAGGGGATCTGCTGCGGATGGTCAGCGGACGGACAGGGGAGGTAACGGCCGAGACAGAACTGCCAAAGACAGGGCCGTATCGCGGGTATCGGGGAAAGAGCGTGAGGTCGTGTTTGCACAAGCTAGGGGCCTTGTGGCCGTGCCGAATTCGCAAGACAGAGAAGGCGCAGGATCTGATCCTGAGGGATGGCGACGGCGAGGGAACCGGGTACTCCATCTGGGCCTACGATGAGGCCTTGAATCTGCGGTGGCGTCAGGATGCGCATGAGTCGTGGTATGGGATGTACATGTGGTTCTATGACGTGGACGGGGATGGCCGCGATGAGATCCTGCCGGGGTATCAGCTTTACGATGGGGACGGGAACCTCCTGTGGCTGATGGAAGGCGCGGAATACATCGAAGATTCAGGGGGGGCCGGGCATATCGATCACGCCGCGTTTGGGGAATTGGACGGCGATGAAAGCAATGGTCCCGAGATTGGGATTGCCGGCAGCGATCCGGGATTTTTCTTAGTGGATGCGCGCACCGGGGCGCTGTTGAGGCATCACCGGTTTGGTCATGTGCAGGGCATCTATGCGGGGAATTTCCGGCCGGATCTGCCGGGTTTGGAAATGTGGATGGGGAATCGCTGGGAAAACTACGGGATCTTGAATCTGGTGAGTGGCCAGGGAGATCCGCTGACGCGGTTCGAGCCCGACACAATCAGCCAGGGGGGCCCGCCAGTGAACTGGACTGGCGACGGCGAAGAGCTGCTGTTCCTCTATTCTTCCAGGGAGGCGTTCGGTTTCTATGACGCGAAGGGCAGAAAGGTGGTGCGCCCGGTATGTGAAGGGCTGCCATTCGAGTGGGCATATGGGTTGACCGAGGATGTGGTGGGCGACGTTCGAGATGAAATTGTCTATGTTCACGAGGGGGCCGTTTATATCGTAACGCAGGATCGTCCCTATCCTCCCGGCGAACGGATTTATGCGCCAGAGCGCAGGTTTGATATTTCGTTGCCGGGCTGGAAGTTGAATGAGGGTTAGGATCATCTGGATGAATTCTGTTGACATTTTGTTCGCTGAGAAGCTCAAACATGGTACAATTCCGTGGGCGGGGAGCGTCGCACGCTCTTCTACAAGTATGTTCCTTTTGGCATGCACGTAGCGCCGTCGCCGGATTTGATCTGCCGGGCCACTGTAAGATCGAGCCTGAGATGATTTTCCAGATCGTTCCGTATCTGGCGCTCAGAATTATCCGCGAACGCGGGCCACATATCTAACACCAACGCCCTTTGAAAAGAGAACCGATCCGCTTTTCAAAGGGCGTTTTTATTTGGAGCAGCTATGTCCGTTCGTTTTGTTTTTTTGACAGACAGTCATCACTACCCCGGTGCGCCGAAAGACTACGGGGCGCCGAAGATGCTGACGCAAAGTAGAACCGTTCTGGATGCAATCGTGCCGGCGGTCAATCCACTCAAACCCGACTTCATCGTTCACGGCGGGGACTTTCTCTGCGGCGGCAGTTCCTTTGAGCTGCCGTGGACAACCTATCTGCAATCGATTGAGGAGGTCGCAGAGGTATTTTCCGGGTTCGAGGCGCCAACATATTACGTTCCGGGCAATCACGACTCTGATGCACAAAGCGGATCTTTTGAACCGTTCGCGGCAAGATTCTCCATCCCGGAAACAATCGATGTCGTTGATGCGGGGCCTCGTCTTCGACTCGCGCTCGCAAACATCTACCATCAGTGCGACCCTATCGAGGAAGGCAACGGCGTTTGGACCGACGCGCTTGACAACGGACTCCGTGAAGCAGCGGAACAAGCCTATGCCGATCGATGCGCCATATTGCTGGTACTCCATACATGGGTGCTGCGAGGCTACGAAGACCAGAGCGGCGTCCTCAGCGGCGCAGACCGTCTGCTGGAAACCGTGAAGGAGAGTCCCGCCATTGTCGCATTGTTCACGGGGCATAAGCACACGAACCGTATCCGGATGTACCGTGATTTCCTGGTCGTTGACACGGCATGCCTAATCGGTTTCCCGATGGGATTTCGGGAGATTCGACTCCAGGACGACGGATATTTTGTCACGCGGTTCCACCAACTGGATCTGCCAGAGCTTATCCAGGAATCGTACGACCGTTCCAGCGTAGAAACGAACAACGCTTGGCAGGGCGAGATTCATGATCGGGATACGGAAATCTTCTTGCCAAGACTCAGAGAAATTTGGTGCTAGAAAAGGAGCAGCGAATGAAAATTCTCGTCACCGGCTCCGCCGGTCGGGTGGGCTCGGCCGTTGTAAAAGGTTTGAAAGACAGGTATTCTCTGCGGGGTTTTGACCGCGTCCCGACGCCCGAACTCGAAGACGCAGTCGTTGGGGATATCACTGACTTCGATGGCGTCCTTATAGCCACGCAGGACATGGAGGCAGTGATTCACCTCGCGGGCAATCCGTCGAGCGGGGCGCCCTGGGAAGAGATACTCCCGAACAATTTCATCGGCACATACAATGTCTTTGAAGCGGCGCGGCAAAACGGCGTGCGACGAATCGCTTTCGCCAGTCGGGCTGGGCTGCTTGCGCCCTATCCCAAAGACGTCATGCGGACGGTTGATATGACGCCGCGACCGGAGACCTACTATTCGATCAGCAAGGTGTTTGGGGAAAGTCTGGGGTATATGTACTCCGCGCGATTCGACATGGAATTTGTGGCGGTTCGGATTGGCAATTTCAAGCACGACCGTGACCTTCCCACACACCCGCATCAACTCAGTCACGGTGACGCGGCTCGTGTGTTCGAGCATGCTCTCACGCATCCCGGCGTGAAGTTCGAGGTTGTGTTTGGGGTTTCAGACAGTACCTGGCCGCTTTACGATTTAGAACACGGACGGCGCGTTATCAACTATCACCCGCAGGATAAGTCGGAGGCGGAGCCCGAGATTTGACGCCAGGCATCATCGGCTCGTTGGGGAAAAGGAGTTGCTATGGACCTTATAAAGACCACCGTGGTTGGCAGCTATCCTATACCGGCATGGCTGGCGGCCATGCCGTCAACGCCTAATCTTCATGACGCTATTCTGGTGGTGCTCAAGACGCAGGAATTAGCCGGTCTTGATCTACTGGCCGATGGCGAACTATCGCGCTTTAATATTATGCACCCCGAAACCAATGGTATGATTGACTATTTCATCGGTCCCATGGCCGGCATCAGCACACATTTGAGCCGAGAGGAATTGAGTACGTTTCGAACTCAGTCCGGCATGGCTTTTCGAGCGCAACCGGCCGGCGTGGTACGAGACAGGATTGGGGAAGGGTTGCTCAATTTGCCGGCAGCGTGGCAACTCGTTAAATCGTTAACCGGCCATCCCCTCAAGTTTACGCTGACCTCACCGTATATGCTGGCCAAGACTCTGCTCGACCAGCATTACCACGACCTGCCAACCCTAGCAAACGAGATCGCTGAGGTGCTGCGCCGGCAAGTAGCCGAAATTGACGCTACGGTGATACAGATTGACGAAGCCAATTTAACTGGGCATCCCGAAGATGCGAGCTGGGCCTATAAGCCTATCAATCATGTCCTCAATGCCGTCCAGGGCCAAAAGGGATTGCATTTATGCTTTGGCAACTACGGTGGACAAACCATTCAGCAAGGCTTCTGGCGTAATCTGCTGCCATTTCTCAATAATCTCGACGTCGATCACCTGATTCTTGAGTTTGCCCGTCGAGGCTTAGACGAGTTGGAGTTTTTCTGCGACTTACGCCAGGACATTGCCCTGGGAGTCGGCGTTATAGACATCAAGGATAATGAAGTCGAGACCGTTGACGAAGTGGCTAAGAGCATTGAAAAGGCCGTCAAGGTGCTTGGTGCAGAGCGGGTGCGTTGGGTTCACCCAGACTGCGGCTTCTGGATGTTACCGCGTAGCGTTGCCGACAAAAAAATGGAGAGCTTAGTTCGAGGCCGAGATCAATTTTTGGGGCGCATATGACTATTTCACTTCTGGATCTTGATCTGTACATTCTTAATATGAAAACGCGGATGCCGTTTCGCTACGGAATTGCCGTGATGACCGCGCTGCCCTGCCTATTTGTCCGTTTGACCGTGGAGATTGATGGTCAACCTGTTTATGGATTTTCATCTGATGGCTTAGCCCCTAAGTGGTTCACCAAGGATCCGGAGAGTCATTATCGTGATGATATTGCCGATATGCTGCGCGTTGTGCAACAAGCCTTCCGGCACGGACAGGAGATGGGAGGCACTGATACAATATTTGCCTTGTGGCGAGGTATTTATGACCGGCAACAGCGCACCCCAGCAATGGCCGCTGGCATCACCGACTATCTGTGGACCATGGAACAACTGCTCAGGTTTCGTGCGCCACCTTGGCGGCAAACTATATCCCAAAACCTAGCAGTCTAGATGCAAAGCTCACTGATGGGAGTCTGTCCCAAAACGGGGGAAAGTGCGGGTGGTAGAGAAGCCCAGTCACCTGAGCTTCTCCCCAGTTAGAACCCATCGTGCCCGATTCAGGCAATGGGCTCAAGACAGGTGATATACTGAATCAAAGTATAAAAATAGCATATCACCAACTTTTTATTAAACTTTTAGGTTCTTCAGAGTTAAGTGTGGAAAATGAAATTAACTTAGGACTTACGCAGTCGAGCACTCAAATCCGCCTAGTTCGGCCGTAGGGAATAACGATCGTTATTCCCTACTACTCTGAAGAGCCAAGCATTTTAACCGGCTAAGGACGTGCAGCAAACCCAATATTGAGAAATGTCATGATTAGAGTGGACGATTCCATCACGCCGGAATCTTTACTTCCCGATCTTGAGCACTTCTGGACGCTCTCCGGCGCAAAGATTAGGGACATTGAAGCCAGTTGGAAACCGGAGGACGGCTCGCCGGTCTTTACGGTCGAGGGGCGCTACACGACCCAAGGATGGACCGAATGGACGCAGGGCTTTCAGTACGGCTCGGCCATCTTGCAGTACGACGCTACTGGTGACGAGAGGTTTCTCGAAATCGGCCGGCGCAAAACCGTCGAGGTGATGGCGACACACGTTTCCCATACCGGCGTACACGATCACGGCTTCAACAACGTCAGCACCTACGGTAATCTCATGCGCCTGGTGAACGAGGGCCGCATTCCCGAGAACGCCTGGGAACGGAGATTTTACGAGCTGGCGATCAAGCTTTCCGGCGCCGTGCAGGCGAGCCGCTGGTCCTGCACCGACGACGGCGGCGGTTACATCTATTCTTTCAATGGGCCGCAGTCGCTTTTTTCGGACACCGCTCGCTCGCTGCGTGTGCTGGCGATCGCCCACCGGCTGAGGCACGTGTTGATGAGTGAGAAGGACGAGCCCGTATCCCTGCTCGGGCGTCTGATTCAGCATGCCTGTGCCACGGCGCGCTATAACGTTTACTACGGGGAAGGTCGGGATATCTATGACGTGCGCGGCCGCGTTGCACATGAAAGCCTGTTCAACACGAACAACGGAAATTATCGTTGTCCGAGCACCCAGCAAGGGTATTCACCGTTCTCCACCTGGACCCGCGGCTTGGCATGGATTATTCTGGCGTATCCCGAACAGCTTGAATTCTTGACAGAACTTGATGACGGTGAGCTTGAGCCATTCGGCGGGCGCGAATCCATTGAGGGCATTATGCTCAAAGCCGCAAGAGCGAGTGCCGATTTCTACATCGAAAATACGCCTACCGACGGCATCCCCTACTGGGATACGGGCGCGCCAGGCCTCGCCGCGATGGGTGATTATCTTCACCGTCCGGCAGACCCCTTCAACGAACATGAGCCCGTGGACAGCTCGGCGGGGTGCATAGCCTGCCAGGGTCTGATTCGGCTGGGCAGCGTGCTTGAGCGGCGAGGGGAGACCGACGCGGGAACCCACTACCTCCGGGCAGGCCTCACCGTGCTGAAAACGCTGCTTGATGACCCCTATTTAAGTCATTCCAAAGCGCACCAGGGGCTCATCCTGCACGCGGTCTATCACCGGCCGAACGGCTGGGACCATGTACCCCAAGGACACGTCGTACCTTCGGGCGAAGCCTGCTTGTGGGGAGACTACCATGCCCGCGAAGCGGCTCTTTACGTTCAACGCATGGCGCAAGGGCAGCCCGATTACAAATTTTTCAGTTAAGGGAAATTTGAAAAGGTTTCCAAGTGAGTCAAAAACGGAACTTTCGGCGTATCGCGTCGTTCAAGACGATCGACAATTTCCGCGAGCACCTTGAGCATCTTGGTCTGGAGTTGCCGACGGATGATGCGATCCTCACAGGAGATGATTCACCGCTTTTAAAGCCAATCCGGTTCGGAGAACGCACGATTGGCAACCGTTGGTGCGTCCAGCCTATGGAGGGTTGGGACGGCACAACCACTGGCGGCGTGACCGAGTCCATGACCCGGCGGTGGGAGCGCTTCGGAATGAGCGGAGCCAAACTCATCTGGGGCGGCGAGGCGATGGCGGTGCGGCCGGATGGCAGCGCGAATCCTAACCAACTCATCATCAACAAGACAAATCAGGGCGGTATCGCCTTGCTCCGGGAAGCGCTCCTGAGCGCCCATCGCGCGCGATACGGAAACACCGACGATCTCCTGATCGGATTCCAACTGACACATTCGGGGCGCTTCTCACGCCCGAAAGACGAGAAAGGACTTATTCCGCTCATTTCGTACAGGCACCCCCTTTTGGATCGCAAGTTTAGCATCACGAGCGATGATGCTGTTTTGAGCGATGATGACATCAAACGGCTAGTCGACGACTATATCGCGGCGGCCGGCACGGCTCACGGCGCCGGCGCGGATTTTGTGGACATCAAGCATTGCCACGGTTATCTCCTGCACGAATTCCTGGGCGCCCACACGCGTTCGGGACCTTACGGTGGATCGTTTGAAAACCGGACTCGCTTCCTCCGCGAGGTCGTCGAGGGAATACGCGCTCAAGTGCCAAAGCTGGAGATTGGGGTGCGCTTGAGCACATTCGACTTTGTCCCCTTCAAGCCGCATCCCGACCATAGCACCGCGACCAAGCTCGGTCCGGGAATTCCCGAAGACTATGACGACATCTTACCGTATCGCTACGCCTTTGGCGTGAATCCCGAAAACCCCATCACATACGACCTTGACGAACCGGAACGCTTTCTCAACCTGATGGAGTCGTTGGGGATACGGCTGGTCAATCTCACGGCGGGTAGTCCCTACTATAGTCCACACATCCAGCGGCCCGCGCTTTTTCCCCCGAGTGACGGTTACCAGCCCCCCGAGGATCCACTGGTCGGCGTCGCTCGCCAGATTCATGTGGTCAAGGTGCTCAAGGCACGATTTCCCAATCTGATCCTGGTGGGTTCTGCCTACTCGTATCTGCAAGAATACCTCCCGCACGTGTCGCAGGCTGTGGTGCGCACAGGCTGGGTAGACTCGGTGGGATTGGGGCGTGTGATGCTCTCCTATCCGGAGATCCTGGCAGATGCCACCGAGACCGGCACGATTGACAAGCGGCGTATCTGCCGGACCTTTAGTGATTGCACCACGGCGCCGCGCAACGGACTTCCGAGCGGCTGCTATCCGTTAGACAATTACTACAAGAACAACGAAGATGCCAAGCGGCTCAAAGAGATTAAAAAGACGTTTTAGCGGAGGTCTAAGTTGGCGAATACCCTTAACCGTGTGGCGCTGATCACCGGCGGAACGCGCGGCATCGGTCTAGGCATTGCCAAGGTTCTGGCCGCGGACGGCTACTATCTTGCCTTGAACGGCGTCCGTGATGAAGCCAAGGTGAAACCGGTATTGGAGGAACTCAAAGATCTCGGCGTCGAAGTGCTGTACGTTCGGGGTGATATTGGCGAGAGGGACGATCGCGAGGCGATTCTAGATGGTGTTCAACAGTATTTCGGGCGCCTGGATATCTTGGTCAACAATGCCGGCGTTGCACCGACTAGCCGCGCCGACATTTTGGAGGCTGACGAGTCAAGCTTCAACGAACTCATGCGAGTCAACTGCTGCGGCCCGTTTTTTCTCACCCAAGCGGCGGCGCGATGGATGATCGAGCAGAAAGAAAAGGACGCCGCGTATGCGGGCGTGATTATCTTCGTGACGTCGATCTCGGCGGTGGTTGCCTCAGTCAACCGCGGCGATTACTGTATGAGCAAAGCAGCCCTCAGCATGGCGTCGCGTCTTTGGGCAATTCGCTTGGCAAATCACGGCATTCCGGTCTATGAACTGCGCCCGGGAATCATTGAGACGGACATGACCGCCGGCGTGAAGGAAAAGTACGACCGTCTGATTGCCGAAGGGCTTACCCTCGAACCCCGTTGGGGCAGTCCCGAGGACATCGGCCGTGCCGTCGCGGTGCTCGGCCGTGGCGAGCTCCCTTATGCCACCGGGCAGGTAATCGTACAGGACGGCGGGTTGACGGTGAGTAGATTGTGATTTCATTGAAATCAATTTGAAAGCGGCAGATTGCGATTGATTCACAACCTGCCCCCGGTAACATGGCCCGCACTTGGCAAAGTTGCAACCAGAATCAATATTGGGGAACACTACCGGCGATGATAGACCTTCTAGCGCGACACTCGAATCTTCAAATTGAATACCAGCATAGATTATCCATAACTGTTTGCTCCTTCGGTCTGGATTTGCCAATCCAAACCGAGCGGGCGCAGAGAACACGCCGAGTAGGGAAATACAACGCTAATTCCGACGAATCGGTGGCTTATATGCCCAGACCGGAGGTGCGATGAATTGTAATACTACGAACCAAACGATGCACTAAACAGTTACGATCATCCATTTGATTTGCTTTCGATTACACGATGTTCGCTCATCTTGAAATGAAAGCTGTCATACCGATTAAAGCGAGCGTATAGAGCAGGATGGCTATGAAGATTTCTACTTCGACTGCCGTTTGTGATGAACGGTCCATTCTCGAAACATGGCTGAATGAGAGACTCCTGGATCCTGAAGAAATCCATCGCGAGATAGGACAATTCATCAAGGCCCGTATCCCGCCGCTTTCTGCTCCCGAAACCTTGACGGAGTGGCAGGATGAAAGCGACCGGCTGCGCCGCCGGATTCTTGACGAGGTTGTTTTTCGCGGGGTTCCGAACGAATGGATTGAATGGAAGCCTGAAACTGTCTGGGGGGACACACTGGAAACCGGCGAGGGATACCGTATTCGGAAGTTGCGGTATGAGGCACTTCCCCGTCTGTGGATTCCTGCACTGCTTTATGAGCCGATAAATCTTCAAGGAAAGATCCCAGCGGTGTTGAACGTCAATGGACACGTAGGTCCTATAGGAAAAGCGATTGCATATGAACAGCTCCGATGTATCAATCTCGCAAAAAAGGGGATGTTGGCTTTGCATCCGGAGTGGCTTCAGTTCGGCGAGTTGGGAGATATCGACTACAAGCACAACCGATCGACGTATCTCAATCTCTGCGGATTAAGCGGGCTATCGGTGTTCTATCTCGCCGTGCGCGGCGGTTTGGATGTGCTTCTGGATCAGGCTGCTACGGACGCGCAGCGGGTGGCGATGACAGGGTTGTCGGGTGGGGGCTGGCAAACGATTATTCTCGGATCATTGGATAAGCGAATCTCCGTGCTGGTGCCGAATGCGGGACATATCGGATTGGATCAGCGCGTCGCTAATCGATCCGATATCGGCGATCTCGAGCAGAATCCGACGGATCTGGTTTCAATTGCGGACTACACTCATCTTACCGCCATGCTCGCTCCCCGTCCTACTTTGTTAATTTATAACGAAAAAGACGATTGCTGCTTTGTTTCGGAGCGTGCAAAGCCTTCCGTTTTCGATCCGGTCGTGCCATTCTTCAGACTCTTCGACCGCGAGGCAGACTTTGAATATTACGAGAACACAAAACCGGGGACACATAATTATGATCGGGACAACCGGCAACAATTTTACCGCTTCATTCAAGATCACCTCCAGCTAGATATGCCGAGCCGGGAAGAAATTCTCTCAGAAGCAGAATTGCTTAGCCAAGATCAATTAGAGATGGGGCTGCCTGAAGACAACGCGAATTTCTTTACATTGGCTCAGGCGCAACTTTCATCTCTACCGAAAAACCGCCCGCCAACAGATGACCCAAGCGCCGTCCGAAAATGGCAGGAGAAGGCGCGTTCTCGTCTTGTCAATCTACTGAAATTGAAACCGATGCGAACGAAGGCGACTGCCGTTCGCCGCGCTTCACACGGAGAACTGGAAGCTGCATGGTACAAGTTCACTGTTGGGGAAGCCTGCAGCATTTCCGCACTGGCGGTGTCCAAACCCTCTCCACAAAACACGGTAATTGTCTTTGCGGATGATGGGCGTGCGGCAATGGAAGGGATTGTCAAGGAACAGATCGAAACCGGCTCGCGTGTCATTGCAGTCGACCCTTTATTCATGGGAGAATGCACCCCGGAGGGCGCCGCTCCGTCGCATTACGCAATGATGATAGGGACGGTAGGTGAGCGCGCACTGGGATTACAGGTGGGCCAGATCGACGCCGTGGTAAAATGGGCTTGCCAGCAATTCGGTATTCAGCAGGTGTCCGTGCATTCCAGCGGATGGACTGCCGGAATTGTCGCCATAATGGCTGCCGGCTTGAATCCGGATAGGATAGATCGGGTTGTCGTTCAAAATGGGCTTCCGAGTTTGAAACGACTCATCGAGGATCGTCTGGAATACGAACAGTATCCCACACTCTTCTGTTTCGGACTATTGGAACAGTTCGATGTCGCGGAACTAGTGACTCTCTGTTTACCTCGAAAGGTAATAAGGTTCTTCAGAGATAAGTGTGGGAATGAAACTTGCTAAAGGCACATGCGTTTTTTTTCAGGCTCTTCAGAGTTACGTGTGGAATATAAGATTGACTTAGCTCGACTTTGTACAAAAGTACAACGATCGGGTTGTAACGAGAGCCGTACAACACCAAACCCGTAGGCGGAGCATCTTGCTCCGCCGTGATGGTATTGGAAACCCCCATCGACTTTTTCGCAGGTCAACCAAACAGACCAAATAGTTAAAATCTCCACCGCTCTTCTTCAACGCTTGATTGACACCGTTTGTCATACCACTTAAGTGTACAAAGTCGAGCTTAGAGCCTGTTTGAAAAGGAGCACGGGGCTAAGGATCATGAATGATCCTCAGAGTTCTGTTTACAGGACGTCGACCGGGTTGCAAATCTTCGTTTTGCCTCCGGTTCGCTGGGCATTTCAATAGAACCACCAAATTCTAGAGCCGTTATGAGAGTTCCTTGTCGGTGATGTTTTTTCCGCTTGTTGATGTATTCGATTACCCACAGCACTGGCGCAAATGCAAGCGGTTGGGCCTGCCATACGTGGAGGCTAGACGGCATGGCGACTATGCGAGCATATACGTCGATTTCTACGAGATTGACTTTGATATGATTCCTAGATTGGGTGACTGGCTGTATCGGTTCATCAAGTCATCAATTGTGCTTTGCCTGCCTAATCCAGGTTGACAATTCGCCGTCGCCGGTCTTCTCACCTTCCAGCAGCCAGCTCAGGTTGAACCGGGCCAGATAACCGCCTTCATACTTGTGACGTTGGCCGCCCTCGAACAGGAGGTAGAGCCATCCTTCGCTTGACGTGCCGGGCCGACCAGCGTTAAGCGAGGAGTAAGCGCAGGGGCCGTCGAACACTCGCCGCTTAATCGGCCACGTTTTGCCGCCGTCGAAGCTAGCCCAGACAGCCATGTCTTTCCGACCACTGGGGCTGTCACAGTTGCTGTACAAAAGAACGTCCCGTCCACGGACTGGCAGACGCACCAGGCCGCCATGGCAGCTCCCAGCCGGGTCGAGCGGTCCGTCGGACAGGACCGTGGAGACCGTCAGATGATCCGTCCAGGTCTCGCCGCCGTCGTCACTCCAGGCTTCCCACCGCATCAACTTGAGGCCATCTGGGTCCCAGTGCCGGCGAGAGTTGTAGTAGATACGGCCATCAGATAACTCGGCCACTGTCCCCTCGCCGGTACCCCTCGCCGGGAATGGATTACTGGTGTGCCAGGTCGCACCGCCGTCGTCGCTGTAGATGGCGGTGTTGTAGTGCTGCAAAAAGTTGTCGCGCTTGTCCTCGCCGCCGTACCATCGCGCCGGCCGCAGAAGCCGGCCCTTCTGCTCGCCATGCCGCAGCGTGATCCCATGCTCGGCCATGTGCATTGATGGGACGTTGCCATTCCTGTCCGGATGCACCACAGTCTCCTGCGGCTGCCACGTCTTGCCGTGATCGGTGCTGCGGTAAACGGTCAACGAGGCGGGTGGGTGATGCGCTTCGACGAACGCCAGGACGTCGCCGGTGGTCTCGTCAACCGTCAGCCCGCCGCCCTGCCAGCCAGGGTTGGCAATCGTGATGGGGTCGCCCCAGGTCTTCCCACCGTCTTCGCTGCGGCGAACCTGGAGGCCCTTATCCCACCATCGGTTCCCGACCGCCTCCGTCGCGCCCCAGGTCGCCAGCACCATGCCATCGGTGGCGACCACCACGTTGGGCATGCGCCCGCCGGTGAAAAGCTGCCGCATCTCGAACCTCGACTCACCCGGCAGCAGGTTGATCGTGTCTTCGACCGTCAAAGACGTTGCGCCGATGACAAAACTAGCCAGTGAAAAGAAACGTGTCTCCATGGCTGTTCTCCTTTCTTTCTCAATAGTGCTTTCCAACCTGCCCCATTAATTATACTATCCGCACAGTGCTCACGGGTAATATGCAAGTAGAACATGCTGCCAGCTTGTTCCGATGCGCCCAATTGAGTCTTTGAACGAGCTAGCAGCACGTTCTACGAGATTAACTGAAAAACTCGTGTTTACAGCTGATTAACAGCATCAGTCGGCATACATGCTGAAAGTCTGCTAATTCTTAGTATAATATGCCATATTCCGCACCAACCAGATTCCCTTTGACATAGGCATCGCGAAAGAGCGTCTGGCGTTTAGGCGGCATGGATTCGAGCAATTTCGCGTGAGGTTTTGACCGCGTCCACCGTCTGTCAACCGAATTGTACGCATTAAAGATGCAAACACGGTCATATTCTTTGTTCGTCCACGGTTGACCGCTGTGGGTGATTCCCTCCGTAAAAATGATGACCGAACCCGCTGGACATGAATAGGTATCCCAAAGTGCAGAGTTCGGATCGTGCAGGGATTCTGGCGCACTGAACGCAGCCTTATGGCTTCCACTCACAAACAGCGTCCCCCCGTCTCCCTTTTCAATCGGGTTGAATTCCCATACGACGCGGGTGAGTCCCAAATACGCCTTACCCGGAATGCAGTGGTATTCCATGCAGTCACCCGGCAAACGAAACATACCATTGCCGTTGTGCGGCATGAAAGGAAACGGCTTATTATCTTTGGCTGAACGCAACGCAGGGAAGCTCATCTCCATGCGGAAGCCGTAGCATTCCTCACTCTGTAGATGCGGGCTCGCTAAAAACTCGTTCGCAAATCCGACAACGACCGGATGATCAGTGAGGGTTTGCAAAGGTCCGCCATACGTCGATCTTTCGTGCTCGGGGATCGATTCTGGATCATCACGCAGACGATAACAGAACTCGCGCATCTCCTCAATCTCCGATTCCGTCAGGACACCGGGAATCAGAACCCAGCCGTTCTTATCAAGGATGTATTTCTGTTCTTGTGTCGGTGGAATGATAGGTCTGCCATCGGCGTTGGTTTGGCTGAAATCCTCGGCCGTGAAATTGAGGGGCTTGCCCAAATTCATGTTGAAGATTAACGGGTTGCCGTAGTTGCTTTCTTTGCTTCCCATGTTTAGCTCCTTCTATAACGCCGTGAGTTCTGCGTTCCCTGAATTGACGATTGTAGTGACGATAAAGTGGTTAAAAACGAACGAATCTCCAACCGCTGTTGAAGGTTCACTATTTATTCGCGTACCCTACGATACTTGATGGGTTGTTCGCTTGTAGTAAGCCACGAAGCTGAGTTGAATTGCAGGAATCCGCACTCTACTTCTTTGGCGGGATTGGGGGAGTTGGTTAGCCCATGACTTAAAGCGGAGTGGCGTTGCTTGGTCTTGATACGTTGCGCAGTTTATCCCGATCTTATCGGGGCTCCAACTCGACCGCCGCCGGTTGCGGAGCTTTGTTGTGGTGGAAAAAGGGAGACTTTATTTGCTTTTCTGCTTAAGCCAGCCCCATGTTGCTCTGAGCTTGCCAGCAGGGGAGACAGGATACTTATACCATTTCTCGTGAATAACAGTGCATATGATGTCGTAAATATATCGCCCACTTACACCGTAGGCGGGGGATCTTGCCCCGCCGGATTTGCACGGAGACGAGACTTCTTGTTCCGCTCCATGCAAATTTCTTGACCTGATTCACGCGATCAATGCACAAGCATTTTAGAGAAATGGTATTAGCAGTACTAAACCAGGCAGGAGTCCTGTCAAAGACGGGGTTGTTCGTTAGTCTGCGTTGATTGTTCCCATCGGCATCCATAACGTCGATTTCATCGTTCCCATCCCTACGGGAGCTAAAGGCGATCCGTAGGGATGGGCCCGGGGCTGGAGAGCCTTCAATCGCGGGATTTTGCGTTAGTCTGCGTTGATTGTTCCCATCCTCATCCATAACGTAGATTTCGCTGCGCACCAGTGGATTCCCCGGAGGACATCGACCGGACCCGAAGGCGATCTTTGATTCTTCGGGCGCTTGTGCGTTTATAAATAGCACAACGACGCTCAACAGTAGTACGCAACTTAGCGCGATACACGCAAGTTTCTTTTTTATCGTAAAACCCCTTTTCAAGTTTTGGAAGCGGGTGGTGAAGTATCACTATATTCGTGAGAATTTACACCAGAACTGGATCCGTACCTGAAGCGTAATACGTAACGAGAAATACGTAATAAAGTTAGTTGCGCATCACGCATTACACATGGTTGATACTCCCCGGTGGCTGGATTTTCTCAAGCATTTAGTGATATTTCAGAAAAATAAACCATCCCTCAATATTGTAGGTCTTCTGCTAAGAACATCGGAGTTATCCTTCTTTGGGTGCGCCCCGCCCTCACCCAGCCAGATAATCGGCGATTTGTTTGGGCTGTCCATCAAGTGTGGTTTCCATTGCGGCGATGACCATAGCAAAACTCTTAATATTATCTTCAATCCGTGTGGCAGAAGGGGTTCGACCATCAAGCCAGTTGAGAAATTCATCAAACAGATACTCATGACCGGTGCGGGAAATGGCCGGCGCTTCGTATACCTCCGTTTCCTGGCCGACTCGGTGGATAGTCATTTGATTGCCACCGGCGATCTCAACACTTCCGGCTTCAAACTCGGCGCGATAGTACTCCTTGTGCCAGCAGTTGGAGATCCCGGCTGCTGAGCTATTCCCTTCGTAACAGGTGTGAATTCCGTTGTCCATACGCATCAAATAGAATCCGCTTGAATGATGTTTAAAACTTGACCATTCTGGGTTCCAACCCAACCCCATCAACGTTTCACAGTCACCACCGGAGAGAAATCGCATCATGTCGAAATGGTGTACCGATCCTTCAAAGAGCAATGCGAAGTCCATATCATGGCGCCACGATTTACCCCATGATTCGTAGCGTCGATAATCACAGGCATACCGCCCGACGATATGCTGTAGACGCCCCAGACGCTCTTCCTCTCTGATGCGTACTAGCTCCTGCTTGTTGGCCGCATAACGATAGTTTTGGATAATAGCACAGGGGAGAGCTGCCTTTTTTACTGCTTCCATCATCGTTTTCGCCGCTTCCAGTGTGTCAGCAATGGGCTTTTCACAGATGACCGGCATGCCATTCTCGACAGCTGCCACGGTGGCCGGTGAGTGGAATTGCGGGGGCGTTGCAATAGCACAGAAATCTGCCTTGACTGCGGCACATGCCTCGTTAAAGTCGGTGAACAGGCTGTTTTTTCCCAGACCGAGTGCTTTCCCTTGATGTTCAAGCACATCCTGTTTCACATCCACTACACCAACAATCTCCATTCGGCTATTAAATTGTTCCTTGAGCATTTTGATCATGCCCCCTCCCCTGCCGCTCCCGCCAATCACCAAACACGATTTTATTGCCATAAGTAACACCTCCATAAGAGTAATGCCTGAAGTTTGGGCGCCGCTGTAAGCCAACGCGGGCATCCGGTTTGTTGGGCGCTCCTTTCTCACCCTTCACTCAGCGGTTGCACGAGCGACCATGACAACCATGTTCCACGGCGAGATCGACCATCTCTTCGTGAAAAGCGGGAGGAACGACAATGGTGATGAAATCCGGCTTGTGCTCGGCGAGCGCCTGCGACGCTCTGGTGTAGAGCTGATCGTCGCCAAGCCCCAATTGAGTCTTGGCCTTGCGGAGCACATCCCGGTTGATGTCAACGGCGGCGATGGACTCTACCAGACCAAGGTCTCTGAGTCGCGGCAGCACTGCGGTACATCAGTGCTGCCCCTGTCCGCCCACGCCGATTTGGATATATTGAAGACGCCTGTTCATTGTGGATAATCCTTGGGTATTGGGAGACTCGGAACGGGGTGGCCTTTGGCTTTGTCAGCGTTACGGTGCAGATGTCCTACGCGACCACCCGCGGGCGTGGCATCCTCAAAATAGAACGCTTCCAGATTCTCATAGACCTCAATAATGTCATGCTCGTCCCCCGCCTTGGTACGGAATATGCCGGCACTGGTTACCCCGCACCACCCTGGCCGATTGTCTTACCCCATTGTCTTCTCACTCGTTCTGATTACTGGCATGTTGCTTCCTCCAGTGCAGTTGTATTGAACTTCTATATAGCGCTTTTGGCCCTGTGCAATCTTCAATTTCGATGCCCTGCCTAACCTCCCCTTCATTGAAGATTCACTAAACAGTATATTATGTTGAACGATTTTGGGAGAAAGCGCTAAACAGTCAAATTGTAAGGGCTGATTCCGTAAAGTAGTAGGCACAGTCCCTGTGCTGTCGCCCGGAGAACAGTAAAAACGTGATGTGGTGCGATCAGCAACGGCACGATGGCGCGTGCCAGCTACTTTTCACACAGGCTCTAATGCGCGGATGAGCGTCACCTCCGCAGGGGGTGTCCGTTCCATCGCTCGTTAGGCCGCGCGCCAGCGCCGACGATGGAACGGAAGTGCTGCCGCGGTTGTTATATGGCCACCCGATCATCGATACGTTGTCCTTTCCTCACAATTACTGGCGAGCCGCTGGCCACGAAGGCTGAACTGGGCGGGGACGCAAGAACGAGAGCCAATTCAGAACCGCAGAATCCCGTCAAATCACCGATAAGCGTCGTGTCTGATGCGGTCCATACTTTCCATTGCGGGTGTTCAACTTGATACTCAACTGTTCCGCCGTCTCTCTGGGCTGAATAGCCCCAGTAGTGCTCCGTAATGAACTTTTCTTGCGAGCCATTTTTCGGAAGACTCGCATCCCCAGAGAATCGAGCACCAATCGACAGCCAAGCCCCATCATGCTTCCAATGGTACTCTGCGCGCCCAACGGTCTCGAGTGAGGGGTCGGTCACGGTCGAGCGCGTCGGACAGGCTACGTAGTTCTCGTTGTAGAGCCATCGCGCGATCGAAGCAATCGCCTGCTTCGGCACAACCTCACGGATGAACACCACACCTCGACGCCAGCCCTCTGGTCCACGAGAACGCACATAGAAACGTAGATTAATCTCCTCGAAATCTCTGTGGAAAGGTATCGCCAGCCCCCGAACTCTTGTATTCAGAAAGCGAAATGCCACCAAGCTGATGAAGGACGTCCCCTCCCAAGCATCAATCTCCGTTCCTCGCGGCGCATATCTCTGTAATGCCTGGCGCTCGATTGGGAAGTTGAGCATCACCAATCGTTGCCACTCGGCTGTAAGAAAAACCGTACTCATCGCGTTTTCTTGTCCGTATGATCCGCGGGTGAGCGTCATCCCCACAGGGCGTGTTCGTTCCATCGCTTGTTAAGCCGCGCGCCAGCGCCGACGATGGTACGGAAGCACATCCGCGCATTTGTTAGCGCCTGCGCGAAATCTATACTTCAGTAGCATATAATCTATCATACTCGAAGTCATGTGCCTACACATGTGCTTTCAGGGGAAACGCATGTAATTGCAGAAGAGGTCTCATGGTGGTAGAACGTACGATTAATATTGGGTTTCACTCAAATTTTGGCGCGTTCAAGCGAAATAAGCACTCGCTTGAGGGATTTACTATCGCGCTCATTATCCATTCGCTTGATCCTACAAGATTAGCGATTATTAACAGACTTCCGTTCAACCCAACCTACGACTGGCCGATTGTCTTGCCCCGTTGTCTTCTCGCTCGTTCTGATTACTGGCATGTTGCTTCCTCCAGTGCAGTTGTATTGAACTTCTATATAATTCAAGTTGCCACTTATCATGAAAGTCGTTCGTAGCCCAGCCCTTTATGGGCGTCAATTTCCCCAAACGCCCACAAGGGGCTAGACTAGGTACGGATCCTAAGTTTGGTAGGTAGCTGAAGTATCACTAAATCCATGAGAATTCGCACAGCCCCGCTGTCGCGGGATTAAGAAACCTGCCCAGACCCAACTGACGCACAAATTGCCTCTGGATATTGTAGATGCGAAAAGCTACGTCGGCATCAGTGGCTAAGTGGTTTATTTTCCAAAAAAATATGGTTAGTGTTGGGTGCAGGTGCGGTTAGAAAGGGATCTCTATCGCGGTCACTAACCGTTCCCTTGATCACCTACCAGCGTGGTAGGACAGTGTCTTTTGCCAGTCTAGTAACGATTGCCTTGGGGCATGCCGACAGGTGTCGCCTCCAAGGCTTGGTTCGGTGTCGATTCCTTCACGGTCGACTGCGTCCACTATCGCCATATGCGTGCAGTTGCGTCCGTAGTTCCTCGACGATTTCCGGGTGGTCGAAATACAGGTTTGTCGTCTCGCCCGGGTCCTCGTCGAGATTGTAAAGTTGCCCGGGGGCATCCGGCGCTTTCTCCGGTAGTACGTAGGGGTGCAGTGCTTCGTCCTTCTCGTAGTTGTTCCCGCCCGACCCCCGGTGATCCAGATACTTCCACGGCCCCTTGCGAATACTGAGTGCCAAGCTAATGGTCTGATGCAGTGTATGTTCGCGAATGGGCTGTTCTTCGGGCTGTTCTCCCAATAGCACCGGCAGAATGTTGTAGCTGTCTTCCGCAGCGACATGCGGGAGGTCGGATCCGACAAGCGCCGCGCAGGTGGCCATGATATCGCAGAGGCAGACCGTCTGGTCTGTCTGTGTATCTGGCAAGATGTGTCCCGGCCAACGCGCGATGAAGGGGATTCGGTGTCCGCCTTCCCACTGATCGCGTTTCAAACCGCGCCAGGGACGTGCCCCGTCGTGCTGGTAGTCCTTACGCATGTGCACGACACTGGTCACCTCCGGTCCGTTATCACTTGAGACCATAACGAGGGTATTGTCGGCAATCCCGAGCCGGTCCACGGTGTTGAGCAGTTCACCTACGACATGATCGAACTCAAAGATGAAGTCGCCATGCGGCCCAACATCTGTTTTGCCCCTGCACGTGCCGGACGCAAACGAGGGTAGGTGCACTGCGTTGGTTGGGTGATACAAGAAAAAGGGCTTGTCGGGACTGTTCCGAACGTGTTCCTCAATGAACGTAATGCTTTTCCCAAGGAAGACTTGGTCAAGTTCCTGAATGTTGAAACCCGGCGCAATCATGCCGTGTCGGTTGTCATTGGCGTACGGGTGTTTGGGGAGCGGTGCTTTGTCCAGTTCGCCGGTGGGTGGCACCGGGATGCGGTCACCATCAATGAAGGCGTAGAGGAAGTCTGTTCCGGAACAACACGCCGTGCCAAAGAAATGGTCGAAGCCCCGGTGAATGGGAGCGTCAGGAATGGCGCGTGAATAGTCGATGCGTTTCACCGGTTCAAATCCGTTCTTGTTGATCGGATTCCCGTTTTTATCGGGGAATGAGAGGCCCACATGCCATTTGCCGAAGCAGGCGGTTGTGTATCCCTTGTCGCGCAGCATGCCCGGGAGCGTTAATCGACCGTCTTCTATCATGCACGGTCCGCCGGCGCCCGAGAATACTCCGGATATGCCTGTGCGAAAAGCCATGCGCCCCGTGAGTACGCTGTAACGGCTAGGCGTGCATACGGTGGCTGGAGCGTGAGCATCGGTGAACGTCAGTCCTTCCCGGCTGAGTCGATCCAGATTAGGAGTCGGCACTTTGGACTCGGGGTTGTAACGGGCAACATCGCCATAACCCAAGTCATCAGCAAAAATGAAAATGATGTTAGGCTTCTGCATGTACCTCTTCTTCAGCGCCGAACGGTGAAGCTCAGCGGGGCGGTTCGTCCGCGTCCGCTGCAGCGCCGTGTTCGGCTCGTCCACGCGCACCCGACACCCATCTCGCTCCACCAGATTCATCTGCTCCCTGGTCAGGTGCCTCCCCGAGGAAGCCATCCGTAATCCCAGCGACCGGCTTTCCGGAATCAATGGCTGGGGCACCGGTCTCGAGGCTGAAATTCTTGTTCGCAAAATCCTCAAGTTGTGCAGCCAGTCTCCTACTCAGAAATAGATTGTTGATTTTGGTATACCGGTAGATATTCCCACAACCGCCGGCGGTCCAGTAACCGGGCGTATGGTCGGGCCACTGGTTGTAGGGGCGGGTTCCGACATCACGGCAGTTGAACACCGTGTTGTTGTACAGTCTGTGGCCCTTGGCGGGGCCATTCACCCGTATCCCGGCTCCACAATTCCATGTAGGATGCTTTCGGCTTCTCGGCCTCCGGCTGCGGGTAATCGAAGAGCACCGCTTCCCTCAACTGCAATTTTTCGGAGCGGTTCGAACCGGCGGTGTGAGCCAGCAGGCGGTGCCACAGGAGAACGTCGCCCGCGTCACCCCAACCATCGACATGGCGGCCGCCGTTGAAGTCGATGATCCGCTGCTTGTAAGCCTCGTTGCGGGCGAGGCCTTCGGTTCTGATCATCAGGTCGTAAATGATCTTATGCGTTCCGGGCCATACCGTAAATGCTCCCCCATTGGGCGGAATGGGCGCAATCAGTCCGACGGCGCCGACACCGGCCTTCAGAATCCTTTGGAAGGGCGTCGAGTGTAACTTTTCGGGATTGACGTCGCAGTGGCAAACTAGCTTCTGGCTCACACCAGGCTTGTCCGGAGTGCCACTGCTCGGCAACATGCAGTAGGTGCCGCGAACGCCTTCCGGCTCGAACATGCCTTCCCCGAGAAGTTGTCCAACCCAACCAACAATTATGGGGTTCGCCACCGTCATCCGTACTAGCCACTCCTTGCGCGCCGGTGCGCGGTATTGCCAGTAGTGCCCGACCCTGCAGTTTTCCTCCGATTCGGGCGTTTCCTCTTCCGGGCGCCAGGGGCCGATCCAGGTAGTCGGGTCGTCAGGCTTCATCCGATCCGGCGCTCCAGCCCATTTGCGCTCGCGGGCGCGCGCCATCAGGTCGGGATCGAGCCCCCCTCTTTTGATGAGGTATCCCTCGCGTTTAAAGAAGCTGATTTCTTCGGTTGATAACCGGTTCATGATAGAAAAACGAAGTGGACATGGGCGTTCGATTGAAATTCTGAAATTCGCAACACCTCAATGCCGTTGCCGTGAATGGTGAGTGGTGGGAAGCGGCACAACCAGTCACCTGCCCCAATTAAGACCATCGTCTGATTTTCAGCGGTTTTGAAAATTGTACTAGAATCAGAGGAAACATGAACCATCCCGTATCCGTGAGTTATTTTACCCGTTTTTCACTTTTGGAACAGCAGAAATCGACATGGTTCGTTTTCCTGTACTATCACACTATTCGTAACAATTCCCATCATAAATGCATTTTCAAGTGAAACGTAAGACGTGAAACATAAAGAAGATTACGCATCACGTTTCTCAGCCTGTCCCGATCTATCGGGGCTTCACACCCAACCATCTGAAGTTATACCATTTCTATATATTGACAGTGAATTAATGGCGATAATCAAATTTTTCCAAAGCGGGGCAAGGGGATCTCTATCGCACGCGCTATTCGCTTGTTTGATTCCCGCCTACGAGGATTGGTGTGAAGAGCAACAGTGGGTATGGATCGTGTCATAATAGTATAATGAAAAACACTATATGCACTATTATTCAAGCGAAATGGTATTAATACCCCAAGCGGCTGGATTTTATCACGCATGTATATAGTGCACCATCCCAATTCTTTCACTGAAAAATCTGCTTTTAGCGGAGCCGACGGGAATATGACAATCGAGTAGCTGAGGGAAGAGTCGACTTTACAGGAGTCCTACCAAACCACATTTTCCACTTGACGCCATCACGAATTTCGGGCAAATTAGGGTCGTCGACCTCAGGTTTGTAGTAAAATCCACACTGCGCAGTCGCCATGAAGGGGTACGGTTGTCGTTGGAGTGCCAGTGTCCGATAGTCATGCGGGAAGAGATGCCGGCGCTGCCTATGTCTTCACCCGGGACGGAGAGCGGCGGATTCAACGATCCAAGTTGATTGCGAGTGACACCAACGCGAGAAACTGCCGCCTATCGGGACGGCAAAGACGGAGGCGGAGAGATGGTTTCCAGCGGCGTTTATTTCTACACCCTCCATGCCGGCTCGTTCCAAGCCTCGCGCAGAATGCGCCTTGTGAAATAGGGCAGAGAAGATTTGCGAGTTTGCCCCAAGCGAAGGACTTAGAAAAAGATCATCGTTGAAATATCGCACTCTACAGACTTTCGATTCACTGAAAAATCCCCATCAAATATGAAGGAGCAGAATGCTTGACACACGCCATCTTCAACATTTGATAACCGACGAACAACTTCAACACTTCAATGAACTGGGTTATCTCATCCTAGAGGACGTACTTCCGCAGGACCTCGTGAGGGAACTCGAAGTGCCTGTCGACCGGATTCATCAGGAATATCTGGATGAAAAAGGTCCGACGGCGCAGCACAGTAATTTTTTCTATCGCGATTTCCTCGGCAGGAACCAGCTTTTTGTCGACCTACTGGATTGGTACAAAACCTTCCCGAAAGTTTGGGGAATCCTCGGTTGGAACATCTACTCGTATCACTCCCACTTAATCGTGACGCCGCCGGGAAGTCCGGCGGAAGTCGATGACGTCGGGCTGCTTCGCTGGCATCAGGACAGTGGGCGCCTCACCAAAGACATGAAGATTCATCCGCCGCCGCGAATGGCATTTAAAATTGTCTACTGGCTGTCCGATTGCTCGGAACCGGGGCGGGGAAATTTCTATATTGTTCCCGGCAGCCACCTTCGAAAGACGATCAATAAGCCCACCGACGGCTCCCTTCCCGAAGGTGCGATTCCGGTTTGTTGCAAACCGGGCGATGCGGTCTTCTTTGACGGGCGGCTTTGGCATTGCCGCAACAGGAACGAATCGGATATTACGCGGAAAGGGCTCTTCATCGGATATGCTTTTCGGTGGATGCAGGCCATGGACTACATCACGATTCCACCGGAGATTTTCGACAGATGCGACCCAATCCGTCAACAACTGCTGGGCTATGCGGCAAGACCGGGCGGTCGTTTCTCAGGGCAGGACAAGGATTCACCGCTCAAAGTTTGGCTCGAAGAACACGAGGTCTTCTTGGAGTAAATGAGCAACATTATTGCGTCAGACTTTTGCAGTTACACCGTGTGGCACCCGGTAGGATCAAGTGACTGAACAAGGAACGCGATAGAGATCCCTCGATCTCCGAATCGCGACTTAAATTTACGCCATTTGGCGGATATTCGCTGTCATTACAGAGAACCGGAATGACCGCCAATTACTGACGACTATAGTCAATTCCAATCATAATTACACATATTTCGGTAGGTGGGGTTTCCAACCGCACTTAAGAGACTGCATAAATACCGGTTCGGTTAGGAAACCGAACCTACCGCAGTGCATGAAAATTTATTGGTTTTACAATCAACAATTACAATGAAAATCAAAGAGATAAAAGCTGTTAAGTTGAATGTGCCTCCCCGAACAGGGAAACCGACATCCCCACGGCGTCCGTCTTGGGCGGCACATTCCGAGGTCGCCAACCCGATGTCCAAATATCCCAGGTACAAACGCCACCGCTCCAGTTGGATGCCGAAATGGGGAAGCGTCTTCGTAAAAGTCACGGCGGATGATGGCACATGGGGACTTGGTCAAACTTCGTTCGGCAGACCCGTGGCTGCGGTTATTGATGACCACTTTGCCCCGATGCTAGCGGGTGAAGACTGTTTCGCGGTCGAAAAAATCTCGGATATGATGTTCCGAATGTCGAAGCCCTACGGCTCGCTCGGACTAACCAGTTGTGCGATGAGCGGCGTGGACCTCGCTTTGTGGGATCTCATCGGCAAAATCAAGAACCAGCCGGTCTATGAACTATTGGGCGGTCCCGTTCGTGACAAACTCTTTGCATACGCAACCGGCAACGACACGGACTGGCAGATCGAACTCGGTTTCAAAGCGGTGAAGTTAGCATGTCCTTATGGACCTGTTGATGGGCTGTGGGGATTGAAGGAGAACGAAAAACTTGTTGCTAAAACACGGGAATTGGTCGGCGACGATGTCGAGATTATGTTGGATTGCTACATGGCTTTTGATGTCGATTACACCATCCGCTTGGCGCAGCGGCTCAAACCGTATCGGTTGAAGTGGATTGAGGAATTTCTAATTCCCGAAGATATCGACGGGCACGTCAGAGTTCGGGACGCGGTGAACTGGGTTTCTCTCGCCGGAGGGGAACATCTATATACCCGTTGGCCCTTCAAACAGATAATCGAGAAAGGGTGTCTGGATATCATTCAGCCCGATATTTTCTGGGTTGGGGGCATCACGGAATGCGTCAAGATTTGTCACATGGCAGATGCTGCCGGACTCACGGTCATCTTTCACGGCGGCGGCGGGAACCAATACGGACTCCATCTCTCGGCGGCAATGCCCAACACCCCGTGGGTGGAATACTTCCTCGGATCCGCCCCGGGCGTGCCTATGAAAGAATCAAAATCGATTGAAGGTGAATCCATTCCTGAAGATAGTTACATTTCGCCGAATGATGGTCCCGGCTTCGGATTAGAGATTGAGGAGGAGTGGATCGCGCCGTTTTGGGATTGATACGACACTATGGCACTCAGATGTGCATACAATCTCTGAATTATATTGGTGGCTTTCTTCCCGTCTACGAATTTGATGTTGCACGGCTTTCCGTTCAATCCAATTGTTGTACGTCTGTACAAAGTCGAGCCAACAGCCAATTCAAAAAGCATTCGCTACAAACACCAAATCAAACACATTAACCACCCCGTCCCCGTTCATGTCTCCCCGAGCATCATCCGTACCCAACCCCTGTGCCACCACCACCAAGTCCAAGATATTCACAACCCCATCCTCGTTGACATCCGCAGGATTCTTCGGTTTCACTCGCAGATACATCTCCCCATCAAGATTCGGCAACGCATGCTCCGTGTTCACCAAACCGCTGGCAACGCCTTGAACTTCCTCCGTTAACGTGATGACCTGCGCCTCGCCGCTATGGTTATACACCGCCCACCCGTTCGTGAATTCGCGAATGTATAACCCTTCTATCTCTTGGTACAGTTGGGCTCTTGGTCCAATTGGTTGTCCGAGGTCGGCATCCCAAAAGTCATACCAGTAGTGTCGGCTTGAACTGCCGATGCCGAAATGAACATAACCGTTGGAGTGCGTAAGGCTCAAAGTCGTAAATGCACGCATCAAACGTAGATTTGCCGGACTGTCGGGCGGCTCGTCAATGTTGCTTCCGCCTTGCAACAGATTTAGACGGGGTGTAAGAAGATTGTTTTCTAACCAATGAAGGGAGTGTCGGATGCGTGTGATGGACTCATCGGTGGTTGGTACGATTGACTCCATGTAACCGCCATTAAGGTATTTCCCGGTTCTAGGTATGATACGGTCATTTGTGTTTCCGATGACCAAAAAATCGGATCTAGTTTGTGCGCGAATGCGTGTAATAATAGTGTCACGCGCGCGTTGTTCGGCTTCGAACCCTATATATCCTTCTCTCCAGCCGACATCACCGCCACCAAGTACAGCGCTCGTGTCGTTCCACCAGTCGATAAAAATACCGTCGTAAAGTCCACATCGTGCGATAGCAAGCGCTTGGCTAACTATCATATCTTGGACGCGCGGGTGGGTGAAATTTATCAATCGTCGGTTTCCTTGAACGACGGGGTTCCCTTGTGCATCGTTCACAAATACCCAAGAGGGTGAATTAGGCGGTGGGAGACCTCCACCCTCGTCGCGCATTCGTACTTCTGCGAGGAATATCATATTAGGATTGTGGCTTAGATAGGCACGGTGCAGGTCGAAAGGGTCGCGACCATCTAGCATGGCGCGTCGTATTTCCCAGCCGTCGCCTGTATCGAAATACTTGGTGCCAAATATTGTACCGGAAAAATGGAGGTTGTGTTGAGCCATGCGTGGCACCCAAGAGATATGAGGCTGGTTTTCGGTGCTACTGAAAGGCGCAAATACAGACGGATATGTTCTGTTCTGCAACCGAGGTTCAAGTGGCAAGGGCGCGCTGTCGCACGTCTGGTCCCAGAGATAATTAATCAAACCGAGGTTGTCAAGCGGCGCGTGGTCAACGATATTGTTTGCGGCAATCTCGAGTTCGCGCAGACTTCCCAACGCAGCGAGGGGTTGCACGTTTACAATCCGATTGACGGAAAGATAAAGGCGTGTTAAATGGGTCAATCCGGAGAGAGCCGATACGTTAATAATTTGATTTGAAGATAAATGTAATTCTGTAAGATTGGTCAAGTTGGCTAGGGCGTCTATTTGGGAAATTCGGTTTCCACCCAGCGCCAAGTGGGTCAGTTTAAGCAAATTAGCAAGTGGCGTAATATCCTTGATCCGGTTTCCCGATAACACCAAATATTCCAGTTGTGTGGCAGCTTCCAAACCCGTAAGGACTTCGATGTCGCGACTTTTCGCTACCAGTCGCCTTAACGACTGGATATCGGTGCGTGTTATAGTTTGGGCCAAGGGCAGATCGAGTGTTTCGTGGATTGCCTCCCGCAGATTGGGGTCGGGTATCTCAATCTCTTGGGCGCTCACTGGCAGACAGAGCGCGAGAAGGAAAAAGAGGTAACATATACGTTTATGCACTTGGTAACTCCCTTCAATATCGGTCGAAGCGGGTCAATTATATCTGAACGCAACGGACGGCGCAACAGCAAACGGCTCTCTTAAAGCCTCTGGTTAATTCCGGGTGACGAGCCAGCCCAAGCCCCGTGTTTGAAGGAAATCGGCACCCATCAATCACGACTGCTGTTTGAAAAATCCTGCAGTTCCCGCCATCGTATCGGGAACCGTAGTCGATACCGATTGCATCCAATGGCAATTTGTGAGATAATATCTTTTGGAAACTTGTTGGCATCTATCGTCGGTTTTTGGAACTACGTAAAGAATGACGTCAATGGGGTTACAAGCTTCAACCCTGTTTCATACTCACCGCCAGATTTTGCATAACTTGATGCCTATGGAGAAACGATTGATTTACCCTATTTAGCACGTACCACCATGTTCCTCACGGAACAAATGTCGGATTCAAATGCAGCTATCGAATTCTGGTGTAGTCACACTGCCGCACCTTGGCGCCTTCGCATCATGTTGGGCGGAGAGTCACGAAGCCGGAAAGGGGTGCGGCACGGTCGGAAACAAGCCGTTCTTCACGTTTTCTTAGCATGACCAACATCGAAAGGAGATTCTCATGAGAACGATACGGTTTATTATTATCGGTCTGGTGATCGGGATTGCATTAGGGGCAGTGCATCAGACCGCCCTCGCCCAAAAGGAAGTCAAACTCATCGGCGTCGAGGAGGGGGTTTTCAATGACCATTTGTCCGCCGCCATTATCGGGGATTCCGTGATTATCGGGTCACGCGAGGCGGGCACCGGAACAATATATGCCAATGACCGTGGCGATTGGGAAAAAATAGTCGACCTCCGTGCCGACGACCACAACGCGGAAAATCCGCCGTATCCGTCCTTCGGATGGGCGGTATCTATCGGCGCTCCCCATGACCGCGCAGCGGCGAACGCCGCCATCATCGGGGCACCGACTCATGGGCGCGAGGGAGGAATTCTCGTCGCCCAAGGAAATGGGGCAGCTTACATCTTCCGCCGCAGCGGGCGAAACTGGAAACAGGAGATAAAGCTTATCCATCCGGATGGAGCTGACGAAGACCTGTACGGATCCGCGGTCTCCCTTTACCGGAACACCGCGGTCGTTGGAGTGTCCAAGGACGACGATGCCGGCAAGAACTCGGGTTCAGCCTTTATCTACGTGCGGGATCTTGAAAGAAAGACCTGGGACATGCAGGCTAAAATCGTTCCACAAGATTTGTCGGGATCCGACGCTTTCGGTGAGGTTGCCGAGATCTATGACCGCACCGTCGTCGTCGGGGCGCCCAGCCACACACATAACAAGTTAAGGTTCGCCGGCGCCGCTTATGTCTTTGTGCGCGAGGGGAACACATGGGTGGAACAAGCTAAACTCGTACCTGATGACGCCGCAAAAGCCGCCAATTTCGGAGCATCTGTGTCTCTCACCGGAGACACCATCATCGTTGGGGCGCCATTACACGACACCGAGCGCGGTAAGGATGCCGGCGCTGCCTATGTCTTCGTGCGCGAAGGGAACAGATGGAGACAAGAGGCGAAACTGCTTGCGGCAGACACGGAGAAGGGCGATCGGTTCGGGCATGCGGTTGCCACCACCGGGAAAAGCGCCATCGTCGGAGCGCCGTTCCGCAATGAAGGCGAAGAGGGCTCGGGCGCCGTCTATTCGTTTGTGAACGTGAATGGCGTCTGGCAGGAGAAAGTAAAAGCCAAGCCCGAGAACCCGGAGCCAAAAATCAATTACGGCTCATGGGTGGTCATGAACGGCGACCTCGTCGTTGTCTCCTCTCATAACAAACGCAGGGATGGCGCCGGAAATGCGCACGGCACGGCAGCCTATGTCTATAATAGTGTGAGAGATTTCCAGACGCTGCCCTTTGCCGTCGACCCGTCCGGATTGAGTGTGACCACGTTGGGGCGAGTCAAGCGCACCGCGCTGCTTCAGAACTTCCCCAACCCGTTTAACCCGGAGACCTGGCTGCCGTATCGCTTGGGGGTAGACGCTCCGGTAACCCTCCGCATCTACAACGTCCGGGGGCAACTGACCCGTGAGTTGGATCTCGGAGCCCAAAAAGCGGGCAGCTATCTGACGCAAGAAAGCGCGGCTTATTGGGACGGCAGAGATCAGGTCGGGCAAACTGTTTCTAGTGGAGTATATTTCTATTCCCTGCAAGCTGGCTCGTTCCAAGACACGCGCCGGATGCTCGTTGTGAAATAGGTCGGAGCGGAAGCCAATGATATGGGGATGCTTCATTTGCCCAATTTTCGTCCTCTGGATTAAAGAGCAAAAAGATGGGTTTCCTCAACCCGTGTCAACGCTTGCCACTGTAGTAAAACCGATAATTATTTATGCACTGCGGTAGGTTCGGTTTCCAAACCGATCCGGGGCATTTATCCTGGCTCATAGGTGCGGTTGGAAACCCCACTTACCAAAATATGTGTAAGAGCCTGTTTGAAAAGTACATTTGTAGGGTGCGATCAAAAGAGCGAAAAGCGACTGCGATAGAGATCCCCTGCGCACCAGCCTTTAAAAGCCCCAGAGGGGCGGAAGGTGTATAGAAACGCCAACGTTCCGTGCACCTAAGCCCCAGCGGGGCGACAGGTAGCAGAAGATAAATGTAAAAACGCGAAAAAACTTCCTACAAATGACCAAAACTGCTTTGCTACCGTTTATCAAACCGGCTCTAAGTATGAATTGAATTGACTATAGAAGGCCGCCATCGCAATTTCCTCTGAGTGAGGAGGCGTGTCAAATGAAAATCACAAGTGTTGAAACCATCCCCAGCGCGTCGCCCGGGACAAATCTGCGCGGCGCGCGCAGCAACTACGTCTACGTCAAAGTTTCGACAGACGAGGGCATCACCGGATGGGGCGAATCAACCTGCGGACCGTTGTCCGTCGCAAAAATCGTCGAAGAGATTGGAGCGACGCTGGTCGGCAAAGAGGCGTTCCGCATTGAAGAACATTGGCAGCGACTCTATCACCTCTATCACAACGTGCGCGGCGGCGTGATTCAGATGGCAGCCATCAGCGGGATAGAGATCGCCCTGTGGGATATCAAAGGCAAGGCGCTTGGCGTTCCCGTGTGGGAACTGTTGGGCGGTCAGATGCGCGATCGAATCTGGACGTATGGCCGCTTCGACGGGGAAACCCCCGAGTTAGCCGTCGAGCGAGCGCTGCGGGAAATTGATACAGGTCTGACCGCGCTAAAAGGCGACCCCTTCGGTCACCAGGGGCTGTTCATCACACCGGAGGCGGAGCGGGATGCCATCGCCAAGGTGAAAGCCGTTCGGGAGGCGGTCGGAGATGATGTCGAACTGTTGGTCGAAGTGCACGGACGGCTTGCGCCCGCGGCGGCAATCCGAATCGGCAATGCATTGGAGGAGTTCCGCCCATTCGTCTTTGAAGAACCCGTGCCGCCCCAAAATGTCGATGCGATGGCGAAGGTCGCAGAAGCCGTAAATATTCCGCTCGCGACCGGGGAGCGGCTTTATACGAAATGGGGGTTTGTCGAACTCCTTGAGAAACAGGTCGTGGCGATGATTCAGCCTGATGTCTGCCATGCTGGCGGGATCTCCGAGTTGAAGAAAATTGCCGCGATGGCGGAGGCATACTACGTCGGCATTCAACCCCACAACCCCTACGGTCCCATCAACACGATGGCGGCGCTGCAGGTCGATGTTTGTACGCCGAACTTTATGATTCAGGAGGGGGGTCACGCACCTTGGTTTGACCAAGTGGTCCTCGGCGAGTTCCCGCGCCAGAAGGATGGCTATTTTGATGTCCCCACCGCACCCGGCATCGGGGTTGAAATGAACGAGGAAGTATTGCGTGCGAATCCGCCCGTAGAGCCGCGCACGCCCGAAGGTTACATCCGTGGGGCGCCGTGGCAGTCAAAGCAGGAAAACCAGTGGGTTTGAACCATCATGGTCGTTGCAATAAAGAGTATTACACTTTGAACTTGGGTAGTTCGGTTTGTAGTAGCACGATTCTTAGCGAGTCCTTGTAGGAGCGAGCGATCTCCTGATCGCGACTTCTGATTTGTCGTAACAGACTGTGATCATCGAGTCGCCATCTCCATTCTTTCATTTCGCATCCGACCGGCTATTCACTCGCCTGTAGATAGACACATGTGTAAAAAGTGAATGTCAATTACTTTAACGCACTCGACGTATCAACCGAGCGCTACCTGTCTCATTATCCCGTCAGCCAAATCTACTCAACCACCTCACGACCGGTTTCGCGCGATTCCGCGAAAGCCGAACACATCGGAACGTCATGAAAGAAAAGGGCCCGAATGAAAAGGATCCCGGGCTGACACTGCGGTTATTTCTCGTTGCACTTATTTTCATTCCCATCAACACGTATCTCCTCCTCCAGATGGAGTTGGTGCGCTACACCTTTCCCACCTGGATCGTACCCCTCTCCAACGTCATCTTCACTCTGACCGCGGTGATGGTCGTCAACGCCCTGATACGCCAAGCCGCCCCGCGCATCGCGCTCCGGCACGGCGAGCTAGGCGTCTTCTACGTGATGCTCAGTATTACCACCACGTTGTCCGCCGGCGACATGCTGCAGTCGGTGTTGTCTACGTTGGGATACGCCTTCTGGTTCGCCACACCGGAGAACGAGTTCAAAGAGCTGTTCTTCCGGTTTATCCCCCGCTGGCTCACCGTTTCGGATGAAGCGGCGCTACAGGACTTCTATGAGGGCGAATCCACTCTTTATGTTGCCCACTACCTGAAAGTGTGGATACCGGTAGTGCTCGCATGGTTGCTTTTTTTCACGGTGATCGCCTTCAATTTTCTGTGCCTGAACACCATCCTGCGGCGTCAGTGGACGGAACACGAACGGTTAACTTACCCCATCGCCCAACTGGCTTTGGAGATGACGAGCCCTACCGCCGGGTTCTTCCGCAACAAGCGGATGTGGATAGGCTTCGGCATCGCCGGGGGCATCTGCCTGATTAACGGGCTAAGTTTTATTTTTCCCGACGTGCCGACCATCCCGGTCAAGCGCAGATATTTCGTATTCGACGAAGGTCCTTTGGCGCTGTTTTCCGACTACAGCGACCTGATACGCATCTCGTTCTATCCCTACGCCATTGGCATCCTCTTCCTTATGCCGTTGGAAATGCTTTTTTCCACGGCATTCTTCTGTGGCTTGAACCGGGTGGAACACGCGCTGGGGCGAGTCACGGGGTGGGACAGTATAGCCCGGTACCCTTTTCTGAAAGAGCAGGTACTCGGCGCCTTTTTTGGGCTTTGTGTCATCCTGTTTTGGGTGGGCAGAGGGCATTTCGCCCTTGTGCTCAAGCGCGCGTTCGGTCGGGGCGGTGACGCCGACGACGCCGGAGAGCCGCTACCCTATTGGGCGGCGGTGTGGGGGCTTCTGGGCGGGCTTACGCTGCTCGGATTCCTACTGCACAAGGCGGGCATGACGTTCTGGGTGGCGGCTACATTCGGCATCCTGTTCCTGATTTCGCCACTCGTGATGACACGCCTGCGTGCGGAAGCCGGGCTGTTCGCCTGTTTCGGGTACGCACCGCAGGTCATGCTGCGCAGGTGGCTGGGCCACCGGCGGCTCGGGCACCAGAACCTGACATCGCTGGCTGTTTTATTCTTCAACAGCGAGAACCGGCCGCAGCAGATGCCCCACCAGTTGGAGGGCTTCAAGATATCGGGGCAGGCCAATCTCTCCCACCGGCGGATGTTTTGGGCTATCTTGCTTGCCACCGTGCTGGGGGTGATTGCCGCGTTTTGGATTCAGCTCCACCTCTACTATGAGCATGGGGCTGCCTCCGGCTACTTTGGCCCGGGGGCGCTGAGGTCGGGCAGGCGATGGTTCACCCGACTGCGGGATTGGATATACTACCCCATGGGCACGGATTGGCTGGGCGTCACGTTCATGGGGGTGGGCTTCTCCGTGATGATGGTGCTCGCGTATCTGCGCTCGCGTGTGCTCTGGCTGCCGCTGCATCCGCTGGGGTTTGTCATATCGGGCAGTGGAGAGTTGGCGCTGGACATGTGGGTGCCGCTTGTCATCTGCACGATAGCCAAATGGCTCATCCTCAGACACGGCGGCATCCGCAGCTACCGGCGCGCGGTGCCGTTCTTCCTCGGGCTGGTGCTGGGAGATTTCCTAATTGGCAGCATCTGGAGCGTGTTGAGCATCACGTTGAATGTGACCATGTACCAGTTCTATCCCTAACCGACCCGCACAGCCTCTCGGACTCTGGATGAATCTTCTATCAGTGACGGATTATTCTCTCGATTAGGATTTGGTTTATAGTCATTCATATTTACAAATACTTGCCGGCGGTATGAATATGGTAAATTGTTACGACCGACTTATTGTAGGAGCGATCTCCAGGTCGCGACTTCTTATCCCAAGCAGAGCTAGAACCTACAGAAGACGTGCAATAACATGTGCTACTACAAATCGATCCCAATAAACCCCCAATACGAAATTCCTAATCACAAAAACTATAATAGGTTTCTAGTTCAACAAGCGAAATGCATCTGATTTTTCAGCGGAAATGCGTAGGTTGGGTTGAACGGCACCAACCAAAAAACGTCCGGCCTTCTACCTACGCTCTAATGCTCGTTCGCGCTCAAAACCGCACAAACCATAGTGAAACCCAACGGAGAAGTGGTTCAGGAAACCTGAATGTTGGGTTTCACTTTCTCTACCTACAAGACGGCGTTGTTGTGAGGCAGATTCTCCTTTGGCGTTCACGTGGATTCGTGTTTAACCGTTCAACCCAACCTACTCGACTTTCTATCAACCGAGTGTTACCTCATGGGGAATCGTTCGCTAGAATTATGGCGTGCTACAAATGAAACATCGGGGCAAGAAGATCTCTATCGCACTCACTATCCGTTCGCTTGATTCCCTCCTACACAAGAAAATAAGGTGTTGGCCGCTCCACGTATCAACAAAGAGACACTTTTCCACAACTCGCCAAATGGTTTTAAACCGGTAAGTATGTCCCATAAGAGACGGTTTAACAGGCTTAAATTCGATGAATTCGGTTGACGCAAAGTCAGAAAACGGGTAGCATCCGCATCACATGGCGTCAAGATAGAGCACGAAGACTCGCACCTAAGTCGTACCGCCAAACAGCCATCCTCTGCAATGCCGTTTCGCGTGAATAATAGTGCTTATGAAGTTTTTTCCTATCATCCTCTTTCTCTCCGTTGGCGTGAATCAAGCGACTGAACAAGGAGTGACCAAGGAAGCGATTAGCGACCGCGATAGTGCTCCCATAGAGATCCCCTTGCCCCGCCTTGGAATGGCTTGATTGACGCTATTTGTGCACTGAAAACATGGAGAAACGGTATAACATATCGGAACGACAGTAACGCATGTAGAAAGCCGTGGAAAAAACAAATCAACCCGAACCCTATGCTATCCCCACGCCGCACCAGACGTTTTCAAGCACGCTTGCGGAGCAGTTGGAGGAACTGAAGACAAACGAGTTGATGGTTCGATTCGCCGAATCGCGCGAACGACTGGCGGCTGACCCGTACCGCCCGGCGTATCATTTCGTCAGCCCGGAAAGCTCGATGAACGACCCCAACGCCATCGTTTTCTGGCGTGGACGTTGGCATCTCTTCTTTATCGCTATGCCGCCCGACGAGTTCCCCGATCCGGTGGACATACCGAAACGCTGGTATCGAACGAGCATTGGACATGCCGTCAGCGATGACCTGGTGCACTGGAAAGACCTTCCCTACGCGATCAATCCGGGGATAGAAAAGGCGTGCTTTTCGGGCGGCATGTTGGTCGAGGACAATCGCGTAATCTCGTTCTATCCCGGCATCGAAGCGGGTCAGATGGTCGCCGTGTCAGAGGATGCGCTGCTGCTGAATTGGAGGAAGCATGGCCCCGTGAATTCCAGCCGCGGCGACTCGTGTATCTGGAAAGAGGGTGACACCTATTACGGTTTGACGGGAACGAGAATCAAGTATCTTCCGGATGCCTGGTGGCCCCAAATGAAGTTGTGGGCGACGAAGGATTTGGTTACCTGGGAAGGGCTGGGGAATTTCATCCTTCACGACAAAACGCCATTAACCTCCCGCCAAGACGAAGGAGCCTGTCCCGATTTCAGACGTATCGGCGATAAGTACATCCTTAGTTTTTTCAGCCATACGAACGGCGGTCAATACTTCTTGGGCGATTACGACAATAAGGCTCACCGATTCATACCGTATCATCACGACCGCTTCAACCACGGCACCGTCGCGCCGGGCGGCGTCCACGCACCCCGCATGGGAGAGGACAGTGAAGGCGGCGTCTTCAACATCCTTAACATTAACCACGGCTTACTTAGCGACGATTGGGACCACGTGATGTCGCTCGTGCAGCGGTTGACGCTCGGCCCGGACAACTTGCTTCGAATTGAACCGGTCCCCGCTGTTGCCTCACTACGATCGACACACCAACATATCGAGGAAATGGCGATACCCGCCAACGAAGAAATCGTCCTGAAGGAAATCGCAGGCAATACCGTGGAGTTGGAGGTGGAGATCGAGCCGCAGAATGCGCGTTGGGTGCAGCTCAATGTGCTGCGCTCGCAGAACGCGGAGGAGCAGACATCTATTACCTTCTACAACTACGATCGGAAAATGTCTCGTACAGGCGCGATTTATGATACGCCGGGCGTCATCTGTCTCGACAACTCGCGCTCGACAACGCTGCCCGATGCGTGGGTTAGACCGCCCGAACGAGCCGAGATGCGGCGCGGATCCGAACCGCTGAAGTTGCGCATCTTCATTGATCGCAGCGTCGTCGAAGTGTTTGCCAACAGCAAGCAATACCTGGCGATGCGCGTCTATCCCGAACGAGCAGACAGTGTGGGGGTATCCCTGCGCGCACAAGGACAGGACGCCCTGCTGAAGCGCTTCAATGCTTGGCAGATGAAGTCAATCTGGGGATAGCCATGTCCGTTGCATTACCCTGATCACGACGCTCTGACTCCACACATTGAAAGAAAGGACGGAATACAACGAAGTCATGGTAAAACTCACGCCCGATGAAATCCGATTCTTTAGAGACGAAGGCTATGTTGTCAAACGCAAGGTCATGGACGAGAATCTGATGGTGCAGGCACGCGAGAGAATGTGGGATAAACCACCGCCCGGAATCGACCGGAACGATCCGAACACATGGCGCGGCCCTATACAAGCGCCTGAGGATAGGCAAAAACTCCCAAGATCGGATGAGATTGACTATAAGTTTGACGGTTGGGCTTTGCCCAATCCGCCATCGCATAACGATGAATATTCCACCGTGGATGGCACGTCGTGGAAATATCGGACTATCGGCATCGAAAACTTCTTGGTGCGTCTGATTCTCACGGATGCATCCATCTGGGGCATGGCTGAGCAGATACTAGGCAAAGGATGTCTTGCGGTTCCGACACGTACCCGCGGCATCTATTGCCGCTTTCCCCAGCGTGATATTCCGGTTGAACCCCTCAAACCGCATACCGACGGCCATGAATTTCACTTGGGCGTGCTTGGGTTTATTGATGATGTGCCCGCAAACGGCGGCGGATTTACCATCTGGCCAAAGAGCCACCGCGCCTTCTATTATCAGCATCTCACGCAGTATGGCGGGGACAAGGCTGACACCTACGATGAACACTACGATCTGCTTAAGGAGCAAACAGCCACCGAGTGCTGCGGGGATGCGGGGGATATTGTATTTTTTCATCACAGACTGGCGCACGCAGGAAACCCGCCTAACTATTCTCTTGAGATCCGCAAAGCTATCATTGGAGATTTGGTGAAAAAGGATCTCAGGGACAAGCTGGATGAGCCACCTTGCGAGAACATGTGGCGAGACTGGCCCGGGATACCGACAGATGGATAGTGAGCCTCGTGCGCTTGATAGCATCAACGTCCCCATGCGCAACACCTGCAGCGTAGTTTTAACCACACGAAAAGCGTAAAGCCAATATACGGCGAATCGAACCATGTCTACACAGTGAGAATGAAAGGTTGGGATGCGAGGAAGCTATGATAAAACTCACCCCTGACGAAATTCGATTCTTCAGAGATGAAGGCTACGTCATCAAACGCAAGGTTATGGACGAGAAACTGATGGCGGAGGCACGCGAAAGACTGTGGGATAACCCGCCGCCCGGAATTGACCGAAACGACCCGAACACGTGGCGCGGCCCCATTCAAGCGCCTGAAGACAGGGAAAAACTCCCAAGATCGCCTGAAACGGACTATTTGTTTGACGGTTGGACTATACCCAATCCACCGTCGCATAACGATCAATACGGCGCCGTGGACGGCATTTGCTGGAGATATCGGACACTCGGCACCGAAAAATTCCTGGTGCGAATGCTTCTCACGGATCCATCTATTTGGGGGATGGCTGAACAGTTGCTAGGCAAAGGATGGCTTGCGGTGCCATCTCGTACCCGCGGTATCTATTGCCGCTTTCCCCAGTGCGATATTCCCGTCGAACCTCTCAAACCCCACACTGACGGTCATGAATTCCATTTGGGAGTGGTTGGGTTTATAGATGACGTGCCCCCGAACGGAGGCGGATTTACCATCTATCCAAAGAGCCACCGCGTTTTCTATTATCAGCATCTAACGCAATATGGAAGGGATAAGGCTGACACTTACGAAAAGCACCATGATTCGCTCAAGGAGCAGACAGCCACGGAATGCTGCGGGGATGCGGGGGACATCGTTCTTTTTCATCACAGACTGGCGCACGCGGGGAACCCGCCGAACCATTCTCTCAAAATTCGCAAAGCTGCGTTAGGGGATCTGGTGAGAAAGGACCTCAAGGACAAGCTGGATGAACCGCCCTGTGAGAACATGTGGGGAGATTGGCCTGGTATACCGACAGATGGCTAGTACAGTTCGGCGCAATTGTCTTATAGGTTATGGGCATGTTATAATATTGAGACTTATGAGGTGCAGTGATTTGATTTTGAACATATTAGTATACGAGGAGTCTACCATGCCAGGGCCTAAGCCAGAATTGATTGAGT
>JAJDTR010000076.1 GCA_022827055.1 Candidatus Poribacteria bacterium | reverse complement strand
ACTCAATCAATTCTGGCTTAGGCCCTGGCATGGTAGACTCCTCGTATACTAATATGTTCAAAATCAAATCACTGCACCTCATAAGTCTCAATATTATAACATGCCCATAACCTATAAGACAATTGCGCCGAACTGTACTAGGGATTTGATAATTGCGGGAAAAGCTACGGTTGTTGTACCGAGATAGTGCGAAAGGAATGTCAACTGTATTGTAGGGGAAGCAGGCCTTCGCCAGCAAGCAAATACGATTTAGTCAAGTATTGCGAATCTATCTTCTGTTCGCGCGGAAGGTAAATTTCGACTTGGATTTCCATTCCGTGCAAATATTTGCACATGAGTGGTCCCACATCAACCCAAGACAAATTGCCCAAACCGCAGCCTAGAGCAGGCAAGGCTAGGGATTTAATCTCTTCTTTTTTGTAGTTATTTTTCACCCAGTCCAATCCACTCTCAATATTGTCCAATCGTGTATCGTCTCGCCATTTTTCCTTTGTCGCAAAGAGCAAAAACCACTTTACGGCATCAGGAGTCGAACGCGGCGAACTAGGGTATCCCAACTCTTGATTGAATGATGTCTCGCGCTTATACAGATAGGGCCGTCGTGTTCTAATTTTCTTTTGACGACACGCGTCCTCATATTTGACATAGACATCGGGAAATTGATACTTCGTTCGTAATGCCAGTCCCTTTCCCATTACTCTTTGAAGGTTCACGGTGATGGTTAATGTCTGCATGGACGAAAAGAAAATGTCACCGTCTATAATGGAAATGTTGTCTCCAATCCGAATTGAAGATCCTGGTTGGAAGAACATATGAGGTTCGGTCTCTACGGAGATTTGGCGTTCTCCAACAGTCTGCATCACACGATCTTTTGTTTTGTCTCCGGCGACGAAGATTGAACGGATGAGGTCTGGCTTGACGTTGTCAGGTACTAAACATTCTGCCATGATTTTTCGCTTGGAGCCGTCGTCATTATTCCACCAGTCGCTTTGAACAGTCTTCCACTGACGCTCAAGGATTTTTAGCCCCTCGGGTAGTGAATAAAACTGTGTCAGAGGGTTGGCTGCGTCGCCATCTGTGATAAAAACACCCTGTTCGTGCAGCACATCCTTCGAAATACTGATAACGACAAAATTTTCTTTCTTTTTTGCACCAAGTAAGCTATACATCATCGGGTTTCGAGGCTGAAAGTATAGGTTGGCGTAATCTAAGAGACTCCTTCCAGTTGCAGTTGATTTGGCCTTGCGTCGGCTGACGGTCCCTCTGTTATGAATTGAGGTAGGGCGCGAACCTTGCTGTTTAATTCTTTCGTGAGATGGAATCCCTTTGTCGAGAATGGATTGTAGCTTGTTTATGTGGGTAATGTAGCAAAGTTTCTCTGGGGGAAACGATTTCATAAGCTGTTCTCCTACAGGTACGGTGTTTAACCGCTGTAGGCGTACGGTGATAGGCCATCCCATGAAGCAAGTCCTAGCGAGGGCGAAAGAAGGATCACATCAAACTGTCACGCATCATTAATGTCGAATTTGACGAACATGTGACGCTCTAGAATGATGGAAATTCGACGCTTGCCAACAATTCGCATCACTTGATATCTTGCCGCAGCGTTAGCCACGTGTAGCGAAGATAGGAGATCCGGCTTGCTTGAACAGGCACCAAACATTCCGCCATCATTTTGCGTTTGGTACCGATGCCTTTATTCCATGACTCATCTGAATAATTGGCCACCGGTGCTTGAGCATTTTGAGACCTTCGGCATATAAATAGAACTGGGTTGGATAGTTCGCTGCGTTACCATCCGTGATAAGAACACCGTGTTTGATTAATACCTTCTTGAAATACCGATAACGACAAGACTTTCTTCTCTTATTTTGTTGTCATGGACGATCCTAAACAACATTGAATTCCGAGGCTGAAAATATAAATTGGCGAAATGCCAAAGACTCTCTCCGTCTGGTGTCAGTTTGTTTTTGCGCTTACTGATGACCTCTTCGTTATAAATTGAGTTATACTTTAACCCCAATTGCTCAATTCTTTCGTGAGATAAAATTCCCTTTTCAAGGATAGATTTTAGATTGTTTGCGTGAGTAATGTAGTAGAGTTCCTTTGGTGGAAACCATCTCATAGCTGTTTTTGCACCGGTATTGCATTTTTGTCCACTACAAGTATGTTAGCGACATTCCATTTGAAGCGTATAAGTCCCAAAAGGGACAGAAACTGGGCAGATCAACATATCATCCACATTCAGTTAAAGAACATATGAGCCTCACGAACTACGATGATAGGGAGATTATCGACAATTTGTTTCATGTGATGTTCTGCCGCAGAATTTACTACGTATAACGAGCGAAATAGCTCTGGCTTGACTTGGTTGGGTACTAAACATTCTGCCATGATTTGGCGCTTGGAATCGTCTTCTTCATTCCACCACTCGCTATGAATAATGTCCCACTGATTCTTAAGCATTTCAAGTCCCTCGGATAGACAGCGCCACTGAGTTCGATCGCTAGCTGCATTTCCATCTGTGATAAGAACATCGTGTTCATGTAATACCTCGTTCGAAATGCCGATAACAACAAAATCCTCAACGGCAATATTCTTCTTCACCCTTGTTTTGACAACGTTATACATCATTGGGTTACGAGGTTGAAAGTATAGGTTGACATAATGCCAGAGACTTTTTCCATCGGGCATTAATCTGGTTATACGACTATTGACAACTTTTTCGTTATAAATTGAAGTGTGTTCCAACTCTCCCTGTGTCTCTAGGAGTGTAACTTTTTGGTGCGATAGGATTCCCCTTTCAAGGATAGATTGCAGGTTGTCTTTGACCGTAATGTAGTAAAGTTCCTCTGGGGGAAAAGATTTCATAGCTGTCCGGTTTCCGGTCACTATTTTTGACTGCTACGTGTGCATAGACAATGTCCTACCCGAAGAACACGACCAAGAGTGGAGCGACATGTATATTGAAGACTCATTTTGGATTCTCAGATTAGGATAGAATCCTAACGCAACATCTGCACGCCGCAAGAGTGTAGATGAAAGAAACCGAGACTTCAAGAAAAAAGAGGAAAATTGAAGGGGAAAATCGGCGAAGGGAATGGACAACTAAAGAAAAGAAAGAGCTTCGTTTTTCGAGACTTCACCTTCCCGAGAAAAGACACAAACTCAAAACATTCTAGGAGCTTCTACGCTCGGAAACCATTACAACTCAACGGTTATGCCCAAGTACGGAATGATTGGAAATTGGTAGATATCTTCCCTTTCCGTGTAATCGTCGTTGTAGCTGAAGTTGAGAAGGTTCTTTCGGTTATAGGCGTTCAGCAGTTCGAGAAAGACGCGCATCTGCCAATTATTGAAGCGGAAGGCTTTGCTAATCTTCACGTCCAGCCGATGATAGGCTGGCAAGCGTGCTGAATTCGTCTCGGCATAGATTGGGACGTAGATGGATTCACCGTTGCGCGGGTCGATTTTCAAGTCTGCGCCTAGAACCGGTGTATAGGGGTTACCGGTTCGGTATTGCCATTTTGCGCCAATCTCCCAGGTTGGTGTCGGATTGTACGTTGCCGCGAAAGTAGCAACATGCGTCTGGTCAAACGAATAGAGGCGATACGGTTCGCCGGGGCTGTCACGCCGTTTGGAGAGTCCATAGGCGTAGGAACCCCAACCCAAGAATCTCTCCCCGGCTTGATGACGTAGGAACACCTCGGTGCCCTGCGCAAATCCAACTCCTTGGTTGAGATAATTTGCGTCGTCATCGTTAGTGGCTAGATCAACGAGGTTCTTGTAGTAGCCCGCGACTTTGATCTCAGTCTCTGACGAAATTTCACGAGTGTATTCCAATACATAGTGGCTGGCACCGCTGTTGCTCAACTCCGGGTTGCCTACGCTCTGCGTTAGCCGCGGCGGTGCGGGCCTCTGCTGATAATTACCGTAAGAGAGTTGGACCTGAGACCCTGCGGAGATTTCAAACAGAAGGCTTCCGCGCGGCTGGATGGAAAGTCCGTCGACAAAGCTCAAGTAATCCGTTCTCAGACCGAGCACAACAGACAAGAACGGCAGCACTCTATACCGGTCTTGCAGATAGGTTTCAAATCGTTTCCCCAGTGCAGATTCGTCAAATGTTTGCTTCTCGATAAACCGGGGATCGTAATCGACTTCGCCCTCATCGGGCGGACGAATAAATCTGCCGATAGCTCTGCCCGGTTCGAGTCCGAGTATCAAACCGGTTTCAATTTGATGTTTCGGCGTTAACCTGTAGGTGACGTCCTCGCGAAGCACGTATTGCGGCGCGTCAATCTTGAGCGATAGGTCGGCACCGATGTTGACATCGAACGCGAAATCGGAACGGGTCAAGGATAGGTAGGAGGTCAAGCGGTCAGTAAACAGAGAGCGGAGGTGGATGCCGGCTCCCTCGAAACCGCTGTAAAAACTTGTATCGCCTCTCAAGTCTTCGTCAACATCTTCGCCGTCCAGTTTTAGCGCGAATCGATCACCGGAAGCGAATATGTTAAGCGATAATTGATGCTTCTCGGAGAGGTCATAGCCTCCCTTTACCTGATAATCCCAAAATCTTGGGAAGGCGGTGATTTGCCCACTTTCAAACGACAATGACCTGAGAAACAGGTCAATATAACTTCTCCGCCCGGCGGCATACCAGAATCCCCTATCGCCAATCTTCCCCTCCATAAGTCCTTCCGAATACAACAGGTTAAGGTTAAATTTTGCACTCATGCCTCCTGCGTTATTGTCTCGGGAATATATGTCAATCACTGCCTGGGAATCAACGCCAAATTCAGCGCCGTAGCCGCCGGCATAGACATCAATCCGCTCAATCACTTCGGAACTAAGGGAGGACACAATACCGCCGAAATGGTAGGGGTAACCGATAGGCACTCGGTCAAAGTAATAGAGATTGTCTTCATCGGAACCCCCGCGAATATACAGGGCGCCGCTGAAGTCGTTTGCCACCCCGACGGCGGGCAAGGATTGCAGAGCACGAAGGGCATCACCTGCCGTGCCCGGGACGCGCTGAATCTCCGCGCCGCCCAAACTTTGTCTGCCAGGAGATTGCAATGGACGGTCTGTCGTTACCTCCACTTCATCAAGCGATACGATAACCGGTTCTAGATAAATTTCTACGCGTGTGATTTCCGTCGGGGTAACGGCGGCCGTCACATCTGTAGCGGCGATATATCCCGAAGCGTTTGTGGCGAGGGTGTATGTTCCGAGAGGCAGGTTGCGAAACTGAAATTCTCCGTTCGCATCGGTCAGGACGCGCTGCCCCGTTTCAATTATGCGTACTTGCGCCGATGCGACCGGCTGCTGCTTTAGATTCTGCTGATAGACTGTGCCGTGTATTTCACCGAATTGGCTTGAAGATTGTTCTCCAAGGGCAATACAGGGGTACAACGTCAACACAAATAGAAAACAAGTACAAAGTTGCTTCACGCGGCGCTAATTCCTCGAATGCTTTCGATTTTGATTTCGATGCGTATGACGTAAAGTTGGCAGCCCAAGTTTACGACCCAATGAAAAAGATACCGATTGAGATTCATGCGTTTCGTTCTCAGTCTTTTTCTTGGCGTATTCCTGCAGATATAGCCTTCGGTACCACCTTCAGCCTGTTTGGGCATGAGTTTTCCAAGCCGATTTTGCCCTTCTGGCATTTTTCTTGGTGGGGCTGTGCCGAGAAATTTCGCCGCTCAACTTCGTGAAATGCGGTCTGATGACACGACTTCCACGAAAGAACGAAATAGAAGAACCGAATGAAACGTAATTCTACAATTTGCATCCGGAAACCAACCTTCTCGCAATCCTGTGAGTCTCCATTGCGGATTTTTATCTGAACGCTCTCGGTGATACGCGATTCGGATACAAGCTCACGCACCGTCCGTATTATAATACCTAGGGAATCAATACTTCAAGACGATGTTATTTTTTCCGCGGTAGTGCGGAGCGCAAATTTAGGTTGCGTACAGTGTGTGCAACAAATGCAGTTATCGCGTTGATCTTCTTCTGGCACTCTCTTGAAGCCATGTATGGGAAGGACGGTCCACGATCCGCCGAATCCGCCCGATACGACTCGACTCTGTGCCGGTATGGATACACCTAAATTTTTTCTTTACGGCAGAACCTTTTAGAGCCTGTTTGAAAAGTCATTTGATTCGGTTTCGCATCAAGTAGATGGAAGCGATGTACACCATAGTTTCAGCAGTCTTAGGA
>JAJDTR010000091.1 GCA_022827055.1 Candidatus Poribacteria bacterium | reverse complement strand
CCCATACGGTAGGTGCGGTTTCCAACCGCACCGAGCCCCTACAGAGACGAGCACCATCAGTCATCTTCTATCGCGCACCCATCAATGAATGCATTGGTATACCCTAGCCAAGGTCTACATGGAGATTATACCATTTCGCTTGAATGACAGTGCATATAATTTATGGATCCTATCATCTATTTCTCCGTAGACGGGGATCAAATGAGCGAATAGCGAATGCGATAGAGATCCCCTTGCTCCGCCTTGGAACAACTTGATTGACACTATTTATGCACAGACAATTTAGAGAAATGGTATTAACTGTTTAAGACATCGAGACCGCGTGACTCACACCTTGACAATCCCCAAATAAACGCATGAAAAACAGATTGCCGCTGGAAAAATTAATGATTAGCGCGATACTCATGAGCCTTTGTTGTTCGACCAGACTTGCGGCGGACGATGTTCATGTAAGTCCACCCTTCACCTATTACGGCGGTTACTTTAACGTCACCCGACACTGGCAGAACCGCGTCACCACGGAATACACAAACCTCACCCGGATCAACGGCGACTACGAAAGCCATCTTACGCAGAACGCATGGCTCTGCCGCACGCGCAATCAGCGAATACAGTACGACATCCAGTATCGATTCAGCCTGAATCTTTCGGACGAGGAGATGCTGGCGCGCCTCAAGGAAAACCGCGGCTGGCTCGAATCAAAAAACATGCTGGACATGATTGACATGCTCTATCTGGCGGACGAGCCCTACGGACGCGGCTGGACCGATGCGGACATGAACCGCATCTGCCGTCTGACCGAGGGTGTTTTCCCGGAATTGAACCAACTGGTGACGCTCAACATGTACGGCATTCCCGGCCACACGCTGCCGGAAACGGTAGACTTCGTGGGGGCATTCAATTACAACATCGGGAGCCCCGATAAGACCTACGCCCAAGTCATGTCAGACGTTGAGACGGTAGTATCGGCAATCCGCGAAGCCGGCGTGACGCAGCCCATGCTGTGGATAGGCCAAGCCGCCCACGGGCCTCCCGACGACACGCGCCGCATGCCGACCCCCGAAGAGATGAAATGGCAGTACCAAGCGTGCGTCGAACTGAACCGAACACAACCGAGCATGAACATCGTCGGGCTGCAGTGGTGGCAGCTTGAGAACACTGGCGGATGGGTGGGCGTTGCCGAGGACTATTTTTCGACCTACGCAGAACAGATCCAAACACACCGCGAAATCGGGCGGAACGCCGGATTTGCGACGAACACCTACACTTTCGTTGACCTGTTCGAGACGGTGCCGGATGCCGGCGACGGCTACGCGGACGGGCGTTCAATCAACGGTGTCAACGGCTGGGTGTGCGATTACCGCGGAGATGATGGGGTTTGGCATTACCGGACGGGAGTAGACACAATCAGTGGCGATGCCGCGGTTGACGGACTACATGCCGCTCGAGTCTTGGGTCATGCGACACCCGATGGCTCAATTTCGCGGCCGGCGGAGGTCGTATTCACAAGTCCGTCGTTGGGATTGGCGGGGACCGGCGAGCGTTACCTTGTCGTTGACGTTGCCGGGCGATTGGGAAGTACGGCGGGAAATGGCGAGTCGAGCGCGTCGTTTCATCTTCGAGACGCCGGAGGCACGGAATGCTTGGCACTTATGTTGCATAACGACGATAATGTTGCTTTCAGGATAGCGTTGCCGCTTACCGATCCGGGAGATGCTGTCGGTCTCAAGTCGATCAAGCGGCATAACAACCTAGCGTTTGCCCTCCGAATTGTCTTGGATGCACAAGATGGTTCACTCGACATCCTTAACCTGCACCATGGTGTGGCAATTTTGGGACACGACCTTCAATGCTTTCCCGAGGCGATTGTTAACCCGCCGGACCGGATGGTGGTACGGCATCTGACATCAAGCCATAGCCTCTTTGACCTTGACGCCGTGCAGGCATTTACCAACAGCGCCTATCCGGAGCCGCGACCGGTGCGCTGAGATATTTGGGAACGGAAAACGCTATTCTAATTTGAACAACCTTGAACCAAGCGGATTATCGGAGGATACTAGAAATTCCAACCCGGAAAAGGAATTGAACGAAGATGACATTGAAGATTCGTAAACTCGCATTCGTGGTCGCATTGGGAATAACCGTATTGAGCCTGACTTTCAACTTTGACGCTCAATCGAAGTATGAGGAAAAGATGCTCGACGAATTGCTGTCTACCGACAAAAACATCGGTTTAAGATGGTTCCCGCGCGCCAAGTTAGCCGAATCAGTTGCCCAAGATAAAACGCTCTCCCCCAAAATTCGCGTCGACATTCTGACCGCCGTATTGAGAGAGGAGATTGACAACCCGTGTCCTACGACAGGTTTTAATCATGGCGGACATCTAACACCCACCGTCTTACTCAAGTGGAGTTATGTCCGTGCACTTGCGGATGTTGGCGTCGAGGCAATCCCTCTCTTGAGACCGCATCTCGCGCAATTAGAGTTGTCTGCGGAGGAAGCGGCGGATGACTCCGATTATCAAAAATGGTTGAAAATGGAAGAGATACAGCATACACGCTTCGCGCTTGGACTACTCGGCGACATGGATGTTTTCCCTCACGTTTTGGCTCTATTGGAGGACGATAGCGCCGATGGATACGTGCGAGAAACGGCTATTCGCGTTCTGGAAAAACTGAAAAACGACGCGGCAATTCCCGCCTTGACCCGCGCTCTCAACGACGATTTTCGTGTGGAGCGTGACTTCCTCGGCCGCCCTGATATTAGCTATCCTGTGCGGCGGGCGGCGTATGAAGCTCTTACGGAAATGGGGCTAAGGGTGGGACAAGACTACCACGGCGACATTCCACACTTCCGTGTGCTAGAAGCGCCCAAGGTCGCTGAAATCTACAAGTTCCTGGCGGCTTCAGACCTAATAGCAACCGGGACTATCATGAAAGATGTTTTTGTTTTCGAAGGCGGACCAGAATCCAGTTTCCCAACTGGTGAATTTGTCGCGAGTGTGCATACGGTTCAGGTTGAGGAGATTCTTTACGCGGAACGGGACATCAGAGAGGTAATATTATCCAAAGACAGTGCTGAACACGCTGAATCAGCGGAGGACAAGAGAAAACCCTATCCGATTTTATTCGTCGACCAGTATGAGCCGTCGCGTCGGGAATCGTGGATACGAATTTCCGTAAATACACCCTATCTGTTTTTTTTAAGCGTATCAGATTTTCCAAAAGAAAAGCCGGAGAGTTACGTATATGAATATGATTTGTCAATCGCTCCGTCAAGAGTGAGAACCGTTGCGAGCTTGCATGAAAGGTCCATTTTTGAACCCGCCCTCGATTCCATGGATAGCACGCTGAATCTTGAGAACAAATACGAAAAGACATGGCTTCCCTATGTTGAAGTGCTCGCTGAAGCCATGTCTATACCCGATTGGCAGCGCAAGGAACGCCGCCTGGTTGAATTGGGCAACAACAGCGATGAGACGTTAGCCTCCAACGCTCGAAACCTTTTGACCATCCTGCGCGAACGTGTGCGGGAACAGTAAGATCGCCTACCTATTATTATTTGAGGAAGAGTATTCATAGATAGATTTTGGGGATTTCGTACCACGCCGTAGAAGTTATCTCCGAATCGCGGCTTTCCGTCGCTGCGTAAGCCTTATAAAGTGTCGAATCAGGATGAACGCGGCGATACGGCGAACTATGTAACTGCGTGAATGCTCTACGAAGGAGGATACATATGGCTGTTCGTGTATTCGGTTGTAACCATGTCGTGCTGGAAGTTGGCGACATCAAGAAAGCCATCGAATTTTACACCGACGTGTTTAACCTTGAATTGAAGAATGACGGTGAAGGCGATGCCTTTTTTCAACTTGGAAATCATCAATTTCTTGCGTTGTTTGAAGCGGACGAACCACATGTCGATAACCATCGGCACTTGGGGCTCATTGTACGAGATGGCGCACAAGTCGCCGAAGTGCGTGAAAAGATTACGCGGGTATACGGGTTGAAAACCAACCCGCCGTTTCGATGCGATTTCCGTGACCCGTGGGGAAATCGAATTCAAGTGGTTGACATGCACGACGAATCCACGGCTTGGCTCCAGCCTTACGAGGAAGTCCAAGTCGTCGGTGCAGAACTGCCGGATGAGTGACCGGCGGACAAACTGACTCTGTAGGGTGCGCATTGCGCACCAGCCTCTAAAAGCCCCAGCGGGGCGGAAGGTGTATAGAAACGTCAAAACCCCGTGTTCCAAAGCCCCAGCGGGGCGAAAGGTACGTAGTAGATTGCAATTAACACGTGACATAACGCCGTAAAAGTGACCAAAAATGGCTTTGCTACGATTTTTCAAACAGGTTCTAATCTCGACTTTGTACAAAAGTAAAACAGTTGGGTTGTGCGGAAAGTTGTATAACACCAAACTCGTAGGCGGGGCATCTTGCCCCGCCGTGCAACATCGAAATTCAGAGTGGAACCCAACGCGTCATCTGCATGGTAATGGAAACTGCTACCGACTTTTTCAATGGTCTGCCAAAAAGCCGAGAGAATTAAAATCTCCTTCGCTTTTCAGCAACACTTGATTATTGCTGTTTGTTACGTCTTTCAAATGTACAAAGTCGAGCTAATGGAACTGTCGAAAAAATCAATTGAAATCAAGCGAACGGATAGATCAACTGAGTGAATAACGAAGGATCAAGGGACATGAATAATGACCGCGATAGAAATCCCATAGAGAGCCCCTGCGATAGGGATCCCCCAACCGACCGATAAGGGAGTACGATAGAAATTCTATAGACTTCCCATAGAGATCTCCCTCGCCCCGCCGTTTCCGCGCGGAGCCTGGTTTTCGTTCTCCGCTGGCCCCAAATTTCTTTGCCTGATCCATGTGCCATGATTACACTTGCATTTTAGAAAATTGGTATAATGCGTTGGCGGCCCAAATCAAAGAGGAAAAGAACATGACTTCGATTGTATTCCGGACCATTCTGATACTTGCGCTCTTTGTAAATGTCACCCAGGCAGCAGCATTTTGGAGACCGCCTACAAGACATCTTTCTCAAGAGGAGCTAGACCCGATTCTGGAGGTGTGGGACATGGCTGTTGCAAGCGGTGTTCTTGAGGACTATGAAGCCGCGTTATTATGTGTATTCGAGGTAATGCCCTACTCCAAAAATGTCGGGGCCGTTTCCATCGGAGGCGCTCGTTTTGTCCCCTTCAGCAACCCGGAGATAATCGATCGAATCGTTGAATTTTACCTGGCTGTTATGGATTCAAAAGAATCCGGGAAACCTTTGTACAAAGCACCTCGGGACGAATTTTCCAGCGATTACGTGAAACTCGAGATGGGGGTCGCCAAGGTTGTTGCCGAGTGTGCCGAATCCACGTTTGACCTCCGTGTCTACGACAAAGTATTGCCGTATAGAACCGGACTCTCCGGACGCTTCCGAAACCTTTATCTCGCTTCCGTGAATCCCAGACGGACATTGAATTACCTTTTTGAGACCCAAATTGATGCCAACTACTCAGGAACAGGCTGGGGAGAGTTCGTGGAAAATGCGTTTGCTATCTTATCCTACATGACGATGCAGTCCCCCAAAGCCCTCGAGGCTGAACGAGAACGGGTATTCGCGTTTATCGCCGAACATGTTAAGTTCTTCGCTGCTGGGGACAAGGATTTTAAACGGGACAATCCCGCGGAACACCTCAATAGACAATCGGCTTATCAGCACATGCTTAAGTCAAATGACTATTTTGCGCGGAATAACGCCCTTGATGTGGTGGAGTTTTTGGGAACAATCACCGAAGTGCCGCTGGTTGAGGCTATTATTCGTGATGCAGGGGTGTGGAACGCCGAACACCCTCCAGCCAGATCTAGCCGTCATCTCGAAAATCCCGAACAGATTCGGGAAAAAGGGTTGCGGATAATTGAGGAACTTCGTCGTAGAACGCCGCCAAAGGAAAACAAATGATAGCCGAATCGTATATACTTTACCGTTGATTAACGGCCAGCTCCGCCAATGGACAGGTGCCGCGCCTTAGATTCCAGTGTAGGGTCAGTAACAGGAGGATTGCATCATGTTAAAATCCGTCATTGCTCTATCAATCATAGTATTCACGTTTACCGTTTTTTGCTATCCGTCAGACGCCTTCTATGCGAGAGGTTGCTCCGGCTCCAATATGACAAAACCTATCTCGTATCATAAAAAGGTCGCCGAAGACGCATCGGTTCCGCGCAATGAGCGCATAAGCGCTATACGATGCTTGCGTGAATACGGCGCGGAAGGCGCCCAGATTCTTGCCGCCACCCTTGAGCATGATTTGGGAAACGCTGACGCGATAGGTTACACCTTATCGTCGCTCGGACACATCAGAGACAGGAGCGTGATAATCATTCTTCAAAACTTCATCAAGCGCATCGACGCCGATCTTGCCAGCGCAAAGTCCTCCTCTGTCCCTCTAAAATACAGTGGGCTGTTTTACAAAGAACGAGCGATTGAGATTTTGGCAAAATTGGCTCTGTCCGCTTACGACGAACCTAGCGGCTTTCACCCGTTGACTCCCTCGGGAAGAAACGAAGATGGAACTGTTTCGATAGTGGTCTGCGGCGGCATCGCTTGGTATAGACAGTTTGAGTCCGTTGGAATCCGTCCCAGGCAGTCCGATGCCAGAAAGATTATCGATTATCTGACAGAAATCAAGAACACTACACCCGGGACGCAGAAAAAGGAATCCATCGTCAAAGCTGCGTCGGAAGGCTTAGAGCTGATTGAATACCGAATTGCGCTCCTTGAGGAGCACGGACCGGAATTGGTCCGACGAGAAACGGATTCAAGAAAAGGCTGGAAAACAACTCTCTATGTAAAAGACATAGCTCACAGCATCGACGAGTTCCAAGATATACTCACATATCGAGCTGTTTATCAGGCATTAGCCGACGAAATTGAAGGGGTACTCGCGTCTGATTCGGTTGATTCGTTGATAAAAGCGCTGAGCGACGCCTCCGATGATGTGAGGCGGCGCGCCCTTGTTCTACTCGGTCTTTCACGACATCCCAACGCAGTACCGGCCATATATAAACGCTTGAGGAACGACCCGTCTTTGGAAGTACGATTGCAGGCTGCGGATAGTCTGGGGCGTCTGGCAGGGGAAAAAGCTGTTCCGGCATTGGAAGAGGCGCTCGAGAACGACCATGCTATGGTGCACGGAGTGATCCCCGGATTGGGACATGCCGGAGGCGCCGGTGTGCCGCTTTTAATCAAGATGCTCAAAGATGAAATAGACAATCCCGATGGCGAGAGCCGCGTTGCCGATTTGATTGTTTACAGCTTGAAAAACACGGGTGACAGGCGAGCGATTCAACCCCTTATTGATATCATAAAACGCCCCGCTGATTACAAAACGGACTGGCCCTCCACCCAAAAGATCGCGGCGCAGGTTCTCGCGCGCTTTGCAACTCGAAAGCACTACGATAGAATCCTTTACTATCGCCGCAACTGCGCTGAAGGAATCTCTGTCACCCCCGCAGCGCATCATCAAGTTACCAAGCAGGATATCAAGCAGATAGTAACCGCCGTGAAGAACGCCGGATACGACATTGATGAACTAGAAAGGAATTTTGCGGATTTGGATTTGTATGACACCTTCATACCAGGGGAGTTAAACACCGAATTTGCAGCATTCGAGTAAGATCCAGGCTATGCTTCACTTCAGATTCAGTCCATCCGCAGCATTGTAGTACCATTCATTTGGTCGTTAACACTTACGCAGATCTAACTCGTAGGTTGGGTTGAACGAGAATCCAAATGACATCGCACATAAGAACAGGACTTCCGACGCTTTCTCCCGCATGAAAACGCAGGACATTAAAGTGAAACCCAACTTATTGACCCGTATATCCAGCGTGCGATGAGTGTTTTTTTACGACCTCTCTAGCTCGACGGATAAATCAAATACCCCTTCCTTGCGGGGCGGGTGCGGAATAGACATCCCCCCGCCGTCACGTACAGCGTCTGCAAATCCGGATCGCCGAACGTGCAATTTGTCGGTTGGTCAGTTGGCAACGGATGTGTTTCGAGCACGCGGCCGTTGGGCGCAAAAACGTAAAGCATCGGTCCCGGACCGCTCTCCTCCCAACCTGCGGTGGCGATGATGTTGCCGTCAATGTCCCAGCACATGCCGTCAATCCCGCGATGCGGGTAGAAGTTGTGTAGAACCTCGCATGCCCCTGTCGATCCGTCCTCATTGATGGGATACCGCCTCAATTCACGCGGGTTATTGTCGCCGTAGGCGCTCTGCGCGACATAGAGCCAATTCCCATCCCGCGACACCAGGATGCCGTTCGGACTCGTCGTGTCATACGTGACGCGGGTTATCTCCCATGAGTCGTCCCCCTGTGGATCCAACCGGAACACGGACCGGTGATCAAGTTCCAAATCGTCCGTTTCATCGCCGTACCGCGGATCGGTGAACCACAACCTGCCCTGCGCATCAAAGGCGAGGTCATTCGGACTGTTGAGGCGTTTCCCCTCAAACTCCTCCGCCACGACCGTTGTTGTGCCATTCGCATTGTAGCGTGAAACCCGCCGTCCGCCCTCCCCGTCGCTGAACATTTTGCTGCCTTCGCAGGCGTAGAGATTCCCATCCTTGTCAAAGATTAGCCCGTTTGCCTCGTTCGTACCTGACCGAAATGCGGTGCATTCACCGCTAACCGGATCGTAGCGCATCACGCGGCTGGTCGAAATATCCGTAAACAGTACAGCTTCCCCATCCCATGCCGGTCCTTCGGCAAAACCGTACGGTCCGGCAACCTGTTCAAACTCCCAACTCATAACTGTAACCTCCTACTTGCTTGTGGAATAATTCCAAATGTGATATAGTGCGCCGAGCATGAAATTAAGTAACTTTCAAGAAAAAACTTGCATGTCAACCTAGGCCCCAACCGCTCCTGCTGGATTGGCAAATCCAGCAGGTTATTATGTAGCCTTTAAGTTCCGAGACTTTCATTTCGGAGGATTGAGAATGGTGTGAAAGGAAATCTTCCGACCTTCCACTCTTCCATCCTTCCAATGCTACACTTCCTAGTCGATGCGGAAGATAATATGGATTCATTTTAACGTACCACTACTATTCCATGGGAAACGCGCATGATTCTAGAACAACTGGTGGTGAGCCCCTTTCAATCAAACTGTTGGGTCTTCGGGTGCGACGAAACTCGTGAGGGCGTCGTAATCGATCCGGGCGATGAAGCCGAACGCATCTTGGAATCCGTCAGGACACACGAATTGACCATTAAATATCTCATTCACACCCATGGACACCTCGACCATGTGGGCGCCACCGCCGCCCTCCAACGTGAAACAAAAGGCTCAACCCTCATACACGAAGCCGATCAAATTATGCTCGACAACCTGCCAGCCCAAGCTGCCCTGTTTGGCGGCGACGAGCCCGAGATCCCAACCGTCGATAAGTACATCAAGGAAGGTGACCGCATCGCCTTCGGACGTTACGTCCTCGCTGTCCTTGAAACTCCCGGACACAGCCCCGGAGGCGTCTGCCTCAAACTAGAGGGGAGCGAACACGGCGTGTTTGCCGGCGACACGCTCTTTCAGAACAGCATCGGTCGAACCGATCTGTGGGGCGGTTCCTACGAGCAGCTACTAGACTCAATCCGAGACCAACTCCTGCCGCTTGACGACGACACTCCGGTCTTCCCCGGTCACGGCCCCCAGACCACCATAGGCGCCGAAAAGCGAAACAATCCCTTCCTGCAGGGACTCAAGGTATGATAAGCGAATAATCTTCACACAATTGAGGGCGGCATGAAACGAACATTCCCGGTCTTCCACCCTTCCGTCCTTCCAATCTTCCCAAAACGTTCCTTACTGCCACGCCTCACAACCCTGAAAACGCATGTGCACCCCTCACCGTACTTCGGTCGAGTTGTAGGGTGCGCAATGATCAAACGAGTGGATAGCGATTTTAAGGCGATAGAACTCCCATAGAAATCCTGCCTGCCTTTGCTTTTCGTAGGAGCGATCTCCCGGTCGCGACCTCCCGACCTGCGTTAAACACTCGCTGAGCGAACCGCTAAACGCCCACAATCAAGGTAACCCCCAAATCAAACGAATCACAGTTCAGACAATCTTCCCACCGTACATCCTTCCACTCATCTTCCTTTGAACTCGCCGCCCGTGTTTTCCCGGTTTTCCCGTTATCTCGGCTTCTCGTTTTCCCGTCTTTTTACCTTTCACCCATGCGTCCTTCCAATCTTCCGATAGCGTTCCCTTACTGCCACGCCTCACACCCCTGAAAACGCATGTGTACACCTTCGACATACTTCGGCCGCGTGAGATAACTGTTCACGCCCTGTACCGCGTCTCCGCGCATCATAAACGCACAGGAATTCGGTTGACTGATAATGCGCGTGCTCGTCGGAATATATCGAATCGTCAAACCGCCGCGCCTCTTGGATGACGCGTTCGCGTTGGAGCCGTGTATAATGTTCGGGTGATGCACCGAGACATCACCTGCCTTGAGCACAAAGTCGACTGCGCGCGATTCGTCGACCAACTCCGGATCAATTCCAGAGCTGAGCACGTTGGGAATGTCGGTTCGCCGTTGCATTTCATGCAGTTCCAAGGAATGCGTTCCCGGAATCACGCGCATACAGCCGTTCTCCGGGGTCGAATCGTCGACGGCGAGCCACAGCGTAACCACCTCCATCGGCTCCAAGGGCCAATAGCTGCCGTCCTGATGCCATAACACCGGGTGTCCGTCGGCTGGCGGCTTGCAGATGTAGTGCGAAGCGAAGAGCGCGATATTCGGCCCTACGAAAATCTCCGCAATATCCAGCAACCGTTCATCGCTAACGAGCCGCACCCAAAACGGGTCGTCGGCGACAAGCGGATGATGGTATTGCTCCGGTCGCAACTCCGGATTCTTCTCCTGCAGCCAGTCTAGGTGGCGGCTCGCCTCTTGGACCAATCCCGGGTCAAGCACATTCCGAAAGATGGCGTACCCCTCCCTATTGAATTGCTGAAGCACCTCAGTTTCACGATTCATCATACTCTCCTCTCCGCCAAGGTAAGCCGATTGAAATCCCTTTAGAATTCCCTGCCAATTGCAACTACCGTTACGGCACCCACCAATACGTTAGTTTCCCGATAATCGTCCAGTCGCGGAGATCGATGCCTTCGCCTTCAGTGTCATACGTCTGGTTGACGACCAAGTA
>JAJDTR010000014.1 GCA_022827055.1 Candidatus Poribacteria bacterium | reverse complement strand
GAAGAAATTATTCTGCCAAGGATAATGTGCGCTAAAGACAAACCGTCGGGGCAAGATGCCCCTCCTACATAGGACTTTGGGGCAGTTACTTGCTGAAAGAATTATTCCGACAGGGATAATGGCATGCTCTCAAGTAACACTCGACATTGCACTCCGCTGGAGTGCAGACGCGGGGAGGAATAATCGTGTTCTATTGACATCTCACAGGATTTACTATCGCGCTCCTTATCCAGTCGCTTGATCCACCGGAGTGAAACCGTTCTACGAAGGAACGCTTCTCCAAAACCTGCCATAGAGCAGAAAATGAGTGTTTCTTGCTGAATGAATTATTCCGACAGGAGTAATGGCGTACTCTCAAGGGAAACGCATCTAAAATTGCGTGGATCAAGTAGAGATTTTCGATTGGAGGAAAGGAAGAAGCTAGGTTTACGCGCAAAGCCGTCGGGGCAAGATGCCCCGCCTACGGGTTTGTTTTTGTACGGCTTTCCGTACAATCCAACCGTTGTACTTTTGTACAAAGTCGAGCTTATTCGTCATGTAGAAAAATTAGGCACGTTTTTCCTAGATTTCTTGCTTTTCAGGTATTGACACCCCAAATGTGTTATGATATACTTTGGATGGGTTAGTCTAAAAGGATTCATTCGTTAGGTTTCGTTGTTCGTTTTACGCGGCTCAAACAGAGGTTTTGAAACGCCCAAATAATTTAAGTGACCCGGATTAAAAAATTTCGGGAGGGAAGAGACGATGCGGAAGGTTCTGTACATAGGAATGCTGGTGCTTGCATGTACGGTAGCACATGTCTACGCGTCTACCGATGACGGTGTTCCGCGATTTCTGAATGACATTGCTCCGATACTAGATAGAAACGGATGTTCAACAGCGCTCTGCCACGGAAAATTTGGGGGACAGGGAGGATTCGATCTCTCGCTATTGACATTAGACCCGGAGGCGGACTATCTACCGATTGTTACCGCTGGCCGCGGTAGGCGGGTAAATTTAATCGAGCCGGAGCGCAGTTTGTTCCTACTTAAACCGACGGAACAGGTAAGCCACGAGGGCGGCATGCGTTTCAGTGTCAATTCCGATGATTATCTCACGATTTTGCGCTGGCTTGAGGCAGGTGCGCCGTTCTCCGCGACGGACCCACGGATAGAACGACTGGAGGTGTATCCTGACGAGTTTGTCTTGCCGACGGTTGGCGAACATCAACAACTCAAGGTGTTGGCATATTTCACGGATGGATCTGTCGAGGATGTTACTCGCAAAACTGTTTATGAATCCAGTGATGAACCAATTGCAGAGGTAGGCAAAGACGGCCTAGTTACAAGCATGCGTTGGGGCGGCACCGCAATTCTAGCGCGATTTTTGGGGGAGGTCGCAGCCGCATTTGTGACGATCCCTCGTAAAAACGAATTGGCAGATTATCCCGAGTTTCCCGCTAACAATTTCATAGACGATTTTGTTGGGGCGAAACTGAAGAAACTGAATGTCGTCCCATCAACGCTTTCGAGTGATGCGGAATTCATTCGGCGCGTTTATTTGGATACGATTGCCAAATTGCCGACTCCGGATGAACTTCAGGCGTTTGTCGATAACCCCGCTGCCGATAAAAGAGCGGTGTTGATCGATGAACTTCTTGAACGTCCCGAGTTTGATGACCTTCGGACGCTGCGGCTGGGTGATATGCTGCGTTGTCACCCACGGACGCTTGGCGGCGCCGGTCTGGAACAGCGGAGTGCAACCCTTTTTCACGAATGGATACGCAAAAGTGTTGAAGAAAACAAACCTTATGACCGATTCGTTCGGGAGATACTCATGGCGCGCGGGAGCACATATCTGGTCGGACCTGCCGCTTACTATCGCATCGAAGAGCAAGCCGATGGCCGTGCCGAAACCACAGCCCAGGCGTTTCTTGGATTGCGACTGACGTGCGCCCGCTGCCATAAGCATCCGTTTGATCGATGGACAACGGACGATTACTGGAATTTTGCGGCATTCAGCGGCAAGGTTGCGACACGGGCTGGCAAACTGTACCGAGAGCGCGTCATCTACTACAACCCGACTGGCCGAGTCATCAACCAATCGGTGGTTGGCAATAGCGGCGCGGAAGCGATTCCCACCGTTCTCGGGGGCGATCCGGTGGAACGACGTTATCAGGGCGATTATATGGAGTTGCTTGCAAACTGGATGACTTCTCCAACCAATCCATTTTTTGCAAAGGCGACGGTAAATCGACTCTGGAGCAACTATTTCGGCAGAGGAATAATTCATCCGGTTGACGATATGCGCGAAACAACCCCCGCGACAGTCGGAGGATTGTTGGAAGCGTTATCGGAGGACTTTGTACGGAACGGCTTTAATACCAAGCACACCATACGTCTCATCTTGAATTCGAGGACATATCAATTGTCGTCCGTGCCCAACGAGACGAACGAGCTTGATGACCGCTTTTTCTCTCGTTTTTACCCCCGACCTATGCTTGCGCAGGTGTTCCTTGATGCATTGAACGACGCAGTCGAGGTTCAGGAGAATTTTGGGCGGTACCCCACGGGTACGAGGACCGTGCAACTTCCGTTGCCGGTTGGACGAAGATTTCTGTCGCTGTTCGGCATGTCGAATCGAGAGGTTCTCTCGCAACTTGACCCGAAACTTGAGCCGACGCTCCCACAGGCTCTGCACGTTATCAACTCGCCGTACGTGAATGATAAAATCAGTGCTGGCGATAACATCGTTACTCGTTTGGTGGCATCTGATCGTTCAAACGAGGAGGCAATAAACGACCTTTATCTCAAAGTGTTAAGTCGTTTGCCCACGGAGATTGAGCTTACCGAGGCGAACGAATACATTGTAGAAAGTCCGTCACGTCAGGAGGGCTTTGAAGACTTGCTTTGGGCTCTAGTTTCTTCAAGATCATTCCTGTTTATCAACTAACTCAAATGCGACTCGAAAGAGCGGGATGGGTTCTCGGGATATCAGGAATCTCGAGAGTTAAAGAGCGGCTTCCGCTGATTTCTGTGATGAAGTCGGTTGTATCGCTAGTTGTTGTTTTGAGTTGCAGTTTGGCTAAATGAGAAAGGTGATTACCATGAAACGAAATAGATTGGCGCACTGCACAGATTGCGAGGGTTTTCACCGTCGCGATTTTCTGAAGGCCGGGGCCTTGGGACTATTTGGACTCGGTATGGCGGATCTCCTTCGACTCAAAGCCTTTGCATCACGGGCAGACGGTAAGGAAGGGGCCGCGAAGTCAGTGATTTTAATCTGGATGGGCGGCGGGCCCAGCCATTTGGATTTGTGGGATCTGAAGCCGGATGCACCGCAGGAAGTTCGCGGGTTTCTCAATCCCATAAGCACAAATGTCCCCGGAATTCAGATTTGCGAACATCTGCCTCGAATCGCCAAGCAGATGGACAAAATCTGCGTCATTCGATCAATGACGTCGATAGAAGCAGATCACGCGCGCGGGACTCACTACTTGATGACGGGATTCCAACCGCTACCCGGATTTGCTGTTCCGAGTTACGGCTCTGTTGTTGCAAAACTGAAGGAATCGCGTTCGGCGCTACCGCCTTATATTGCGATTCCGACAGCGTTCGAGTATTCCGGCGCGGGGTTTCTTGGGGCAGCACTAGACCCATTCTCGGTCGGCGGCGCTCCGTCGCGGGATGACTTCCAAGTGCACGATCTGCATCCGCCCAACGGTATGCAGATGGAACGGCTTGACCGCCGCCGCACGCTGCGGCAAACGGTTGATGCTGCGTTCAAGAAACACGAAAACGGCAGCGAGCGAGTGCGCAGCGTCGATGAATTTTATAATGCGGCGTATGACCTGATTAGTTCATCAGAAGCCCGTGAGGCGTTCGATCTTCGTCAAGAACCCGATACTGTCAGAGATGCGTATCTGCGCGATGATTTTGGACAGAGTTGCTTGCTGGCACGACGGCTCGTCGAAGCAGGCGTCGGATTCGTCACCGTGTCTAACGGCGGATGGGACATGCATTCGAACATCTTCCCGGCGCTTGCGGGTAAACTCGGCGGCTTTGACCAGACTGTGTCGGCGCTCATCGGCGATCTTTCTGATCGCGGCCTTTTGGATAGTACGCTCGTTATCGCTATGGGTGAATTCGGTCGAACTCCGGTCATCAACCGTGACGCAGGCAGAGACCATCATCCGAAGGTGTTCTCTATCATGATGGCTGGCGGCGGCATCAGGGGTGGAACGGTTGTCGGGTCATCGGATCCACGCGGCACCGAGCCTGCCGAAACTCCGGTCCGTCCCGAGGATCTGTCGGCGACCATTTACCATTGCCTCGGTATCGACTACAACCAGAGTTTGATATCGCCGGAAGGGGTCCGAGTTGTGCTATCGCGGGGCGGAAGACCCGTCCGAGACGCGTTGGCATAAAAGGTTTACACGTAGATTCGACTCGTTCGTGCCATTTTCCGTATCTGACACTTTTGAAGTTGATCGAGGGTCGTCGATTTGGTAACGTCTGTGGTTAGAGTTGCCAGGTCGATGACGCCGAAACTTGAACGTCATTTATCCGTTGGCAAGAATGACTAGAGTCGATAAGATGATGTGAATCTTATGCGTATGTATCGCATTCATTATGCGTCAACAGAGATAGTAAATCTATCGCGTTTGGCGCATTTTGATTAACCCAGCCGTGAATTAGGGAGAAGTTCCGACATTCACGGTTTAAATAAATAACTACTATGGAGGTATCTATGAAGTCTTTTGTAGCTATACTGGCTATTGCCAGTTTGATGATGGTTTTTCCGCTCGTTGGTATGACGGCAAGCCCTGTGGGATACTGGACATTCAACGATGAGAACAACCCTGCCAAAGATGATACGGGCGCAGGGCGTGACGGTAGGCCGAGCGGTCCGGTTCTTCCGATTCCGAGCGACGCTCCGGTCCCCAATCCGGGGTTTGCGATGTCATTTGTGCAGGAGCCCGGGAATGCGATTATTATCGACAACTCGGAAGGTCTGCACCCAGATGACATGGCGACGTTGATGGCGTGGGTCAATGCGGATGATGCGGCGCCGACGCAGTTTGCCGCCGGCATCCCGTATGATGACGAGCCGGAATGGGACAATCCGTGGATTGGTCTTCAGATTGGCGTTCGCGGCGGCGGTATGGCGAACTGGATCGCCCTTGACGGCAGGGCACCTTCTCCTGAAGGGCGCGAAGGCGGCGGTCCGGATGGAGATGACGCCGATTGGGAATACAATACGGCAGATGGCACGGTGCTTGGCCAGGAGTGGCAGCACATCTGCTTGGTTATTGACGGCACCGATGCCATTACTTATATCAACGGCGAAGTAGTCCAGCCAGAGCTGGGGGCAGGTCGCGGCGGAAAAATCGCGTTTAACGGTAATCCGTTGTTCATTATGGGCGAGCGTTCCGCACACGCACCTGGCGAACCGTTTGGCGGTCTGATTGACGAGGTCGCTATTTACCATGTGGCGCTTTCGCAAGATGAGGTTAAGGATGTCATGAATAACGGCGCGGACGTATCAGGAACGGCAGTCGAGTCCGTGGGGAAATTGTCTACCACATGGGGTAGAATCAAGGACCGTTAACCGTCAACCTGCAGCACCATCAATTCAACGGAGGAATGGGATATTCTCCCGTTCCTCCATTTTCCCGCCCCACCTCCCAATTCAAAAAACGCTGTTTTCTTAGGACAATCAAATGAAAAAACGAATACCACTATCGAAGTCTTATATGTATATATCCGTATTTGTGGTTGTCGGTCTGTCGATGTCGATGCTGTTGCCCGTGTTGAGCATCGCACAGAGTCCCAGGAATCTTGTTGCCTACTGGCGGTTTAACGGCGATTACAAAGATGCCACCGGAAATGGGCATGACGGCAGAAAAAAGGGCAATGTCAAGTTTGTTAAGAGTAAAGCACCGGTTCCCGATGCCGGCGAGGCTGTACAGTTCGCAATGCAAGCCGGGAATGCGGTTGTGATTCGGAACTCGGATGATTACCGTCTGACAGACGAATTGTCATTGATGGCGTGGGTCAACCCGGATGACGCGGCGCCTACACAGTTCTGCTGCGGCGTGCCGTATGATGCAGGCAGGAATTGGGACAATCCGTGGGTGGGGCACCAGATTGGTGTGCGGGGCCATAAGATGGCGACCTGGCTTACGTTAGATGGCAAAGCTCCTGCCCCTGGTGGACGACAGGGTGGCGGTCCAGACGGGGATGATGCTGATTGGGAATACGATGCGGGCCAGGTCATTGCGGGCGAATGGAATCATATTGCTTTCATTTTCACTGGAAGTGCGGCGATTTCATACGTGAACGGCGACGAGGTAGCCAATCACAAGGACCGCAAGGGCAAAATCGGATTTGACGGCAAACCGAACTTTGTGATCGGCGAGCGGTCCGTGTCTGCGCCGGGTGAACCTTTCGGCGGTATGATAGACGAGGTAGCGCTATTTGATGTCGCGCTGACACGAACCCAACTGAGGAACTTCATGAACAACAGCATTCAGTTGAGTGTTACCCCCGGCGGGAAAGCTACAACGACGTGGGGCAAAATTAAATCGAGTTTATAGGATCACGAACCAGTATTTCCAAAATCAATATCAGAACATGGTGTCAATGGGCATCATATTAGTTGACTGGACGACGAATTGAATATTCGCTGGATGTCACATGGGTTTGTACGTTTACAATAAAAAGGGGGCAACATGCAAATCTATAAGATATGTTTGGGTCTGATTCTTGTATTTGGTGTCTGCTTGGTGAATGTCCTCCTCGCGGTAAGGAGCGGGATTGCACAGGAGCCTCCGGATGTCGCAAAGATTCTTTTCGAGTCGGACCGAAAAGTAAAGAAGAATAAAGACATCTATATCATGAACGCCGACGGGACCGACGTAGATAGAATAACCGACCACGCCAAGGCCGACATATCACCCACGTGGTCACCGGACGGTACTCGGTTCGCCATGGCAGCGGTGCGGGACGATTCGTGGGAGCATATCCGCGTTCTGAGCGCGCTTGATAGGGAGGAGGACATGATAACGATTACAGCGGGTACCCGCGATTTGACACCCGCTTGGTCGCCGAACGGAAATTGGATTGCATGTGTACACGCGAACGTCCAGGATGGTTGGAATTTTGATGTCTGGATTGTCCGGCTGCAGGATGAGAAGAAGAAGATGGACGCGTATAAATTTAGCGAACTCGGGAACGGCGACGAGATAAATAGTTACCGACTCACGAAGCATTCCGCGCAAGACGAAAGCCCTGCATGGTCGGCGGACGGGCTACAGATTGCTTGGTCAAGCAACCGCACTGGCAATTACGATATCTTCGTTATGGATAGAACCGGCGGCAACAAGAAAAACCTTACGAATCATCCCAAAGATGACAAAGGTCCTGATTGGCAGCCGCCGTGGGGAGAAAAGATTGTTTTCGCATCCGACCGAGACGGGGATAGCGAAATCTATACCATGGACCCGAATGGAGGGAACATCAAACAGTTGACCAAGAATGTCTTTGTCTGGGATGGCCACGCGACATGGTCGCCGAACGGTAAAGAGATTGCGTTTGCCACGAATCGTGACCGAAACAATGAGGTCTATGTCATGGATGCCAACGGCAACAATCCGGTAAATCTTACCAATAACAAGGGCTCTGATCAAAGCCCGGCTTGGTTCGATCCCAAGATTGCGTTTTCGGTTTCGCCGAAGACCAAACGCACTGTGACTTGGGGCGCGATAAAGCAGACCGGTGGAAAAAGTACAGAGAAATAAAGAGTAAATACTATTGAATTTCTGATTACTTGATACTGCCGGAAACAGGTGGTATCTGTCTCAATAACCTTTATTAAGTATCCAGCCAAGCAAGAAACCGAGTTTCTCGAAAGAAACTCGGTTTCTTTTGTATTGAGGTGTTGAGCATGTCTCGGTAAGGAACCGGCAGGGACTGGATTGGAAGGAGGGACGAGCGGAAGGTTGGAAGATTCGTATTTGAGTCTTCCTCAATGGATCATATCTCTGAATCGGGTGGTGGATCTGTCGTTTTTCTATTAGCAATTAAGTTGCCACCTATGACAGAGAAACCGAGTTTTTAGTTCACGTTTGCTAAATTATAGGCAAACTGGGCTGATTGTCGTCAATTTCGTGTTTCCACGTTGGAAAAAACTCGGTTTCTGCTTTCGATTTGACTATCGATGAGAGGCATGTATCACGTGGGATTTGCTATGGGAACTGTATCAGGACTTGCTACCGCGCGAAGATCTCTATCAGGATCTACTATGGGATCTCTACCGCGGGAACTCCTATCGGTCAGTTGCTCCTTCACTAGAAGATCCCTATTGGAACTCTATCGCCTTCGCTAACCACTCAGTTGATCGTTCAGTTGATCACTCGTTATTCACTTTTGATTCCCGCCTACCAACTCTAGGACGGAACACTATCGCGTCCTTTTCCAGTCACTTGATCGCTAATCGCTCGCTTAATCTATTCGCTCAGTTGATTCTAATCGGTCGTTCGATCTCCCTTGAAACATCAGCTTATTTACAAACAGGGAGGAAAAAAATGTCATTCAAAGCTAGGCAACTGGCGGGGGCAGTGCTTGTCCTCTCCCTGTTCATCCAGATGCAGATTGCGGTAAACGGCTACGCCTTTGGCAGAACCAAGATAGCCTTCACCTCTTCGCCTGCCGGCGGGCTTTTTCATGATATCTATGTCATGGACGGCGACGGGGGAAACAAGAGAAGAGTAACGGTACATCCGGCAGCAGACCTATTTCCGACATGGTCTCCCGACGGGGCAAAGATTGCCTTTGTTTCCAATAGAAACAATGAAAACAGAGATCACAGGCAAATCTGGGTGATTGACGCCGACGGGAAGAACCCGATTAGACTGACGGACGGGTTTGTGGATATTTTTCCGGATTGGTCGCCAGACGGCACGAAAATTGTGTACGACGACGCCCTCGCCGGGATTACCGTGATGGATGCGGATGGGAACAACAAAAGACTACTTACGCCACACGGCCTACATCCGACGTGGTCGCCCGATGGAAAACGAATAGCATTTATCGCCGCTAAAAATCCTGGTGAAAACTCTCAAATTTACGTAATCGATATCGACGGACGAAATCGGACCCAGTTAACGGATGACTTTGTGCACAAACGTGTGCCATCATGGTCGCCCGACGGGAAGCGCATCGCGTATACGGGCAACAACGTAATTTGGGTGGTGGATAGCGACGGAGAGAATCCGAGGCAACTCACGGAGCGTGTTACGGAAGCATACCCTACATGGTCACCGGACAGTGAATTCATCGCGTTTCACTCTTTTGGAAGGGATCCTGGAATTGTTGGGATCTACACGGTGGATGTAACAAACGGTGCTGTCGACGCTTTGCCACGTGATCCCGACTTCGGGAATTACCATCCGGATTGGCTCTATCCGGGAGGACTCTCCGTTTCGCCGGAGGTCAGCCGCATCACAATTTGGGGGAAGCTGAAGAAAGTCGCGTCCAGCCTTCGATGAGGTGCGCGCTTGGTCGGTGGCAGTTAACGTTGTCTGAACTGTGATTCATGAGATTACGAGATTACCATGATTGTACGTGATTAGTTGCGAGTCATGAGCCGACTGTTCCGCATCTTGCAGCCACTAGGAATTAGGGAAGAAACCTAGTCTTTAAGAAAAAAGGGATCGACGGAGTGAACAGCGAGTGGGATGGACTATCGCCCTCCCTTATCAGTCGCTTGATCGATAGAGGTCCCTTGCGCTAAAAACTGTCGGTTGATGTCTAGAATATTGTAATTCGCATATCAATTTAGTTCTGGCTAAGGAGGAAAAAATGCCATTCAAAGCTAGACAACTGGCGGGGACAGCACTTGTCGTCTCCCTGCTGATCCAGATGCAGATTGCGGTAAACGGTTACGCCTCTCGCAGAACCAAGATTGCCTTCTCCTCTACACTTGACGGGAGGAATTTGGATATTTATGTCATGGACAGCGACGGGAGAAACCAGAGAAGATTAACGGTAAATCCAAGCGTGGACCGCTATCCGGCATGGTCTCCCGACGGCAAAAAGATTGTCTTTGTTTCCAATAGAAACAACGTAAACAAAGATCACAAGCAAATCTGGGTGATCGACGCCGACGGGAAGAACCCGATTAGACTGACGGACGGATTGGTGGACGCAAACCCGGACTGGTCGCCAGACGGAAAGAAAATTGTGTACGACACCTTTGATGTTCCAAAGGATCATAATTTAGCACCCGGTGGCATCACTGTGATGGATGCGGATGGGAACAACAAGAGGTTAGTTAAGAATGCAAGAGGCGTACATCCGACCTGGTCGCCCGATGGAAAACGAATAGCTTTTAGCTCCGGTAAAAATCCTGGTGACGACGCTCAAATTTATGTAATGGATGTCGACGGACGAAATCGGAAGCGGTTAACGCGTGACTTTACGCACAAACGTTTGCCATCATGGTCACACGACGGGAAGCGCATCGCGTATGCGGGCGATAACGTGATTTGGGTGGTGGATAGCGACGGAAAGAATCCGAGGCGACTCACGGAGGAGCATGTTATGGAAGAACACCCTACATGGTCACCGGACAGTGAATCCATCGCGTTTATCTCTTATGGAAGGGATCCTGGAATTGTTGGGATTTACACGGTGGATGTAACTAACGGCGCTGTTGACGCTTTGCCACGTGATCCCTACGCCACGACTTACGATCCGGATTGGCTCTATCCCGGAGGACTCTCGGTTTCGCCGGAGGGTAGCCAGATTACAATTTGGGGCAGGTTGAAGAAAGTCGTGTCCGGTCTCCGGTGATGTGCGGGCTTGGTCGGCGATGGGAGAGGATCTCGGTGATTCGACGAATGCCGGTTCCGCCCGAAATTTCGGACCCTTTAATCAATTTTCTGCGTAGGAAGGCGTCCGAATAGCACTCGCGCCTGCGATGCGCAAACTAACACATCAAGCGAATGGAATATTCTTTTTCGAGTTGCACAATTCCGGTGATGCACCAATTTGCTTTCACCGATAATTTGGTTTTGATTTTACGTATTCACAGTCAATTAATTGGCAAAGGAGGCCAAAAATGCAAGGAAATGTTAAGCAGCTATGTGTCGTTCTGAGCGGCGCCTTTCTCGCGAGTATGCTACTGGGGGTGGTGAGTGCAATTGCGGTAGAGCCTCCGGAGACTGCGCGCATCGTCTTTGTGTCGGATAGAAAGGGAAAGAAGAACAAGGATATCTATGCGATAGACCCTGACGGACAGAATGTGGAGCGAATAACGAAGCACGGCAAACAGGATATAACCCCTTCGTGGTCTCGGGATGGGACCAAAATCCTGTTTGCTTCCGATAGAGAATCACATTTTGAGAGAGTCTACATCATGGACAACGATGGAGAGAACATTAAAGTGGTCACTGCCGGCAACCGGGATCTCACTCCGGCGTGGTCTCCGAATGAGAATTGGCTTGCTGTCGTCCACGCACACGGCGCCGACAACTGGAACTTTGATGTTTGGGTTGTCCGCCTTGTCGAGGACAGGAAGAAGAATATTGAGCCGTTCCCGTTCGGCAATCTTGGAGACGGCGATGGGGAAACCAGTTTTCGACTCACTTTTCACTCGGCACAGGATGAGAGCCCGGCATGGTCGCCGGATGGAAAACGGCTTGCGTGGTCGAGCAATCGAACAGGCAATTACGACATCTTTGTCATGGACCGAACGGGGGACAACAAGAAGAATCTTACGAATACGCCCAAGAACGAGAAAAAGCCGGCATGGCGGCCTCCGCTGGGGCTTAAGATTGTCTTTGCTTCAGACCGGGACGGCGATAGCGAGATCTTTGTCATGGATAGGGATGGCAGCAATGTCAAGCAGTTGACCGAGAATATCTTCGTCTGGGACGGTCATCCGACGTGGTCACCGAACGGCAAAGAGATCGCTTTTGCTTCCAACCGCGCGAGAAACAATGAAATTTTTATTATGGGCGCGGATGGGAGCAACCCTAGAAATGTCACGAATGATTCAGCGTCCGACACGTACCCGTCGTGGTTCGATCCGAAGATTGCGTTTTCGGTTTCTCCAAAGGAAAAACGTGCTGTAACTTGGGGCAAAATTAAACAGTCGGGGCGGAAATCGTCCGCAAGTCGGTGAGGTTGAAATTGACAGAGAAAAGCGGAATCTATCTTGCGCTACTCACGGTAATTTTCGTACTTGCGACTCAGGCAGGCGCGCACGCCAAACTCATTGACGGTCTTGTTGCCTATTGGCCGCTTGATGAAGGGCGCGGGGATGTAATGGGCGATGCTGTGGGTGAGAACCCGGGCGAAATCGAACTGGACAGAGGCGTGTGGACCGATGATGCCCAAGTGGGAAAGGCGTTTGAACTTAAGGGTCAACCGCTCATAACGGTGAAGAATGCCAGGGATTTGGACAAACTGCCTAACGGGTTCACGATCGCGCACTGGATGAAGCCAACCAAGGGCGGTGCAATTATGGACAAATCGGGCGGTGACGGCACGAGAATCCAATGGTATCTACTCGGTGATAAGCGCCATCATTGGGGTATTGGAGGGGCTTGGGGATTCTCGGATGGCAAACCGATTGGCAACTTTGGGAAATGGTATCATGTGGCGTGGTCGCACGAGCCTAATGAAGCGAGTATCGTGTACCGAGACGGCAAGGAAGTTGGCAACAAGATTCTAGGGGAAGTTCCTGTCACCGGGAAGCCGATGCACTTCGGTAACCGCCTGCCTTGGGAGGGCAGATCGGAATGGTTCAACGGCACCTTGGACGAGATAGGATTCTGGAATCGACCATTGTCGGAAGCCGAAGTTCAAGAGGTTATGGAAAACGGTATAGGGTCGCTTCTCGCAGTATCCGCACGTGATAAAGTAACCACCACTTGGGGCGCCATTAAGGGACGGCGCTTAGGTCCTAATTAAAAGATTCGAGATGAGCCAAACTGTAAACGGATATGTGATTAAGCGGGGAGGAGATTTAGAGGGTGCCAACCTCGCTAGTGCGGATCTACAGGAAGCAGATTTGAAAAACGCAAATCTGCATCGGGTGTTCCTGACGCGAACGAATCTGCAAGGGGCGGACTTATCGGCTACGGATTTGCGTGGAGCGGACCTTCGGGGAGCAGATCTGCGAGGGGCGAATCTGCGGGGCGCGGACTTAAGCCGCGCGGATTTGAACGCCGTCGGTTATTGCTGGAACTCTTTGAGTCGAACGAACCTCGAAGGTGCAGATTCGCGCCCGGCGTCCGTGTGCGGCGCAGATCTTCGCGAAGCGGATCTTCGCGAAGCGGTTTTGGAAGGCGCTCATTATAACTCGCAGACGCAGTTTCCCGATGGATTTGACCCGGTGGAAGCGAAGATGGTGAAGGAGTAAGACTGAGGGCTTTCGCGATAATGAGTCAGGTAATGGAGGAGTGGGTTACTCATTTCCGTACGTTCGGGTTTCTGCTGTGTAAGCAGATGTTTTCCGGCGAGGAGATGGAAGCGCTTTCCGATGCGTTTGACGCGGCAATGAAGACCGCCCGCGGCGACGCGCCGGAACCGGATCTTCGACAAGATGACCGGGGTTATTCCGCGATCAGGCAGCAAGTGAATAACACGATTCCGCCGTTTATCCCGTTTTTCGATTACGCGCCGGATGTGTTTTACCCGTTGCTAGATGATGAACGAATTGTCTCGGTCTTCAGGAACTTGATGGGCGATGACTTCAGAATTACGGTGACCGAAGGGCTGATTCATGCCGGCGGGAGCGGGTGGCATCACGACAATGTGGCTAGAGAGGGCTATTTTACCATGCGGGCGGCGATTTATTTGGATCCGCTCGGTCCCGAGGACGGTTGCCTCAGCGTTATTCCCGGGAGCCACTTTACGCAGTTTCGAGACGCGTTAGGTACGGATACAGATCAGCGAAGCATAAAATCGATTGAAATGTTGGGAACACCGGCTGAGGCAGTGCCCGGCAAGTACGATTTGGTGAACGAGCCGGGCGATGTTCTTTTCATGAACCACAAGCTATTTCATTCCGCGCTGAGTTCGAAATCGGGCAGGCGTACCATCCACATCAACGCGACACAGAATATCCCGCCTGAGAGTTAGATTCTGTTGACATTTGACATCACCTTCCGTTCGCTTGAGATTTGGATCGCCGACCCGCATGGAGTAACGGGCGAGGTTCCCTCGCCCCTACGGACGCTCGTCGCACATCTGTCAACACGTCGTGCCATCGTTTTCGTATCGTAGCCGTGTCAATGGCGTGAAACAGGTCTTTCCAATGCGGGTCAAGATAGGATTTCTATCGCGCGGGAACCTCTATCGCCCCATAAATTGATTGTTGGATCTTCTTAGGTCGCTTGATCGCTCCCGCAGGTATCACTTTTCGCTGTGCGGTTCGGTGATGACAATTTCTTGGTTTGCGGGGATGTTCTCCAATACCTGTACCGTTCCGCTGAGCCAACGGATTTCCAGCCGATCTACTGTTGCGACTTCACCCAACCCCAAAAATACTCTCGGATCGTTGCTGCACAGATAGCTGTAACCTGCGTGCGCTTCTTGCATCCATGACTCGTCTCCCACCGTTATCCAAACGCGCGTCCCAAATCCATCACGGCTACTCTTGGTACCGATAAGCTTTATACGCAGCCAGTTCTGTCGGTTTCCGCCATCGTTGCGTAGGAGATGGGCGGGGCCGTTGGACTGGGTTACAACAATGTCGAGATCGCCATCATTGTCATAATCTCCAAATATTGCGGCGCGCCCCACTCCCTCGTACTGAAAATAGCTTCCGGTACTTAGCGACACTTCGGTATATGTACCGTTCTTGTTGTTGCGAAACAGTTGGTCGCGTTGTGCGTACGTGACCACGTTGGTAATCTGTTCGATGTTGTCGCTGATGTGCCCGTTTGCAATGTATAGATCGAGCCATCCATCGTTGTCATAATCGAAAAAACCTGTGCCAAACCCTAGAAAGATGTAGCTTTCTTTACCAAGGTTTACGTCGTATATTACATCGGTGAATGTTCCGTCGCCATTGTTTTGGTAGAGCGCGTTCGTTTCTTGAGAGAAGTTAATCACAAAGATGTCCAAGAACCCATCGCGGTTGAAGTCTCCGGCGTCAACCCCCATGCTCGCCTGCGCAATGCCATCAAAGCTATAAGCACAACCCGAGAAAAGGCCTATCTCCGTGAAGGTGCCGTTCCCGTTGTTGTAGAAGAGAAAGTTGGGAGTGGTGTCGTTGGCGACATAGAGGTCGGGCTCGCCGTCGTTACTGAAGTCCGCCGCGATGACTCCGAGGCCCTTCCCGCCGTGAGGTCCACTAATGTTTGTTAAACCCGCGGCTTCGGTAACATTCGTAAATGTGCCGTCGCCGTTGTTTCGATAGAGTTGGTCGGGTGCACCAACAAAGTGTTCCGGGTGGCAATAGGTACGAATGCCCTTAACGCCGCAGGGGCGGCGCGGGACATCAACGTCATAATGAACGTAGTTGACGACGTATAGGTCTAGGTGTCTGTCGCGGTCGTAATCAAAGAAGGTTGCGCTGCTGCCCAGCAATTCATCGCCTACGCCCGCCTTCTCGGTGATGTCCGTGAAAGTGCCATCGCCGTTGTTTTGATAGAGTATATTCGCGCCGAAGTTCGTCACGTAGAGATCGGCATCTCCGTCGTTGTCGTAGTCGGCGCAAGCGGCGCCCATACCGTAGTTTCCAGTATTGCCAACCCCGGCTTGTTCGGTGGTGTCCGTAAACGTGCCGTCGCCGTTGTTACGATAGAGCACACTCGTGACCGCCGCCTGTGATTCAGCGTCCGTCAGATATCCGCTGTTAATGAGATAGAGATCGAGGTCGCCGTCGTTGTCATAGTCAAAGAAAGCCCCACCGGCGCCCATCGTCTCTGGAAGATGGTATTCGCCTTGTGCCCCGCTTATATGGCGGAAGTCTATCCCGGCAGTTGCGGTGACATCGGTAAATTGAACTTGAGGCGCGTCACCTCGTACAATAGTAGGCGCTAACAGTATAGCCAGCCAAGCAAGCCACGATTTGTTCTTTGTGAGTAGCGAGGTCAAGCGATTTATCGAAATTGTCATTCCTGTGATGATTCCTCTGCATCCATTGCGAGACGAAAACCGATGAAGCTCGTACCCACGGCAGGATAGTGACCCATACGGCTAGAGCATTGTGTCAGTTGTGCCCCGTTTGCCCAAGAGCCGCCTCGCACCACGCGCCTACCGCCGTGGTCGGGACCTTTCGGGTTTTGCCTCGATCCCCAATGATAGTAGGATTCGGAGTACCAGTCCGACACCCATTCCCAGACGTTTCCAGCCATATCGAGGATACCGTACGGGCTTTTTCCGGTCGGATACGTTCCAACGGGGGCGGGACCGTCCGCATAACCATCGTTCCCGATCCACACATTGGCGTGGACTTTCATTCCTCGGATTCGGAGTGAGAAGGCATTGCCCCAGGGCCATAACCGACCGTCCGTTCCGCGGGCGGCTTTTTCCCATTCGGCTTCCGTCGGCAATCGTTTGTCCGCCCATTTGGCGTAGGCGACGGCATCGTCCCAAGAAACGCCCACGACCGGATGGTTAGGCTTGGTGTGAGCAATCTTGGGCCAATCATCTATACCAAGGCTAGCGCCATAGCTAACGGGAGTGTGGTCACTGCTCGCGCCGCCATCCGCGGTCCAGAAGGTGTGATACTCGGCGTTGGTGACTTCGTGGATGTCTATGTAGTAGGAGTCGAGGACCACTTTGCGCTTGGGCTTTTCATGCTGAGCCCCTTCGTCGTTGCCCATGGTATACTCACCGGCGGGAATTCGCATCATTCCCTCGGGGGCACGCGGCGTTTGGGCGATCGTAGAGGAGCCACTCTTACAAAGGAGGTCCGGGATGGATGAGAGCAGACAGACTATCGTAAGGAAAAAGGTAAGGCGCCGTGGTCTAGGTATCATCATTTATTCTGTAAGGACTGCAACTCACGATAATGTTGATAATGCTCTGCGGCTTTGGCTTCGTCTCCCGCGAGTTTGTAAGCATTGGCTAAACTCGCGTGGTACCTGGGATTAGAAGGCGCCAGCCGAATCGTGGCTTGAAACTGCTCTATGGCTAGAGGATAATCCGCCAGCATATAGTGAACGAGTCCCAGGCTGTGTCGATATTCCGGGGTGTCGGGATGGCTGCGAACAATACCCTCGTATATCTGTTTCGCCTTTTCGTAGTCCTTGAGTTGGGCGTAAAGGAAACCGAGAGCCTCTTGACATCTCGTTTCCTTCGGCGCCAATGCTATACATTCTTCGAGTGCCGTGACGGCATTATCCCACTCGCGTCGTTCCAAGCGAAGCAAACCCAATTGACGCCAAACAGCCGGGTCCTTCGGCTGACGGCTCACCATCCGGTCGAGATGCTTCAATTGTTCCTCCTGCACGCGAAGTTTTTCGAAGGTTTGCAATATTTTCTTGGATTCGGTTCGCTGCCCGGTACGCGCCAAGCAATTCCCCAGATTGAAATGCGCTTGAGCGTGGAGGGGATCGTATTTTAGCAGCCGCTTGAAGTGTGAACTCGCTGCCTCAAACTCTCCTTCCCGGAAATGAGCCAAACCGAGATTGTAGATAGCGTCGACCCCAGAGGGATTAAGTTCAAGGGCTTTTTTTAGTTCGTGTTTTGCCTTATCAACCCGATTCACCCGGAGATACGCCGTCCCCAACAGTCGTCTCGCCCGCTCATCATTGGGGTGGAGTTCGACCGCTTTTTCAAGGGACGAGATTGCCTGATCAACACTTCCAAGCGCGTTCAGGTAGGCTTCTCCGAGTTCAGTATAGACCTCGACATAGGCGGGATCGGCTTTTATTGCATCGTGAAACACTCGAATCGCGTCCTTCCACTGACCACGGATCCCATATAACATGCCGAGATAGGCGTGCGCATCCGCCAGCGCACCGTCAAGTGTTGCCGCCCGTTCGAATGAGGAGACGGCTTCATCAACGTCGCCGCGAAAAGCATAGCGCAATCCTTCGTCGTACAATTGGAGTGCTTCCTCGTTCTTTACATAGGAGTTTACCGGTTGTACGAGCGCGGTTAGGATTGCGCCGCAGAGTATCGCGATGCACTTCGCGTGCTCAGGTTTTTGAAACCGCTGCCACATGGTATTACCTTGTGAGAATAGTGTGTGGGATTTTCGCAATTTAGATTGCAGGGAACGCAGATCTGCGTTCCCTACGTTCCGGGTTCTTACATAGAGACTGAGACATACGAGGGTTTACATTACGTAATAGTTAAAGGCTGGTGGGCAGTGCCCACCCTACGACTGTCTAGTTTTTGGAGGTAATTGCATTACACTGTGCTACAGTTTGTTGGGTTGTGCTTTCCGCAAACTAAGCTTGACTTTGTACATTTAAGCCGTATAACAGATGGTGGTAATAAAGCGTTAGAGAAAAGCGGGAGAGATTTTAACCATCTGGTATTTTTGGTTGACCTGCGAAAAAGTCGGTAG
>JAJDTR010000039.1 GCA_022827055.1 Candidatus Poribacteria bacterium | reverse complement strand
AATGCGAGACACTGCTTCCTTGAACGCACGAAGTTCTGCCTCCAAGTATGCGATGAATACCGATTTCTGAAAGGCTTCGAGATTGTCTTTCACACCGCGTCTAAAATCCCTGTGCACGGTTTCATATTCAGTGCGCACCCTAGCCAAAAGCGTCTGAACGTGTGCGCCGATTTCGCCGATGCGATTACTCCGTGACTCTTTGGATGTAGACACGCTGTCACGAAAAGTATTTAATTCCAACTGAAGGTACTGTTTGAAACTATCTACGGCAATCTGCTCGCTTGTCACCTTTTCGTGGTGATAACCCAATATTGCAAACAAGACCGCATCAGGTAATCTCCGAGGATAGCGCATAAGGACTCGGATTAGAAACCAAAGATAGGTGGGCCCCTGACTGCGGGAAAGTAACTGCTGTCTTAGCGACCTAAACAATGCGAGTAGTTCCATCTTCCCGATACGAACAGTTCGCCTCTTGGGCTGCCAATTCTCGAATAGAGTCAAACATCGTTCAAAATAGCCTCTGAGACTGGGTTCGTAGAGCACTCTCAAAATCCGTTTGTATTCTTCAATGAGCACCTCGCGGTCAAGTTCAGGAACAAAATTCAACTCGACACTGACATTGTTTCCGCTCGATTCGCCGAGGAGTCTGCCTTCCTCCTCAAGCCGCTTGTAAAGATTCGTTTGTTTCAATGCGGTGAGAAGTCCTGCCATCGCCCGTGGAATTCCAGCCTTTTGGATAAAATCAATGTGCGATTGAAATTCTTTGTCCCCGTCAAGCCCGACGATGAATCCTGCTGTGGCTTCAAGACCTGCCTCCTGTATCTTTCTTATGGCGCGCAGCAAATAGCTCTCGGCAGATTCATCTTTACTGGTATTCTGTTGTTTAACCGTTTTCTGCAGGGCTTCGTCATTCGGGCTCTCGATTCCCAAGAATGTCATTATAAAGCCTGCTTCAGCCATACCATCTAACATTCCGGGTATATCGACCAGGTTTACACTCGTCTCGGTGTAAAGCTGAAATGGAAAGCCCCTCGCCTCCTGCCATTCGGATATGGCTGGCAGAAGCTGCATGGCATCACGCTTGTTGCCGATAAAGTTATCGTCAACGAGGAACATGGCGCCACGCCAGCCTAGGTTATGAAGCAAATCAAATTCCGCTAACACCTGTTCATTCGTTTTGGTCCGAGGTACTCGCCCGAACAATTTGGTTATGTCGCAGAACTCACAGTCAAATGGGCAGCCGCGCGAGAACTGAAGCGCCATCGATCCGTAATCCTTTAGATTCAGGAGATCGTACCTTGGAAGCGGTGTTTTAGTGACATCCGGCTTTTTCGGTTCAGTATATACATCCCTGGCATTACCGTTTTCAAAATCTGTCAGAAAATCATCAAAGCTTTCTTCGACCTCTCCAAAAAGAAAATGACCCACCCAGCCCCCTCGTTCCTGCATTGCACTCACAATCTCCTCGCGATAAGAGGTCGGATGAGGCCCACCCGAAACAATAGGCGTATTGGCACGGTTACTGCGCTCGACGACCTCAAAATACGAATCTTTCTGAACTACCATGGTGGATGTAAAGATAACATCGGCCCACTCAAGATCCTTGTCAAGCAGCGGTGCAACATTCATATCAACGACTTTGAGGTTATAATTCTTGGGAAACAACCCGGCTACGGTCAGCAAACCGAGCGGTGGCATGTTCGATTTTCGGCCGATGAAATGTAAAGCGTAGTTGTAACCCCAATAGGAGGGAGGAAATTCCGGATAAACCAAGAGGGCATTAGGCATGTAGGTGTACGTCCAATCTGGAGGGTGGAAAATGTTAGGAGTCTGTTACGATGTTCAATCTCGACAAGATTTTCGTAGTACCGGTTACTACATAGGACTATTGCATAGTACTGGGAACGGGAAATCTTCTTACAGTTACTTATCTATCCTAATCGAGGCCTTTCACTTGCGGGACCGTCACGAGAGCGAGATTAGATTTCACGGCATCACGAAATGTCTCCAAGGAGTCGTTCACATTATATTTGAGATCTGCATGCAGGTGTTCGTATTGTACGTGCACACGCTCCCATAGTTTATGTACATAGCCCTTGATTTCGCCAATACGGTGACTTTGAACTTCGGCGAATCGCGAGATTATCGCTTTGAGAGCTTCCAGCTCAGCTTTCAGATATTCTTTGAAAACTGACGCCTGGAATGCATCAAGTGTGTCTTGCACGCTATATCTGAAATCCTTGTGAATATCTACGTATGCTGCACGGACTCGGGCGAGAAGTTCGTGAACGTGGAGACTAACTTCCCCAATTCGATCGTTCTGTGATTGGACGACTTGATCCACGGTCTCCTTAAAGGTATTGAATTCCATCTCAAGATATTGCTTGAAGTCATCGACGGCTACCGTTTGTCTCGTTATTTTCTCAAAATGATATCCCATGATGGCAAGTCGAATCGCTTCCGGGAAGAGAGGCAGATGGTGTCTTAACACTTTAGCCAAGAATCGGGCATAAGCGAACCCCTGTCGAGAAAATAATTGCCTTCTGACGGATTTCACCATCGCCATCACTTCGGTTCTTCTGATTTTCCTCACGGTGTGGTCCGTGGGTTTCAGATGTTTCAGCATAGTAAGGCAACGCTCGAAGTAATTGCTCAAGGTCGGGTCATAGAGCGTAGATACGACTCGTCTATATTCTTCGATAAGGTGTTCTCTCGGTAATTCAGGTTCAAAATTCAGCATGACATCGGTGTTGTTTCCGGTGGATTCCTTGAGTAAGCGACCTTCCTTCTCAAGCCGATGATACAGATTCGTCCCTTTTAACGCAGTTAACAATCCTGCCATTGCCATGGGGATGCCGGCTTCCTGAATAAACCGAATGTGTGAATCGAATTCCGTGTCGCCATCCAATCCAATGATGAATCCTCCGGTCACTTCCATGCCGCATTCTTGGATTTTGCGTATAGCCTGGAGCAGATAACTCTCTGCATTGTCCTCTTTGCTCGTGTTCTGCTTTTTGACTGTTTTCTCGAGCGCCTCGTCATTGGGGCTTTCAATTCCCAAGAAAACCATGTTGAATCCTGCGTCGCTCATGGCGTTCAGCATGTCAGGAATCTCCACGAGGTTAACGCTGGCTTCGGTGTACAACGAAAATGGAAACTGTCTTTCTTCTTGCCATTTGGCAACTTCGGGAAGCAGACGCATCGCGTCACGTTTGTTTCCGATAAAGTTATCATCAACTACGAAAAGCGATCCGTTCCAACCGAGACGGTATAGCATCTCAAATTCGGTCAGCATCTGTTCATTCGTCTTCGTCCGCGGTACTCTCCCAAAAAGCTTTGTAATATCACAAAACTCGCAGTCAAACGGACAACCACGCGAGAATTGCAGAGCCATAGAACCGTAAGCCTTTAAGTCAATCAGGTCGTATCTCGGAGGAGGTGTCTTCGTGACATCAGGTTTTTTTGTTTCACGATACACCTCTTTGGCTGCTCCGCTCTCAAAGTCCGTTAGGAAATCCTCGAAAATATCTTCAACTTCGCCGAATAGAAAGTGATCGACCGTTCCGCCAACTTCCTCGTTGATATTGTCATAATATGAGGTTGGATGCGGACCTCCAGCCACGATGGGAGTGTTTGCGGCGTTGCATCGCCTAACGACTTCGTAGAATGAATCCTTCTGGACAATCATGGTGGACGTAAAAACCGCATCTGCCCACTCTAGATCGGCGTCCAATAGCGGATTCACATTCATATCGACAACTTTGAGCTCGTAATCCTTAGGGAACATTCCCGCGATCGTAAGAAGACCGAGAGGCGGCATGGATGACTTTTTTCCCACAAAGTCTAGGGCAAACTTGTACCCCCAATACGAAGGGGGAAATTCCGGATAAACAAACAGCGCGTTTCGCATATCTTTCTCCAATTAGGTCAAAACTACTGATTCAGTTACTGTTCAATGGACGCAACAAATCACAATCAATCCCTGTTAATAAAAGTCCCAAATTATACTTTAGTCACTCCGGCTTCAAACTGATTGCCGAGTTGTTTCTTTGCCTCTTTTAGACGGCTGTATACAGTGCTCACCGGAATACGGAGCCGCTGGCCGATCTCGGACGCTGAATACCCATGCATGTAGAATTCGTGGACAACTTGGCGGTACATAGGGGAAAGCGTATCTATAGCGCACCGAACTTTCTCGATGAGCCCGTGTTGAAGAGTCGTCTGTGTAGCTGATGCTTCAGAATGCCATGACTTCAATTCGTCGGTGAGTCGCGAGATTTTGCGCTGTTGACATTTTAGCCAGTCCTTCGCGGTGTTTCGCGCAATCTTGGCGATCCAACCCTCGAGGTGGTACGGCGATTTTAACTTCCCGATTGCTTGATAGACTTTAATCCATGTTTCCTGAGCCAAATCCTCAATGTCATGCTTATTTTTCGTGAAGGCGCGAATATTTCGCACCACATGCTGTTGATAGCGTTTCACAAGCTGCTGAAATGCGTCATTACTCCGCTGAGCCCTCTCGATTAGTGGGTCAATACATCGATTCTTCGCGGTATCCATATGTGCTGCTAACGGCTGTTTCCAAATCCATCAAAACGTATGACTTATATAACCGTAAACGACATTGTTACCGAAAATTAGAGGTGAATTTAAAATTTTTTTCGCACGACTCCACGTACAGGTACGCAGAAAAAAAATTATAGATTCCAAATCAAATTCCAGCTACTGCACACGGTTACACTTACATGGTATCACATCTGACGTTTTTTCTCAAGACAAATTTCTTGTTGGCACTCGGTCAATGTGTTAGAATTCTAGCACCTGTTGTGCCGATCAAGGAGACAAGTGAAGATGCATCGCCTGATGAAGAATTCAACGCATTATGCGAAACATTTCCTATTGGGCGTTTTACGCAGGTTTCGTGTGCAATTTCTCACGAGTTGCCTACTTGGTTTTCTGCCCATCTTCATGCAGCATGCTGGGCAATGTGATGGTCCCAATCCTGTTCTTCCTGACAATAAGAACACATATCTGATTAGGCAAATTTCCTTCCAAGGAAATACGAACCTTGATCGCAAGGAGTTGTCAAGGATATTCGGTGTACCCGCTGGAAAACCTTATCAGCGTGAAATGGTAATGACAGGATTGGCGAGAATCATGGAGGAATACAGAAAAGCTGGGTTTGTGTTCGCATCGATCAATCCCGAAGTTGTGCCAGTATCTGCTGATCAGGTACATGTCCAAATACGAATCGACGAGGGTAATCAGATTCGAACGGGACAGATAACAATCAGTGGTAATAGGTTATTTCCCACCTCGGATCTGAAACGCGAGTTAAGCCTACAGCAGGAATCACCTTTTAGTCACATTGCCTTGGAACGTGGAATTGACCAAATTCTCGCGCTATATAGCAAACATGGACACCCGAAGGCACAAATCGAGTTATCCGAATTTCAACTCTTTCCTGATCACGGCAAGGTCGATTTTCACCTATGTGTGCACGAAAGGGATAAAGTTCGAATTGGCGAAATCAAGTTAACCGGTCTAAAGAAAACAAAGTCAAGCGTTGTTTTGCGCGAGTTACCTATTCAAGTCGGCGATGTTTTTGATCAGCGCAAGATTGACCAAAGTCTTCGACGCCTTACGAATCTTGGATATTTTTACGAAGTGAATCCTTCCGTGCTTGAAGAGGGACAGACACAAGACACAATAACCTTTCACGCACAAATGACGGAAGCCCGCACCGGTCGATTTAGCGGTATTATCGGTTACGCTCCGCCCTCATCAGAGATTGACGATTCCCCCAGGCTAACCGGGACAATTGAGGCAAGCGAAAACAACCTTCTCGGTACCGGACGCAGAGTAAACTTCTATTGGAAATCGGGGCTACTCAAAACGCTGCGATTTGGCTATCGGGAGCCTTGGGTGTTTGGAAAACCCGCCAGTATAGACGTGGAATACGCTCAACTAAAGCAACGGAATCAGTTCACCGACGCGGAATCAGAGGAACAATCCGGTAGTCTGACAGTTAGCACACAGATTCGCGAGTCTTTTGAAGGTGCGCTGGCAATCTCCTATAAGCGAATTGACTATGCGGCATCGGGGCCTTCGTTACTCGTGCCCACGGGCCCGGTTGATTTGCTTCGCAGCACAGATCGTTCATTTTCCCAGTTCCCGCGGAACGGATCTCTTGACATTCAGGCTCAAAACGGCGCCAAGTATGGTATCACTTTTAGTCTCATGCGCGACAGTAGGAACTACTTTCTGAATCCTACACGGGGGCGCCGAGATTCAGTGGCTTTCGAGTTCTCGCGAGGAGACTTTAGGCTCCAAAAGTTGTGGGCGGATTTTCAACAATACCTTCCAACGTGGCGAAAGCAGGTCATTGCAATTGGTTTGCATGCTGCTACGACCTGGGGAGCCAACATCCCTCCCACGGAGCTATTCTACCTAGGTGGTGCGAACACGCTGCGCGGTTATGACGAAGATTGGTTTTCGGGGCCGCGCCGTGTTTACGCAAATTTTGAATACAGATTAATTGTCGGACGAGCCTCCCGAATCTTCGTATTCGTCGATATGGGATCGGTGACGCAGATAAATCAGCCGTCTGTCTTTGACCCGCTTCGAGTTGGTTACGGTCTCGGCATGCGATTGGAATCGCGAGGTGGTTTATTGCGCATAGACTACGGACTGGCGGAAGGTAGCTCCGCGCTTCAAGGCAAGATTCACGTAAATCTAGGAACATCCTTCTAAACTTTTGCTGGCATGAAGTTGAAACGGATTTGAATAGAAAGGACGACCACGCTGTTCTACGTTTAGTATTACTATCAGAAACTTGAGCTACAATCGAGAATCTATTTCCACTTCTAATTGATAATCTGAACCTATGGATAACATCCAAATAGGAGGCCGAATGGCAATCAATAACATTCACAAAATAGCTTTGGTGACAGACGATGTCGAAGCTGCTGTCAACTTCTATACCCAAACGTTGGGGCTTGAAGTCATGGAACGCTTCCCCAACGAAGACGATGACGACTATGTTTTTCTGAAGGCGGGAGACATCATTTTGGAACTGATGCCGCAGAAAACCACCCAAGCGGATTTAGGTTTCCACCACATTTCTTTCAAGGTTGACAGTGTGGACGAAAACGCCCGAGAATTGAAAGACAAAGGAGTAGAACTTGAAGAAGAACCGTTCGATGCGGGAGACACCGGCATCCGCTTGTCATTTTTGAGAGGGCCAAATCAGGTGCTCTTGCAACTATTTCGTCGAAGTCTGCAGGATTCGACAGATAGTTGATAAAAACCCCGGCGACGGGAATGCCCTTGACGAGCATCAAGAGCCAACCCTACAGTACGCCATATTCTTCGTAAACCTCGTCAATGGGCATACCGGCGGCTATTTTTTCGCGTTCTTCGTTCTCTTTCTCGAAGGTCGCCTCAACCCGTAGCAGGACTTCATCCACAAGATTCTCCGGGATTAGCTGCACGCCGTCGTTGTCGCCGAAAATGAAGTCGCCGGGCATTACTCTGACGTAATGTGTCAGATGGCCCGGCAAGTAGACGGGCACATTGACATCGGTTACAATCCAACCTCCGAAGGCGTTAGGTCGAGTTCCAAAGGTGAACATCGGAAAGTCGGACATCTTGAGCACGTATTGGGTATCACGGCAATTCCCTGCTAACAGCATACCCCGACAGCCATGGGCATAGGCGAGATGGCAACTCATTTCGCCGAAATGGGCTGGCTGCATATCACCGCCGCAGTCAAAGCAGAGAATCGCACCGTCTTCAAGTTCGTCGACTTTTCGCATCATGCGTTTTTGAGGGTGCCCTCCCTCGGCCTCCCATTTTGCTTCCTGTGCTTTCTGCTCCTCAGGAGAAATCTCTCCTTCGGCGAGCGAGTGAAGTTTGATAGGCAATGCTCGACCAACAAGCTGCATGCCTTGACGAAGCGGCTTGAATCGGGCTGAAAAAACGGTATCGCATACACCCAGACCTTCTAAGGCATCGGAAACGCTGCCCCCGTATCCCGCTCGGCGGAAACGCTCAATGCGCTCAAGATCCGTGATGTCGCAGTGCCGGATTTCCGTCTGTGAAGTTGGCATTATGTAGCTCCTTGCGCAATCTATTTCTCTTTTTTGCTAACTCTTTCCTGCGTCCTCTTATAGCGTTTTTCCATTTCGGGCCCCTGACGATCTAGATACTCCCGTTCGGAAGACCGTGCCACTTCACGCGATGGAGGCTCCGGAATGTCGATGACCGCGGTGGTGATCTGATCGTTGCCCCACTTGTATGCGACGATCTCTCCCTTGCTGATAATAAGATTCATCCCCACATTCGCTTCGGCAATTGGTACGCCATTTTCCCGCGCTCGTGCCAAGACATTTCTGTTCTGATCTTTCCGTTTAGAACCGTAGGAAGGGATGAGAATCAGGGAGGCGCCGTCAAGTACGAGCGTGCGCGTAATTAGCGGGTTCCAGCGATCGTTACAGATTACGATTCCTGCACGGCCGACAGGTGTATCAAATGCGCGAAGCGTGCTCCCAATCCGGTTGAAATTCCACGACGGATGGGAGCCTTCAGCCAGTTGAGTTTTATGGTATTTTCCGCATATTTCGCCGTCGCCGTCAATAAACACGCCGCAGTTATAGACATCGTTGCCAATGCGTTCGGCAAAACCGAAGCAGAGGCAGGTCTTTAGACTCTTGGCAAGGCGCTGAAAGCGCCGAACGTAAGGTCCATCAATCGATTCAGCGATTTCAAGCATCGCCTCCGCTTTCTCCGGATTGTAGATAACATCCATGACCACGTAACCTTCCAGTACACCTTCCGTGGTCAAGATCACTTGTGGCTTCGTTTCGGCAGCCTTAACGAAGAATGCTTCCATTTTGTCGGCATTTGAAGCTTTATCCCATTGTGCCGGTTTGAGTGAAATGGTTGCGACTTTGACTGAGTTATACATTGTTTGAATTCCTCATGAATAACGGTAGTTTGGGAATCAGTAATTTAGAGCAAGAAATGCTTCAGGAATACAACAATGTCCGCTAGAGTAGATTATGCATCTTACCCGTGAACCGCGTAGAATTTGGGAACACTTGCGGCTTAAACCGGAGCAGTAGTGTTAAGGTATCGGAGCTATTGGACGCCCATTGAACCATCAGATGGTCTTCGGGATAGTAATTCGTTTCCGGCATTCACAAGCTGCTTGACACACTTTTCCACAAATGCGCTACCTAGTTCGGCAGAGCCTTCACGAGGATCTTCGCCGGCGATACCTACAAGTTCCGATTTGTCCCCTTCCGGCAGAGTCGATAGGTCAACCAACTCCGGCCGCAGTTCCATCATCACACCGGTTTCGTATCGGCCGGCATGATCTTCACGATATCCTTCCACGAGATCTGCGGCAAACGAAACCTCCATCACAATTCCGGTTGCCCTTTCAAAAACCTTGGATGTCAAGATTGCGTAGTTCTTCAATGGGCCATGGCCAACCAGCACATAGATCGCTTCAAATCCCAAGCTGCGAATCTGGTAGTAGACATGATAGAGTAAATCCTGATAAAAAGTTGATTGCTCGATTATTGTTCTTCCGCCCATGTATCCCCGGTCAAAATTCGTCGCAGGCAGTCTCATTTCGTTTGCGATAGCCGACTTTACAGGGACGTTAGCCTCCGCCAGATACGATTCTCGATGCTCACCGTACCATAGTACCGGAAAGACCAAACCGCCTCCCTTTGCGGCGGCGCGGACACAGATTTCGTGTACTTTTAACCCGTCAAGCCCCAAAGGGTTTTGTGGACCATGCCACTCTATCACTCCGAGGGGAAGGTAAGCCAAAGGACATGCACAGCGCCGCGTGACAACTTGGGACGGGCGCAGCAACTCATAGCAAACGTCTGTTTTCATGGGAAAATCCATCTCTGAGATTGTGCAAGGGCGCATCCGTTAAGATTATGGGCTGCCGCTAAGATCCGTGTCTCGGTCATCACCATCATCAATTGATACGATTTTAACCAATATCCCGTCACCGGTCAACAAAAATGCGAATCATGGGGCGCGATGATGTCCGGCCTTGAATCCAACGGTCGTGCATAAGCCAGTTGGAATAGCGGTTGATTTTATTTCTGTTTCTCGCTATACTAGCCTGAGTCAGAAGCGAGTGTGATTCACTGCTGTTGAATGTTCACGCGAGTCGCTGCGGGAAAGCCATGCTAGTTCATATCGGGTTGAAAAAGGCACGCTCCGGCGCAAGGAAAGCGTATGCATGTTCTCGCGCTTTCGTTATTCAGGACACTATATCTAAATTTATGCCGTACTTACTCTTCTTCGCAGACAGGTGCTACTTGCCATCTCGCTCCTGAGCGAAATTACGAATGATTTTTTTGAGCGCCTCAAGAAAAAGCTTGGATCAACCGTGAAAACAATCATCCACGGCTCAGATTTCAGGAAAACGCCGAGTGATTAACCAAATAGGAGCAGTTATGAGTGTTGACGTTCTCTCAGATGACGTGTTGAATCTTGTTGATGCTGATGCACGGGTCGAAAACTTGGGAACAGGTTGCCAGTTTACTGAAGGACCGGTCTGGAACTCCGAGGGTAAGTTCCTGTTGTTCAGCGACATTCCGGCAAATCGGATGAAAAAATGGTCGCCTGAAACCGGGATAATTGATTTCCGAGAGCCATCGGGAAAGTCGAACGGTTTGACTTACGATAGACAAGGGCGGCTTGTTGCGTGCGAACATGCAAATCGGCGCGTTTCACGAACCGAAGTTGACGGAGAAATCATGACCATTGCCTCGCACTATGAAGGCAAGCGTTTGAACAGTCCAAACGACGTTGTCGTGAAATCGGACGGCGGCATCTATTTCACTGATCCGCCTTACGGTTTATCCGCGGAATACGGGACGTTGGGGGAGCGGGAATTAGACCTTCAAGGCGTCTATCGACTCAGTCCCGACGAAAATAGCCTAACGCTTTTGGTCGATGATTTTGATTGTCCCAACGGGCTTTGCTTTTCCCCGGACGAATCAGTTCTTTACATTAATGATTCCTCGGAGCGAATGCATGTCAGAGCTTTCGATGTCCAGCCCGATGGCACTGTCGCAAATGGACGAGTCTTCGCCGAAATAGTTGGCGAAGGCGGAGTTCCTGATGGAATGAAGGTTGACCAGAAAGGGAATGTCTACGTGACGGGTCCCGGCGGTGTTTGGATATTCGATGTGTCCGGAAAGCATCTCGGCGTCATTAAAACTCCGGAAGGTGCAACCAATCTTGCTTGGGGCGAGTCTGACTGGAAGACGCTATACATCGTGGCTAAGACTTCGCTTTACCGAATAAGGTGCCAGGTTGCGGGAGTGCCTGTTTGTTGAAATCGCAAACGATGTCACCGGTAGAATCGCACCAGTTTGCCAAATCGACGGGTTCACCGGTTGGATGTGTGACGTTGGTGTCGCGGGCTCCTCCAAACTTTTGTGATTTACTGTTTGCTAAACCTGTGATAGTATATTATAGATACAAATGGAAGTATTCCAACCTAACCTATCGCTCACAGAATCTCTACTACGCGGAGGTAATACAAATGTCAAGATTCACTCTGTTAGGCGCAAGTTTCATGCTGTCCTTGTTGGTGATTTCAGGCTTTGGTCACGCCGCCATTGATTCCTCAACAGCTATGGGGATATGGTTGTTGGATGAAGGTGACGGAGATACTGCCTTTGATTCGTCTGGTAACGGTCACCATGGGAAAATATCTGGAGCCGCATGGGCAGCGGGTGTATTCGGTTCTGCGTTGAGTTTTGACGGCGCAGATGATTTCGTCGATTGCGGAAACTCAGAGCTTCTACGTATCGGCACCGGCTCGATGGCGGCTTGGATAAACACCAATGTCGACGATGATAGCGGGTTATCCGCGGTAACGCTGCCCTTTGACGATGGGGATGCATGGGATGCACCTTGGAGAAGTTTGGGTTTGGGTACCTGGAGAGGTCAATTACGGTATTGGATGGCCATTGACGGACAGAACGCCGAAATGCAGCCGGGTAACCTAAACACAAATCAGTGGTACCATCTTGTTGCCACGTTTGACGGCACAAATCGCAAGGCGTATCTTGATGGCGAGCTCGTATTTGAAGCTGAAACGCCCGGTATGATTACCTATGGGGATCCGATGCCGTCATTTGTCATCGGAGATCGGAACGTGAACCGTGTAGCCTCCGGAGAACTCATGAACGGCTCAGTCGACGAGGTGGCGGTATTCAATGTGGCGCTGAGTGACGCCGATGTCAAACAACTCATGACCGATGGATTACAGGGTGTCGTTGCAGTCGACCCGTCGGGAAAATTAGCTACCACATGGGCAAATGTAAAAACCCGAAACTAGCGGCATTCGAACCTTCGGAAGGTTTTTCACCTTCCGAAGGTGATTCCTTTAATTGTAGGAGGTGATGGACCTATGCGGCGGCTACCTCGAGTCCATGTATACATCACCGTTATCGGGCTGTGTTTCGCGATCACTGGTGACGCCAAAATTGATCCCAAGACTGCCGTTGGTGCATGGCTATTCGATGAAGGAAGCGGAGACAGAGTCAAAGATGCATCCGGAAATGGAAACGATGGGAAGTTTGTGGGAAACCCCAAATGGATTGAAGGCGTGTTTGGCAGCGCCCTGCATTTCAACGGCAGGAACGACATGATACCTGTGGGAAAGGATAAAAGTCTGCGGATAAGTGAAGGGACAATGATGAACTGGATTAACATTCAGACTTCGAATGATTCCGGTTTATCATCGATGACCATCCCATACGACGATGGTCCCGCTTGGGATGCGCCTTACAGGAGTTTAGGACTGGGCACATGGCAGGGCCAGCTACGCTATTGGATAGCTATCGATGACCAAAATAGGGAGATACAGCCCGGTAAGATTGAAGAAGATCGATGGTATCATGAAGCAATCACCTATGATGGCTCAACCCGAAGAGCTTTCTTGGATGGAGAGCTCGTTGAAGAGGTTAAGGGCGCCGGAGAGATAACCTATGGGAACCCGGTCCCTACTGCCGTTATCGGTAGTGCAAGCGTCGTGGTAAAGAGGGAATTCTTTAACGGGTACGTGGATGAAATCGCGATTTTCGACATCGCGCTGAGCGAGAAGGAAATCAACGAGCTTATCGACGATGGGCTGGGGAGCACATTGGCGGTTCATTCGACAGGCAAAACCGCGACTACGTGGGCTAAAATCAAGCGGCATTAACTCGGCTCACTTCCAGAACAAACTCAATGGTGAATTCAAGAATGCGACAAATTTGATACTCAGCTTGAATTGAGTTGCCAACGGCTCTATTATGCTACTTTTCAGACTTCATAATTTGGAATATCGATGCGAAAAAGGAGCGAGAACATGAAGGCACCACGAATTATAGTAATCTGCTTGATTCTCGGACTCGGATTGGCGATGGGGAGTTCCGCGAAGCCAGTCAAGCTTAGTCCTGCGGACCCCGTGAAAGATCAGTGGTTCGGGTGGTCGGTGGCTGTGGATGATAAACACGCCATCGTAGGGTCCCCGAAGGCTCATGATAGAGGTGCAAACGCAGGCGCGGTATATCCTTATGTGCGTCGGGGAAACACATGGAAGCCTGCCGAACCGGTAAAAATTTTCCCGATTCGCTCGGGCGAGCGCGACCAGTTCGGTAGCTCAGTGGCCTTAAGAGGTGACACCACAATGATTGGCGCTCCAGGAAATGAGAAAGCGACAGGAGCGGTTTTCGTTTTCACCTATAATCCTGCTGCCCAGAAATGGCAGCAACAGGCGAAACTAACCGCACAGGACAAAGCGACAGGAGACCAATTTGGATGGTCCGTTGCTATTGATGGAGATGCCGCTATTATCGGAGCGCGATTCGACGATGACCATGGCAAGAGTTCTGGCTCTGCATATATTTTTGTGTGGAATGGGGAAACATGGAACCAGCAGGCGAAACTCACTGCTGACGATGGTGCTGCGTCGGACAACTTTGGGCAGTTTGTTTCCGTCAGCGAGGATTTCGCCATCGTCGGTGCACCCAAACACGCTAATGCGGGTCTCAAACAATCGGGCGCCGCCTATATCTTTGGTCGAAATGGTGAGACTTGGACGCAGCAAGCGAAGTTGACGGAGAACGATCCGGGCACCAAGAATCAGTTTGGCGTTTCTGTTTCTATTAGCGGTGATGTGGCTATCGTTGGTGTGCCGTTTAACGATGGCATCGCCACCGACACCGGCGCCGCATATGTTTTCAATCGCAGCGGTGACGCGTGGATACAGCACACCAAACTTACTGCCAAGGATGCCGATGAACAAGATCAGTTCGGGAATGCAGTGTCTATCTTTCACAACATTGCCTTAATCGGAGCGAAGTTTGACGACGAGTTGGGTAACGATGCGGGGGCAGCCTACTCGTTCTTACGTGAGGGCGACACTTGGATACAAAAAAAGAAAGCTACTATTGAAGGAAAAGATATGCAACCCGATATCCGCGTTCATCTCGGAATTTCGGTTTCTATTCGCAGTAAGTATGCCATCGCCGGCGGTGAAGTTGCCGATGGAGACATCGGTGCGGCGTATATCTATGATGTTGCAAGAGATTTGGATGTTCCGTATTCAATTAAACCGAGACTCTTGGGAGTCACAACATTCGGACATCTTAAACGCACCGCGCTCTACCAAAACTTTCCTAACCCGTTCAATCCCGAGACATGGTTACCCTATCAATTGTCCAACGATGCCAACGTCGAATTTCACATCTATAATATCTCGGGTCAACTGGTGCGAGAGTTGAACCTTGGTATGCGCAGAAAGGGAAGTTATCTGGACAAACACGCCGCTGCCTACTGGAATGGAAGAGATTTGAATGGAGAGTCTGTTTCCAGTGGAATCTACATCCTAGATTTCAAAGCGGGAGCGTATCGTACAAGTCGGAAAATGGTCGTCCTGAAGTAACCGGTCAAATCGCACGATTTGAGGACTAGTTCACGTGATCGATTAATTCAAGGTCAATCCGAATTGCAAGGAGGTTTCTTGATGAAGAGAGCTTGTCGAGTTTTCCTATGCTATTTGATTTTCAATGTCGGGATTGTAGCCACTATCGTCGCGGATCCAGTAAAGATTGTCGCGGTGGAAAAACATCATGATGATGGATTCGGATTTACGGTCGCACTTAGCGGGGATTTTGCCATCGTTGCTTCTCCAAGAAGGGACGCTAAAGGTGGCAGGTCAGGGGTCGTTTATCCATTCGCGCGCAGTGGGAATAACTGGAAACACGGTGCGCCGCCGGAATTTGACGGCAACGATACGGCAGAGGGTGACGAATTCGGACGTTCCATCTCCATGAGCGGAAATACAACCATCATTGGAGCAGCGGGACATGACACCGATAGGAAAAAAGGTGCAGGGGCAGCCTATGTATTTGTTGGACCGGGACCTCGGCACAGGGGACGAAGTTGGAAACAGCAAGCGAAACTATCGGCGCAAGATGCAACGGCGGGAGACCAATTTGGGTGGTCGGTTGGAATCGATAAAAACACTGCTATCGTTGGATCCCGCTTCGATGATGACACAGGAAAGAATTCAGGTTCAGCTTACATTTTCGTTCGCGATGGCGATACGTGGAAACAGCAAGCAAAACTTAAGGCTAACGACGGCGCCGCGTCGGACAACTTCGGACATTTTGTCGCAATTCGCGGAGACGTAGTAATTGTCGGGGCACCAAAACACGCACACAAAGGTCTGAAACAGTCTGGTGCGGCATACATCTTCACCCGCGTGGGGGAGAGATGGGCGCAAACCACGAAACTTACCGCGGATCAGCCGGTGGAGAAAGATCAGTTCGGCGCCTCATTGGCGATTAGCGACGACATAGCCATTGTCGGTGTACCACTTAAAGACGGAACTGCTCCTGATACCGGCGCTGCCTATGTTTTTGTTCGTAACGGCGATCTGTGGACACAACATGCAAAACTCACCGCTCAAGATGGCGAGAAATTCGACCAATTCGGCAATGATGTCTCTATTTCCAACAATATTATTCTTGTGGGCGCCAAGTTTGATGATGATGTAGTCGTTGACGGCGGAGCAGCCTACTCCTTTCTGCGTGAAGGCGATGTCTGGGTTGAAAAAGAGAAGGTTACACTTCCTTTATTGGACGCAAATTGGCCAATGCCCCATTTTGGAATCTCCGTCGAGATTGACGGTCATTACGCTATTGTGGGTGCCGATACCGCAGACAACGACACGGGGGCGGCATACATCTATAACACAGCAGACGACTTGAATGTCCCATTTGCCGTAAATCCTACATCATTGACGTTAACCACACTGGGTGAAGTAAAAACTACGATGCTCTTCCAAAACTTCCCAAATCCGTTTAATCCCGAAACCTGGTTGCCGTATCAACTCGCAAATACTACCGAGGTGAGTATTATGATTTACAACGTCCAAGGTGGATTAGTGCGGAAGTTGGATTTGGGCGTACAGCAATCGGGAGATTATCTTGACAAGAGGTACGCGGCATATTGGGACGGCAGGAACCAGTTCGGAGAAGTCGTACCTAACGGCATATATATTTATGACTTTCGCGCCGGTTCTTTTCAAGCGAGTCGAAAGATGGCAATCGTCAAATAAGCCAAAGACTCCAAATTCTATGCGCAATATTGATTCTGTGTGCTTTTAAGTTCTCGAATCTAACGGGAGAAGTATCCCTTGAGACGAAGGTCGCATAGCAGTAATCATGATTCGACGAATACCGAAGTTATTGAGTGGTAGCTTAATCGCAACGTGGGCTATGGCTATAGCGTCCACGACGCCTACGGAAGCACAGCTCTTCGCCGAATGTTGTCCTAAAAAAGCGTCGCTAAAAAACTTTGAATGGGCTTCAATCGCACCGGGTACCAAATTCGCAGTAGAGGATGAGAAATTACGCATTTCCAACATTACGTTCAACTGGAATATGATTCTTGTTGATAAAGACGTTTGGAAGGACTTCGGGAAGCCGACCCATTTTACCATTGAAGCCACCTTTTCCGACATCGTCAAGGGAGAACGAAATAATATCGGATGGCTTTATGTCGTAGCCAGATTTTCACAAGAAAATCCGGCAACTTACAATCAGCGCTTGGATATGATAAAGTGGACGCTGGATGAGGAGGGCGGGAACAACGGGTTATACTTGTATCAGTGGGTTGGTGGAAAGCGCATCAGGCCGGTGCCCGGCAGTCGTACCCGGGCGGGGGTGTGGAAAAACGACCCGAAAAAGTTTGGTAAAGATTCGTTTGACGTTAAAGTGGTCGTTACTGACGAAACCATCAGTGTTGACTTGTGGGGCGAAACCGAACTGGACGCGTTCCCAAACGATACGAATTCAGGTGGACGTCCCGGTGTGGGTGTATGGTCCGAGAATGGAGCTGTATCGGTCAGTTTCGTCGTTTATGGGCGCAAGGGATACGCAGCAGAGCCGTACGGAAAGGTCACTACAATTTGGGGCAAGATTAAAGCAAACCTCTAGGAAACATGTCAGTCGCTGCGATCTCTCCCCCGTTCATTACATTATTTTATTTATTGACAATGTTATTTACTCGTGATAACATGTTCACGTTCACGAATCTTTAACGTGAATCTATTGACGTGTACCCTCCAATGAAAGATTCCCCGTAGTTTGGCGAAACTAACCGCCTTAGTTTATCATAAGGTATAAAGGAGAGAAATCATGGGACGAGGAATGACAATGCTATTTATCCTCACGTTAATTGGTGTGGGGGTAATAGGCGGATTTTCTACACCGGTTGCAGCACAGATGTATGCTCAATGTTGCGAAAACGGTGCCAGCGATCTGGATCAATTTGAGTGGGCGTCGGCCGAAGCAGGTCCGACTTGGACTGTTGAAGGTAATGAACTGATACACTCTGACATTACCTTTAACTTTAATGTGTTTGTCATAAAAAACAGTATCTGGCAGGATTTAGGGGCGCCGACCGATTTCACTGTGGAAGTTAAAGCCGTAGAGTTTGTATTCGGTAATAAGGACAACGTGGGGTGGTGGTATGTCATGCTGCGATACGGTCAAGATCCGGTGAGTGGTGAACGGAAAAACATGTTCAAGTGGTGCTTCGATCAAGAGGGTGGAAACAATGGATTGTATATGTATGAGTTCACGCCCGGTCTCAAAGCCAAATGGCCGAATCACGGTGATGATGCGCGAATTAGGTATACTGCGGCCCAGGTAGCGGGCGCGGGGCTTGGAGAAGAGTTCGTTAGCCACACACGCGTGGGTGAATGGCTCAACGATCCCGGTGCTTTGGGCGAGGAATACTTTCATCCAGTGGTTGAAGTCACCAGTACCCACATTAATGCTTCGCTGAATGATGAGGTAGAGCTGGAAAACTATCCAAATGATTCGAATCCTGGTGGACGGCCCGGTCTAGCGTCGTGGTCTGATGGTGGTGCCATTCACTTCCGTGATTTCATGGTGTACGGTCCTGACGGACCAACGGCAGTCGATCCTGCGGACAAGGTTTCAACAACCTGGGGAACCATTAAATCAAGACTGTAACGGCGTTTTTCACTGAGTAATAACGGAAAAAGGGGTGTAATCCCGACCGGTTCCCGAGCGGGAGTAACACCCCTTTTTTATTGTCTGATGAAACATTGATTCGGACGGTAAATTAACCATTCGATGGAATTCTTTACCATGGTCCGGAGGGTGGAAAACATCTCGGCGACGAGACACTATGATGCAGGCAAATCGAGACCAATTCCTTGAAGAGGGATACTTAATCTTTCGAAATGTGGTTCCGCCGAATGAGCTGGATGAATTGCGAGCAAGTTACGAGATTCTCGTGGAACGCCAGCGGACGATATGGGCGAGAGATCGCATGCCTGCCGATCCGCCCGGCGGAGTGTGGGAGAGTTCTCCACAGCCCCGTTTGAGCCTCAATCCCGGGGGAAAAAATGGTTCACAACTAATCGACCGTGAAACCGCCAACGCGGTGGAGTTCTGGCTCCACGAAAACACACAGGGCGTCAGCAGCCAGTTGATGGAAGTGAACGATGCGGCAGTCACCGAGATGTTTCTGATGTGCAACCCGGTGCGAGACCACGGGCCCGCAAATTGGCACCGGGACATCCATCCAATTGACACCGCGCCTCTGATGGGTTACATTGAGGACATTAAAGAGAATGGGCCCAGCTATGTCCAATGGAACATTCCGCTCTATGACGATGAGGTGCTTTGGGTTGTGCCCGGCAGCCATGTCCGGATGAACACGGAGGAGGAGAACCGCCAGCTACTGGATAATCTGTATGCGCCCCTCACTAGCGGCATCCAGACGCACTTGGCTGCGGGGGATGGTGTCGTCTACATTACCCCAATCCTTCATTGGGGTAGTAACTACAGCACAAAACTGCGACGCACAATCCACGGCGGTTTTGCGAGCTGGGGAAGGATTTATTACAGGAATCTGGATTTTACCGAGCACCTTGATGCCGAAGCACGCGAGACCTTCGAAAAGTGGTCAGAACGCAGTGCGGAGGCACAGGATTACACGGAAGCGGCACTTCGCGCCGCAATTGCCAAAGACGGAGCGCCATTTAGACAGTGTATTGAGAGAATACAACCGGGCTCCGGCGAGCATGGAAAGAGGCTGCGAACCGTTTTTCTGTGTAAAACCGCCATTCATATTCGTTGTGCGAAACGTCCCAATCTTGAAACTGTGCCGGAAGACCTCCGCAGCCGCGGGACGCGGCCGCATCCAACAAGCCTCTACTGGGGACCGCAATTCGCAGATCGCTTTACTCTGGCTGAATCAGACGCACTCTGGGAGAGGTTTGAAGGCCTAGATGCTGCACTGCAAAAGGATGAAGAGCAATTCTCTCCTGGCTTTCAGTCGGGTCCAATGCACTACAACTTCAACGAGATGCCGACTGACTTTAGTATCGACGATTTCATCGCAAGTTGGTGAAAGGTTATGTTATCTAGCCTGTGATCGATTGTTTCCAGGTTTTTTCGACTTGAGCATTTGAACCTGCACGGGGATTGATTGAAGAGCGCCTACAAACACACTGTCAGCCAGTGTTGGCCATGTGAAGCACCATACAAGCTGCACTTTGACCACGAGGTATGGCCGAGCGGACTCCGAAGGCGTTTCGGACGGTGATCACTTAGTTCAGCATCACAAAACTGAGTGTTCGGAATCTTGAATAATACAGTGAACCGAGATTTTGAAACATGACCACGAGAAACCTAAGCCCACAACAGATGTTCATCGATCTGGCTAAAGAACACTGCCCTGAATGTCAATTTTCCGGCAATGACAAAATCGACTTTTTGGACTGGAAGAGGAACACCCTACCCAAAGTTCTTGCGACCATTGGCGAACCACCTCCTGCAGTTGATGCCAACCCCGAGATTATAGCTGAATGGGAGGACAAGGGATTACTCAAGCAACGCTGGATTATCGACGTTCAGAAGCACCTTTCGGCAACGCTGCTCGTTAACTTGCCGGCAGATCTGAAGAAAACTGAAAAACGACCTGCTGTGCTGTGCTGCCATGGCCACGGCGCATACGGTAAAGAACCGGTGATGGGCAACGATTCCAGTCCCGACCTGCGTCAGGCTATCGCCAATAACAATTACAATTACGGCGAAGTCATGGCGCAGAAAGGGTTTGTTACCTATGCCATTGATTGGATTGGCTTTGGCGAACGGAACGACAGAAACAAACCCAACCATAACTCGGTCGCCGGAGGACGGGACTGGTGCAACCTTTACTATCTCCACGCAACCATGCTGGGGATGACCTCACTTTCAATCAACGTGGCGCACGGCAAAGCGGCTACGGATGTGGTGATTTCCACTCAGCCTGTCAATGAAGAACGGTTAGGCGTCATGGGGTTGAGCGGCGGCGGCACAATGGCACTGTGGATGGCGCTGTGCGATGAACGAATCAAAGCTACAGAGATAATCTGCTACAGTGACCTCTGGGCGGCTTTCGGCATCCGCGATGTCAATTACTGCGGGATGCAGGTCGCGCCCAGCCTTTTCAAGTATGTGGATCTTCCGGACTTGCAGGGGTTGATTGCTCCCAGACCTCTCCTAATCGATATCGGCGCAAACGATACCTGTTTCAAAGTTGATACGGCGATGAAATGCTATCAGCAGTTGTCCAAGATCTACGAGGCGGCGAATGCCGGTAATCAGCTCGAACTCGATTTGCATCCCGGCGAACACGGCTGGGGCGGCAACAAATCGGAAGCGTTCTTCAGGAAACACTTGGGGAACGATTAGTTTTGTCCTAAAATGTATGGAGTCGCGGAGCAGACGATTGAGCCTCGTCAAAATTCTAAAACGAACATAAATTATCGATTTTAGATTTACAAGAAACCCAAATCAATTACATATGGAGGATTAAATATGTCTACTTCATCAACCTGTACTCAACCGAAGACCGTTATTTCTGACGAAGAAGTAAAGTTCTTTAATGAGAACGGCTATTTGATCCTTAGAAACGTCTTGAGTCCGAAGGAACAGAAGCGCCTGCGGGACGCATCGCACACACTGATGGTCAACGGCAATCCGGAACAGCCGGGTCCGGACTACGGATATCAACCGGGAAGGCTAACAGGAAAGAGCACGCTAAAACGGATTGACTATGTGGTGGATAAAGACGCCCCATTTCGAGTGTTGCTGGCACACCCCTATATCCTGCGCACCGTGGAAAAACTCACTGCACCCGATCTCATCCCCACCTGGGATGCCATGATTTATAAAATGCCGAATGAGGGGATTAGCACTCCTTGGCACCGTGATGCCGCAGTAGAATGCGCCACCGACATTCCGATTTTCAACGTGGATTTTTATCTGGATGAGGCGGATCACGACACGTGCGTGTGGGCGATACCGGGCAGCCATCGGTGGAGTCAGGAACGGGCAATGAATTACTTCAAAACCGAAGAGTTTGATTTGCCCGAATCACAGCCCATCTACATGCAGCCCGGCGACGTGTTGTTCCATGAGATACGAATGTTGCACGGTTCACCAGTTAATACGTCGCCGAGGCTGAGACGAGTCATATACTATGAATTTAGAACCGCCGGCGTCGAAACTGAATACGGACCGCATGTACCCGAATACGTTCCTCTGAAACAGGATGTTCTTCGGGCGTGTATCGAGCTGCGGAAGCAAGCCGACTATATACCCGACGATGAAGAACCCTTTGTATATTCCCCTCCCGCCCCATTTGATCAGTTTGACGAACTCCCGGCTGAAGGGCTAGAAACCTACCGATACTACCATAAGGATTATTGGAGAGAATAACGCTGCCGAAGCAAGGTGAATCGAAGCGTGTCATCCCTCATTTTTGGGAGTCAACTGCCCCAATACTTCAGCTCGGAAGACCTTAGTCTTGAACATTTCCAAACAGTCTGCGACCAACACGCAGATTTGGAATTGTATAGGTTAGCCGAAGGGATCGAACATAACATCGTCATCTATCAGGGTGACAGACTGAGAGAGGGAATGGATGAAGCGGGTGCAGAGTCCGAACTCAAGACTGAATTGGGAAACTGCCTTAGGGATGGACCGGGAATCTTTGTGATTCGTGGCGCATATCCCGATACGACTGTCATTGATGGCATGACAGCCGTTTTCATGCAAATTATCGAGGACGAGAAGTCATCGCTTGGTGAAGTAGGCGATCATTTCGGCGACAACGAACGCATTTGGAACTCTTATCAAAAGGCTTGCCTCGCCGCTCCAGAAGTGTTCATTGAATACTACGGCAACCCGCTGCTCTCTGTCGCCGCTCAATCCTGGTTAGGTCCCCACTACCAAATCACCGCTCAGGTGAACAATGTGAAACCGGGTGGCAAAGCGCAGTCGCCCCACCGCGACTACCATCTAGGCTTTCAATCCGCCAAGGTTGCGGCGAAATTCCCCGTTCATGCTCACCTCATGTCGCAATTCCTGACGCTGCAAGGAAGCATCGCCCACAGCGACATGCCGGTTGAATCGGGGCCAACACTGTTCCTTCCATTCTCACATCAATTCCCGGCCGGATATTTAGCCTTCCATGAGGCGGATTTCGCGGCGTTCTTTGATGACCACAAATCGCAAATTCCGCTCAACAAAGGAGATGTCGTCTTTCTTAGCCCCGCGTTGTTTCATGCCGCCGGTACCAACTTATCCGATAAAGATCGGATTGCCAATTTAATTCAGATCTCGTCCGCGTTTGGGCGCCCGATGGAATCCATCAATCGGCGGGTTATGACGGAGAAGGTATATCCTATCCTCCTTGACAAGATTAAACAGGACGTTATCTCGCCTCGAACCGTAGGAGACATCATCGCAGCGGTAGCAGACGGCTATTCATTTCCCACCAACCTCGATTCAGATCCACCTATCGGGGGAAATGTTCCTGCCACGGCACAACGGATGATGCACCAGGCGTTGCAAGAGCATTGGACGCTGGAACGACTAAAGAGCGAACTTAGTCTGTATGTTGAAAAGCGCAAGGCGTGAGATTTTGTATCGGTGATTGCGTAGGATATTCCAACCAATTCATTCCATGCGCTCTGACGAACACCTGTGAGAGTCTTCCTAACCCTCGACTACGCACTGGCTTGCAATCGACGTATCCGGGCAGGTAACGAGTCGCCACTAATCTCTAGTGATAGGATGCGCAAACTCCGATCCGCAAGCGGAAGATCAACTTTTACGCCACCGAGGCGATGCGACTCCCGCAGTCCAATAGCGATTTCCAGCGCCGCCCGTGCGTCCTCACCGGAACACTTCGGCGGCTCGCCAGTTTCAATGGCGTTGATGAGGTCCGCTACGATGGTCAGACCCATTCCTTGAATCCGCGCCGGCATAGGGAAGGGAATCTTAGCCGGAGTGTTTTTGCTACTCCCGATATCGGGAACCATCTGGATTAGCTCGAACTCCTCCGAGTTGTTCAAGGACCGAATCCGTCCGGCCGTCCCAATGACATCAACCTCCCAAGATGCAGCGCCGCATATCGTGCTGCGCAAATAGGCGCGAACATCGTTGTCAAAAACCATATATCCGTTTCCCTGCAAATCGTTGTCGCCAGCGGCAGCTTCGTCCGATTCCATCTCCCCGAAAACCCACTGAGCATCCCCGCCCGCCATATAGCGCAAGACATCAATAGCGTGGCTGCCGTTGTGAGACAGCCCGCATTCCGTGTAGACCGTCACCTGTAGAATGTCTCCGAGCTGGCCTTCATCGATTAAGCGCCGAGCTTCACTGAAGAAGGGGTTCCACCGCCGCGCACAGTTAACCGCCAACGCTACTCCGTGCTCTCTGCAGACTTCTACCATGTCGTCTGCTTCCTTCAAACTCAACGAGATCGGCTTCTCCGCCCAGATAGCCTTCACACCGGCGCGGGCAACATCCTGCACGATGACGGGACGGAGGCGCGCGGTCGTACAGACGCTGACTAGGTCCAGCCGCTCTTTGTCTAACATCTCCCTGTAGTCACTATACAGATGGTCGGAGGCAAGCCCCCATCGCTCGCCAAAAATAGCGGCTTGCTCGTCATGTATATCTGCGCCAGCCACCAGCTCAACGTTCGGAGCGGCGTGGTAGCTTGGGGCATGACAATAGGGAAGGAACAGCGAGCCGCCACGGGTCATCTCATCATCAAAGGTGCTGCCCATGCGACCTAGACCGATTACTCCGGCACGATAGGTTTTCATAGTTTTTCTCCAACAGGGGTGTCTTCACGCTCTACGAGAATCAGGATCTGGTGTTAGTGTCAATATTGGTTTGAATCTGCCAATATGCGTCTTTATACTAGCATGAACCACACTGTACCACAACGTCATTTCTCAGGGGAAACGCATCTAATTTAGAGGATGTCTCATGGCGATAGAATTTACGATTAATGTTGGGTTTCACTCATATTTTTGGCATGTTCATGCAAAGTGAGGACTTGGAAACGCCTCTAAGATAAACGATCATTAACGAATTTCGTTCAACCCAACCTACGATCTTTAGAAAAACTGCCACAAACTTAGCCTGATTTTCTTTTTTGCCAAGCAGAAAATTTAGATGCGTTTCCCCTGCGTCATTTCTGGGCTTGACTTATCTTACGCCTGTTGCTAAACTGATTTTGTTGAGTTATTTCGATTGCCCACAAAATTGATGTATGCTAACAGACACAGAAAAATCTCAGCTTGATAAACAGGGATTCACGCTTCTGCCGGACGTGATTCCACCGGATGATGTCGGTGAACTCCGCCGGTCGTCGATGATGCTTGCCGCGGATGAAAGGGCGTCAGGACGCGGGGCAATGTATCTGGATGATCGCGCCCAGCGCGTGTGGAACTTGGTCAACAAAGGCGAGCCGTTTGAACGAGCAATTCAGCATCCGCGTATCTTGGGTGCGATGGAATATCTTCTTGGCGGCGACTGCACGCTTAGTTCATTTACAGTGAACATTATCGGTCCCGGTGCGCCTAATGGACATTTGCACATAGACTACCCTCTGCGCTTGATGCCCGATCCCCGCCCCAGTTTTCCACTTGTCGCCAACAGCGTATGGTTACTTGATGATTTTACGCTTGAGAATGGAGCCACGCGGTTAGTACCCGGAAGCCATCTTCGGCTCGAAGGCGGACCGGAACCCGAGGACAATTACGATGATGAGGTGCAGATCTGCGGCACAAAAGGATCCGTGTTGATTGTCAACGGTGCGCTTTGGCACGGTTCATCGGCAAATCGCACAGATGGAGATCGAGTCGGCTTGCTCGGTTTCTTCTGCCGCTCGTTCATGAAACCGCAACAGGATCACCTGAAACTGGCTTCGAACGAAGTAATTTCTCGCGCATCTCCTACACTCAGAAGGCTTCTTGGTTTTAATTCAATGCCTGGCGCGACGCCGTAATGATTCAATCCTTATACTACGACTCATCTTCCGCATAATAGACTTGTGTAATCTCGATTTTTCACATACCAGATTTTGGGGTATATATATACAAACGAGAAAAAATCACCAAGGTACTACCGTGAGTCCGATTGATTGACCGGTTTTGCCCTTCCATCATCAGCTTCATTTTAACAAATAACATACCACATGGAAGATCTCTATCGCGTTCCCTATTCGGTCACTTGATCTCCTCTGGAGCGCGGGAATATGGACATATCGCATTCTATTGACATTGCGCTCCTCTGGAGCGAGGAAAGGGATGCCGACTAGTAAGTGTTACTTGCCGAAAGAATTATTCCGACAGAGATAATGGTATGCTGCAATTATGATGCGGGATACGGCCAATTGAGAAATTAAACTTTTAGGTGCTCAATAATGCGGAAGATAAGTACGACAAACACAAAAATAGACAGAGACTTTTGCCTCTGATGGATCTGAACCATCTGCATAAACCTATTCACTTGAGTATTAATTTGAGACAGAAAGGAAGGAGCATAATATGTTGGTCAATTGGCTACTTCAAATTAACCGTTGGTTCCTCATGTTTGCCCTCATTGGCAGCCTCATGGCAGCGGGGATGTTGACTGTGAATGCGGCAGAATCCTCCCCGAGTGGGGACGCGAGCATCATATCCCCTGACGCGAAGCTGGAGAAATTATTCGATGGCGCGCATTTCACGGAAGGTCCCGCTGTTTCATTTGATGGAATGGTTTACTTTAGCGACATCACTTTTACCTATGAGTCGGGTATGCAGGCGGGACATATCTGGAAATTTAATCCCAACACCGGTGAAACCACTGTCTACCGCTCCCCTAGCGGCATGTCCAACGGCATCAAATTTGACGCTCAGGGTCGGATGATCGTCGCCGAAGGCGCGGATTTTGGCGGACGCCGCGTCACCCGGACGGATATGGCGACAGGAAAGAGTGAAATCATCGCGGGACTGTACGAAGGACGACCGTTCAATGCACCCAACGATATCACGATTGATGAGAAGGGACGCATCTATTTTAGTGATCCGCGCTACCTTGGACATGAACCGGTCGATCAACCTGTGATGGGTGTATATCGAATCGATCCGGATGGTTCGATCCATCGAATTATCACGGATGCGGGAAAGCCGAACGGCGTGGCTGTTTCGCCTGACCAGAAAACGCTTTACGTCGTCAGTAACGACAATGGCGCTGTCGGTTTCGATAGACTTCCCACTGGCGCGCCTACCCACAAGGGACGAATGGCACTGCTGGCGTATGACCTGGCGGAGGACGGAACCGCAACATTTCGGGAAGTATTGGTTGATTACTACCCGGAAGATGGTCCGGACGGCTTGGTGATTGATGTTGACGGAAATCTTTACGTCGCCGTGCGCGATGTGACCCGCCCCGGGATAAACGTCTATTCGCCGGCAGGAAAAGAACTGGCGCGTATTCCGACGGGAGTGGTGCCAACGAATGTGGCTTTCGGCAGAGGTGACGCGAGCAAAACCTTGTACGTCACGGCAGGAAACGCCCTCTACCGGATTCAGGTCATGAAAGACGGCTATCATTTGCCAACGAACTAGATATTGTATCCCAAGTCCTTGAGATGAATCTCGTAGTGCCACGATAACCACGGAGGTGGAATCTAACTATGCCCGTTATTGGCGCAATAGAACTGAAGCAGACCGTACACGACTTGTTCACCCTCTTGGGAGCTACGGGGGACGAAGTGCAGCGGCTTCAAGACCATTTGGTCGGCAGCAACTTGGTCGGTCACGATTCACACGGCGTGCGGGTCATCCCGGATTACGTGCACATGATTCGGGGAGGCGACATTGTACTGGGCGCCGACTTGGAGATTGTTACCGAGAGCCCCACCCATGCGGTACTTGATGGCAACTGGGGAGTCGGTCAACTGATGGGCTGGCGAGCGGCGCAGTTGGCAATCGAAAAGGCGAAACAGGGGACGCTTTCTGCGGTAAGCCTGCGGAATTGCAGCCATATCGGTCGTCTCGGCGAGTATACCCAGATGATCGCCGATCAGGGACTCGTCGGATTCGTGACCGTGAATGGGCACGGCGGTGCACAGGGAGTGGCGCCCTGGGGCGGTCTGGAGCGCCGGCTTTCGGTGAATCCGATGTCCTACGCCGTACCGGCGTCCGATGGAGTGCTAATGATTGATATTTCACCGACTGTTGTCGCAGCCGGAAAAGTGGCGGTCAAAGCCTTACGAGGCGAGCCTGTTCCCGAAGGTTGGATTGTGGACAGCGAAGGACGGTCAACGACGGACGCGAATGCGCTTAATGGACCACCTCCCGGCAGCTTGATCCCCGTAGGCGGACATAAAGGATTTGCGCTCGGTCTTATAGTGGACATACTTTCAGGAGCGTTAAGCGGCGGCGGGTGCAGCCGTTCGGATGCGGATCGGTGGGGCAACGCTACATTCATATTGGCAATCAATCCGGAGGCGTTTGTCGGACAACAGCAATTTGAAACAGAGGTACGAGAATTCCTGGATTACGTCAAGTCCAGCCGCCCAGCCCCAGGATTTACAGAGGTGCTCATTCCCGGAGAACCTGAGAATCGCGAAAAAGAACGGAGAATGAAGGAAGGCATCTTCGTTGAAGACAGGACATGGGACACAATCACCGAAATCCGTGATGAACTCAAGAGTGATCCCTAATCCGGTAGAGAATTGACCAATTTTATCAAAACTTCCAAGGAAACTCCCGGATGAAAATCACCAAAGTTGAGGTACGCGCCGTGGCGCCGCCGGTTGACCGCTTTACGTGGTCGGATGACCTGCCGGATCAGTATTCGACAAATACCGTCGTCAGAATCTACACGGACGAGGGCATAGAAGGCGTCGCCGGAGTATGGAATGCGACATCGTACGATTTCGAGCGCTACACCGCTGAGTCGATACGCCATCTGGCGCCGATATTGGTAGGCAAAGATCCGCTGCTGCGCGAACACATTTGGCATGAAATCCGACCGCGCGTGTTTCCCCTTCCGCCTCAGTCGCTCGCCGCCATTGATATCGCACTGTGGGATCTCGCAGGAAAAGTGGCGGGCATGCCGCTTTACCGCTTGTTAGGAGGTGCGAGAGAGTCCATCCCCGCCTATGCGAGTACGCCACTGTTCGAGGATGTGGCATCCTATCTGAAAAACGCCGAAGAGCTGATAGACCAAGGTTTCAAAGCTATCAAGTTTCATACATGGTGCATCCCCGAACTCGATCTGGAACTCGCCCGCGCAGTTCGCAAGCAGTACCCCGATAACGATATCGCCTTTATGCTTGACGCCGAGAACAACTACGACCGCGACGGAGCGCTGCCGGTAGCCCAAGAGCTAGAAGCCATGGGTTTCACGTGGTTCGAAGCGCCGCTGCACGATTCGGACCTTGATGGATACAGAGAATTGACGAGCCGGGTCAAGATTCCCATCATTCCGTCCGGCAACTGGTTCCAAGATTTGCATATTTTTGGCGAAGCCATCCGTTCGAAAGCGTGGGGACGGGCGCGTACGGACGCGGCGATGTTGGGCGGAATAACACAGACGAATAAAGCGATTGCCCTCACCGAAGCCGCGGGAATGAAGTGCGAAATCATGTCTTGGGGTTACAGCCTTGTCTCGGCAGCCAACCTACACCTCATGCTGGCACACGACAACTGTTCTTACTTCGAGCAGTCGGTTCCCTTTGAGCCGTATGAATACGGCATGAAGGATATAATTCGCACGCAAGCCGACGGTTACGCTTACGCCCCTTCTGGCGCAGGTCTTGGTCTGGAAGTAGACTGGGACGCCATGGAGGCAGCCACGATTCTTACCTTCATTTCGGAGTAAAGCGCCATCGGGACGTGTTTATCCGCTTAATCCTAACCGATCACAACCTGACAGAGACTGACCTCGTCGACGAAGTCACGTCTTCTAGAGCGGATGCCGGCGAAATCCAACCTCTGAATTACCCGCCCAGAATCTTTCCTCTTCTCAAGGCATCAATCCCACCAGAGAAAATTGCTTTCCATTGAACCTTTTTCTAGCCGACAACACTTAACCAAATAGGAGGACATCGTGCCAAGGGATATTGGGAATTATCTAGAACAGATTACCCAATTCGTCCGTGACTTGTGCCACATCTTCTATAGACACAGTCAGCCTGAAGACCGCAGAGATATTGAGAACGAGGTCGCACTCATCGCGCACGAAAATCTGCACAAGGTAGTTGAAAGAAGCGAGACCGAGTTTCTCGGGTGGCTGCACGAAATTGCAAAGAATGTGGTTAGGAATTGGTCGCGTCGCGAAGGGACAATTAAGAAAACTTCGCTGGGCAGTCTTGATGATGAAGCGTTGAACGACAATCTGATTCGAGACCTTCCATCAACCGCCCAGCCGCCTGAAACGGTCGTTCTTGCACAAGAAAGGCTGGAGGCGGTTCGTGACGCAATTCGAGATCTTCCTTTGATTCATCAGCAGGTGGTCTGGCTGTTCTACATTGAGGAACTTCCAGAAAAGAAGATTGCCAAACGTCTGGGCATCCGAAAAGGTACGGTAAAGAGCCGTCTTTACCATGCAAGGGGACAATTGGCTGTGCGGTTGGAATCCTATTTCGTTGTGGGTTAGTGCATGTAACTTTCCATACATTCGGGGGAAACGCGAATTGAATCGACTGAAAGAGACGATAGTGGCTCATCTTCTCGTGATATGTACGATGAGTTTGTTCTGGTCTGTTGTAACTTACGGGTTTACGCTAGATACTGGTGAGATTATCGGATCGGTTAACCGCGGAGGAAGCGGTGCCCGTATCATTTCGGCCCAAGTTCGGTTACGCGAGATGAATCGGGAGACGAAAACAGATTCGGTTGGAGAATTTCGGTTTGAAAATCTTCCACCGGGTGTTTACACACTGGACGTTTCAACGGAAGAATACGGCGTGAAAGACGGAATGACTGTCACTGTTACGCCGGGGCAAGTTACTGAAGTGGAACTTTACCTCGAGCCCCTCCCATTTATGTTCCCGGAAGTTCCGGTTACGGCTGAAAGACTTCCAGCGACAGTGAGTCGAAAGAATCTGGAAGTTCGTGAAATCAAACGGATGCCCGGGGCGGTTGGCGATGCGTCACGGGCATTGCCGTCTTTGCCGGGGATTGGTGTCGCAAACGACCTCGACGGCTCGCTCCACATACGCGGCGGTGGACCAGACGACAACATTTTTTACTTTGATCGCTTGCCAATCGCCTATCCGTACCATTTCATGGGCATCGTTTCCACTGTTAGCACTGAGGTAATCGACGGGATAGATGTTTACGCGGGTGGATTCGGCGCGGAATTTGGCGCGGACGCTCAAGCGGTTATTGACATTCATTCACGGCGTGGAAATCAGGAGCGATTGGCTGGTAAGTTCAATATCAACATGCTCTATTCCGAAGGAATGGTTGAGGGGCCAATAGGAGAGCGCGGTGCGTGGTACGTCGCGGCAAGACGAAGTTATATTGATTTGATTGCACCGCTGTTTATTGATTTTGATGGCTGGAAACCTGGCGAGGATGAGCAAGTCAAATTCGGAGAAAATTTGGCACTTCCACAATTTTGGGACTATCAAGCACGCTTCAGCTATGACCTAAACACACAACATCAGTTGGTTGTAAACGCATTCGCTACAAGTGAATTCTTTAATATCGAAGGGATGTTCGAAAAGAGCGCGGAGATGGAGCACTATTCTCATAAGGTCGGATTCCATGCCCAAGGGGTTCATCTTCGCTCCCGGTTCACCAATCGCCTCACTTCATACTTAACGTTTAGCCGGTCTTATGACCTCGCGCGTGTCGCACACGGTACTACGGATGAATCCTTTTTTCTTTTCGAAAACACGGAACCAACCTACCAACTTCGCGAGGACTTAACCTACAGATTTAATCCGGGTTATCAACTTGAAACTGGAGTACTCTTGTCAACTTCATACGGACGTATGTCAAGTTTCCTGTCCGACCCCGACGAATTTGATGATGACTTCTTAACCCGGGTTCGTGTCGATTTGGATGAAGATAAATTGGACGAACTAAATATGGAAAAACGACTCACGAACGTTGATAGTTATTTTCAAGTTCGATACAATCCGACTACGTTCGTCTCCGCCGCATTTGGGGTGAGACAGAGTTATTCGAGTTTTACGGAGGAGTTATCTGTCGGTCCCAGGGCAAGTCTACAATTTCAAGTATCGGACGGGCTTGGAATCCGTCTCCTGTATGGGCGATATAGTCAAGATCCTCGGCTACTCCAAATATTGCCGGAAATTGGTAATCCCGATCTAAAATCTAGTAATTCGTCGCACTATGTTCTTGAGGTCGAGCGCGAGATTACGTCGTCAACCCACTTAAAACTCGCAGGCTACTACAAAAATCATCATCAAATCATCACAAGGGATAATATCTCGAACTATCTTAACCAAGGTGAAGGTTTTGCACGCGGCGTGGAGGTTTTGCTGCGACATCGTGAAGGCGATCGGTTGATCGGATTTCTGAGTTACGCTTATTCACGCTCGTTGCGGCGTGACCAACCCGAATCTCTTCTTCAGTTCTACGACTTCGACCAGACGCATGTGGCAACGCTGGCGGGAAGTTACAATTTGACGCCCGCATTGGAAATTGGTGCGAAGTGGCGATATTCTACGGGTAATCCATACACACCCACTATTGGCTTTACCCGCCGTGAAGAGAAGATACAGGATCCGAAGTACGGCGAAGGGACAGCGATTTCTGCTATACCAGTCTTGGGCGAAGTCAATTCGCTTCGTGTGCCACCGTATCATCGACTCGACATCCGCGTCAAAAAGACGTTCATCTTCAATCGGTGGCAGATGGGGGTTTTTCTGGAGTTGATGAATGTCTACAACAGGAAAAACATCTTTGATTTTTCCCATCCTTCAATTATTCCTTCATCTAGCGAAGGGTACGTTGGCGAGTCTGAGATTGAGAAGGAAGCCAACCATCAATTGCCGTTCATACCCTATCTCGGCATAACCATGGATTTCTAATGTACGATGGAATTGTCTGGTCAAAAACCGAGTTTTTATGGAAAACCTCAGTTTCTCGCCAACGTGTTTAAATCTTGTTTGGAAGAGTCATAAGTATAAATACACAAATGGAGGAAATATAAAGTGATAAGAAGATGTCTTTTCACACTATTCGCGATGTTATCTATTCTAGCTTGCGATGTTCGCGTTTACCCAGGCGAGTCAGATTATCAAGAGGATTGGCACGGTACCTGGTACGATGCATCTACAGGCTTTAAGATTATATTTCATGATAACGGATTTTGGAGTGCATTAGTTGTCGGTGACGGTATAAGAGTTGACGTTGACAACGACGGTACATGGGTAGAAATTGACGTTGTCACTATACGACGAGTAGAAATTGACGAAGATGGTGTAAGATTTGAAGTTAGCGGGGATGGTGTAAGAATAGAGGTTGACAGGATGGGGTCATATTCTGTTGACGAAGACTCTTACAGATTAACTATATTCAGCAATAATCCTTTGGGTATAGAGGGAGAAACAGATACTGGAACTTGGAAACGGAGGAGAGATAAACTTGAATTGATTTCTGATTACGGGGAGATGACGGTTCTAAGGAAAATTTGAACTTGACCTATCAGTTGGTCCTTTCTTGATATCGGTCGGTTGATCGCACTCTACGGGAGTACTGATGATAAACTCGGTATCGGGACGAAACTGTGACACGGAGAATAGGTTTTCAAACAGGTTCTCGGCGATTCTAATCTGCTTGCAGCGGATTAGTAGATCCAGTGCACACTGTGAAAAGGAGGTTAAAGCACGATGACATGCAATCAAATACAGGAAAAATTGCTATACTTAATTGACAAAGAGATACCTTCCGAGATTCGGAGGCATCTCAAGGAGTGTGCGGAGTGTGAACGGAAAAACCGAATCTTTCAGGGAACAGAGGAGACGTTGAAAGATCTCGGCGAAGCCGTCCGGTCCGGCGCTATCTCCATGGCGCCGCCGCCGTTTCCGTCAATGCGGCAACGCTCAATCTGGACGGGGATTCTTAGTCAATTGAAAACGCCCGTGCCGATTTGGGCGCCGTCGGCAGTTTGTCTTGCGGTTCTGTTGTTAGGTGTATCAGTCTATTTCGTCCCATTAAACTTACCTATCGAATGGGGCGCACAAAAGGGCGGGCAACACGTTGGACAAATAACTCCGCCCCTGTCGGCTGAAGGAATGCTAGAATTTCTGATTGTACCCGATCAATCAGACGCGGCGCAACTCTCGGCTTCCATAGAAGCGGTTGAATCGTTTCTGAAAACACATCCCGACGACATCGCGATGCATGTCAAGATCGTCGAACTCTATCAAGCCCGACTCAGACTAGGTTCTCTCACTGAAACGGAGTGGAAAGTATTGGAGAAAAAGCTGGAACTCAAGCGGAAACCTCTCTCGGACATGTTGGACAGTATTGCAAAGGAGGTGGACGATGCTTCCAACTAGCCTGAAGTCAACCATTCGATTGTTCTTCCAGATTGGCAGCCTCTTGCTAACCCTGTCGCTGCCCGCCGCTGCGGAGCAACACGCCATCCTTATTGGAGTTTGGGACTACGAAAACCCGAACTTGCAACTTGACGCTCCGCCAAACGATTTGAAGCTGATGAAGGAGATGCTCACCGCGCACGGCGTTTCCGCGGAACGAAGCCACATCCTGACCAATCCGAACAAGCGGGAGATCCAGCGGAAGCTTCGAGAATTAAGCCGGAATCTGAGGCCGACTGACAGTCTTCTATTCTACTTTAGCGGGCACGGGACACAGATAATTGATAGGCTCGGGACATTTCCGGGCGATGAAGCGGAAGGACGATACCCGGACAGAAACGACGAAGCCCTGCTGCCCGTAGACGCAAATCTGGCGTCACCGGAGACCTATCTGCTCGATGATGAACTCAACGTCCTTCTGCAAGAATTTCCCACGCGAGAGATAGTCTGTATCATTGACACCTGTTATTCGGGTGACATACTCCGAGAGATTCGTTTGGGACGACCCAAGGGAGCGCCTGTCACGGACACACCATCGGTAAATTTACATCAGATGCCCATCGTGAGTCACACGGAGGACATTTTGGATGAATCCGCCGATTTTGCGCTGCTTCTTGCCGCTTCCGCTTACAATCAGGTCGTTCACGAAATACGTATACCGATCCGCAACACCTATCTGCCCGTTAGCGCAATGACCTATTCGATTTATCGTGCGATGGTTCCCCGTTCACAAAACCCAGTTGGGATGCTTCAATCTGATAAATTGACCTACCGGCAACTCGCTCAACAGCTCCAGAAGGACCATGAACAGTGGAATCTCGCGTGGCAACCCATCTTGGCAGGGCCCGAGAATCGCTTTGATGAAACATTTCTTCCTAATGATTCTTCTATACAACTGAGCGAAACGCTCATTCTTTCCTCAATAAACGGAAAATCAATGAGGGTCAGCCAGCGAGATTTGGTCACCGCTGGCGGCGGAAATCTCCAACTCGGCACATCCAGCGGAGTTGACCAACATCGTTGGGCTATCGTTATCGGCGTAGATGCGTATGCACCTCCGCTGCAGCCGCTCAAGTACGCCGCTGACGACGCAAAAGCCGTCGCCGAGGTGTTCCGAGGGACAGGCACTACCGTGACATTGATGACACCCGATAGTCTGATCCAGCCCACCAAAGTAAACATCATCAGTCAACTTCGGCGGCATGCTCAGGTTAAAACGATTGACCTCCTGACCGTTTATCTCTCCGGACATGGGGAAGATATTGATGGTACAAGCTACTTTCTGCCGATGGATGCATCGGAACCACTGGCTCACAGCGGGATTAGTCTCGAAAATCTGTTCGCCATCTTAAACAGCGCCAAAGCAAAACACCGGTTCGTCATCGTCGATGCGTGTCGTGTGGCGCCCAAAAAGCACTTTGTGTCAGCGCTTTCACGCTACAGTGAAGAGAGCAATATCATCTTTACGGCTTGCGATAGCAACCAGTGGGCGCCTGAAATTCCGCAACTAAAGCATGGGCTGTTTACCTATTTCCTGCTGGAAGGATTGCGTCACCCCGGAGCTGCGGGGGACGATGGTACGGTCACCGTGTTGGGATTATTGGACTACGTCACACGCGGCATCGAAGATTGGCATTCTCACCTGTCCGGTGATTCACATCTCCCACAGCAGATCACGCCTCGCGTATTCTATAATGGAAAATACATCTCGCTGTTCAACAATCAGGGAGTTGATCCGACCGTGCTGAACAACCAAGGTCTCATCTCCCGAATCATCAACCCTGTCCAACCGTCGCAACCCACTCGTGCTATCGAGGTGCCGTCCCCGCCGGAGAGGAAGAGCGCAGAAGTGCACCTACCGATGACAATTTCTCTTCTACCGTGGATAAGTACGGTCGGAATGCTCGACCTCAAATATAACGTAACGACCAATCTTTCCCTTAATATCATAGCAGGTTACCATGCCAAGCTCGATGGTCTTGAATTGGGGTGGCTGCTAAACATGAAGGGCATCGAAGCGCGCGGCGCTCAACTCGTCGGTGGAGCCAATATCGTTGGCGGCGATCTAGAGGGTATTCAAGCGGCGCTCGGATTAAACATCGTCGGAAAACATGCTCGAGGTCGAAGTTTACAGTTGGCGTTCGGCGGCAACATAGTTGGCGGAAATGCGGCGGCGCTTCAGGGGGCGGTTGGGCTGAACGTCGGTGGCGGCGACCTGCATGGTATTCAAATCGCTGGAGGCGGGAATCTCATCGGTGGAAGTGCAAGAGGCGCACAAGCAGCCATGGGGCTCAACATAATCGGCGGTGACCTTGACGGCTTTCAAGGAGCAGTAGCCGGGAACTTCGTCAGCAAAGACATAACGGGAATTCAACTAGCGCTTGGTGCCAATTTCGGTGTTGGGAGGCTCGACGGATTTCAGGGGGCAGGAGGACTGAACGTCGTCGGAAGAACCGTGGAGCGCCGAAGCCTGCAAGCCGCGTACGGCGTAAATATTGCCGGCAATCTGGAGGGCACACAATTGAGCGTATTCGGTAACGCCTCGCTTGGACTGCACCGAGAGGCAGGTGTATCGGCGGCAGGCACGCAGATTGCCGCATTTAACATTGCACATGGCTCTATCGGTACGCAGATAGGGTTGCTGAACGTCGCCGGTCATGTAGAGGGAACGCAGATTGGCATTCTCAATGTTTCGGGGCGTATGTCCGGCGTTCCCATTGGGTTAATCAACTTTGTAAAAGACAACCCGCTGCACTTCCAATTGTGGAGCAGCGATACGGAAGCGCTGAACCTTGGGTTTCGCATCGGAAGTCGTCACATGTACAGTCTTCTCACGGTTGGGATTCACCCCGACATTGACAAATGGGGGAGTAGGTCGGCGAGGTATGGCGGCGATTGGGACCACGACCGCGTATCATTCGGATTCGGAATCGGCGGACACATTCCCCTCCACAATCGCACATTCGTGAATATCGATGCCTTAATTCGACCGGTGGCCTATACCGAAGATTGGGACGATTGGTGGCGGTACCAACACGACTTGCTGCATAAGCTTCGCTTCGCACTCGGATGGGAAAAGCAAAAGTGGTTCAGCGTCTTTGGCGGACTTTCGCTCAACATTCTGGCTTCGGATAGGTTTGACACCTCGGACTTCGGAACCGCGTACCATCGTGTTTACCGGACAGATGATGTCACGATTCGCGTTTGGCCCGGAATCTTTGCTGGTGTCCAGTTTTGAATGCCAAGATCTGACAGGCGATTTCAACAACTATACCGTGCGTTGGGTATTATTGCGCTTTCTTTTCCAGTGATAGTTGTTTCTAATAGGACTTACGTAGCACCAGCAGGTCGGGAATCGGAGTTCCCTCGTACAAGAGTCGCGACCTGGAGATCGCGGGATCTCTATCGCACTCGCTATCCGCTCGTTTGATCCTACAGAAGACGCAATTTCTGACAGCGCGGAGTATAGATTTGTAAAATCGCCTGATGGACTGCAAGGCCTAACAAGCGGCAACACCGAAATTCCTTTCCTATCAAGTAACACTCCACATTGCACAGGATCTCTATCGCACTCGCTATTCACTCGCTTGATCCTCTGGAGTGCGGGACTCTGGACATGTCGCATTCTATTGACATTTCGATCCTCTGGATCGAGGAAAGAGACTCCGACGAGAACATGTTACTTGCTGAATGAATTATTCCGACAGGTATAATGGCATGCTCTCAATACTTTCCCTCATTCAGTATTAATCCCACTAAAAACAAAAAATTTTGCTTCGTGTGTGACATTTGGGCGATGATATGCGTCTAACATCCAAACGGCTATGGAAGAGGTGAAGATCCATGCGGACGGAAGATGGTCATATCATTCAGAAATGCCTTGACGGGGACACCGCTGCGTTTGGCTTGCTCGTTGACAAGTACAAGGGCAGTGTCTATGGGTTGGCTTACGCCAAACTCGGCAACTTCCACGATGCGCAAGACATAACTCAAGAGGTCTTTCTCAAGGCATTCCGGAAACTTCGCACGCTAAAGCGGTGGGACAGGTTTCTGTCATGGCTCTACGCCATCACTTCCAATTTGTGTAAAGATTTCTTGCGCTCCAAGGCGAGTCGTCCCGACGAAGAATACGTTGCCGACCAAGAAAAGGGGTGCTTGGACAACATCTCAATCGACTCGCATCACGAAGACCAAGTCCATCAAACGCTCCGGGAAGCACTGTCTGAGTTGCCCGAGATACATCGGCAAGTCTTGTCCCTTCACTATCTGGGTGGATTGAGTTGCAAAGAGATTGCACAGTTTCTTGGAGTCTCGCCCCACGCGATTGCCATGCGACTCAACCGCGCCCGCGCCAAATTGAGGAAGGAGATGCTAACGATGATGCACACAAGTTTTGACGGACAGAAACTACATTCCGGTTTCACACTAAATATCGTTGAGATGATTCGACGAACGCACATCCAACCGAATCCGCAGGCACCCGTCATTCCGATAGGGATTGCCGCTATTGGCATATTGACGTTATCAATGCTGTGCCTGACTGCCCCTTTCAATCAAATTCCGGCGATTGGAACGTTGATCGGATCGCCCATCTCAAGTGAAGCAAAAATTGTTGAAACCGCCGAGATTCCGGTGGAAGTGGTTATGCTGTCGAATACGTCCCTCATTTCGAGTGGCGATGGCAAAAAGGATTTCGGAAGAGATCCTCTTCAGGCGAATGGTGTGCAGGTTCTTGATACGCACGCTGAAGTGGAGACTAGCAGCCGCAATGAACCTACAGCGAGTCTCGGGAACGGCACAGTTCGTGAAATAGCCTATTCCCCGGACGGCAAGATAATCGCCGCGGCGGGGGCGCTTGGTACCTGGTTATATGATGCTGAATCGTTGGCGAAATTCGGCATACTACCAGGACACCCGGAGACTATCGCTTTCAATCCGAATGGAGATATGCTGGCATCCGGATCGTGGTCGGAGCGAACTGTTCATCTATGGGATGTGAAAACACAAAGAAAGGTTGGAGGACTTCTGTTTCCGGGTAAACGAGGCGTGATAGTTCTTACTTATACGCCTGATGGGACGACTTTGGCGGCGGGTTACGGAAATGGAGACATTGCTTTGTGGAACACGGAAACACAAAAGAAAACGGCACTATTGGACACACCTTCAAGCGTCATATGGACTCTTGCTTTCAGCCCTGATGGACGGTTGTTAGCGTCTGGCGGCTATCAGGATGCCACAATTAGCCTATGGGACGTACCGACCCAAATGCCTGTAGGGACATTTGATGGCCATTCGCGCCCGACGAGGTCAACAGATAACGCAGTCTCGTCAATTGCCTTCAGTCCGGACGGAAAAACCTTGGCTTCAGGAAGCAGTGTGGATTGCACCTTGCGCCTCTGGGATGTAGCAAGTCGAACACAGATTGCACTGTTGCTAGAGCTAGATGCTGACAACCGTGTAGGGGTGAACTCCGTCGCGTTCAGTCCGGACGGTACACTCCTGGCGTCAGCCAGCGATGACGGCATGGTCCGAATGTGGAACACTCGAACGCTTAAGCAAATCGGGGAATTGGAAACGAAATCCCGCGGCGTAACCTCCATCGTGTTTCGGCCCGATGGAAAAATGCTAGCCTCATTAAACGGGCAAGTGGCGGCGACAGCAAGACATCGGAGTGGTGACATGGCTATTCGGCTTTGGGAGGTCGGAAGTCGAAAGCCGATAGCGGCGCTGGGATCTCACAGTGCTTCGGTTGATTCTGTGGCAATCAGTCCCGATAACAGACTATTTGCCGCAGGGCGCCAGGATGGTTCCGTCGAATTGTGGGACTTAGAAAGCCGAGAGCGGAATGATGTCCTGCAAGTCCATGATGCCGCGGTGAAGTGCGTCGTGTTCAGCCCAGACGGAAGACTTCTTGCATCGAGTGCGAAGGAGCACGCGCGTGTATGGAACTTACAATCTCAAGAAGAGATTGCCGCATTCAAACACTCTGCGATTGTAGAATCCGTCGCGTTTAGTCCAGACGGTAAAACCCTTGCTTGCGTTGACGAGAATTGTATTCGGTTATGGGATATCCACCGGGACACTCAGGTATCCGTGTTAGGGGAAACACCCCTAACAGAAGAAGACCTCATTGGAGAAACCGGGGCCTTTTATTTCTTGACACGATTGATCAATTGGCTCCTTGGAGTTCCTCCGACCAAATTGCCAGTTCATTATACGAGTACCATACAGTCGATAGCTTTCAGCCCCGACGGAAAGTTGCTAGCTTCCGGCGGTCTTGATAACACGGTTCGTCTGTGGGACGTTGGGAAAAGACGTGAAATTATTAGCCACGAACCGTATCAGAACGAAGCTGACTATACCAATTTTGAATCTGTTGCGTTCAGTCCTACCGGGAAGATGTTTGCTTCGGCAGGATGGCACAACGAGATTCATCTGTGGAGCCCAACGGACCACAAGTTGATCGGGACACTGAATACCGGAGAAACGGTTGTAGCGCTGGCATTTCATCCTGACGGACGTTTTCTTGCTGCCGGCGTAGGGGCGAGAATTCGTGTATGGGACATGGAAACTCGATCGGAAGTGGCACCCCTTGAAGGGGGTTTAGGACGAGTCAATACGATCGCTTTCAGCAGCGACGGCAATACCTTGGTAGGTAGCGCCGGACACGGGGTTATCCGAGTCTGGGATACTAGCGGGCTGGGGAGCGATTAGATTATTCTTCTGCAGATGGCTGTACTTTGTTGCCTGATTTTCGGGGTCGAATTACTAGGGGGTTTCTGTCATGATGTGCTGTCGCACTTGCTATTCACTCGCTTCATCAGTCTTTTTCCATGTCCTTTGTTCGGTGCCTACTCTACGGTCACTATCACTTCTAACTCACCATCCGTTCCCTTAACGACGATCTAAAGCATGAAGGCTCTTGTCATCGACAGTGTCTTTTTCGCTCTTCTCGGTGCTTTTGAATAGATTACTTGGCTTGACATTTCAACTGTTGAAGAAATCGGACTTCCTCGTCCCGCGCATACCGCCAGGACTGTGGGACAATGAAGCCTGTAAACTGTTTTCTTAGCCTAGACAAACTTACCGGCTTCCGATATTCCCAGATTTCAGTAATTTCAATGGCATTTGCTCTAGCTAGTCCTTCAAAATAGTTGTCGAAATCCCGCCTATCCACTCCCGCGCGTTTATGCACAATTCTCCAAATGTCATCAGGAGCTCCGTGCCACACGTCCCCGACCCGAAACCCACCACGCAACTCCATGTCAGGGCTGGTTACATAGATAAACACATCTCGATTATTCATATATGATGCAATACGCCGCCGCAATTCAACAGTTTTGCGTCGTCCAAACACCATGTTCGCATAGAGAGGTTTCAGGGAAAGAAGGACGGGCTGCCCTGTGATGTTCACGAGATGCTTGGAAACCCCCTTTGAAATAGTTCGCGAAAAATTTGTGGTGGTAGTTCGGACGGAGCTTGTGTTGATGGGCCTGCTTTTTTGTTCTTTTTGAATACATCCCTCACCTCACTCAAAGAAACTGGTTCTCGAAAGAGGAACGTATGTGAAAATTTCAATGCCATGAGTCTTTTTGATGGATCCTTGCCACACATCTCATAAAGATGGTGCCATTTTAAGATTCCGAATTTTTTGAACTTCCGTAAGAGTTCCTTGGGAGTGTCAATTACGACCTCGTCCAGACGCGATACCGCTATGATTTGCTGCTTATCTTTACTCACATACCACAGAATCCGGCCCGGAGCCTTGAGCATTTTGTGGCGAGTCGCCGATCGATAATACACGTTATTCCAGAGCAACAACACGTCTGGATTCCCTCCAAACAAATCATATCCTGACTCATCGGTGTCAATAAGACTAATCGCGTAACCAGGGCGAATCGGTATCAAGAAATACTTTTGGGTTGCTGGCGTGACACTAAGTGGAGAACAGCATTGTTCTAGCTCAAGGTTTGACATGACTTGACAGCGGTCAGTACATTCGGGACATAGTTTGGCAATCGCGGGCCAAATTTCCTCACGTCGCGCGCTCCACGAAAAACAGAATCTCACAAAATTGTTGTTACATTCTATGAATCCCAGCTCTAACAGATCAGGTATCAGGCTAGGTGCGATCGAGGAAACTTCAAACCGAACCATCTCCAAATTCTTCCCAACAGCGTTGGAAATTGTGTCGGCGATTAAAAAGCGTCCGTACAACGATCTGTCAGCAGAGTGTGCTAGTCTTGCCAAAGGTGACGTGAGCCATTTCTTGAAGTTGTTCGTGAGAACCCGGATGGCTATTATTTTGTCGTTGGCTTTAAGCAACTCACACATGAAACGATCGGGTTCGGCGAGCAAGGATTCTAATCGTTCTCTGAATTTTCCCTTCGTTTCTTGCCGTTCGAGAAAAGCGTTAAAGGGAAAGGATACCAAGTCTCCGGATTTTAAGCGTTCCCAGCGAAGGTCAAGCCCTGCAATTCGGTCCGGGGTATAGGTTTGCTTTTCAACCAATTCATGCATTCGTACAATAAGGCCCACGGGATTTATCACCTCAAGCCCTGTCAGCCTGGCAATGTCTTCAGAGTTTTGCAAAAGCGCGTGGTCGCGAGTAACAAAAGTTTTCACACTAGAGGCAGCAGCCTTTGCGAGGTGTCTGATATCGGATTCCCGACTTGGCCTGCCACCAGGAAGTATGTCCTTTAGCAGTTCAGAAAATTCTTTCACCAGATAAGGCGTGGATTCCAATTGAAAAAAGGTTTGAGCTCTGTCCCACGATTTCTCTCGGCGTTCTCGATTGTTCTGTCGGTTAATCTCATTGAACAGTTCGCTTGTGACCCAAAGACTCAAGGAATCTACTAGGAAGTCGGAGAGCAGAGCTTTAGATGGTTTAGTCTTGTCACTATCGGGTTCATAAAAATCGAAGAAGATTTGGGCGTCAATGATGACATCAAGAGTGTCATCTGATGTTTTTGCTTGAAAGAGTTGTAACTGCTCGTCTAGAGCTAAGATTAACTGCCAGCGTGTGAGAAAATGCTCTTCTCTGGCGCGGCTTCGCTTTTCATCGACTGCCGTAAATCCTAATTTGGGCCAAAGATCGTTAACCGGATAATCACGACGACAATTAAGTTTTATCGCTTTCTGAGTGCTTACAGACTCAATTAACTTATTCACAAGCTTTCGTGCAATGCCCTGACCCTGGTATTCTTCCACGACGCATAGATGGGTAATTCGAAAATATTCACTGTTGGCGCCGAAAAGAAGATAGCCAACAAGATTGTCATCATCAGATATTGCTCCAATTACGTTGTTTTTCTCAAGATAGCTTTGAAGGGCTTCTTTTGGGAGAAAACCTAGTGTTTGACTGTTCTTTTTCATTAGCTCGTCAACGGATTCGAGCCAAGCGGATGTCAACCTTGAGATTTGTATCGTCATGATTTGCCTCGCTGGTTCATGATGACCCAAGACGTTTAACTCTTCGCTCCTGAATCCACCATTGTTGATGGCATACCACGACGTTTCAAGCATACCACACATATGTATAGTATTCAAGTAAGTTTTAGGGGATTTCTATCGCGCTCGTTAGCCACTCGCCTGATTCCACCTACAAGAAATCTCCATCTTAATGATTATACAGTTTTCGCTTGAAGTCAAGCAAACAATCGGGTTTGGCCTCCGGTGATGTTGACAATCGAGAAGGGATCATCTAAGTCGCTGTGAGAAGGTTCGAATCAACCGATTTTTGTCAACAGATGTGTTGCCTGATTCGTTGTAGGGAATAACGATCGTTATTCCCTACGATAAAATCATCTATCCAGATTGTCGGTGAATTTAGGAAAGGCAAAAAATGAGAATTGCAGCAGTCTTTATGATGGTGATTTTGACGGCTTGCAGCGAAATAGCCGAGATATACGAGGAGTTTGGCGATCAAAAACAGGAAGACATACACGAGGCACATATTGAGATTCTAACGATCGGTCCCTACACCATGACGTGTTACGGGCCATTTGAACAGGACTGCCTCATGGAATACAACGAGGAAGCGGGACGCTGGCACTTCTTCTACGACGGCATTGAGGGTTTCGACTTTGAACCCGGGTATATCTATACGCTTGAGGTTAGGTTGGAGGACCACGGCACCGAGATCCAGGATGTGGGACGCTATTCGTATCACCTGATAAAGCTGTTGGATAAGGTAAAAGCGCCAGACGACTTTGATTACGCGAGAAATGAAAAGCCCGACCTTTCAAATCTCGAATCTGGTGACTGAGAAACGGTGTCATAAAACTTACACAGATGCGGTTCATTCCGTGAACGCGATTCGTCGCGGGCGGATTTCGGAGAGGCGAAAATGAGATTCCCCATATTTATCATTTTGGCGTTACTGGCGGCTTGCGGCGAGGAACACACAGAGGTTTTAACGATTGGACCCTACACGAAAAGGTGCCAAGGTTTTATTGAACAGGACTGTTATATGGAATTCAATGAGGAAGCGGGACGTTGGCACTTTTTCTACGAGGGTATTGAAGGTTTCAAATTTGAACCGGGGTACATTTATACGCTTGAGGTGAGGTTGGAAGACCGCGGCACCGAGATTCAGGATGTGGGGCGCTATTCGTATCACCTCATACGAATTTTGGATAGAGTGAAAGCCCCTGATGATTTTGATTACGCGAAGAATGAAAAACCTTAAAATTCAAACCTCAAGAACGTACCAAAAAAGTGTGAAAAAAGATTTGACACATACTAGGTCACAAGTTATAATAAGTACTAAATGTGTGTTTTCGATAATATGCAGGTTGAGATTGAGTCTCAAAGTCAATAGGTTGCAGTTGTCAACCCGGTTTAGTTTTATGGTTTGCCGTCAAATTGCATGATACTGAGTCTCAATATCATATTTTGTGCCCTTCAGAACCAAAAAGTCGAATACGCCGGAAATAGCGACTCAAAATTTCGTTGGCAAAGTGTTGTAGGGAACGTTTAGGACTGAAACGCGACGCTAGAAATTGTCGTTACTCGTATCACCGTTGTTGTATTCGGTGCAAGGTGAATCAGGCGTTCTCATCAGCTTCCCCGGCCCCTATTTGCTGTGCAAGGTAGTTTTCAAAGCCCATTTGGCTAATTTGGTCCAATTGCATTTCAATCCAGTCAACGTGTTCTTCTTCATCTCGGAGGATTTCTTCCAACAGTTCCTCCGAGCCAAAATCTTTCAGAGTATGCGCAAGTTGAATCAACTCGTTGAGCCGTTCTATGGCTTCCTTCTCAAGGGCGCAATCGTTTTCGAGCATCTCCTTAACGGTCTTGCCAATTTTGATATCGTAATATCTCGCCATGTTGGGCACTCCATCCAAGTAGAGAACCCGCGCAATCAATTTTTCGGCGTGCCTCATTTCGCCGATGGAATGTTCTCGAATTGCGGTGTGCAGGCGCTCATATCCCCAATTTTCGCACATTTCCGAATGCGCGAAATACTGGTTAACCGCTGTTAGCTCCGATGTCAATACCTCGTTGAGCGCCTCGATGATTTCGGGGTGACCGTACATTTTAAGACTCCTTTTTGATCGGGTATTTGTCAGGTAAGTATAATCTTTACATGACGCCGCATATAGGTAAAGCATAGTTTAGAAATGTGTGCGATGTCAAGCAAAAGTGAGGGAGGAAAGAATTCCGCACACTCGATTCGACAAATCAAGTCAAAGCAATTTCGAAATCCCGGTTCCTTTGACATCCGAATTGAGCGGAATTCCTAAAGACATATCCTTATGCCTTTACAAGCTCAGTCAGCACCGGTAAGTCAAGAAGCGTCTCGATACGTGAAAGCGGCAGAGGCGGACAGCGTAACCCCCGGAAATAGTGTCGCGGTAAAGCTGGAGGGGAATTTTATCGGAATCCACAATGTCGATGGCGAGTTTTACGCTATTGACAATATCTGTCCTCACGTAGGAGGCGTTTTGCACTCTGGCAAACAGGAAGGCGGCGTGATTGTTTGTCCAATCCACCAATGGAAGTTTGATGTGAAGACCGGAGAATGCATTTGGCCCGGCGAATGCGAATTGGCTACATTCCCTCTGAAGGTAAGCGGGGGTGATATTTTGGTCGACCTCGAATCGCCAAGTGTCCCACCGAAACAAAATCGCTTCCACGCGTGTGTCACTGACACGGTCGAACGATCGGAATCGATAAGATGGAGGGCGCGGAGTTGAAATCTCTTGCTTTCGTAATCAGTCTTCTAACGGTCGCGGCGATATGCGGTGCGGTAGATGCCAAGGAATTGACTCTCTATTCCGGTAGAAGCAAGAGTCTGGTTGAACCGATAATCAAGCAGTTTGAGAATGAGACTCAAATTAAAGTAAAAGTGCGTTATGGCGGCACAGCAGAGCTTGCGGTCGCGTTGTTGGAAGAGGGGGAGAACAGCCCCGCAGATCTCTTCTGGGCGCAGGACGCGGGGGCGCTCGGCGCCATTAGCAAGCATGGTCTATTTCAACCATTGCCTGACACAATCCCTTCGAGAGTGCCCGAGAAATTCCGTGATTCGGGAGGAATGTGGGTAGCTACGAGCGGACGTGCCCGTGTCATCGCATACTCCTCCGAGCAGATTAAAGCTGAAGATGTGCCTAACAGCATTTTGGATTTGACGGATCCAAAGTGGAAAGGGCGGGTCGGATGGGCGCCGCAGAACGCTTCGTTCCAAGCATTTGTAACAGCGATGCGCGTTGGAGTCGGAGAAGAAAAGACCGAGGAATGGCTTCGAGGAATGAAGGCAAACGATACAAAAAGTTATGCCAAGAATACACCGATTATCAAAGCGCTTGCCGCGGGCGAGATTGAACTTGGATTGCCGAATCACTACTACTTGCTGCGTTTCAAGAAAACGGATTCCAAGTTCCCGGTCGATCAAGTTTTCTTTAAATCCGGCGACCCGGGAAATCTCGTCAATGTCGCGGGCATCGGACACCTAAAGACCAGCCGCAATTCCGAAGAAGCTCTCACCCTTATTCAATTCTTGCTCTCTGCCCAAGCACAACAGTATTTCGCCGGCGAAGTATTCGAGTATCCTATAACCAACAAAGCAGTTCCACATCCAAATCCTAAGCTGGTACCGTTAGCAGAACTTCTGGAAAGGACACCGACCATCAATCTTGGCGATCTTGATGATTTAGACGGAACCCTTAAATTGCTGAGGAAGGTAGGAATCTTGTGATTTTTCACAAGGTTGGACGATATTTGCGGTGGTACTTCGTCCTCCCGGCCGTTATTGTTGGTTCAGGCGTGCTCGTGCCGTTTGCGTATTTGGTGCTCCGAGCCGCCGACGCCGAGGCTAGCGAACTGGTCGAGATCGTTTTTCGCTTACGGAACCTTATACTCTTCGGCAACACGGCTCTACTGGTTGCCGGTGTCGTCATCGTCGACATTCTTCTGGCGTTGCCTGTCGCCTGGCTAACCAGCCGAACTAATCTCAAGGCGAAGCGTTTCTTTACGTTGATGGGGGTGTTTCCGCTGGCAATTCCCAGCTACGTGATGGCATACGCTATTCTGGGTTTGGGCGGAAAGGACGGGGCATTTGCTCAACTGTTCGGTGCCAGTCTCCCTCGACTGAGCGGATACTGGGGAGCATTGGCTGCACTCAGCTTTTATACGTTCCCTTACTTTTTTCTAAATCTACGTTCGGCACTGCTCGGGGTTGATCCGGCGCTTGAGGAATCTGCCCGCAGTCTCGGCTACCGGCGCCGGTGGGTATTCTATTACGTTCTTATCCCTCAACTACGCCCCGCGTTGTACGCCAGCGGATTGCTCGTCGCACTGCACGTATTGGGTAATTTCGGCGTTGTTTCACTGATGCGGTTCGAGACTTTCAGCTACGCGCTCTATTTACAATTGGCCTCTTTCGACCGCATTTACGCGGCATGGCTCGCACTAATGCTGCTCGCTTTTGCGGGATGCCTTCTTTATGTCGAAGCGCGGCTATTGCGAGGCAGGAGATTTCATAGAGCGGGGATTGGCGGCGTTCATCAGAGAACACTCATCCCAATTAGAGGATGGGGGAAACTCTCTTACCTCTATCTCGCCGTTTTGATATTCGGCTGCGTGGCCGTTCCAACTGCTACGATAGTATCGTGGCTGATCAGAGGACTCGATTCGGTGTCGATAGAAAACCTCGTCAAAGCCGTGTTGGGCTCCCTTGGGGCTGCCGTGCCAGCTGCTTTTCTGAGTACGGCGGTGATGCTCCCGATAGTGTATTTGGGAGTTCGTCGTCCTTCCGCTTTGTCTAGGGTATTGGAGCGTCTCGCCTATATCGGCTATGCTATTCCGCCACTGGCGTTCGGTCTGTCTCTGATATTTTTCGCGCAGCGGGCGATTCCAGGGCTTTATCAAACGTTATGGCTTCTGATCTACGCGTACATGATACATTTCATGGCTGAAGCGATCGGTCCCGCACGCAGCACCATGTATCAAGCGTCACCCAATATTGAGGAAGCGGCGCGTTCCCTCGGTTATTCGAGGTTAAACGCATTCTTCAAAGTCATCTTTCCCTTACTTATCCGAGGACTGACAGTAAGCATCGCTTTTGTGTTTCTCTCCGCTATGAAAGACCTTCCGATAGCCTTCCTACTCAGACCTATAGGATATGAAACGTTAGCGCTGAATGTTTGGGACACCACGTCCGAAGCCTTATTTGCAGAAGCGGCTCCATACGCTCTACTTATGATAATCTTCGCCGGGCTTTTCGTAAGTCTCCTGCTTGTTCGGGAAAGGAACGTGCATGAACAGCCTGCTTAGCCTTCACAACGTGACCAAAAATTTTGCGCCACTTTCAGCGCCGGTCGTGGATGATGTCAACTTCGAGGTGAACGCCGGCGAGATTTTTGCCTTGCTAGGACCGAGCGGGTGCGGCAAAACGACGACCTTGCGCCTGATTGCAGGGTTTGAACGCGTGAATTCAGGCGAAATTCGATTAGAAGGCAAATGTATCGAAAGCCAGTCAATCCATGCACCGCCCGAAACACGAGAGATTGGACTCGTATTTCAGAACTACGCGCTTTTTCCGCACCTGAATGTTTTGGACAACGTGGCATTCGGTCTGAAGAGATTACCGCAGAAAGTTCGGTTGGATCGGGGATTGGAAGTGTTGGAGATGGTCGGTCTTGCCGAATTTCGAGACCGAAGACCTCACGACCTCTCCGGCGGCGAACAACAGCGAGTTGCGCTGGCTCGTTCCATCGCGCCGAGCCCCAAACTCATTCTTCTGGACGAACCGTTTTCCAATCTTGACGCCGGTTTACGCCAATCCACCCGCAAAGAGGTGCGAGAGCTGCTGAAAGATGCGGGGATGACTGCCATGTTGGTCACCCATGATCGAGAAGAAGCGCTCAGTTTTGCCGATCGCGTTGCCATCATGGAAAACGGCGGGCTTGAACAGACCGGAGCGCCGGAAGCCATGTATAATCGACCCAAAACGCCGTTTGTGGCAGAATTCCTTGGCAAGACAAATCTTATTCCGGGCGACGCTCGTGGCGATTGCGCCGAAACCCGTTTGGGTAGGTTCAAACTTGATTGTCACGCTCAGGGCAAAGTAATGCTTTCAATAAGACCGGAGCATTTGGAAATGATTCACGCTACCGCAGGCGAGAAGAATGCCAAGTTGGGCAAAATCGTCGAGCGCGAGTTTAAGGGGCATGACCTCACCTATCGGGTACAGATCGAAGGCGAAGACTACTTCGTGCAGACCGACTACCGTTGCCCATACCAAATCGGAGATTGGGTGCAACTCAAGGCAGTCGAACCTGGGGTGGTGCTCGGCGGATAGTGTTTGAGATTTCGCGGGAAGAATGTGACGCATTCCGTTCTGACGCCGATAGTTCGAATGTTATACTATTTCGCTTGAAAAATAGTGCATAAGATGTCTTAATCATACATTCACTTAATTCGTAGGCGGGGCATCTTGCCCCGCCCGCTTCGCTTGAGGATAAGTCTTCTTACTCCGAATCAATGCACTTACATTTTTGAGAAATGGTATTGCCTATCGGTTCCACCCTCTCGAGCTAGCCGTCGTATGTTAATACTTACCTGGGCGCACCGAGTTTCAACGTTCTAAGTTTCAGCTCTGTGAATTCCTTCTCACCTTCTATAATCTGAATGAACCGATTGCATTCTACCTCCCTGAAGGTCTGTGTCAATCCGGTAGTTGGCCAAAAAACCGCAAGTGATTCTATTCTTTCGGATTTACCAATACCAATCGTCTGTCGAAGTGGATTGCATCCAAATGTACCCCCACTATTGACGTGTTTGTAGATTGAACGTGTTGCCCCATTCTCATGGACTATTAGATGAATTCGAGCACCGATTGCCGACCGATTCGACTTCACGCCCATCAACCTGATGGCAATCCAATTGTTTCCAAATCCCGGGTTCTCATAAAGGACGTTGCCAAAACCGTCACCGGGGTACGCTCCTCCCATCTGTTCAAAGATATCTTGATCGCCGTCGTTGTCAAAATCCGCGAAAGCTACGGCATGCCCCTTCTGTATGTGACCAAATCCACCGGCGTAGGTAACGTCCACAAACCGTTTTCCGCCTTGATTGAGGTAGAAAACGTTGGGCATGAGTTCCATGTAGTTCGGCCACCCGGTTCCGAGGTAGAAATCAAGGTATCCGTCGTTGTTAAGGTCGCCGAAATTTGCACCCATCGGCGCATTGGGAGTCTCCAAATTGCATTGGCTCGCTACGTCTTTGAAGCCGCCGTCCCCTTCTCCGCGATATAATCGCGCAATCCCTGAATCTGTCGGCAAGCCGAGGGCATCGGCTGCCACATGTTCAATGCCGGAAGAATAGGCGGACACGTATATGTCGAGCACGCTGTCATTGTCATAATCCCAAAACCAAGAGGGAAAACTGCGCAGCGGCGCCCGGACATCAAGACGGCTTCCTTCGTCCGTAAATGTCCCGTCTCCGTTATTTCGGTATAGGCGGTTGCCTTTTTCAAGATTAGAAACATACAGGTCCGGCAACCGATCATTGTTGTAATCCCCCCAGACGACTGACTTGGTGAGGCGGTGATTCTGTACGCGCGCGTTGGCTGCCACATCGGTAAAGGTACCATTGCCGTTGTTTTCAAAGAGTTGGCACGGGGCGCTTAGCGCCCGTGAAGATTCATTGCCAATATAAAGATCGAGGTCGCCGTCGTTGTCGTAATCACCCCATGCCGCCGTCTGGGTTGGATAATGTACGTTGCCCAAACCGGCTTCAAAGGTGCAATCCGTAAAAGAGCCATCTCCGTTGTTGCGCAAAAGAGAATTCGGGTGTCGCCCATTCCGTCCCAACCAAGCCCCTCGCAGAACCAAGATATCAACATGTCCATCGTTGTCGTAGTCAGCCTGAACTAGGTTCAGTCCGCCATATAACCCCGTGAGGCCCGACTGTCTCGTTCGATCAGCGAATGTCCCGTCCCTGTTGTTCCGGAAAAATCGAATCTGTCCTTCCACGTCCCAAGTCGAGACAACGATGTCGAGGTAGCCATCATTGTCAAAGTCGTCCGCAATCGCTCCGCCCGACAAATCAAAAACATCTAGCCCTAACTTAGGTGCGATGTTCTTAAATCGGGGAATGTCTACTTCCGATTCAAAGGCATGGGTTGGGATGAGGTATTCTTTAGGCACGTTATCGGGATAACCCCCAATCGTCATATAGGCAATATTGAGCAGCCACCTTGTACCGTAAGTAAACACGCGTGGAGACTTTTCTGTGGTACGGTTAAGTACCTCGGTGAATTGCAAAATCGCCTGCCTTGATGGGTCCTGTAGGATGTGAATGCCATCGCCCTGAATGGGAAGTATGCAACTTTCAGGAGTGTGACGGAGGCAGCAGTTCTGAGTTTCCGCCAACCGCATGTATGCAAGGCCAAGGTGGAAATGGGACTCAATCACGGCGTGCTGCGGGATCTGATTGCTTCCCGATTGGGTAAGTTCCAGAGCTCTTGAATAATGGTTGATGGCGTCAGCTTCATTACCGATGCGCAGCGCGGCCTTTCCTGCCTGCATGTGTAGCCGCCATTTGATGGAATTAGGAGAGGTCGCGGGCAGCGAATCCAGCTGCTTGCGTAGCATACGGAACTTTTTATCGCCAAGATATGGATTGTCATCAGGCGTTTGGTCGGCAATCCTCTTGAGCAGCGTCAGCATCCTCCGATGTCCGGTTGAATCAGCACGGGGCTGAAGCAGGGATTCAGACTTCGGTTGATTCTGCGGCGCAGAAGACTCGAAGCCGTTCATCCCACCGGTCGCCCCCACGAACGCCGCTGCAAATAGACTAGAACATAGACTCAAAATTATTGATTTATACCTGCTACCCATCCTAATTCTCCGCTTCAAGGCTTTCCAAGCCTTTTCCCTCCGTTGCTATCAGGAACCGGTTGCTCCTAACATCTTTATAGTGCTCAATCAAACCGCTGGACCAGCGAATTTCAACTTGCTCAGCCGCGGCGGACTCGCCCAGTCCAAAATGCAAGCGCATGTCACTATGAGAGGGATAGCTTCCGCCACTCTTGACCTCGCGCATCTGCACGCTTCCGCCCGCGGATACCGTGATACGTGTTCCGATTCCGCTTCGGTTGCTCTTCGTGCCAACGGCAGTAAAAACGAGCCAGTGGTTTTGGTTCGCTGTGTCGTTCCGCAGGAGGTCGGGAGTTTGATTGGAGTTTGTGATGAGAATATCAACATCGCCGTCGTTGTCATAATCTCCGAAAGCCGCGCCGCGGCTTACTCTTTTCAACAGCAATCCGTCGCCCGACGAATCGGACACATCGTCGAATGTGCGATCGCCTCGGCTCAAAAAAAGTTGATTTTGCTGCGGGTATGTGGTCGTTGGGTTCAGGAGTTGTACATTTTCTTCCAAGTGTCCCGTTGCTACAAAGAGATCTAGCCAACCGTCACTATCTAAATCGGCGAAGTCCGCGCCCCAAGCGAGGCGTGTTAAGCTTGGACCGCCGATGCCCGAGCGATAGGTGATATCGGAGAAAAAGCCGTCCCCATCATTGTAATAGACGCTGTTGGGCTCGTCCTGAAAGTTGGTTATCGCCAGATCGAACCATCCGTTGTTGTCGATATCTCCAAAGACGGGCGCCATGCTAGAGTAGGGAGCCCCCATCTCGTTAAGCGCTACCCCGCTTGTGAGTCCGACATCCTTGAATGTGCCATCCCCTTCGTTACGATATAACCAGTCTTCGACCTTATCGTTGGCAACAAAGAGGTCAAGATCGGCGTCGTTATCGTAATCACACCAAATCACTCCCATCCCTTTTCCGTTGGGATTCCATACACCCGATTTCTCGGTAACATCGGTAAAGGTGCCGTCTCCACTATTTCGATACAACACACTTGCCGTCCCGTGGAAGGCTTCGGGACCACAGTGTGTTCGCACACCTATCGTGCCGCACTCCGGATTGCTGTCAACCTCGAACTGAACGTAGTTAGCGACAAATAGGTCCAAGTGTCCATCATTATCATAGTCGGCAAAGGCGGACGACGCTCCCCATAAAGAATCTCCAACCCCTGCTTGCGCCGTGACATCGGTAAAGGTACCGTTGCCATTGTTTTGGTACAGAACGTTCGGCCCGAAATTCGTAATGTAAAGATCGGGAAATCCGTTGTTATCGTAATCTCCCGCGGCACAACTGAAGCCGTAACCCAAGTCTCCCACGCCCGCGTAATCGGTCACATCCGTAAACGTGCCATCGCCATCATTCCGGAAGAGGGCATTTGTTGGCGGAACGTCGGATTTCATGCCCGGCAGGTCGGCTCCGTTGACAAAGTAGATGTCAATATCGCCGTCTTGATCGTAATCGAACCATGCGGCACCTGCTCCCAGCGTTTCGAGAAAGTAATGTGCACCGCTTCGGCCGTCTTCGTGATGAAAGCGGATTCCGGTCGTCGCGGTAACATCTGTGAATCGCAATTGTGCGTCTGCGATAGCACTAGAAAAGGATAGGATTACAATGACGGCGGCGGAAATCTTTAAATACGGAGAGTGGAAGACGAAGAACGCCGAATGATGTTGATTGGATATAGTCGCTCGACTTCGAAAACTCACTTTCCGACCTTTTTTCCGCCGTCTTCGGACTGTTTGGCTTCCCGGATAACTTTTAGCCCTTCACTATAGAGTTGATTGTCGGGTTGCAGTGTTAACGCTTTTATAACCGATGTTTCCGCTTTTTCGTAGTCTTTGCCGAGGAAATGGAGCCACGAGAGCGTATTGTAGTACGCTGCGGAATCGGGCTTGAGGTCAATTGCTCTTTCTGCATATTGAATTGCTTTATCAAGAAGAATTCCACGCGTTCCATACAGATGTGCAAGCCGCTCGTAGGCATTGGCTGAAGACGGTTCTAGCTCAATGACACGAAGGTAGGCATTCTCTGCCTTCTCATATTCATGCCGCGCAAGGTGGATAGCCCCCAAGTAGAAGTATGCGTCGCTGAAGTTCGCATCGGCCTTTAGGATCTCCTCAAATTGATGACTCGCCCGGGCGAGTTTTCCTTCTCGGAGGTAGGCTCTTCCAATTGCAGCGCGAATAACGATTGGAACTTTTAGCTTGGGGTTTAGTTCGATCCCTTCGCGGCAGGCTGAAACAGCACGCTCATAGTCAGATCTGGCTCCTGATTTGTCAGCGCGTGTAAGTAAGATTAACCCTTTGGTAATGTACGCCTCCGCCATATTCGGTTCTAACTCGATTGCCTTTCCAAGTGCTTCAAGTGCGTCATCGAGACGCCCCAGCCCGACATAGGCGCGGCCCAACCCACTATATGCCTTTGCTAGACGCGGATCATGCCAGAGCGCTTTTTGAAACTCTCGACTGGCTTCGGCATACTTTTCCTCTTGCATATATTTTCTCGCCAGTCCAAATAGGGTTATAGCTGCGTCCGGTGCCGCTCTGATCATGGTATGTCGTGCGCTCAACCGGGCATAGGCAGTTTTCAGACGTTGGAATTCCTCCAATTCTCTCGTGCCTTCGGTCATGTTGTCCAACTTGAGATACGCGCGTGCCAATTGATAGTGTGCCGCGGGCATCTCGGGACGTAGCCGGATTGCTTCACGCAGAACGCGCACCGATTTCTCCCATTGCATGTCTTTATTGTGCGCCACCCCGAGTTCGAAATATACCTCGGCTAGAGGAGGGCCTGTTTCGATAGCTTGGCGCCAATATTCCTTGGCTGTATCGAGACGCCCGCGCTGTGATGCGATAAGACCGAGAAAGTAAAGGGCATTGGCTGGAGACGGCTTAATATTCCACCCGTAACCCCCTGTCCCGAATGAAGGTGCCAGCACTTCATATTGGGAAGATTGCGGCTTCTGCATCAGATTCAGCGCTATGTTGAAGGCAATTTCCGCCGCATCATGATTGTGACGCTCGAAATGTGACATCCCCAAAGCGTGGTACGCCGCACTCCAGCCGGGTAACTGTTCAAGCGCTCGCTGAAAGACATCAATGGCTTCTTCGTATCTTGATTGCAGGAAATATACTCCCCCTAGCCAATAGTATCCACTTGGGGCACGTGGATCGAGACCCACTACACTCTTAAACTCGGCTTCAGCCTGCTGCATGGAACCAAGTTCCAAATAAGCAAACCCGAGATTCAGACGCGCGGCTGTCAATGTAGGATTTTCATCAACAGTTTGCTTGGCTTGTGTTACTGTCTCTATGAGATCAATCTCAAGTTTCTCTTGCGCAACGCTTAAACAAGTAAAACCCAAGATGCCGATTAGAATTAGCCTTAAAGCCCAAACGAGAATCGGAGTTCTGATATGCTCGTGGTAATATGAGTACATTGTACGGTCTATTGTAATATTTGGAACTTACGTCATTGAATACCTAAATGTGGCAATGCGTCGATTTGCTCGTCCGCCGACTATTGCGGAGTCTAGGGAAAACGCACCTGATTTTCTAGCTCTAGGTAGGTTGGGTTGAGCAGTGTCAACCATAAAATCAAACACCCCAATTTGTTGCCGACGTTTGATTCCGCGCGAAATCTGTCGGAATTCAGTGCAACCCAACTTAAAAATTACCGTGTGGGTTGAGATGTTGGGTTTCATTCCATCTTGCCACACCGCACGATTGATAAAAATCCTTCCCACGGTTCGTGTTGGAGAGCGATTCGCATTGTCTCATTCAACCAAATCTACATAACTCTCCATCAACTCACCCGTGCGCCCTTCGGCCCTACCACATCGCTCAAAATCAGATACGTACTCCTTTTTGCGAAGTCGTTGATCCATTGAAATAGTCCGTTAGTTGTGATATAACCTGTGTGCTCGGTAAAAGGCTCCAACCGAAAATAACTGTATCCTCCGGCCTAAGCAAAACCACTGATTCTGATGTATCTATCTTCATTGAAAAGAGAAGACTCGGTGATTTGATGGTCGTTGATGTAGTTTATCTCTTTCCCAGATAATGGTTAATTATGTTATGCCTGAGATTCCCACAGTGGGCATCAATAGGGATCAAGGAATGTCTGATTGCGTCATTGGGATGGTGTTGACAGTGAGTCGAATCCAGGCGATTAGGATTTAACCATACACGCCTCCTTGTAAGGTATTTTACACATTTTCAATGTTCGTGTCTAGGTGTTGCGGAAGCCTCTATCTAATTGAAACCTAGGAAAGAGGACATTGTAATGCAAAAATGTAAGATGATTTTAATACTATGGAGTTTCGCACTGTATTTCACAACGTTACTATTCTCCCAAGGCGCCATTAAGCGGAAAGATGTTCTAATGGCGTTCACTTTTACGGCGGGAGATAGTAAAATCGGCGAAGTGGCGGACGGCGTCCTAGAGGATGTTTCCGGCAATGGCCATGACGGTGAGTTTACACAGAAGCCGAAATGGGCTAACGGAGTTTGGGGCGCAGGGCTTCAGGTAGGACAGGCACAGGGAGGTTGGCATGCGGTAACAGTTCCACATACCAACGAGATGGATCTTGAAGAATTTGCCATTGGCGCATGGGTAAAAACTGAAAACCTCATCGGCGACTGTTGCAACATGATAGTTAGTAAGGAAAGTTGGGTTGGGGGTCTAAATCGGAATTATTCAATGTGGATGCGGGAACAGGTGACCGTTGGATTCACAACAACGAACCCATTTGATGATGTTCAAGCGCGCGGCATAGTGATAACGGATGGCAAATGGCATCACGCAGTAGGCACTTACGACGGGACAGACCTCACTCAGTATGTAGACGGAGTAGCGTACGGTAAGAATCCGGTTGGAGGACACACTCCCTCTTTTAATCCCTCCCAGCAATTACACATTGGAGCCACTTGGCTCGGTGGCCTCAGTCTCGGCATGCATGGAGTTGTCGATGATGTCGTAGTTTTCAATCGGGGTCTAACAGAAGAGGAAGTCATTACCCTCATGGAGCAAGGGCTTGAAAAGCTCCTTGGATTTCAAGCGGTCAATCCCGAAGGCAAAATGGCGACCACATGGGCCGGGCTCAAATCCGCTAAATATTAGTCTTAGTGCACTCCATCTAGAATGGTGCGCCGAAGAACTTGCGGGGCATGTTCACCTCAGGCGGCGTCGTTACGAGGGACAAATGACCCGCGTATCCGATATACCGCGCCCGCGCTTTGCCACTCATGTTCGTAGTGAAAGAAGCCGCCTCATTGGCGGAAGACGGAATGGTTTAACCAGCTACATAAGATGATTTGTGCGTTTCCCCTATCATCTACGGTAAGAAAGATGCTGCGGCGTTTACTTAGCAAGACCGTGCGATTTTGGCTTCCTTCCTAGCCAGGTCTTCAATCATGAATACGTGTCTGCCGTGTTCAATCGTGCCCAAAAGGAGGACTACGATGATTAGATCCACGACGAAATCTGAGTTTTCGACTTTCGCGGTCTTGTTCACCGCAATTCAACTATCCTACGGTGAGATTGAGAGAGAAGATGTCCTTATGGCGTTTACCTTTACGGCCGGAGATAGAAAAATCGGTCAGGTGGCAGACGGAACCCTGAGCGATATTTCTGGCAATGGCCATGATGGTGAGTTTAGACAGAAGCCGAAATGGGTTAAAGGTGTTTGGGGGGCGGGACTTAAGGTAGGACCGGCAGGGGTGGCATGGAATGCCGCCACTATTCCACACACTGACGATATGGATCTTGAAGAGTTTGCCATTGGCGCATGGGTAAAAACTGAAAAACTCGTCGGCGACTGTTGCAACATGATAGTCGGCAAGGAAAACTTTGGGTTCGCTCGAAATTATTCAATGTGGATGCGGGAGCAAGTGACGGTTGGGTTTACAACAAGGAACCCGCGAAATGATGTTCAAGCGCGCGGAATTCAGATCACGGATGGCAAATGGCATCACGCAGTTGGCACCTACAACGGAACGGACCTCATACAGTATGTGGATGGGATAGCCTATGGCAAAAAATTATTCGGAGGGCAAGTTCCGGCTTCACACCCCACCGAGCGGTTACATATTGGTGCCATGGGTCCGGGTGGCACCGGATTAGGCATGGACGGAGTAGTCGATGAAGTCGTAATCTTTAAACGGGGTTTAACAGAAAAGGAAGTCAACAGCCTCATGAATCAAGGACTTGAAAAGCTGCTGGGATTTCAAGCGGTCGATCCCCATGACAAAATGGCGACGACGTGGGCTGGAGTAAAATCGGCGAAGGATTAGTCTCGAAACACCCTACCTAGGACGGTGCTGCGAAAAACTTGCGAAGGATGTTCCCCTCAGGCGGCTTCGTCAGGAGCGACACGATTACCATCGCTAAGGCTGAAGCGGCAAATACGACGGTTACTGGCATAATTCCGGTGTCGCCTATCGTGTAACCGGGTGTTTGCCAGCCTCTGAAGAAAAAGAATGTCCATAGAACCACGACACTGACGATGGAAGCGAATGCACCGTATTTAGTGCTTCGCTTCCAAAAGAGGGCCGCCAGCAGAATCGGAAAGAGCGACGCGAATCCGGTAAACGACCACACGGCAAGTTTGAAGATACTCCGATTGGAAATCAAGGACAGAACGTAAGTCACGGCAAGCAATCCCACAACAAAGAGTCGTCCGACCAATACCTGATGCTTCTCGCTCATCTGGTTATGGAACCCGTAGTGCCGCACGATATCGTGCGTGAACATACTCCCGATGGCAAGTGTCTGTGAGTCGAGTGAGGACATGATCGCCGCAAAAACACCGGCTGCCAGAAATCCCGCCAGAATCCCGGGCGCGTACCGGGAAATGAGCTGAACCAAGATTGTGTTGGCTTGCGGTCCTTCCAACCCGGTGATATCGCCGCTTCCCAAAACGCCGAGCAACACACTCGGAATCCAGACTACCGCGACGCACACGGGATAGAAAATGATTGGATAGCGAAATGTCCGCGCACTTTTTGCCGTGAGCCAGTGCATGAAGATGTGTGGAAACATCCCCACCGAGACGGGAATAAAGATGTACGTCATCAATTCCAGTGGTCTTATTCGGTTGGCTTGCATTAACAAATCTTGGTCAACCCTCGCCAAGGCATTTGACAAACCTCCCATCTTCCCAACAATTGCAAAAAAGGTCACTGCGCCCAAGGTCATGAAAACGAGAGTTTGAAGCGTGTTCGCCCACACGGTGCCGCGCATCCCGCCAAAGCAGACGTAGACAACAACCACGCCGCAAACAAGCAATCCGCCTACCCATTTGGGAATTTGTCCGTCGGTAATAACTGCAAGAGTGTCCCCGCCTCCCATTACGCCTATCAGCAGATACGGTACAACGAGCGCGACCAGAACGACGAAAAGCAGCAATCCCAAATTGTCGGAATTCCATCGTTCTCGGATATATTGAACTTGCGTGAGATAGCCGTGTCTTTTGCCAATCGCCCACAGTCTAGTGCCCACGAAGAAAAAGATGGTTGGAATAATGAGCGCCGACGACGAACCCATTAAAGCAAATACGCCTATCCCTTTGTGGTAGGCTTCGCCGGAGGCGCCAAGGATGGAGAATGCGGTCATGTTTGTCCCGAAGAGGGACATCAACAGGACAAACGGTCCGATGGTGCGGCTGGCAACGAAATAGTCTTCGCCGGTACCGCGAAAGAATCTGTGACTCACGGTGCCGACGATTAACACCAAGGCAAGATACGTGAAAATTACAAAAACGGTCATTTATCTACCGAGTCATCCTTCTCAATCTCCAATTGGGAGGGCCAAGCGTATTTGACGAGCATCGCCATCAAAACAGCCATCGCAACGCAGAATGCAATATGGTAGACCAATCCGACGGGTAATCCGATCACCAAGGCCGGATTGCGCCAAAACCAAAAATCTTTGTGGAGCAGATACATGGCGATGAGCGCTAGATAAAGTATCCAACGAATACGCGAGTTTTTCATTTTGTCAACCGAACACCTGATTCGACGGAACCATTTTGCCAACTTCATTTATCTGTGTTTCTACATCGAGATTAGCGGGTATCTTATCAGTTTCTTTCGCGGGGCGTCAACCCAAATTCAGCCTTGAATCAACCTGTTAAATTGACATATAATGGCGCCAGCCGCGGCTCTGCGGGGACACCGAAAAAACGGAGGGAGAATCTTTCAATGAGAGTTGTTACGGGTACAATCTGTCACGAAACCAGCACGTTCACCCCGGTCGCTACAACGTGGGAAAGCTATCGTGACGAACACTTTGGCTACTTGCGAGGTGAGGAAATTCTCGACAAGTTTCGCGGCACGAACACCCCGATTGGCGGTTTCCTTGACGGCGCGGAAAAACACGGTTTCGAACTCATCCCCACGGTCTATGCGAACGCCCACCCCAGTGGTCCAACCCCCAGGCATATTTTTGATACTATCCTCGGCGATATGGTGGCCCGGATTGCCGCGGCGGGGGAGATCGACGGGGTTCTCCTGGAGCTACACGGTGCAATGGTGGCTCAAGGAATTGATGATGGAGAGGGGCATATCCTAAGCACGGTGCGGGAGTCGGTTGGTCCGGACGTGCCCATTCTCGCGCAATTGGACATTCATAGCAACGTTTCTCACCGCATGGTCGAAATGGCTGATGTGCTAATCGGACGGGAAACTTATCCGGAAATCGATCAGGCGGCAAGAAGCCGAGAGTGCGCGGATGTTCTGGCGCGCATACGACGCGCCGGTGTACGTCCAACCATGGCTCTTCATCAGATTCCGCTCATTTGGGGTGTGAATCAGGTCACCGCCCACTCTCCTATGCGAGAAGCCATCGCCGAATTACACCGAATTGAGGCTCAGCCGGGAGTAATTTGCGGCTCGATTGCGACCTGCTATCCATTGGCAGATATCCCGGACTTGGGGGCGTCGGTTTACGTTGTTACTGACGACAATCAGACCTTGGCGCAGCAGTACGCCGATGAATTGGGAGAATGGATTTGGGAACGCCGGGCAGATTGGCACATTCCGATGCCTTCAACTCGTGAGGTTTTAGTCGAAGCCGAATCCCAAGGGCAATACCCGGTGATGTTTGCCGACAGAAACGACAATACCGGCGGCGGTACGCCCGGTGACAGTACCGGCATGTTGCGGACATTTATTGATGCCGGATTGGAAGATGCCTGCATCCTTTATATGGTCGATCCTGAAGCTGTGGAGGTGTGTAAACAGGCAGGGGTTGGAGCACAACTGACTCTTGATGTTGGCGGCAAGTCGTCCCCGCTTCAAGGGAAACCCGTAACCATGAGCGTCGAAGTCGCCGCCCTCTCCGACGGCCGCTTCCGTTATGATGGACCTATGAAGGCGGGATTGGAAGGTGACATGGGGCAGTCCGCCTACATCAGACAGGGCGGGATTCATGTGTTGCTGGTCACCGAACGAGAACAGCCGTTTGATACTGCGTTTGCACGAACTCTCGGATTGGATCCCCGGAAAATGCGTTACCTAGGGATTAAATCTACTGCCCATTTTAGACAGGGTTTTGAATCATGGGCGGGCGCAATCTACGTGGTGTCTGAACCAAGCGTACATGACCCGGCCGGCGGTGACATCCAGTTCAGCAAACAGAGCCGCAAACTATACCCATTCCATGACATGTAGGCACCCTCAAGATACACGCCGACTCGCGGGGATTTCACAACGCTGGGTGGGCGGATAAGACGTATTACCATCTCCCCAAGTACAGTCCTCGGTTTTGCATCGGCATCGACACCCGTGCCCCCTTCTGCCGCTGTGAATCCACGATTCCAAAGGTGATTTCGGTGCTCATACGAGCCAGATATATGTTGCCTTGGGTTTCTCTGCCCCTATCAATGGCGTCAACGATGTCTTCAATACACCCGACAGTGCCGCTTTTCCGTTCATAATCCGGAAAATCGACGTGCTCTAGTCCGCCAGATGCTTCTGTCCGTCTGCGTAGTTGAAATTGGTTGCCGTTGTTCAACGACTTCACCACCCCGTCAGTGCATGCAACCTCAAATTCGTAGGCGCTACCGGGAACACTCACGCCGTGCGTCCCGTTCGTGAATTTCACGTAACCCATGACGACGGTCGGATCGATTTCTGTCCTATTGTCTTCAAAGTCGGAGTCTTCCACGTCGACGCTTCCCTGTACATACTCTACCTCGGAATCACCGGAAAAGAAGAGCAGCATATCTGCAGCGTGCGTGTATCCCCAAAGGGCGCCGCCGGATGCACGGGCGATTACCGACCGGCGCTCTCCAATCTCTCCGCTTTTAACAATTTCACGCATCTTAATGTATCCCGGTGTGTATCGTCGTTGCGTCCCCAGATTAAATTTCACCCGATTCTTCTCGCAGATTTCAACCATTGCATCGGCTTCCTCCATTGACGCGCAGAGGGGTTTATCGCAGTAGATTCCCTTCACGCCATGTTCTGCGGCAAAGGTGGTGATTTCGGCGTGATTCCCCGGTCGGGTTGCGACGCTTAGAATATCCGGAGCCTCTTTCTCGATCATCTCCCGATAGTCCGTATACCTCTTCGGGATATTCCATTTTGAGCAGACGCGCTCCAGATTCTCCTCAACTACATCCGCAGCGGCAACGATTGTCGTCCGTTCGCATGCCGTATAACCCGCCGCATGAGAGTAGGGCAGAAGAAGCGCATTCGGTCCGCCCCTTACCTCCTCGTCAATAGTGCCGCCCATCCGGCCGCATCCAACAATGCAGGCGCGATATTGTGGTTTCATACATTTTCACCGTTGTGCAACGAACTCATGAGCCTGTAGGGTGGGCACTGCCCACCAGCCCTTTCCCCTCGGAACACACTTTGTAGTAGTAATCTTCTGTCATAAGATCGAAAACAAAAAACCAATTTCGGCTGGTGATGTAAACTCGCTCACGACTAAGAAAAGAATTCAATCCACGTTGCACTTGATTGTTCCGGTACCCCTTAAGTCACTTGCCGACTAATGCCCACTTCGCGGAAGGCACTGTCCAAGGTGCGGTACGTCAATTCTGCTGCCCCCAATGGGTCGTAATCCGGCCGCCCTTGCACCTGCATACTGACTTCGGCGGTGATATAACCATCATATCCTGCCTTTCGCATCAGCTTGAGGTACGCCACGAAATCGAAGGGGCCTTCGCCCGGTATGAGGAATTCATAATCAGGTACCAATCCTCGCTGGTCTTTCACGTGAGTGTGGGCGGAGTGCGGCGCGAGAAGTTGGATAACCTCGGCGGTGGACATCCCTTGCACCTCGAAGTGGCTGATGTCAAAGTTAAGTTTGAGATAGGGGGAATCGATTTCCTTGAGCAGCCACAAGGATCGTTCCGGAGAATTCAGTCCATCGCCGACATGCGGCTCAATGGCAAGAATAACCTCGCGGTTGCTACAGTAATCCACTAGAGCGCCAACTCGCTCAAGAATTAAATCTTGTTGCGCATTCCATTCGTTCGGGTCGCTTCCCAATGTAGTATTCAGTACCGGTACGCCTTCGGCGTCCGCTAGGTCGACGCATAGCTCTGCGCTTGCAGTGAGGCGCCGCCAGTTCTCCGCATGCACTTCCTTCTCCGTAGCAAGCAGGGGCTGGTGTGCAGCCACGGCAGGAAGACCCAAGCCGTGTTGATTCAATAGCCGACGGATCCGCCCTCGCTCCGCTGAACCCAACGTATCGAGTTCCGTACTAAAGCCCGGAATTACCGTGAGTTCGACGCCATCAAACCCGAGCGCGGCAAGATGTACTAGGGTAGTATCGACGGGCAACTTTGGCATTCCCCAAGTTGAATAACCGATTCTCATCAGAAGCCTTTCTTGACGTTGGGCGGAACACATATTAGAGGTGCATGAATAAGCTGTACTCAACGTGCGCGACGGATTGAGGCATGACATCCCTTTCACCACGCCGGAAGGGTTACGTATCTCGTTAGAGTCAAATCACCCATAGATACCGATGTCTTATTGCCCGAGGCACATTAGAGTGGAAATTCAACTCTCTGGGGTAATCCGGTTTGAATTGACGCGATGATTTTTTCGACTAACAAGGTGGAAAGGATGCCAGCGCGAGCCGGAACGTAAGGTTCAGTGTCGTTACGAATGGCCTCCACGAGCCGCGGCAAACGTTCTTGCGGGGGCGGCGTAAGTGTTTCGCCATCTCCAAAAGTGACTGTCTTGAAATGCTCATAGAGCACTGCAGACTCTTCCCCATCAAAGAACTCGAAGAACCATTTGGAAACCATCGTGTTCCTGCCGGCGTCGCTCATCAAGAATGTCGCCACTGAACCGTTTGCAAACCGGAGTGTTACCGCAGCGGTGTCCACAATGTCGGTGTCTTCCAATTCGTCGGGATGGGTTACCCTTCCTCCCGTGGCATGGACTTCAATCGGATCTGAATCGTGCATCCAGCACAGGAGATCGAGGGCGTGAACTCCAACATCAAAAAGTGGTCCTCCACCTTCTTTGGAATCCCATTGCCATCGGCTCAAATCGCCTTTGGCTACCATACATTGAGCGTGGCTCACCTTTGAGGCGTTAAGTCGTTGCTTGATGGCTCGTGCCGCCCCGCTGAAACGTATCGTAAAATCCATCATAAGTTTCGTGCCGGCAACCCTCATCGCCTCGTAAATGCGGAGGCAATCGGCGGTGGTCATTGCCATGGGTTTTTCCAAGAAGAGGTGCTTTTTCGCGTTCAAGGCGGCCACCGCCAAATCGGCATGGGAGCCATGCGAGGTTGCGATAGATACTATATCTACCGCGGTGTCGGCAAAGATGCGCTCCGGGTTTGTGGTGTAATACTCACCTCCGTATTCTTTGTGGCAACGTCTCGCGGCGTCAGGCTGAGTGTCGCAGAAGCCGTGTATCACGACATCCGGCGTGGACGACGCCCACCGTGCGTGCGACCTGCCGGCACCGCCGCAACCGACAAGTGCCCATCCCATGGCGTGATTTATGCTGGTATTTTCTTCCATTTTCTGCTGCTACCCGCTTTCGATTGATTGGGAAAGTAACATTGCATTAGATGGAATTGCAAAACCCCAGTTCCCATTCCATTACCACAACTTTCTGTTGAACTCATGGTGCCTTAGCGCCACTTCGATATGACTGCCCCGAACACCGTACTAGCGGCGACGAGCAGGAGTATAACGTCAACTATCAGACGATGGCGCTTTTTGCGCATGCGATTCCCGATGGGGAGACCTACGCCGTATCCCAATAAAGCGACCGGGAAAAACGCAACGCCCATGGCGACATACTTGAACAGATCTAGGCCAAATGTCAGACCCAACAGAAGGATTTGAATCGGGGTTGATATGGCGAGAACCGCGAAGAGGAAACCCCGTATTTTATTGGTCGGCCAATTTTGCAGCGTAGACCAAATCACTAACGGAGGTCCGCCTATACCGCATATACCGGAGAGCAATCCACTTATAACGAATGCGAATCCCGCCCAGCCCCAGTGCCCTTTCTCCGCAGGTTGAGGTTTGCAGAGAAGTTTAGCTATGACAATCAGACCTACGATGCTGCCTACGACTAGCTTAATATAGTTCACATCCAGACTGACAATCTTCTTGAGAAGGTACAAACCGATGACCACTGAGACTAATCGAACCGCAGTTGCAGTCCATGTCAAGCGCCATGGCACCGATGCACTGAGATGTCGGGCGCCGAGCGCCGCTTGCAGGGTAGAGCACGTCGACACGAGCATGACCACGGCAGGCAACGGGAAACCAATCCACAGAATTAGAGGAGTGGCAAACACTAGGAACCCGAATCCTACGGCGCTCTGTATCAACGCAGCCAACCCGATGACAATTCCAACCGTGAGGATGTCTAATAGTTCCATAGCCTACTGTTGTTGTCTTCCCTGCCTTCAGAGAGTGTTAACCTACAAAGAAACTTGTGATCTTCGCTTCCGGGTGTAGGGGCGATTTCCGAATCGCGACATCTATCGAGGGCATTGCTTGACCCTGCAGAATAAACGCAACAATAGGATTTCATCGTCGATAACCGCCATCTTACTCGGACTGTGCAATCCGAATACGGTTAATCCTCAGTCGCAATAGCCTTACGGTTCATACTACGATTTTCAATCGTCAAATTTCCACAGCTTTGACGCGGTTTTGTGGAATAACCATTCCTTGTCTTCCCCAGTCAAGAAATCGAGATGCACCCGAAAAAGCTCTAACGCGCGGAGGTAGCCAATGTCCCGAAGAACCCAAGGAAAATCCGTGCCCCACATCAAGCGCTCCGGCCCGAAGGCGTCGAAGATCCGACGGTATGTCTGAAACGTATCCTCATGCGGGTATGGTAAAGTCGATTGGTGAACTTGCGGGGTAAACTTCACGTAGACATTGGGGCATTCCGCCATCCGAAGTACGTTGCTCAGAAGCGGATACGGTTCATCTTCGTCGATCGGTGCGCCACCGATATGGTCAAGAATCACGGGAACGCTTGGAAACCTGCGAATCATCGGTTCGATGGCGGGCAAATGGGAGGCAGGTCCAAACACGATAAAGAGCGAGCCTAGGTCTTCAGCCCGCTCCCAAGTGGCATACTGTTTAGGCGCTGCCCACTCCGAAGGGTCATCGGGTCTAGCAAGGTGTATCCGCAGCCCGCTGAACCCGTCTTCCGCCACCAATCGTTCAAGTTGATCCGGCGCATCCGGTGCATTTCGATTCACCAAGCCAATAGCCTCGAATTTCCCCGGAAAGCGCCGTAAACAGTCTGCCACGTATCGGTTGTCATATAGATAGTTAATCGGTTGAACGATAACCGCCTTATCCACCCCCGCTTCAGCCATGGTGCTATTCAGCAGTTCAACCGAGCCATCCTCAATATCCGTACTGCCGTCAGCAAACGGATAACGGGAGAAGTCGTCGCTCCATACGTGTAGATGCGTGTCGATAATCATGTATCATGCTTTCTATTATTTTCCTGCGAAGTCTGGAGTATGTTAGTAGCGCGCCATTATTCCCGTCGGAATAATTCTTTCAGCAAGCAACACTCTTGTACCGCAAACTGTTAGAGCCTGTTTGAAAAGTGCAGTTTGTAGGGTGCAATCAACCGACTGATTGAGGATGGCGATTGAGATCGCCTGCGCACCAGCCTCTAATAGCCCCAGAGGGGCGGCAGGTGTGTAGAAAAGCCGAAATCCCGGCATCTAAGCCCCAGCGGGGCGACAGGTAAATAACTGGCAATTACAAAATGATGCAAAAAACCCGTCTTCAATTGCTGAAAAACTGTTTTGCTACAGATTATTCAAACAGGCTCTTAGTTTGCGGATCACAATCCAACAGATTGTGGTGCAGATTTCCTTCTCTAGCGACTGGTTCTGAAAAAGTGTTACTTGAGAGCACGCCATTATTACTGTCGGAATAATTCATTCAGCAAGTAACATGCTTTTTTCCATTATATAGACTTTGAAAAAGTGGTCCTTGACAAAGGTTTTTCACCTCTTACACTCCAGAGGAGTGGAATGTCAATAGAATCGTGATACGTCCAATCTCCGCACTCCAGAGGAGTGCAATGTCGAGTGTTACTTGATAGCGTGCCATTATCCCTGTCGGAATAATTCTTTCAGCAAGCAACACTCTTGTACCGCAATCTGTTAGTTTGCGGATTACAATCTAACAGATTGTGGTACAGATTTCCTTCTCTAAGACTCGTTTTGAAAAAGTGTTACTTGAGAGCATGCCATTATCCCTGTCGGAATAATTCTTTCAGCAAGTAACTGCCCCAAAGTCCTATGTAGGAGGGGCATCTTGCCCCGACGGTTTGTCTTTAGCGCACATTATCCTTGGCAGAATAATTTCTTC
>JAJDTR010000131.1 GCA_022827055.1 Candidatus Poribacteria bacterium | reverse complement strand
TATCCGCCGCTATCATCAAGGACTTGATGCCGGCGTTCTGACTGTTGAGGCAACCGCACCAACCTAACCGCTTTTTAGTCAATTCAATGTTTTGTGAATTGATATTCACCATAGAAATCAATGGACTAAACAGTTACCCTCCTACTGAACGCAACTCCGTGCGATTTTTCGATTGTTATGAGCAAACTCGGTAATGGAGAAAAATCTCGCTGCCAACCACGTGATGGTCCAACAATTCCAGTTCGATTAAGTCGATAAAGTTGAATCCAGCTCCCCCAACAGGGGTTGGAACATCGCGTCCACCGATTATTCGTGGAGACAGTGTGAGATAGATCTCGTCGATGAGGTGTTCGCGAAACATAGCGAAGTTGACCTGTCCCCCCCCTTCAATCAGTAAGTTTTTTACGCCATATGTCCGCGCCAAAATTTCAACGATTTGTGGGAAATCGACCGCCTCGTCCCCCACAATATGTACGTCATCTGCCACACTGTCCAAAATTTTCAGGCGATTTGCGGGGATGCGCTTCGTAGTAAAGACGAGCGCTGGTGCGCCGTTTGGCTGGAACATAAGAGCAGATTCCGGCACACTCCCGGTACCGCTAACAACCACTTTGATTGGCTGGGGTGACAGACCGCGTTTGACACGCTCGTCTTTGTAGATTCCGTCTTCCGTGAACGTCGGATCATCCGCAAAAATAGTCCCTGCACCCACAAGGATGGCATCCGCGCGAGTTCGAATCTCTCTTAATCGCACTTTGTCGGCGCTGCCCGTAAAGCGAGGTCCCGTGCCATCTCGCGTTGAAATCTTGCCATCGAGACTCATCGCCATGTTTAAGAAGACATGCGGTTTGTGACTCTGGTTTGACATGTGCTGAAAACCAATAGGGATAATTTGCTTAATGGATTATTTTCTCAGTAGCAAATCCTGCGGACTCAAAACCCAACTGTAGGAGCGATATCCCGATCGCGACCTCCTTACTTGGATCAAACATGTATCGGGCAAACCACTAATGCCCCTAAGCAATTATGGTAAGAACCTTCACCGTTGAGCGCCGCTCCCTCTCTACACGGGGCGGTAACTTGCGTCCGATGACATTAGCGCTACTACTGCCGCTGAACACCGACAATCAAGGTATTCCCATAGATCCCGGTTCAGACGAAGTCAGCTATCGATTCTTGCCATATCTTCATGGAAAATGAACCACGCTTTTCCGGTGAGGACATCCTAATTTATCAGCGCAAGATCGCAAGTCTACCAACCCTCTCGATTTCTCGATTTTCCGACTCAACGGTAACCTTGTAAAAATAGGTGCCGTTAGCTAAACGGTTACCATCTTCGTCACGCCCATCCCAGTATGTCTCATTGTAACCCCGTCGTGCCGACGCGTCGGCAATCGTGCGAACCAGCCTGCCGGCGATAGAGTATATCTTGATGGTAACATGCTCCGGGCTCTGGACGAAATTGTAGGTGAAGAAGGTTCCGGTACGTATTGGATTGGGAACGTTCCACACCTCGTTAATCTCCACAGCTTCGTCAAGCTGAAAGTGGAATAATTCTCCTTCGTGAGCATTGCCACTCGTGTCACTGGCGTAAATTTGAATTTGGTACTCGCCGTTAACCAGACTCGGCGCATAAACAATGGAGCCAACTTCAGGCTGGGTTTCATCAAACACCAAGTCGTACGCCTTGCGTGGAACCGAATCAAATTCGTCATCCGCTTTGCCAAACGACAATTGTATGGTAGAAGAATCTAGTCCGTAATCATCGGCTAGTCCAATCTCAATCTTGGGCTGCTCACGCAGAATCATTCCATCCGCTAAGATTTCCTGATTTATGCGAATTTCAACTTCCGGCGGTTCAATATCAGGCGGATCCGACACAAGAAGAATGAACTCGCTATATCCGCCATCATATCCAAGCTCATTTCCGTTCAAATCTTTTGCCCAGAGTCGATAGAGATGGCGGCCCACAGAAAGAACAGGGGCGTAGACAATCGTAACCGGTGTGACTTGTTCCGGATTAGTTATTGTAAAGTTGGTGATTTCCTTAATCGGTCCTCCATTCTTGCTAACGGCAAACCGGAACCCGTTTATATCTATTCCGTTCAAATCTTCAAGAATTACGGAGATCTGTGGCCGAGGTGAAATCACGCTGCCGGAATTTAGCGGTTTGCCATCCACCCACAACTTGAGTATGGGCGCATCTGTGTCCGAATTTGCCAAAAGAGCGAACGGAACGAGTTCGGACACCTCGGCGGATATTGTGCCGACCGTTCTGGTGCCGAACTTGAATTTGTCGCCATAGGCAAACGGAACCGCGCCGGATGTAATCAGCACCTCAATGCCAGGATCGCTGATGAATAGTGGATTACCAACCGATCCGAGAAGTATCTCCTCGTTCTCCATGCCATCGGAAAGGTCTGAACGCTCATGAATCTCAAATGTCTGGTCGTCTCTGAAGAGAATCAACCAATCTCCGAATCGGAATTTGTCCTCAGATTCAATTGATAAGTTAAGTTCTGGCATCCCGTCACCGCGGTTGCTATTCCTAATCTCGGACACATAAATGCGGTCAAACCGATCCATTCTGGTTTCAAAAGTTAGGACATCCCCATATTCAAACGGTCGGCTAATGTCAACCTCCTCCACCCTCTTTAATTCTAGCTGAATACCGTAGTCATAATAAGCGAAAATCTGTCCCGGCTTTCCAAAACTTCCAACCTGCTCGATGGCGTCACTATCTGTTTTACGAAGTCGAACGATGTAATGTTCCGAATCAACAAAGAATATAATCCACTCGCCTAAGGGAGTACGCTCTGAATCAATTCGAATCTGTGAATTCTTCAACTCGTAAAGATTTCTGTTTCTATTCTGTGCCGGCGTCAGAAATTTTTCCTTTAAAAGATCCCCGTTTTCCTGATAGTGGATTGTTGATGCCAACCGCTTCCATGTTTTTGTCTGTTCCCGCCAAGTATAGACGCCCATGTTTCTCATGGCATCGTTTGGGTTGTTGGCATCGCGTGGTTGCACGCTAAGTGGGTCATTAAAGTAATCGCTATCAAATCGAAATCTAATTTCAACCTGCCCATCAAGTTGCATGACTGTTGAAGGCAGGTTAATTTCATAAGCCTGAAGGGTGCCCGCGCCTTGGCCCATGAGGGCGTCTTGCACACTGGCAGGCTGGGGAATCGGCACGATTTTTAGGTCCGGCTGAGAGGAGACTGGAGTCTCAAGCGCATCAACGGACAGCGTTGTTGGTTTTAATGAACCCGCCGTGAAATGAGCTTCGAATACTCGATCTAAACTGGCGCAAATGAGGTCGCTCTCCGGTTGCAAGGTAAACTCGTTAACATCAAACGAATGTTTCCCCTTGTTGTCCGCGGAACGCACTTCATCAAGTGCTCCAAAAACCGTATTCTCCGGAGCATGGTCGGGCGGTGTAGGATCGACTAAAACATATATATCGTGATGCCCTCGCGGTAGTGGTTCATTCAAAGTCAAAACGGCGGTTACTTTCTGATGGGCGGTGTCTCCCGGCTCCCAGTCATTTGTATTGACCACTACTTTCCCGATTACCCTCGCGTCCCGGTCAATTTGGTAATCCACGTTTCGGTCAGGATCTCCCTCCGTGAACCAAACTTCAACATCTACCGGAACATCATTGCCTCCATCGTTAATCAAATCTGCGATCAAGGCGGGCAAATTGTCGTCCTCCAGACGAACATAGCGAATAGAAGTTTTGCCACGCGAATTGGGAGCAATAGCGAGATTCGCGTTCGTCGGTACTCTTACCGTTTTTCGATCTGTTTTCGATGGGTAAAAAACAACATCGTCTCCTTGGTCCGTAGCGAGAATCTGATAGTTAATCGACCGCCCAGCCAGTGGAAGTGGAATCGGGGATTGTAGTCGCCACCACTGTCCGCCGTTGATGACGGGAACCGAAAATTGGGGATCGGGAACCATGGGTGTGGTGTGCGTCTTGAATTCACTTGTATCGTTCCAAACTACTTCAACGGACTTGATACCATCCCGTCCCGTATCATCCACAATCTGCACGTGAAGACTTAGCTCATTGGCTCCTTCTGTGTCCAATTCTTCTCGCACGTCATGGAATATCGCCTGTTCCGTCCAAAACTCCGCGCCGCCTATTGCTGTGTGCGTGCCATCGCTTGCGAAAAGTCGAACAACTCCGCGTCCAGCGGTCACATCAAGCGGCACATCAAACCGAATGGTACCAAACTCGCCTTTCCAAACATTTAGATTGTCCTGCCGCATGGACAGATCGTTGTACGGATCTTCGTCAAAACTATTTGCGTATAACACTGCCGCCGACAATCGATCTACACTGAAGTCAGTTGCTTTTACGAATCTACGCTTACCTGTGGCTAAGGCAATTCCATTGTGTCCAACTGAATTCTGCTTAACCACCAATTGCTTACTGGAATTCAGCGCAGAGTCATCTAATTCGACTTTGATCTCCAGATCCGGTAGTGCCAACCGCGTCGCCGGATCTCCGAAGAGGGTGTACTGTTCGGCGCCCGGAATCCAAGCTAATCTGTTATGGATTATTGAATTTCCAATAAACTTAGTCTTGGCATCGGCAGTTATGGCGCCGAGGGTTGGTGGATCAACGCTGAATATGGAATTGAACAGATCTTCATCAAACGCGGCATTGGCCGTAGCAAAAGTAAGACGTGTTGCGCTCAACGTACCAATCGCTCCCTGGCTTCCCATCATGAATTCTTCACTCAAACTACGCGCGCCGAAGCCGAGAGGTCTGTCAAATTGCCCATTGAGACAGGTTGTCGTCACGACAAAGGGAAGGTGTTCATTCTTTAACCTTGGAATATTCTCAATGCGAAAAATACCTTCATCTGCCCATGTTTCCGACCCGCCATGTCCGGCGTATTCGAGAATTAGCAGACCTTCATTGATAGCTTGAATAATTAGCCCGTTTGTACGATCGGGACTCTCTATTCTTCTTAGATAAATTTTACGTGTGTCATAACCAATGGGAATGAATTCCTTGATGATGCGATCACGGCTCTCTTCGAAAATCCAGTCAATACTGTGACTCTTTTCGTCGTCTGAAACTTGGGCGAGAGTGCGCTGCCATACGCCAGGTTTTGGATTTTGTTCATAATCGATCAACTTCTTCACCATTGTGTCGAGTTCCCGTGAATACTGCACGGACAATCGTCCAATGAACATGTCAGGAAGTGTATCATCTCCACTCACGGTAACAAATCGGTGATCCATTGCAGTTTCACCGCTCACCGGTGACCATCCGTGGATTGTTGGGACATAGATGGGAGGAAGTCTAAAGGATTGGTTGGCCAGTCTCCAGAATTCGACAGTTGCTCGCTTATAATCGTAATGCGCATCGCCAACGAGTAGGACATAGGAAGGAGCCGGTTGTTGCCAACTTGTATAGGTGTAGCGTAGAAAGTGTTGGATGGCAAACGGGCTAAAGATGCCGTGATTGAACTGTTCATACACGTCGTCAATGTCCACTACAATAACAGAATGTCCCTGAGAACGTCGAAACTCCACCAATGGTTGTATGCTTTCAATAAAATTTCTGTGGCTGATTACAATGTAATCGGCTTGATTGGCGGGGTCTCTGAGCGTCGCCGGCTTGGCTTGCACAATCCTGGTGACACTCTGGTAAGCACGGTTATCAAGTGCAAAATAACTTGATGGCTGAGTCACAACATCCTCGAACGTGATTTCAAAATCATGGCTGGATGTCCGGCTAATTCTCCCGTTTACGAGTTTTGCGTCGATGCTGCCGTTATATATCTTATAGACATCAATTTCGTCGGTGCGTAGATTTTCGACACGATATCGCACAATTCCGTTAGCTTCAGGTTCGGTGTTGGAGCTAAACTCTAGCGCACCGGACACCGCCTTGAAACCATGCCAATAATCCAATTCAAACCAATCAACGTAAAATTCGACCGCGTCTGTAGACAATCGAGCATTTTCTTCAGCAATCACTGTTAATGTATTGGTCACATCATGGACGAGAAACTGACGCTGTTGAAATTCATGAATGGTCAAGAGATCGTCTTGCCTTCGCCAGTCTTGAGTTCTCGCGATCCACTTGTCGTTGAGGAGTATCCTTGCTCTATGAGTAAATAGGGAAACGCCTTGAAGTCTAACGCGGATCGTTGCCGGACGGTTGATAAACTTTCGAGGGATGGCGCCCGGCGTGTTGATGGAAAACCGCTTGTTGTCTCCCGCCTTTATACCGGCCCAAAAGTAGTGATCTGCATCTTCTAAACTGGAGTCACTCGACTCCAACGAATTATGAAAGATGTTCCTTTCAAATCGTTCTGTCTTTAAGAATGCAACCGGAGTGTGTGCACCGCGTGTTTTTAATTGGGCGTCTTGAATTCCTATGCGCGAACTCCCAAGACCATTCCAAGAGAGCCAATATACATTTGTATCGGTAAATCTGTCTCCAACAATCTTTTGACCATAGAAGATAATGGAATCCCCGGGATCAAACCTACCGTCGTTATCCTCGTCGGACACAAACGCGCCGACCCTTCGTCCGTTATTCTCAATCTTTATTGTATCTAAATCAATCTGAGCAGTGTCTGCACCGGCTCGCTCTAGCCTCGAATACGGGATTCGATACACACCCGTTTGAGAGATCGAGAGTTTGAATCTTTGCTCGGTATTTCCTTGTGCAAACGCGGAGGCTAGTTGAGCCTGCGACTGTCTTACCAAACGCCATGCCTTGGCTTGGTTATAATTGAGCAGCCTTGTTTGGAACAAGTCCTCAAACGCTCTTGATGACTGGTAGGTCGTAAACACTTTAGAATCGGAGGACGCCGCTTGATTGAAATCGATTCGGATCTGTAACTCCCGACAGATTTTGAGTTTCGACAACTGGGGATTATATTGGATGGGATGAATCTGAAGTTGTGCTACACGCTGATCTCGGATAAATCCGACCGGAACAATCTCTGCCAATTGTGTTGGATAAAAACGATTCTTGCGATAGAATTCCGTATTTGGCTCATATCGAATCGTGGACGGGATAGGCGAATCTTCAGATTGGCGAACAAAATCGGACTGAACGGGTAGAATTTTCTTGGTAGAGCGAGTCTCAAACCGGGAGTTGATAATGGTGGCTTGAGGAACTTCGCCGACCGGTATGCCAATTAACTGTGAATAGGTAGGGAGTTTGGGATATCCAACTGTTAGCGTGTGTTGAGCGCCATTAAAGGATACTTTGGAATAGATTTGTCCATCAATATTCTCGTCGCTAATCCGAAGCTCGGGCAACTTGAATTCCACGACGAGGCTCGCCGAGTCGGCATAGACCTGACGGACAATTGGTTCTGACCAAGCCGGTCCGTTGAAGCAAACGAGGAATATGAATAGATAGAGTAAGTGAAATCTAGCGAGTTTGACGCGAAGCGGCGCGAACATAGCCTCCTGCAAGTTGTACACTGCACCCGCCCTCATTTATCGCATTTCGAGTCAAAGTAGTAGGCACACGCCGTGTGCCGTAAACCACCTTATATCCGCTGGTGGGAAATCAAAAGTGCAATTAACCGAGATCAAGCGAACGGATAGTGAGCGCGATAGAGATCCCTTAGTAGAGGCGATAGTGAATTCGAATAGGGATCCAATCTCCAGTTCGAGAACTCCTTACATACATCAAACACTTACCAAGAATACCACTTAATGGCCCATTCGCTAAGGATTTAATGCTTACGAGACTAGCACAAAAAACTGTTCTACCACGCCGGTAGGATCAACTGAGCGAATAGCGAAGGATCAATCGAACGGATAGTGAGTGCGATAGAAATCCCATAGAGATCCCTTTCTAACCGCACCGGCACCCAATACTAACCATATTTTTTTTTTGGAAAATAAACCACTTAATATCTCAATCTACTTAACAATTGCCATGCGCTTAACCGAAGTGAATCCACCTGCCCGAAGTTGATAAAAATACAACCCACTTGAGACCGGTTCTCCGTTAGACGACTTTCCATCCCAATGCGCCGCAGTGGATTTTAGTTTATACATTCCTGCGTTCTGATATCCCAAATCCAATCGACGCACCAGTGTGCCTGAAATGTCATAAACCAAAATCTGAACATCGGCGTCAACCGCGAGCTGATAGGGAATCCAAGTTTCTGGATTAAAGGGATTAGGATAATTGGACAACAACTTCGTTTCCCTGACAATTGGTGGCACACGTCCCAGCCAGCCCCTGAGAAATTTTCGAGCCATCATTACTCCCGACGACGGATCCGGGAGCGCCTCTAAACCGTTTAGCGCCTCGCGCATGTTGGAAAGTCGTTGTTCAGAAAAATGCGTCGTGATGCCCGGTGCAGACGACCATGAGGTGCCTTCGCCAAGGTGCGAAGCTACGAGGACCAAATCTGAAACGTCCACCAAACCATCAAAGTTGACGTCAGGCGTGGCTTGACTAGGCGAAGTTTCGCCAAATTCACTAGCCACGATAATAAAATCAAGAATATCAACTGCACCATCCGAATTTACGTCTTCAAGATTCCGAAATCTTGATTCGCCCCCAAACCGATTTGCCGACACTGCCCCTCGAAACCCGCCCAAGTGGATTCGAAAATCGGGAACAGTCACGTAGTTGTCCCGATGAGCGCACCGTGTAACGTGTTTCTGATTCAACCAACACGCTCCACGTAACACACGATGTTTTCCAGTCGCTGGTCCCCTGGGATTTGACCACTTACGCGAAGTGAAGTAGTATCTCGGGTGATACCAATCGAACACCCACTCCCAAACATTTCCTACCATGTCGTATGCGCCGTACGGACTGACACCCTTGGGATAACCTCCGACAGGCGTCGTTCTGTGTGGTCCGGCCTCCCATGAATTTAGACGGGTTGGATCCCATTGATTCCCCCACGGATATAGGCGGCCATCTACCCCCCTGGCAGCTTTTTCCCATTCCGCTTCAGTCGGCAACCGTTTCCCCGCCCATTTTAGGTACGCCAATGCGTCATTATAGCTCACTTGGACTACAGGATGATTGTCCTTGCGCCGAATTGAACTGCCTTGGCCATGCGGTGCGCGCCAGGACGCTCCTCGCGGGCGCGGCCAATTATTCAATCCGTCCCACAGATATCCCCAGCCCTGTTTCTCGGCATCCGTAACATATCCCGTGGCGTCGGCGAATTTCTTGAATTGCTTATTTGTGACCTCGTACTTGTCGATGTAATACGAGTCGAGATACACTCTGTGCTGCGGCTGTTCATGTATAAAGATTTCCCTGAGCGCGTCGGCGTCTTTTCGTCCCTGCACGATTGTCTCAAGTTGTGATTGGCTTGTTCCCATGATGAACTCGCCCGCCGGAACGAGCACCATTCTTCCATCATCTTTGGGGTGCGTGACCTCGGTTCCGGCAATTTCTCCTAATATCACCGTACTAAGTCCTTTTACTCGCGCCTCCACTCTTTCACCGGTATGCAATTGAATTGTCGTATCTATCGGAGCGCGCCGAAAATTTGCGACGATGATGCGATTTGAACCCCCGTCCTTGAATGTGACCGCCTTGACGAAATCGTCGCCCGTCCTCAACCAGTGAACTTCAGTCGCCGCAATCTTTCGCGTCGATGCGAAATCTGCGTTAAGAAGAAAATAGCCCTGAGATCGGATTACATCGTTCTGTTTATATCGCCGTCGTCTCGAGCCGGTCGCATAGGCAATTCGGTCGCTAATCTCCCCGTTCCATATATTCCTTTTTCCGGCAAAGATTTGAAATTGACCGTTATCGGGAACACTGATGATTCCAAGTTTATTGTCAATATTGACCCAATTGGAATCCACGGTTACGAGATCTGTGCTTACTCCTCTAGTGCCTCGCAAGCGTACGTTTCCTGAACCCCAATATACATGTCTAGCGCCGTTGTTGAAAACATCGTTTGGCAGGTAATACGATAATCCTGACTGCTCTACTACATGAATTGGCCTCTTTGCCACCAAGAGTTCCATCATTACAGCCATCTTGTTTGTCGGTAGCGCGGTAAAACTAATGTAGTGATCTACTCCAAAACCAAGCTTGGATCTTCCTTCTTGAATGTGCCCGGTGGTAACGAAACCATCCTTAGTGAGTCGACTGTTATGACGTATGGTCGTTCGAGCCGTATCCGTGTTATCTATCACCAGATTTCCAATCAGATTGGCTTCTGCCCACTCCGACATATAGTCGTCTCCCGGAACAAACAATGCCATCGGATACCGTCTGGACAAATGTTTCCAACTAAATGACGCAAACACATCCTTATTGCGGGCATACAGAAAGTCGCAGTACCTGCTATAGAAGTTGCCTTTGACCTTTTCTTGAAAATCATATGAGCTTTCCGCACGAATTAAAGGTGCGAATTGGTGAAGAAGGTACGCGAGTCCCAGGTTCGCGTAACAATCGGTTTCATAGATAACTGACCAACCCCTGCGCTGATGCCCGAACCGCCTACTGAAAACGCTTCCCCTGCTGCTCCGTTGTTGTTCCCATTGAAACGCCCCGAATCGAAGTTGCTCGATGAATCGAGCATCGGCATCGTGAAACTCATTTTGAAGCAATGCCAACATGGGCACGATAAAGTAAGGTCCATAGACGTGCCTAGCCCAATCTTTGCCTTGTGGGTAAGCAAATCGCCCCGAATAGAGATGGGTTTTCCTGAGACCGTTCCATACATCTAACACATGATGAAATAGTGATTGGGGTACGGGCTGACCGTTGCTAACAAACGCGTAATACGCCCAAGCAAGAGAGTGCAAAGGAACAGCAATGTAATCAAAATTGTAACCACCGTGTCCCTCGATGGTGAAATCTGGATGAACATTAACCGTATAAACCCATTCACTTACACGTCTGCCATCAACAACGGTTGGATCTCTTCTATCCCGATTGACCGAAAAAGTGTTCATGAACATCTCTTGTGACTTTAACAGCCAAATTCTTGCGTTCCGATGAGTTGGATATAAACTGGCAGCCCAAGCCAAAACCTCGGAATTAATGGCATTGAATTCAGCGTGCGTGTCTCCGTAAGCGCGGGAGGCAGCGCGTTGCCCTAGCTGGTAATTTGCTTCGTGGACAACAACGCGGCGAACAGCATTCCGTTCGTCCAAAGTCAAATCCTCCCAAATTAAGCGTGCCCCTGCTACCGCTTTGGAAATTACCCATGGCGCTAACCACTGGTCCGGCTGTTTTCCCCACTTCCGTCCATCCACGCAGAAGTTAGTCCCGGTGACGTGCGTTTCCGTTAGAAAGCGAAGGGCCGCTCGTGATTGGTTAAGAAGCCAATCTCGGTCTACGCCGGAGATTGACGAATTGTAGTTCTCGTCTGCTTTGAGAAGTGCACACACAAAAATAAAGTTCGCGTGAGATCGCATTTGGTTGTGGTCATGGGTACCGCTCCCAAAGTACCCAATCTGCGGATTCCCGCGGTGGTTGCCTGTCCAATGCAACTTTGCGTAACTAGGAAACTTCTGAAGGAATGAGATATAATCGGAATTGTTTGGGTAGTCTTTGCCGTAATACGTGTGTGGAAGGGGCGGGGCTGCGGACAAGTTCGAGACGTAGAAGAGTGAAATCGTGAACAGCACAAACCGGAAGGTGTGCTTGAGTGTATGTTGGTTCATCAGGTAGTTAGTGGAATCACGTCGAGTTTTACTTCGGAATTGATATAGCGAAATCTGTATCTCTATTATTCGCAAACCGCCTGCAAACAAAAGTGTGTTTGCTATCGTTTATGTCGAATGAATCCTAAAATTCAACGCCCCGAAGTCGGACATTAAGAACCTGTTTGAAAAGTACATTTGTAGGGTGTGCACTGCGCACCAGCCTTTAAAAGCCCCAGCGGGGATCAAGCGAGTGGATAACGAGTGCGATAGAGATCCCACAGGTGTGTAGCAGCCAACATCAAATGCACGAAGGAATTTCCTACAAATTACCAAAAAATGGCTTTGCTACCGATTATTCAAACAAGCTCTAAGTATATTCGATTTCCGGGCAAATATCAATTTCTTTATCTATCTCACAAGTCAAGTTAAGAGTGTGGCGCCTTGACACAGATGCTCCGTTCACCCTACTTCCAATATGTTGATAATGCCAACGCTCAGTGGAACATTGTGGTCCTCAATACGCCTTTCAACATACTTAAAATTGACATCCTCATAGGGTCGTAGGTTGGGTTGTACGGGTATCCGTAAATGATCCTTAATTTTAGAAGAGTTTTCGAGTGTTCACTTTGCCTGAACGTACTAAGAGCCTGTTTAAATAATCGGCAGCAAAGTCATTTTTGGTAATTGGTAGCGCGCCGTTATCCCTGTCGGAATAATTCTTTCAGCAAGCAACACTCTCGTACGGCAAACTGTTAGTTTGCGGATCACAATCTAACAGATTGTGGTACAGATTTCCTTCTCTATAACAGGTTTTGAAAAAGCATTCGTTCGTCGAATGGTTTCACTCCAGCGGAGTGAGATGTCAATAGAACACGATTCAGTCCCGCGTCTGCACTCCAGCGGAGTGCAATGTCGAGTGTTACTTGGTTGAAAGTCTTTTCGTGTTTTATTTGTCGTCTGTCACGTACCTGTCGCCCCGCTGGGGCTTGGTGCACGGGGCTTTGGGCATTTCTATACACCTTCAGGATCTCTATCGCGCTCACTATTCGTTCGCTTGATCCCCGCTGGGGCTTTTAATGACCGGTGCAAAGTGCGCGCCATACAAAATGTACTTTTCAAACAGGCTCTAAATTATGAGTGAAACCCAACATAATTGGTACGTCCTGCCGCGATGAGTTATCATTTATTATTAGATGCGTTTCCCCTGGTATTCAACATGTCAAAAATTGACATCCGTGCAGTGTTGTAGTAATATCCCGACTGACGAGAGACAATCCAAGATAACCTGGAACGCCTATACCCGATAAGAGAGTGTGAATTCTTCACGTTGGCTTCGTAGATGCTGCACGGTAATGTGTTTTGATGCGAACCGGCAACGACTATCTTCTTCAACGACTGAAATCTCATCAATTTCGCAGGCAGAGGAGAAACTGATGTATCGCAATCTGTTGCTCTGTTTTATTTATGCCATCACCAATTTATCATACGCTAAACTCGGTGGCGCGGATTCAGCAGTCGACGCCCATTGGGGTTGCGGTACCCCGACGCTCATGTGCGAGCACGCTTCGCGACGACCGGTTGCCGCAGCGCCGCAACAGCCGCACCTCCCCGCCGCGCCTGCCCCCGAAATACACGTAGGAAAAACCGAACAATTCTTCACGCATATTCCGGAACAGCAAGTGGAAGCAACCTGTCTCGCCATCGGTGAGAACATCTATCTCTATATCGAAACCGCGTTCCAACACATGATGACTGCTGCCCAGGCGCGCGAGGTTGTCGCTGAATTTGATTCTCGGATTTATCCGCAAGTTCATCGCTGGATCGGTTTCGAATGGAGGCCCGGCCTGGATCTCGACACAAGGATAACCGTGCTAATGCACGATGTTGGCGCAAATAATTCGGGCAAGGATTTCGGAGGCTATTTCTCGTCGGTGGATCAAGATCCAACCGCACTTAACAGCAACCACCGAGAAATGGTCTATATGGACATTTTCCAGTTTAGAGAGCGATCGCGCTTCACGTTCTATAATAGTTTAGCCCATGAATTGGCACATCTCGTCAACTGGTATCAGAACGGCGGAACGTCTGATGAACGTTGGATTGAAGAAGGGATTGCGTCGTTCGTCGAATGGGCAATATACAGAAATGTCCACGGTATCTTCATCGACGGCTACTTTGAAGAACCGGGAATCTCGCTGACCTCGGGGAATACGTTTGAAACCTATTATGGCGCGTCTTTCACGCTTCTGCTATATCTGTTTGAACAGCACGGCGGCGAAAGGTTTATTCGCGAATTCGCGCGCCAAGATCTCCTCGGCATACGTGGTATTGACGCAACGTTAAAATCATTGGGTAGATCGGCGCGTTTCGCCGATGTTTTCCAGAATTGGGCGCTTGCGAATTTTGTTAACAACCTCTCGCGCGGGAAATCATTGGGTTACAAAAATCTACGGAATCGACGGATTGTGGCGCCTGTCCGCGAGGTATCAAGCTATCCGACTATCCGCTCCGCCGACGTAGAGAGCTGGGGGGCACAGTACATCGTGTTTCGTAATCTGCCGAGCCGGATTGAAATCACTTTGGATGGCAGCGCAGATGGCAACTTACATGCCCAACTGGCACTTTTACCGATTCGAGGCGCCGCTTCCGTCCATTCGATAGTATTTGATGAGGATAACAACGGACGAATCGAGTTTAAGGACCTGAATTCCCGTGACCGGATCGTTCTGATGGTAACCTCCACCGCTGCGCAATCGTTTCGTTACGCCGCCACTACAGATGGTAAATCCGGTATCGTTGTTGGTCCCCCACGCGAACTGAATTCAGTAATTGCAGTCCCAAAAGCAACTACCCACTCACTCGGTATTCGGTCCCAACCAAGTCACAAACGGTCATTTGTAGATTTCAAACTGGAGCCGGTATCACAGGTGCATCTGTCAAGCTATTACCAAGATCTGCTTGTCAATGAAGGATTGGCTTATGCGGTGAGCGACTGGGGATTGGAGATCTTCAATCTGGAGATCCCGAGCCAGCCGCATTTGGTTGGCAAGATTGCAACCCCGGGAAACGCGCAAGGCATCGCAATCGATGGCCAAACAGCTTACGTCGCGGACGGTGCGGCTGGTGTAACACTCATTGATGTGCAGCGACCCGATAATCCAATGTTGGTTAAGACTTTCGGAAGTTTCGAGAGCGCCCGCCGTATCAAGATTGCGAACGGAAAGGCATATGCGCTAGACATCAAAAAAGGACTCCAAATCTACGAGCTTGACGAAATCCACAATCAGCCAAATCCACAGCCAGTTGGTTCCTTGCAAACAAGTGGATTTGCTTTGGATATAGAGGTAGATGGCGACACGGTATATTTTAGCGATAATAGCCAAGGATTTCAGATTCTCGACTTCGAATTCATTAACATCCCCGCATTTGCGGGAATTGTTGACACACTCGCCCTCGATTTCGAGGTTGTAGATGGATTCGCTTACCTCGCTTCGGGCGATATGAGGATTGTTGATGTGCGAGATCGACTGAAACCAAAGGAAATCTCAACCATTAAAACGCCTGGATTTGCAACAAGTATCGAGTTTCTCGACGGATACGTTTATCTCACCGACACCCAATCCGGGCTTTATGTGATTGACGTCCGTAATCGTCATCAGCCGCGAACTGTTGCGATTCAACCAACATCGGGAGACGCCATGGGCGTGAATCTATTCAAATCCGACGTGAATGAGACGTTTGGATACATCGCTGACGGAAACAGCGGTCTACAAGTGATTGATCTCAGCACACCCAATCGCCCTACGTGGTTGCATCGTTACGATGCCTCCGGTGAAGCCCACGGTATGAACATTGTGCACACGGATGAGGGGGTTCGAACTGCCTACATCGCATGTGGGACGGGCGGGATAAAGATAGTCGAATTTGAGAATGCATTCGACGCTGTTTTTAGGCATCGCGTACCAATTACGGGCACGGCAGTGGATGTTAGGGTCGATAATGGGCATGCCTACGTTGCCGCGGGAGAGAGTGGTTTGATAATCATGGAAATCGGCAATCCTGACAACCCGCGAATGGTTTCACATGTTCGGACGACTGCGCCCGCTTGGGGGGTCGAAATCAGAGGTGGATATGTATACTTGTGCGCGGACGATTTAATCGTAGTCGATAGCCGCGAACCGATGAACAGCCGCGTCGTCGCCCGGCGCTCTATGCCGGGAAGTGCCTATCGAATAGCAATCGTCGACAACCTCGGGTACGTGGCGGCTCTCGGCGGAGGGTTGCAAATCTTTGACGTCGAGAACCCTGCCAACCCCCGGGCAATAGGAAGTTACGAATCACAGGGGAATGCGACCAATATAACAGTCTCTGGAAATCGGGGTTATCTGTTGGACACGTTGGCAGGCGTACAAATCTTGGACTTGAGCAATCCTCGGCGTCCCGAATTCATTGCTGAATATCAAACCGATGTGCTGCCGATTGCTGCGCAGATTCGTGGTGACTACCTCTTTCTGCTGGATCAGGAACGCGTACAGATTGTGGATGTACAAGACCGCAATCTGGTTTCGCGTCCGGACTTTCAAGCTGCGTTACGGTTCCCGTCCGACGTGGCTGTGGTCGGCGATGCCGTTTATGTCACGGATCGCCACGACCTTCGCATGTTCAAAATAAACGAACACCTCTTCGAACTTTCAGTAGAAGACCCCACCGTATTCCGCAAACCGCCAAGTATGGCAAGAAATTCGATCCCACTTTACATAAACCGACTCGGACAGAACTTCCCGAATCCGTTCAATCCTGAAACCTGGATACCCTACGAGATTGAATCAGATACGCTGGTGACCATCCAAATCTTTAACACGCGCGGCTTATTGGTTCGCCAACTCGAAATGGGGCATCAAAAGGCTGGAGAATACCTCACGCGTGCAGGCGCAGCGTATTGGGACGGTAGAAATGGAGCGGGGGAACCAATTTCAAGCGGAATATATTTCTATCAGATTTCGGCTGGCGATTTTCATTCGTCGCGCAAGATGGCAATCTTGAAGTAGCAGCCGACGACGGCTTGGTGTTAAGATTCCTCCTTTCTTAATATCACATTTCCTATCACAGTCCAACTATGCGGTGTCGGCAGCAGCCAGTGCTAAATACCAGCATTTACCGTCCCGATTCAATTGCCTTTGCATCAGGTGTCAAGTCCCACAGCAAAATCGTGTCAGCCGAACTTACACTTGCGAGGGTTTCACCGCTATGAGAGAATGCAATGGAAGTAATCTGGCTGCCCAAACTCCCTTTTAGACTGAGCAGATGTTCTCCGGTGCGCACATTCCAAATACGGATCGTATTGTCCGACCCTCCACTTGCGAACAACCTCCCATCGGGGTCAAATGCGCAAGAAATCACCCTTGACGTGTTACCCTTGAGTGTGTGCCGAATTTCGTCGGCGCCAAGGTCCCACATATGTATCAGATTGTCCTCTCCCCCAAAAGTAAGGTTCCTCCCGTCGGGCGAGAACGCAAGGGTACCACCCCAACTCTTGTGCCCTTTAATCGTTTGGAGAAGTTTACCGGTGCGAATGTTCCATAGGCGAACCGTGCTATCCCAGCACCTACCGGCTATAACTTGCCCATTGGGGGAAAATGCTAAGACTGAAGGCCAATACGGGTCTTTAGTGGTATGTTCCAATGTGCGCAGCGCGTCTCCTGTGCGAGTATTCCACAAACGGATTCCCGCGTGCATACTTCCGCTTGCAAGTAATTCTCCGTCGAGTGAAAATGCTAGGTAGGTAATCCTACCTATTCCCGTGTTAAGCGAATGTTTCGATTCACCCGTTTCCAAATCCCAAAGTTCAATATTCTCCCAATACCCACCTGCAAGTGCACGACCGTCGTGGGAAAACGAAAAAACATTTGGTGCTTCCCCATTCCAGTAAGAGAATGCATGTTTGAGTTTGCCAGAACGAGTATCCCATGACCGAATTGCCCCGCTCCCGCTAACAAGCGTATTCTCCCCCGCCAGGAAGGTGACTGCCCCAACCCATCCATGCCCCTCAAGTGTCCGCTGAACTGTCCAAGTCCGGCTGTTCCACATACGAACCTCCTCCGCACTGGTGCTCACAAGTGTGCTGCCATCGGGAGAGAATTCCAAGGCGGTGACAAGCCCCGAATGCTTCTGCAATGACTGCCGGAACTCTCCGGTACGAACATCCCACAGATGGATGTTGTGGTCGCCGCTCCCGGCAAGCGTCAACCCGTCAGGAGAAAATGCCAGGGCGTTGATTGCCCACGTGCGTGAGTCAAAGATCCGCGAAATCTCCCAAGTGCGCGCATCCCACAGCCGTATGTTTTCATCGGGGGCACCGCTGGCAAGCGTCAAACCGTCGGGAGAAATCGTCACGGTGGTAACAGGTTCGGGTGCCTCTTCAAATCTATCCGGATTGTATTTATGTTCACCAAGTATACGCAAATGTTCCCCGGTTCTTGCATCCCATAGGTGAATCTTACCGCTACCATCTGCACTGACCAGTAGCCTTCCATCCGGCGTGAGAGCCGCCGAGGGACTCCATAGCTCGGGACCGCGAACCCTTTGGGATTCTCCTGTCCGAGTATCCCATACAAAGATAGTGTTATCCGGATAGTCACCACCACTGGCAAGCGTTGCACCGTCAGGGGCGTAAGCCAAGAAGGTAATAATACCGTTGTGTCCCGATAGCGACTTCAGGTGCTTCCCGGTTCTTGCATCCCACAACCGAATTGTCTTGTCCATACTCCCACTGGCGAGTGTTTCACCGTCAGGCGAATACGCTACTGCGGTTACGCTGCCCGTGTGCCCCGTGAGAAGAGTGCGCTCGACACCGGTGACCGCGTCATAGATCCAGATTCCCATACCGCACGCCACTGCGAGTTGTTCACCGTCTGGTGAATATGCGGCGTTCCCTGATACTCTGCTTTTGCCAAGCCGCAATCTGGCGCCTTGGGGCAACTCCCACTTTGCAAAATTTGGGGTAATGCTTTCACTCGAGGTGAATTTCCAACCCGTTAACCCTGCCAAGAGCATCTCAAGCGTCGCAACCCCTTTTTGCACGGATACGTTTTTATCTTCAATCTTATGGGCTAGGCTCATCCACTTCTTGAGATCCTCCACCGTGATTATTCCGAGAACTTCCGGGGCTGCCGTTTGTGGATGAACGTAAAGTGCGGCTGTCGAGGCTTCAATCGCAGCTGCAACCCTAATCAAATCAGTGATATCGACGACTCCGTCTTTGTTGACATCCGTACGTATATGTCCAGATTGCCCAAATCGTGAGCCAACCGATACCAAGTCCAGGATATTGACAATTCCGTCCGAATTGACATCTTCAGCTGTAGAAGGTGTCAAATCCCATAGGAGAATCGTGCCATCTGAACTCCCGGTAGCGAGTGTGTTACCGTCCGGAGTAAGACCTACGGAAGTGACGCTCCCAGTGGCCGTTTCAAGATTCTTTAGCAACGTTAGCGTACGCGTATCCCACAAACGAATTGATTTACCACCTGCGCTGACTAACGTATCCGCGACGGGAGAATACGCTACGATGCTGCCCCCGCTTGACGGTTTCAGAACCTGTTGTTCTTTCCCGGAACGAGCATCCCAGATACGAATTATTCCATCACTACAGCTTGCCAACGTGTCACCATCGGGTGAATACGCGATGGAATTGACGCGATTTGTATTTCCATCAAGGGTCAGCCGAAGCGCGCCAGTGGGTACGTCCCAAAGCCGAATCGTCTTGTCAAGTATATCTCCGCCACTGGCAAGCGTCAACCCGTCGGGAGAAAAGGCAACACAGCGAACTGAATCTGTATGTCCCTCAAGAGTCTTCTTATGTTCCCCGGTCCGTGCATCCCATAAGCGGACCGTTTTGTCCAAACTCCCGCTGGCAAGCGTCAATCCATTGGGTGAATACGAAACACAAAAAACATCTTGATTATGCCCCGAATGGGAAAGAATGCCTCTGCCTGTTCCGACATCCCAAAAACGAATTGTCGAATACCATTTTTTTGCGCTGCTCGCAAGCGTCATACCATCGGGCGAATACGCTAAAGAATACACCTCACGCGAATGCCCCTCAAGTGTCTGACGAAGTACCCCGGTGTGGGAATCCCAAAACCGGATTACGTTGTCTTTGCCTCCAACGGCTAACGTGTCTCCTTCGGGAGAGAAAGCTAGTGAATTAACCTTTCCCGTGTACCCTTCAAGGGTCAGTTGATTTTCCCCAGTACGTATGTCCCATGAACGAACTTTTTGGTCGGCGCAGCGAGCGGCAATTTTGGTACCGTCAGGGGAATACGCAATGGAAATGATCTTTCTCCCGCTTCCGGTTAGGGCTCCAACGCCCTCGCCCGTGCGTGCACTCCAGAAACGAATCGTTCTGTCCTTGCCTACGCATGCAAGAGTACGGCTGTCAGGTGAAAACGCTACGGATCCGGACGAACTCGTGTCTCCTTCAAGACTATGTAGATACTCTCCGGCGCGTGCATCCCACAATCGAATCAGCATGTCCGAACTCCCGCTGGCGAGCAAAGTACCATCTGGGGAAAACGAAACAGTTGTGGAGTACGAAACGATGTTCATCGGCCGCGTGTGCCCTTCAAGCGTCTTTAGGTGCTTTCCGGTGCGCGCATCCCATAAGTCAACTCTCCCGCTCCAACCTCCGTTGGCAAGAATACCGCCATCGGGCGAAAACGCAATGGGATGAGCGCTATGCTTCCTTTTCTCCAAGACATGTAGTCTCTCTCCAGTGCGGGAATCCCACAGACACATCGTCCCATCACCCGCACTCCTACTGGCAAACTGTGCCCCATCTGGGGAATACGAAACAGAAGTTATGCTGTAGCGAAGACCATTGAGGATGTAGAGACTTTCTCCAGTACGCGCATCCCACATTCGAATCGTCTTGTCCGAACTCCCGCTGGCAAGCGTTAATCCATCGGAAGAATACGACACGGAATAAATCTCACCGGTGTGCCCGGTGAATAGGTCAACGAGGGCGCCCGTTTCTGCGTCATAAATCCAGATTCCAACACTGCCCGCGACTGCTAACCGTGTTCCATCAGGAGAATACGCGATATTGCCGGAAATCCAGCCTTTCCCTAGCCGCTGTATCGCGCCTTGGGGTAATGACAATTGCGTGAAATTGCGCGCAAAACTATATTGTGGAAATAGGACAGAAACGAATAGAAGTGCAAATTTGACTAGTAGCATATGTCTCATTAGATGATTCTCCAATTTGAAATGCCGTGGTGAGTGATCGCCAAGAGTGAAAGCAGTGTTGTTTCGATCTCGGAAGTATGGCAGAGAACTTGCGACAGTTGCGTACTGGCTCCGAAACCACGGTGTCGCCGAACGATCGATTTTGTTATTCCAGCTCTTTAAGCGTCTTGGTGCTCCCACATAACGCCGACGCATAAGGTCCGGTGTCGGCAAATTCGTATTGTTCGTTACATCGCTCACAGTTGTATAGACTGCTTCGGTTCCAACAAGAACGTCGGGGATAAATTACACCAATGCACAACGAACGCCGTTCCCGCATGAAACGTAAACCTTTACCGTAGCATATGTCGTTTCCTCTAGCTGATACCGAACCAACTCCTCACGATCGATTAGACCGTGGTAAATCGGCAATGGCGCAGTCTCGGGTCATCTCTGCTCCATACCGCTGTTATTCCGAATAGATGCTAAATCCCACAGCAGAATTGTCCCATCCGAACTCCCACTACCAAGCGTCTGCCCATCAGCAGAGACGTCAACGGAATTGACCGAATCTGTATGTCCTTCAAGCGTCACTTGATGTTTACCCGCGAGAGGATCCCACAACCGAATCGTCTTGTCTCGACTACCACTAAAAAGGATCGAACCATCAGGGGAAAAGACGACAGACGTGACCGGTGCTGCGTGTCCCCAAAGCGTTCGTAGGTGCTGCCCATTGCGAACATCCCAGAGACGTATCGACTCGTCGTGACTGCCGCTGGCAAGCAACAGCCCATTGGGAGAAAACTCCAATGAGACAACCCATTCCGTATGCCCCCAAAGATGCTGCAGAACTTCTCCGGTTCGGGTTTTCCACAAGCGGATGTCATTCCAGTTCGCAGTAGCTATTGTCTCTCCATCAGCCGAAAACGCCACAACCTTCACATAACTTGGGTGCCCCGATAGAGTCAGTAGGACACTTCCAGTGCGCAGATCCCACAACGGCGATGCATAACCATATCCGCCGCTGGTGAGTGTTGCGCCGTCTGGCGAAAACGCAATTGACCCAACCCATCCCTTGTGTCCCTTTAGGCTAGGCAGGGCTCTTCGGTCCACATTGGAAATCCGCCAGAACTGCAGCCATTGAATACTGCCGCCGGCAAGTATGGAACCATCCGGCGAAAATGCTAAGGACATAATTGTGTTGTTATTCGCATGCCTCTTGAGGGAAAGTTGATGCTCTTTGAGGCTCGCCTCCCACAAATGAACCGTTCTGTCCTCACCTCCACCCGCAATCAATGTACAGTCTGGAGAAAACGCCACCGCATTTATCTTGCCCGAATGTCCCACAAGAGCTGGCATCCGATCTCCGGTATTCGCATCCCAAATCTGAATTACGTTGGCCTTCTCACTGCCAATTGCAAGCATGTTCCCATCTGGGGAAAATGCCATAGAACGCACCGCCCTGCTACGCCAAAAGCGCACCCTTTCTCCCGTCTGCACATCCCAAAAAAGTATCCCACCATCCGAACTCCCACTAACAAGCGTTGACCCATCGCGCGAAAATGTAATGGCGCCAACCGAACCATACTGCGCTTTGATAGTTTTTAGGTGCGTTCCCGTGCGAACGTCCCAGAATCGAATGGTATTGTCCCAGCCTCCACTCGCAAGCGTCGAACCATCGCGGGAAAAGGCAACTGAAGATACTCCAAGTTCATGCCCAACAAGTGTATACAATTGTTTCCTGCTTGCTACGTTCCACAAACGAACTCTATCATCGGAATTTCCAGTGGCAATTGTTGATCCATCGGGGGAGAACACAAGTGAAGTGACTCGCTCCGTATGCTTTTGAATGGTATACAGATATTCCCCGCTGCCTGGGGCCCACAAACGAACCGTGCCGTCTTCACTGCCACTTGCGAGTGTGCCTCCGTCCGGCGAAAATGCAACCGATGTCACTCGGCCAGTGTGCCCGATTAGAGCCCGCATGTGCTCCCCCGATTGTGTGTCCCAAATACAGACTGTTTTATCTGAACTTCCAGTGGCAAACATAGATCCGTCGGGAGAGAAGGCTACATGCCTAACCGGTGCTGTGTGACCCGTGACAAAGGAGATTTCGGCAAGAGTATTCGCATCATACAGCCATGTGCCAGTTTTGCACGTGATGGCAAGCAGTGATCCATTTGGCGAGAATGCAACACCACCGGACATTCTACCTTTTCCAATCCGAGTTTTGGCGCCTTCGGGCAAATGCCATTCGTTAAAGTCTTGGGCAATACTATTTTGTAGAAACAGAACACAAATGAACAGTAGCATAAACTTAGGAAATTGAGTTTTTCTCATTGAGCACCTGAAAACTATCTACAGCTAATTGGCTACTCTGAAATGGAAGTTAAGTCCCACAAAAGAATCGCTCCGTCGTTACACCCACTTGCGAGCGTCGCACCATCGGATGAGAAGGCAAGGGAAAGAACAGTACCTGTGTGCCCTTCAAGAATCCTCTGACACTTTCCAGTGCGCACATTCCACAACCGAACTTTTTGATCCCAGCTCCCGCTAGCAACGGACAATCCATCGGGAGAAAAGACAATCAAGTTAACCTTATCTGTATGCCCCCACAAGGTATGAATGCATTTCCCGGTGCGAACATCCCACAATCGAATCGACTCGTCATAACTGCCGCTAGCAAGCATCAGACCATCGGGAGAGAAAGCCAAAGATACGACGTATTCTGTGTGCCCCCAAAGATTGTGCAAAGTTTCCACGTTTCGAGAGTTCCACACACGGATGTCATTCCAGTTCGCGGTAGCAAGTGTTAGTCCATCAGGAGACAACGCAACCGCGCCGGCACGGCCAGGGTGACCCGAGAAAGTCAGCATGGCGTTTCCAGTGTGGACATCCCACAGACGAACAACTCTGTCATCTATTCCAAAGCTGGCAAGCATCGAACCATCAGGCGAAAACGTTGCAAACTCCGCCTCGCCTACATGATTCTCAAGGATGTGCGAGGTACTCCCGGTGCGGGCATCCCACAAACGAATCGAATTGCCCACATACCCACTGGCAATCGTAGCGCCGTCCGGAGAAAATGCGACAGGAAACTGCCAATCAATTGACGCAGGTCTTGTACGCCACTGATGAAATCGATCCGGCAATGCCGCAGGGTCTATGTGCGCCGCAAGCGTTTGCAGAATCTCTCCAGTTCGGGCATCCCACAAATGAATAAACCTGTCTTCACCTCCACTGGCAAGCGTCCGTCCATCAGGAAAAAACGCTATTGCCCGAACAGAACCCGAGTGCCCGCCAATGGTCTTCAACGCTTCCCCGGTTTGAAGATCCCATAAACGAACTCCACTTAGACTTCCACTGGCAAGCGTCTGTCCATCAGGAAAAAACACGACAGATTGGACCGATTCGGTATGCCCTGGAATCGTTCGCAGGTGTTTCCCACTTCGGACATCCCAGATGCGAATTGTGCTGTCAATGTTCGGGATATTGGCGCTCCCACTCACAAGCGTCGTACCATCAAGGGAAAACGCCACAGATTCCACGAAGCCTCCGTGAACTCTGAACGATCGGTGAACTTTCCCGGTGCGGAAATCCCATAACCGAATAATCCTGTCTTCACCTCCACTAGCTAGCATGGAACCATCAGGTGAGAACGCTACAGAAGAGACACAGTTCTTATGACCTTCAAGTTTTCGTAACTGTACGCCGCTTCGAACATCCCACAAGCGAATCGTCCAGCCGGAACTCCCACTGGCAAGCATATCTCCATCGGGAGAAAATGCTACTGAAATAACCCCGCTGCTACCAGCCTTAAGTGTGTGGATTAACTTCGCAGTGTGCACATTCCACAAGCGTACGGTCGCATCCTTACTCCCGCTGGCAAGCGTGCCCCCGTCGGGAGAAAACGCCACTGACCGTACTGCATTGGTATGACCTTCAAGCGAATATTAGTACTCCCAAGTTTGGGCGTCCCACAACAGTATCCTGCCATCCGAACTGCCGCTTGCAAGTGTCAGCCCATCTCTGGAAAACGAAATAGTGAAGACAATGCCGAGATTTCCCGTGATTCGTTTAACCTCGTCACCTGTCACTATACTGTATATCCAAATTCCAATGCTAGTTGCTACCGCGAGTTGTCCCCCATCCGGCGAATATGCGATCTCGTTGATTCTACCCTTTCCAATCCGCGCTTTAGCGCCTTCAGGCAAATTCTGTTCGTTAAAGGGTTGGGCGATGCTATAATGTGCAAATAGAACGAAACCGATTAGTGCGCTGATTTTGAAGGACGTTCGCCATATCATCGGACAATTCTCTACTTGAAAGAAGAAGTGATAGGTTTCTTCAAGAAATAGAATTCCTCTTTTTCTAGTAAGTGGCGTGACAATCTTTACACTGATTTTCCGCTATTGTGGTGTTTTTTGTCTCGGAAGTTCCAAATTTCTTTCTGCCGACTGCATTCTAGAGGGGAACCATAGCTGTTTCAACCAAAAAACTCTTCATTTAGGAATTATGCAATTCGGTCGGCGAGATTGATCTCCGAATCGCGGCGAGGAGTCTTTGAAGGAGGATTTTATTGCGTTTTTGTCAGTCGCTCATTTACTTGTAGATAGCATTATCTTGAAGTACATGTAATTGCCTATGTAGTCTCGCATGAACGGAAACGATTGTAGATATAGCTTGCGGCGCAATGCTTACGTTAAATGTGCACACTGGTGTATAGCAATCTACGTGCCATAAAGATGACAAATGGAAATCGGAAACCGCAAGGAAGGCATCCGCCGCAGAACTGTGATGGCGAGCATGACGAGTTTTTTCAAAGAATTCGAGTGCGTCCCAGTAGCCACATTGGTTGTTTCAATGGGAACACACATTGGCCATACAAGCGCAGCGTATTGGGATGGTAGAAATAACGCGGGGGATCCAATTTCAAGCGGAATCTACTTCTATCAGATTTCGGCCGGCGACTTCGCTGCTACGCGGAGAATGGCGATATTAAAGTAAGATTATATGACCATTAGAGTTCCCGTGTTCAATACGAACTTCTCCGCTACCATATATCGGCAATGTTGAATTTTTTCCGGCCTTGCCAGAAACTATGCACTAACCAAGACAATTCCACTCCTCTACATGTGCGCATTCCGACGCGCAGTTCAGTAGAGTAAAGATGCGTAGGATTTTTTATCGGAGAACACGGTAAAGGGAGGGCGCTCTGTCTCTTGAAACATGTCCGGAGGGAAGTTCGACGATTTCAAACACCTGCTCGGAATCTTCACTGAAGGTAACGGTCAACACATCTCCAACGGCAAGCTCCTTGCCCGCCTTGGCTCTCTGCCCGTTAACCAAAATCTTCCCGCTGCTACAGACAGCATTGGCAACGGTTCGTCGCTTAACGATTCGGCTCACCTGTAGGAACTTGTCCAATCGCATCTGGTGTCCTCAAAGCGAGATCTTCAAGGGCTTCGGCGACCTCGTCATCGTCGGTCAAATCTCCTTCAAGCGTCTGAGAATCCTTCAAAGCCAATGCCAAAACTTCAGTAATGTCATCGACCTTATGAAAACAGATATTGTCGCGAATTTCATCAGGAATCTCGGGAATATCTTTGTCATTGTCCCCGGGAATGATGATGGTCTTTATGCCGTTTCGGTACGCCGCCAAGACCTTCTCCTTTAAGCCGCCGATGGGGAGCACATGACCGCGCAGCGTAATTTCGCCCGTCATGGCGACGTCCTTGCGGACCTTCTGACCTGTCAGCACCGACACGATGGCAGTGGCGAGAGTGACGCCCGCGGAGGGACCATCTTTCGGTACAGCCCCTTCTGGGACGTGTATGTGTACGTCATGTTTCTCGAAGAAATCTGACGGTATTCTGAACAACTCCGCACGGGAGCGGATATAAGCGACAGCCGTCTGTACGGACTCGCGCATTACCTCTTGCAGTTGACCAGTCATCGACAACTTGCCCTCTCCCGCCATGGTCGTGGCTTCAACTGGCACAATGTCTCCGCCCACTTGCGTCCAGACCATGCCGGTGGCAACACCGACTTCATCCTGTTCCTCGGCTTTGGACCGGGTAAACTTGGGGGGACCAAGGTACTCCGTAATGTTCTCGGTATTAACGTGGATCAGCCTGTCCTCGCCATCTCCTTCATCATCCGCCGCCTCATCCTTTACAATCTGCTTGGCAACTTTTCGGCAGATACTCGTAATTTCGCGTTCGAGATTTCGGACGCCGGCTTCGCGGGTATATCGCTGGATAATTTCGGAAATTGCCTCATCCGAAATATCTATCGATCGATCTGCAAGTCCATGCTCCTTGAGTTGTTTGGAAATTAGGAACAGATTGGCAATCTTGTGTTTCTCAAATTCCGTGTATCCGGGCAACTCAATAATTTCCATTCGGTCCTGCAACGCGGGTGGGATTGTAACGCGCGTATTTGCAGTTGTAATAAACATTACCTCGGACAAATCGTATTGCACGTCCAAATAATGATCTCGAAATGTATCATTCTGTTCGGGATCAAGAACTTCAAGTAAAGCGGAGGCGGGGTCACCCCGAAAATCGGAGCTCATCTTATCAATTTCATCCAAGAGAAAAAGTGGATTTTTCGATTTAGCGTCTCGGAGCCCCTGAATAATCCGCCCCGGCAATGCTCCTATGTACGTGCGTCGATGTCCGCGGATCTCAGCCTCGTCCCGGACGCCGCCAAGTGACATTCTTACAAAATTTCGCCCTGTAGCCCTCGCGACAGATTTGCCCAACGAAGTTTTTCCGACACCCGGCGGACCGACTAGGCAAAGAATTGGCCCCTTCAACTTTTCGACCAATTTCAATACCGCCAAATACTCGAGAATTCGCTCCTTCGGTTTTTCCAGTCCATAGTGATCGTCGTCAAGGATTTTCTCCGCCTCTTCAATGTCGATCTTATTCTCGGTTCGATCTTGCCACGGCACGGCGAGCAGCCAATCAATATAGGTGCGGATAACACCCGACTCGGCGGACATCGGCGGCATCTGTTGTAGGCGGTCGACTTCCTTTAGTGCCTTTTCCTCGGCTTCCTCCGTCATTCCTGCGCCCTTAATCTGTTCACGGAGTTCATCAATCTCGGCAACATCATCGCCCCTCCCCAACTCGTTTTGGATGACCTTCATCTGCTCCTGGAGATAAAACTCACGATGCGTTTTCTGAACAGATTCGCGGACTTGCGTATTGATTTTGTCCTTTATGGCTACAAGATCCAACTCTTGAGACAGATAGTCAATCACCAATTGAAGACGTTTGATTGGATTTATCTCGTCCAAAACGGCCTGCCTCTTTTCAGAGTCGACACTGGTGAAATCTATCATCGTGTCTGCAAGCAGCCCGGGTTCCTTCTCCTTCTGCGCAACGATTGCTGCATCGGGAGACATCTGTTTATTGGCTTTCATGTACTTTTCAAAAGTCGCGAGCGCCTTTTTCATGAGCGACGATGCTTGCTTTGATTGATCCGACTCCTCGTCGATTGTCTTGACCTCCGCTTGCAGAAAGCCGTTTTTTTCAAAGCAACGCAGAACTATCGCCCGAGTCTTTGCTTCAATGGCTATACGAATGGTACCGTCGTTTGGATCGTACGATTCAATGATATTCGCTACAGTCCCAACGCGATGTAGGTCGTCTGGCCCGGCGTTTTCTACCTCTTTATCCTTCTGATTCACCAACAGTACGATTTGATTTGTGTCTATGGCATGTTTCGTCGCCAATACTCCCATAGTTCGAGCCGCAATCAATGGCTGCCGTACTCGAGGGAAAATGACTTTACCAGGCAACGCTATTGCGGGTAATGTGGTGTTGTGATCGTCCTGACGAGTGGTAACTGAATCAGGATCCATGGTAGTCTCCTTTTGGACTATTTAGAATTAGGCGCTAATTGCTTCTTGATCTTCATGAACCAAATCAGGCGGTGTACTATTCAACACGCAATCCGCGGTAATTATGCACTCTCGCACACCTTCTAACGATGGAATCTCATACATCGAATCCAACATGATTTTCTCCAGGATTGCCCTTAATCCTCGTGCTCCAGCCTCTCGTTCAATTACCTTTTCGGCAATTGCGCTCAACGCCTCATCCGTCGCGTGGAATTTAACATCTTCATACGCCAATAGCTGAGTGTACTGCTTGACAAGAGCGTTCTTGGGTTCGGTTAAAATACGAATCAGTGCGTCTTCGTCAAGCTCGTGCAACGTGGCAACGACCGGCAATCGACCGACAAACTCAGGAATAAATCCGTATCTAATCAAATCCTTTGAAATGACTTGCTCAAGAATCTCGTGCAGTTTCTTTTCGTGCTTGCCTTGGATCGGAGATCCAAATCCAACGGTCTGCTTACCAAGCCGCTCCTGTATGATTTTTTCCAGTCCAATAAACGTTCCGCCGCAAATAAATAATACCTTGGTAGTATCGACCTCGATGAATTCCTGATGGGGATGTTTGCGGCCGCCTTGTGGCGGGACGCTTGCCATCTTGCCTTCAAGAATTTTCAGAAGTGCTTGCTGTACCCCTTCGCCCGAGACATCCCGAGTGATGGATGGGTTCTCGGATTTGCGGCTGACTTTGTCAATTTCATCAATATAAATTATACCGGTTTCGGCACGCTTGACATCGCCGTCCGCCGCTTGAACCAATTTTAGAATGATGTTCTCGACATCTTCCCCAACGTAACCGGCTTCAGTTAACGTCGTCGCATCAGTAATTGCAAAAGGAACATTGAGGATTTTTGCCAGTGTCTGTGCGAGGAGTGTTTTCCCTGTACCTGTTGGACCAATCAGCAGAATGTTGCTCTTGTCTAGTTCAATATCGGAGTTCTTTTGGTGTTTTAACCGCTTGTAATGATTATAGACTGCGACTGAGAGATTCTTCTTTGCCTGCTCCTGTCCAATTACGTACTCGTCAAGTTTGGCATTGATTTCGACGGGACTAGCCAACGGTAGTTGATCCGAGAAATTGGAAAAGGATTCCCTCTTCTCCCGATGGTACTCTTCATATTCCTCCGCAAGGATCTCATTGCAAACATCTACGCATTCATCGCAGATGCTAATCCCGGAGGATCCGGGCGCCGAGAACAGTTTTCTTCGCACCTCTTCCTTGCTCGTATTGCAGAAGGAACACCGAATTTTATCATTAATGTCATTCGACATATTAACAATCTCTCAATAGCTGCTATGCGATCTTTTCGTTATGTATGTAACGCACGTCGAAACCAAGTATTTTCTTCAAAACTTGATTTCTTCCTAAGTCCTAGTGGGCTTCAAGGCAAAACTTTTGGTTAACTTCACTGGCAACTACCCGCAAGCAATAACGGAAGTCCCATAAATCACAGTTCAGACAGCGTTAACTACCGACGCCCGACACTTAACCAGATATCTTTAGAAAATAAACCACTAACTAATCTTGTTTTTTTCCTCTGTGACCGCACCGCGCTCCGATACAACATGATCAACGATGCCGTACTTAAGTGCTTCCTGAGAGGTCATGTAGTAATCACGGTCGGCGTCAGCTTGAATCTTTTCCATCGGCTGACCGGTATGAGCCGCTAGAATTGAATACAACTCCTCCCGTATCCGCAGAATTTCCGTAGCGTGGATACTAATATCGGAAGCCTGACCACTAATCCCTGTGGTAATCGGCTGGTGAATTAGCGTTGTTGAATGAGGTAACGCGTATCGTTTTCCTGCCGTGCCTCCTGCAAGCAAGATTGCCCCCATGCTGTACGCCTGCCCCAGACACCACGTTTGCACATCCGATTTGATATATTGCATCGTGTCATAAATCGCTAGTCCAGCCGGAACCGACCCGCCCAACGTGTTAATGTAGATTACGATATCCGCGTCAGGGTCTTTACCCTCCAAAAACAAGATTTGAGCCATTACATTATTGGCAACAGCATCATCGATTGCGGAACCTATCATTACAATGCGATCTTCAAGTAATCGTGAGTAGATATCGTAAGATCGCTCGCCGCGGCTGGTCTGTTCAACAACAATAGGAACTAGATTCATGACAGCAGTCTAAGTTATAATCAAAGATTCCTTTTCAGATGATTTATCAATCAAAAATCTATAAATCTTCTCGGATCGCATCTGTCCTCTAAATTCTTCCAACCGGTCGCTTGCTTTCAGCGCACTTGTGTACTTCTGTACGTCCCTGTTCTGTTGCTCGGCAACCCGGCGGATTTCCAAATCCAACTCATCATCCGTGACCCGAATATTCTCGTTCTTGGCGACTTCGTCGAATATCCACGACAGTTTTGTTTGCTTTATCACATTTTCGCGAAGTTGCGATGGCAACGTTTCCATGTCAACTCCTGCTTCTTCCGGTGTTTGATTGTCTTGTTTCAGTTTCTGTTGAAAATTTTGGATATTCTGTTCTACATACTGATCGACTAGCGATTCCGACAGCTTGATTTCAGTTTTTTCAATCAACTGTTCTGCGACTTCCTCTCTCTGACGAATGTAGCTGAGCGCCTTTTCCTCTTCGACTAAGTTGTTCCAGATCACACCGAAGAGTTGTCCATAGTTTTCATATCCCAAATCCTTCGAGAATTCATCGTCAAGCGTCGGCACTTCCTTCTCGGTAATCGCATGTAACGTTACGTTGTAAAGTGCATGTTTACTCGCGAGAGTCGAAGATGAAGCGTGACCATCAAATTCTGTTTCAATCTCTTTTGTATCACCGGGGTGCATCCCCACGATTTCAGATTCGACCTTTTCATTTAGGTTGCCTTTACCTAGCTCTAGGTCAGCATCCTGTTTTGACACATCCTCTATAAGTTGGTTATCTACGAAGCATTCAATGTCAACTCTCACGCAATCTCCTTCTTGAACAGGTCGTTCCTCTTCGATCGGATGATAAATAGCGTGTTGATCTTGCAACACTCGAACGTACTCGTCAACCTGTTCGCGTGGAATGTTGGCGGGAGTTTTGTCGACAACTAAATCCTCGTATTTCGGAAGATTGAAACTAGGCTTCACATCGACTGTTGCTTCAAAGACAAGAGGGTTGTCCGCTCTGACCTTAAGCTGATTCAGTGGAGGGGAAAAGTCGGGATTACTGAGTGGGAGGAGTAGTTCGGATGTCAATGCCTCCTCGTAGGCGGGCAACACAAGATTATGAATGGCTTCCGAGTTGATATGATCGCCAAATCGTGCTCGGATCATTCCGAGTGGAACTTTGCCCCTTCGAAAACCGGGCACGGAAACCTGCGTTCTTAATGCGCGATAGTTTCGTTCAAGTTCTTCGTTGACAGCCTCAACAGGGATTTCAATCTTTAAGCGAACGCGACCGTTTTCTAGGCGTTCAAGTTCAACGTTCAAGAAGGCCTCCTGTTTACGTGCGTATCGGGGATGATGGGCGAGAAGGGACTCGAACCCTCACGAGGAATAACCCCAATAGATCCTAAATCTATCTTGTCTACCAATTCCAACACCCGCCCATAAAGGATTTTAGTGCGCCGTGAAGGAATCGAACCTTCAACCGCCTGATTAAGAGTCAGATGCTCTGCCAATTGAGCTAACGGCGCATAGGAAACATGCGTCCGGAGGGACTCGAACCCCCAACTTATAGATCCGAAGTCTATTGCTCTATCCAATTGAACTACGGACGCATAAGACGAAAACTGTTCACGAAAGAGTATCGAAAAGCCCGGATGCATCTCAGTGCTGTCACATCAGGTGCGCGCCCCGATAACACTGGCCGTCCGGTTCCTTTGCGCCATTTTCGATATTCTCTTTAGGAGATGGGGTGGGTGATGGGATTTGAACCCACGACCACTTGATCCACAGTCAAGCGCTCTACCGCCTGAGCTACACCCACCATGGGGGAAGGATATACGCCCGGCAGGATTTGAACCC